>JAWLCY010000002.1:0-485773 GCA_041686895.1 Saliniramus sp. | reverse complement strand
CAAGCTCCGCCGAACGCCCGTTGCTCCCACGGCGGGAAACCGCCAAACTCACGCCGCGGCTCTGCTTCCGGCTGGATGAAGAAAAGGGGTCAGAGCAGCATCCAGACGCGCACAAGCAGGCAGTTCGTGGCAATGCCGGCGCGCGGATGGCAATGGCCCCGCGCGGGCTTCGGTTCCGCGAAGGCCAAATCCTGCTCCTTCGACTGGCCCAGGAAGCATGCGCCCTTCCGAAAAGCAGCCTGGAGGAGACTTTCCGATTCATTCATAAGCGGGCCGGTCGTCAGATCGCATTGATCGGGGGCGTCGTTAGCGGCTGGACGGCGCTGCTTGTGACGCCGCCTTGTGCGGCCTCTCAGGCTATCCTTGGGGAGCGCGAGTCCCGGACTGGTCGCTCGCGCGCCGCTGCATCTGGTCACGGACAGCCATATCCTCACCCGCGCTTCCGCCCGGTGTGACCGGGTCGGCGAACGGGGCATCGGGTTCGCAGACATAGAACAGCGCCATCCGCGCCGGAACTTCACCGCGGTTGCGTCCGGTCATGTTCACGCCGGCGGGCTCGACATAGACCTGTCCCGACTCGATCACCACCGGCTTCCTGTCGTCCAGTTCCAGCGTGAAGGCGCCTTCCAGCATGTAGACCGTCACGGGGAACCGGTGCGAATGGTACGGGGTCACGTCGCCTGGCAGCAACGTCGCAAAGAGCACCCGCACTTCCTGTTCGCGGCCGCTTGGCAGGCCCCGGACGCGCTCGCGGTGAAGCGGCGTCAACTTGGCCATGCCGCTGTCTTGAGCGCTCCGCGTCACCCCAACCGTAAGCGCTGCAGTCATCGTTTCGATGTCCGATCTTTGATGCATGTCCGCCTCCATCCCATTCCGTCGGAGACTACAGGAGAGGATTCGTCGACGGCAGCAGCAACTCTGGCGAAGCGCTTCGCAAAAGTGCATAAGAGCAAGATGTTCGACTGGGATGATCTGCGCCACCTCATCGCCGTCTCACGCTGCGGAAGCACTCTTGCTGCAGCAAAAATGCTTGGCGTCAACCAGTCGACGGTCCATCGCCGGTTGACGGAACTGGAGACAGGGGTTGGCCTCACGCTGGTGAAGCGGCAACCGAGCGGTTATCGCCTCTCGGAACTCGGTGAGGCGATGATTGATCATGTTCTTGCCGTGGAAGCGGCGGTTGTGACGCTGGAGCAGAGAATCCGGACCCTGAAACTCGACCTGAGAGGGGTCATCCGCCTCACCTGTCCGGAGCCGACTGTGCCGCGCATTGTCGCGACGGGGCTGCTGGACAGGTTCCATGCGCGATATCCCGGCCTTCAGGTCGAGTTCGTGACCAGTGACCGGTATCTCGACCTCGGCAAGGGCGAAGCAGATGTTGCGTTCCGCTCGGGTGAGCCGGTGGATGAGAGCCTGGTCGGCCGCAAGATCTGCGACTCGATCTGGGCGGTCTACGCCAGCAAGAGCTACGTCCAACAGCACGGTCGCCCGGCAAGCATCGCCGACCTGGCCCATCATGCGCTGATCGGCTTCGATGGCATCATGGAGAACCATCGCGTCGCGAAGTGGCTTCCGATCGCCGTTCCAGACGGGCGGATAGTCAGCCGAAACAACAGCATGCTGGGAACCCTGTCGGCCGTGAAGGCTGGTGTTGGAGTCGCGCCGCTGCCGACCACGCTGGGGGATGCCGAGGATGCGCTTCTTCAGGTCCTTCCGCCGGTCGATGAACTCACCAGGAGCTGGTATCTCCTGACGCCCGCCGACCTGCGAAAGACCCCTCGGATCGCTGCGTTCGTCGATCAGGTGCTCGAAGACATTCCTGCACTACGGAAGGCCCTGATCGGTTAGTGTTCAGCAACAATCGTACGCAGAGGCCGTCGCGTCGGTTTGTTCGGCGCTCCACGGCGTGGCCAGATAGTCGTATTCGTCTGGCAACGGCGTCGGCGGCAACGACTTGGCTGCCTTGCCGCCGGACGCTTCGCCTCCCGCAAAGGCGAACTCCCAAGGGGAATTTCCGGCTTCGAAACCGTCGGCGACGAACTTGCTCTTGAAGTTACTCTTCGGGGAGAGCGTCGGCTCAACCTCGGTTAGCGGCTGCTCCGCAGTCGAGGTTGACGCGACGCCGAGAGCTTCGGAGCCTGACGCCGTCTCCAAAGTCGTCTCCTCGTCCCGGGCCTGCTTCGCCGCCAGCTTTTCATTGACCCGGTCGGGCCGGGAGCTTGCGCCACCGGGCGACGCCGGCTTGCCGCTGCCATCGCCCTGGTCTCCGGAGGAGGGGCTCTCCAACTCCGGCTCCGGCATTGGCTGCACTTCCGGATCGACCTCCTGCACAGGCTCAGCTTCTTGAGCGGGCTCGGATTCCTGCACGGGATCGCTCGTTGCCGGTGCGTCGGTGATGGCGGGCGGCGCGACGGAATTGAAGAATGCAAACTGCTCCGGGGCGAGCTGGTCGATGCTGACACCGGCAAATTTGAGCGCCTGGTCGGCATCGAGATGCAGGATCACGTCATTGCCCAGTTGCGTGAGGAACGGCTTGACCTCGTCGAAATGGGAGAAATGGAACCCGTCGAGATAAACCTTGTCCGTGTTCCCGTTCGTGTTGCTGAAATCGAGGATCGTATCGTTGCCGTCCCCGTCCTGGATCTTGAAGACGTCTATGCCCGAACCGCCCTTGAGCACGTCGTTTCCGCCGTTGCCGTCATATTCCTGGTATTGCGACGAGCCGCCTTCGATCCAGTTGTCGAGCGCATTGCCTTCCGCATGCCGCGCCCATTCGCCCTCCATCTTCAGCTTCTCCTGCGCCTCGGACATCGTGGTCTTCCAGCTCCAGGTGCTTGTCGCCCCCGCCCCGTCGAGGGAGGAGAACGTCATCTGCGTGATCGGCGTCCAGCCTGTCGGGACCTCCGTCACCACGGGGCGCTCGATCGGCGCCTGATAGGCGCGGATGTAGTCGATCTCCATGCTCGACGGGAATGTCGTCGAGGCGTCGGGATTTCCCGGCCAGTATCCGCCGACCGCGAGGTTGGCGAGGAGGTACATCGGCTCATGCATGTCGTCCGGGGTGGCTGTCTCAAACACCTCGACGCCGTCGAAATAGAAGGTGATCGTGTCCTTCTGCCAGTCGACGCCGTAGGTGTGAAACCCGGCGCTCATGTCGGCGACGGTCGTCGCCCCGCCAATCATCGTCTTGCTGCCGGTCTCGTTGCTGTGGACCGTGTTGTAGAGCGTGTCGGTGTCGTGGCCGAGGACCTCCATGATGTCCAATTCGGGCGGCCAGCCTCCGTCGATGGGCAGCATCCAGAAGGCCGGCCAGAAACCCTGCCCCTCCGGCAGCCGGGCGCGCATCTCGAAGTAGCCGTATTGCTGCGAGAAGGACTGTTCCGAGCTGATCATCCCCGACAGGTAGGGCAATCCGCCCGCTTCATCGAGAAACTGTTCCGGCGTCTCGAATGCCGTCAGACTGAGCACCCCGCCGTCGACGTAATGCGCGTCAAGGGCGAGATTGTTCCAGGACGGGTCCACGTAAAGCTGCTGTTCGGCATTGCCAGCCAGCGTTCGGTCTCCCCAATAATAAACCGGTCTCCAGGTTTCTGTCCGGCTCGTGCTTGAGTTGAGGGATAGTGCTTCAAACTCGTCGCTGAAGACGAGATTGTTGTGCTCCAAATTGATCACTGATTCTGCCCCGCGTAAATATTTCTTTGTTTCTTTTTAGAGAGAGATTCTTTACGCAACCCGCGAATCATAAGCTTGACGATTGGAGGAAAATGTGGCCGCAATGGGGCTGGATGTGCATGGACTATCTGCGCAAACTCGCCGGCCATCGCATGTCAGGCGCGGGACAGCGGATTTCGGTCAATGACGTTCACCCGCCCGGCCACGGCCCCGGGGGGCGGCCTGGCGATGGTCGGCTATCCCGGCGCTCTTTCGTCTGGGGGGCTAGCCTGGCTTCCTGTCGGCGCGCACCAGTGCGAAGACCTCGTCTATCGCGGACATGACGGCTTCCGGGTTGGTATGGTGCACCATGTGGCCGCTGCACGCGAGGGGGTGGAACGTGCTCCGGGGGATGGCCCGGTGCAACCTGCGCGACTGTTTCTCAGGGTCGATCAGCCGGTCCCCGGTGCCGGCGACGATGGCGACGGGCATGTCCAGGCTCGGATAGCTGTCGTACGCCGCCTCCGCCGCCGGGATCAGCAGGCCAGATTCTTCTGCTTCCGCACGGATCTGCGACGGGCGCACCGCCATCTCCCTGGGAAAGCGCGTGAACTTCGCAGGAACCGGCGCCGGCCCGAATACCTTGCGCATGAGCACCGGCCAGGCGAGTCTGCTTGCGATGGGCGCGATGGTGTAGCGTGCAATGTCTCCCAGGAGCGGCACGGCCGGGGTGGACAGGAGCGCCATGTCCGCCCGTGCAGTCGGATAGTAGTAGCCCGACGCGAGCACCAGGCCGCTCACCAGTTGAGGGTGCCTGAGCGCCAGTTCGATGGCGACCGATGCGCCCCAGGAGTGACCGAGCACCACCGCGGCTGAGACGCCAAGCCGCTCAAGCGCGGCATGGACCAGGTCTGCCTGCTCGCGGGGGCTCCAGATCCTGCCCCGCGGGCGCGTGCTGTGCCCGTAGCCCGGCCGGTCGAACACGATGACGCGACGGCGTCGCGCCGCAAGATCGACCAGCCCGCTTGAGGTGAAGTCGTCGATCATGCTGCCGTTGCCGTGCAGCAGCACGAGCGGTTCGCCTTCGCCGTAATCGATGTAATGCAGACGGACGCCGTGCACCTTCATGAAGCGGCCTGAAGGCGGGTTTCGCTGCTCTGCCCGCTTCGCCAGCCGGTGATTTACGAAAGCAGAAACGGCCAGCGTGCCGGCGGCCGCAGCCAGAGCCGCCGCGTAGGGATGGGATCGGATCCAGCCTCGCCGCGGAGTTGCAGACGGGGAGGTGGGGCGGCTGTCGGCGAAGCTGCGCTTCGAGTGGTGGTTCGTCATGGAATCTTTCCAGGTAGGCGCAGATGGCCCGGACCGCCATTCGGGCGGTGCTGCAAAACCAGCAACTCGGGGGCGCGGATCAGGTTCCGTCGGCTCACCCGTTTGACACGTCGGCGGACCGGACGATTGTTGAGGCGGTCATGTCTGCTCATTGCTCGTTCTTGGCCGCAGGCCTTGAACGCCCGGATCAATCCTTGCTGCGTGACAGAGCTTGTTCGTGTCCGGGCCTCGGCGGAACTTCGACTGACCGGAGCCGCGTTTCCGGCTGGCGCGCTTCAAGCGCTTGCCATCTTCGGCCATCTCTGGGCGAAGGGCGCGCGTTTCTCATATTGCTCGGCAATGTCGAGAAGCAGTTCCTCCCCGCCGATATCCGCAATCAGCTGAAATCCGATCGGCAAGCCGTTTGCGTCCGGCTGAGCCGGCAATGAAATGGCGGGATGCCCGCTCGCGTTGACCCAGCCGGTGAACACGGCGTGCCCGCGCGGCCCCACTTCGCGGCCGTCGATCATCTTCGGATACGGTTCCCTTGCCGCCCAGGGCTGCGCCGCGGTCGAGGGCATCAATACGAGATCAAATTCGGAGAACATCGCCCCGACCGTGGCGCGGAAGGCGGCTATCTCCTGCAGGATGGAGAGGTGCTCGTGCGCAAGAACAGCTTCGCCCTCGCGCGCCATTGCAGCGTACTTGCCTTCGCATTCCTCGAAGAACCGCGGCCGCTGCGCCGCGAGCATCGCCAGGCCAACCTTCCCGATCACGGGCCAGCGCGCCGCGATGGTCTCCACGTCGAAGGGGAGCGGAGCGTAGCGAATGTCATGGCCGCACGCGGCGACTTCCTCCGCGGCGCGTCGCACGCTGGCGCTGATCCCGGGATCGACCGGATGATTCCCCAGCCTCTCGACACACAGGATCCTGAGATTCCCGGCCTGCCCGGGCCGCGTGTCTCCGGACGTCGCCTCCCCGAAGCGCGGATACAGCCGGGAGCTCTGGTCGCGCCGGTCCGGACCGGCCAGGACCTCCATGGCGAGCCGAACATCGTCGACCCGGCGAGCCAGCGGCCCCACCACTTCGAAATCCAGCAGGATCTGCGGCAACCCGTCTGCGCGCGGGACCCTCCCGAGTCCCGACTTCAGCCCGACGAGCCCGGTATGCGCGGCCGGACGCCGGATCGAGCCGCCGCCATCGGTGCCTATCGCCAGCGGCGCCAATCCGGCAGCCACCGCCGCGACCGCGCCGCCGCTCGATCCTCCGGGTGTGAGCGCGAGATCCCACGGATTGCTTGTCACGCCGAAAAGCTCGTTGTCGGTATAGCCTTCGAGGGTGAAGGCCGGAACGTTTGTCTTTCCGACGAAGACGGCGCCTGCCTTGCGCAGCCGGCCAACCGGAAGCTCGTCGCGATCAGGCACGTGGCCCGCGTAAACCCGCGTTCCCCACGTCGCCGGCAGCCCCGCCGCCGCGAGGTTGTCCTTGATCACGACCGGTATGCCATCGAGCAGGCTGAGGGCCTTCCCCGCGCGCAGCCGTTCGTCGGCCGCCTGCGCAGCCGCCGTCATCGCACCGTCGAAAGCGATGATGGCGTTCAGCTGCGGGTTGAGGCGCTCGATCCGGGCGCGATAGTGGTCGAGAAGCGCCGTCGCCGAAATGGCCCCCTCGCGCAGCAGGCGCGCGACGGCGCGCAGCGGAAGATCATGCAGGTCCCTGTTCACGGTGCACCCATCATCGTACGTGGCAGCCAGAGCACCAGGTCGGGCCAGGCGATCAGGACCAGCGAGAAGACAATCATCAGGCCGACATAGGGCAGGGAGCCCATGACCACGTCGGAGAAGGGCCCGCGGTCCTGGCGCACGCCCTGGACCACATAGAGGTTCATGCCGACCGGGGGAGTGATCAGGCCGAGCTCGCACATCAGGACGATGAAGATGCCAAACCAGATCGGATCGATCCCGACCGCCATAACGAGCGGGACGGTGATCGGGATGGTCAGCACCTGCATCGAAAGGACGTCCATGAACATGCCGAGCACGAGATAGAATCCCATCAGCGCAAACAGCAGGACGACCGGAGAAAGTCCCATGGATGCAATCCATGTCGACATTGCCTGCGCCACGCCGAGGAGCGCGAGAGTCACGTTCAGCACGAAAGCCGCGGTGATGATCAGGAGCACCATCCCGGTGGTGCGCGCCGTGTTCCAGAAGCAGGTTTCGAAGAAGACGCGGCTCAGCCGGCCTTCGATGCCAGCGAAGATCAGTGCGGCGACGACACCGAGCGCTGCTGATTCCGTGGGCGTCGCGAGCCCAAAATAGATGCTGCCCATGACGACGAAAAAGATCGCCAGAGGCGGCGCAAGCGATGCGAGGGCGCGGAGCTTCCTGGCCAGGGTGGGCTTCGATCCGGCCGGACGGTACGAGACGCCCCAGTTCGCGATGGCGATCCAGGCCATGAACAGCAGGGTCAGCAGGATGCCGGGGATGATTCCCGCGATGAAGAGCTGCCCGACCGATGTGTTGGTGAGCGACCCGTAGACGAGAAGGTTCACGCTCGGCGGGATCAGGATTCCAAGGGTCCCGCCCGCAGCAAGCGATCCAAGCATCTGGCGCTTTGGATAGCCGCGCTCGTCGAGAGCAGGCAGCGCGACGGTGCCGACCGTTGCGGCCGTGGCGACGGACGAGCCGGATGTCGCGGCGAACAGGGCGCAGCAGGCGATGTTCGTGTGCAGAAGCCCACCTGGGAGCCGATCGAACCAGAGCGCCAGCGCACCATACATGCGATCGGCGAGACCGCTGCGCAGCAGTATTTCGCCAAGCAGGATGAAGAGCGGTATCGCGGTCAGGAGGTTTTCGTTCTGCGTCCCCCAGACCACCGAGCCGATGGACTGCAGGATTGGCCATCCGAAAACGAGAATGCCCCCGAGCGCCCCCGCCGCCACCATTACCACGGCTATCGGAATGCCCAGCAGCATCAGGCCAAGCATGATCGCGAACGCGATGCCGATTTCGGCGATACCCATCTACGTAGCCCCAGTCAGAGTTTCACCTGCGATGAACGTCGCCAAGTTCCTCTTCAAGCTCTTCGAGCGTTGTAAGCGGACCAAGCTCCCGGTTTATCGCATCCACATCGCCCTTGCCGACGAACAGAAACCCGCGAACCACCACCCAGACGGCGGTCATCGCAAACAGCACCAGTCCGGCGAACCAGAGCGATTGCGGGTAAATGAGTGGCGTGGCCCAGGGCGTCGGGGCCGTGCTTCCATAGGACAGGGTGTCGTCGAGCACGTCCCAGGCAAAACGCACCAGAACAAGCGCCAGAACCGCGAAAGCCGTTGCGCTGAAGAGGTTTAGGAACGCTTGCGCCATCCTGGGAAGCCGGCTGTGAACGACGTCGATGCGAATATGCGCGCGATCGATCATCGCGATCGTGAATGCGAGGCACGACGTCACGGCGAGGACATAACCGCCGAGTTCGTCCGTTCCCTGAAGCGAGATCCCCGCGAATTTTCGCAACAGGGTGTCGGCCGTAACGAGCAGCGAGAGAAGCACGAGCATCCCCCCGAAGAGGATGCTCGCTCCGTAAGCCAGTCTGTTCATCTTGCTTACTGCACGCCCGCGATCGGGCCAACGATGCGCTTCCATTCATCGGTGCAGCCCGGATTTGCTTTGTCGCAGACCTCTGCCCAGGCCGGAAGCGACACTTCCGGGACGGCGGTGGCGATCAGCTCCAGATCCTCCTCGGAAACCGGGACCTCGGTCAGGTCGTACTTCCTCACCGTGGTGCAGGGATCCTTGCCGACGTTGCAGCGCACGGCATCGTCGAAGATTTCCTCCGAATAAGCCCAGATCTCCCGGGTATGCGCATCGAATGCCGCCTCGAGCTTTTCCTGCTGCTCGGGCGTCATCTTGTTCCACGTATCGAGATTGATGCCGTAGCCCTGGACGGCGATCTGGAACCCGATCGGCATCATGTGGGTCGTCACCTCGGGCCACCCGGCCGAGTTCGCCGAGCTTGGGCCGGTGATCGCGCAGTCGACCACGCCACGGGCGAGAGCCTGCTGCGTCTCCGAGAAGGACAACGGCACCGGCGTCCCCCCGATCTTTGAAACGAACTGCGCCAGGCTCTGGTCGTAGACGCGGGTCTTCTTGCCCGCCAGGTCCTTGAGGCCATTGATCTCGGCATTGCAGAACAGCACCTGCGGACCGAACGGCCAGACGCCGAGAAGCTTGGTGTTGAACTGCTCCTGCAGGCGCTCGTCCACCGTGTCGAAATACGCGTCGGTCACGGTCTTGGCCGTCTCGTAGTTCGGGTTCAGCCCGACGAGATCCAGCCCCAGAACGGTCGGCTCATCGCGCGAAACCTGAGACAGGCGGAGGGAGATGATGTCGAACAGGCCCGACTTCAGGAAGCGAAGCTGGTCGCTGTCCTTCATGCCGGACACGTCCACAGGCGTATAGCTGACCTCCAGCGGAAGCCCCGTCTTCTCCGCCAGCTGTTCGAAGAACGGCTGCTCCTTGGTCTGCTGGATCAGCCCGGTCGCAACCGGCTGCCCCATCACCCTGAGCGGGATCGTCTGCGCCTGCGCGGAGCCGACCGTGAATGCAGTTGCTGCCATCAAGGCGAAAACTCGGCTTTTCATTGTAGTTCCCCTTTATTGTCGGTGCCCAAGGCCCTCGGTCCCGTAAGTCCGAACCCGCGAAGGCGGAAGCAACTTTCGTGCCTTCTTGACGGCAACCTGCGCCAGTCACTGCCGATCCATCTGAGACCATATCCTCCCGTTGGGGAAGGGCAAATGATTTAGACGGTGGCCAAGGACTGCAACGAACCTCTTCTTGCGGGGCAGGCTCTGGCGCGCGTGTTGTCGCGGCTTCGTTCCCGTGTAACTTGATCCGGATGCCGAACCAGAATCGGAAGCGACGATGAAGCAAAGAACCCGCCTTGGCATGCTGACCCCATCGTCCAACACGGTGCTGGAGCCGGTGACGGCTGCGATGCTCGCCGACTTGCCTGACGTCACGGCACATTTCGCCCGATTCAAGGTCACCGAAATCGCCCTTTCAACCTCTTCCCTCGCGCAGTTCGACAGCGGGCCGATCATCGCCGCCGCGGAGCTGCTTGCGACGGCGAGGGTCGACGTGATTGCCTGGAACGGCACGTCCGCCGCCTGGCTCGGCTTTGAAAACGACGAGGCGCTGTGCGCGAAAATCGAGGCCGCCACCGGGATCGGGGCCTGCACCGCGGTTCTCGCCTTCCGGGAAGTGTTTCAGCGCACGAAGCCGCATCGGATCGGGATCGTCACGCCCTATTCAGCCGATGTGCAGGACCGGATCATCGCCAACTGGTCGGCTTCCGGCCTGCCTTGCGCGGCCGAGCGGCATCTCGACATCCAGGACAATTTCGCCTTTGCCGAGGTGGACGAGGAGACCATCGCGCGCATGATCCACGAGGTCGCGGGCCTCGGATGCGACGCCGTCGCGGTGGTGTGCACGAACATGCGCGCCGCGCCCATGGTCGCGAAGCTCGAGGAGCGATACGGAATTCCGATCTACGATTCGGTTGCCGTGACCGTCTGGGCAAGCCTGAAGGCGGCCGGCGTCTCGCCGGGCCGGGTGCGCGGCTGGGGTTCGCTGTTCTCCAATCCAGCCGCTCTTTCGTGAGAACGAGGGCAGGGCGAGGGACGCGCCCCGGAAAAACCCGGCCGCTCGCCACGTCCTCCATGTTTTTCCGCTTTCTCTGAACCTGAAGCCGCGTGTTCCGTTCTTTCGACATGTGCAACCGATGCCTCTCAGCTTCACCCGGATCAGCGACGCGACGTTCTTTCGTCGCAAGCCTCGCTTGCGCCGCCGTCGCGCCGGCGCTGGGAGGCTGCGAGCAGGCCGCGGGCTTGCTCGTCTCCGGAGAAACCGTGGAGAGGCTGGGCCTCGAAACCTGGTCGAAACTGCGCGCGCAGATGCAGCCCTCGTCGAACCGGGCCGGACGCCAGCTCGTCCGGGGTGTTGCCGAGCGCCTTCTGGCCGCCGACAATGCGGATATCGGCGCATGGGAAGTGGAGCTCTTCCAGGGGGGCGATATCAACGCCTTCGTTCTTCCGGGACAAAAGATCGGCGTCCTCGAGGGAATGCTCGAGGTGGCGCGCAGCGAAGGCGAACTCGCCGCCGTCATCGGGCATGAGATCGGGCATCTTGAAGCCGATCACCCGCACGAGCGGGTGGCGGCCCAGGTCGCGCAGCAATGGGGTCTTCGGCTGATCGCGCTCGCCCTCGACATCGGCGAGGTCTCCTTTGCCCGCGAAATCGCGGCGGCGCTCGGCGTCGGCCTGGAATTCGGCCTTGCGAGGCCCTACGGGCGGGCACAGGAGCTCGAAGCGGACCGGCTGGGCGTCTTCATGATGGCGCGGGCGGGATACGATCCGGAGGAATCTGTCGCGCTGTGGCAGCGCATGGACGCCGTCGCGCGTGGCGGCCTGCCGGCAATCCTCTCGACGCACCCGGCTCCGGCGGATCGCATCGAGGCGATCAGGGAACTGATCGGACCAGCTCGGGAGGCGGCCCAGGCGAGGTAGCCTCCGGGCAGGCGCTTTTCGCCGCGTGGCGACGGGATCGCCCTTCCGCCGCGCGCCTGGGTCAACGCGCGCCGCCGAGCTTCCGGGAGGCCCATCGCCGGAAGCCGGTCCAGCTTTCTGCCGCCCGGACCGCGAAGCGGCTCATGGGCTTTTGCAGAAACGGCACGTCGTACGCGATCAGCATCAGGCCGAGCGGCAGCATCCAGAGGCCAAGAGCCGGAAGAAACGAGAAAATGCCTCCAAGGACGAGGAGGATGCCGGCAGGAATGCGCACGAGGCGCGACGCCGGGTGGCGCAGCCATCGCAATGCCCGGGCCACGGGCCGCGGCAATTCCGCTTCCAGGCGCTTGAACGCAAGCCGCAGGGTTCGTTTGTTTTCGCTCATCGAAACCGTTGCACCATCTTCTGTCCGCTCGAAGCCGCCCCTTTCGGGGCCAATGCGCCTTCGCATGACGTGCGTGCGGCCTTTCGCGGATGTGGTGTGGGAGGCGAGGCCGGTGAAGTGGCCGACGCAGATAATTTGCGAACGCCGCGCCGCCTCCGGCGGGGCGGGTAGCCACGGCAATCATGATGCTGGTAAAGCTGTCTCACACGTCACAGCAAGTCGCCGTCGCCTGCACGCCTCTCGAGAGAATGAAGAATGCCGCTGGATCCCGGAAAGCTGATCGGAAGAGACTTTGCGGAAAAACGCTTCAGCTACACGCAACGCGATTCCAGCCTCTACGCGCTCGCCGTGGGCATGGCGAAAGATCCATGCAACCTGCGAGAACTCGACTTTGTCTGTGCCGGCGAACTCAAGGTCCTGCCTTCGCAGGCAACGGTGATTGCATGGGACTACGACTTCGTCCTTGAGAGCGGCATTGACCAGGTGATGATCCTTCACGCGGCCCAGTCGGTGACGATCCACAATCCCTTGCCCGCCGCCGCCGGCATCATCTCGCAGTTCTGCATCAAGGCCCTCTACGACAAGGGTCCGGGCAAGGGCGCCGTCATCATCGCGGAAACCCGGATACGCGATGAAGCGACGGGGAAGCCTTTATGCACCAACCTCTGGACGTCCTACGCGCGCGGCGAGGGCGGTTTCGGCGGTGAGCGGGGGCCAGGAGCGGAGAAGCGCCTCGCGCCGGGGCGAGCGCCGGACTGCATCGTCGACGCTCCCACAGTCGCCAACCAGCCACTCCTTTACCGCCTTCTCGGCGACGTGAATCCCCTGCACTGGGACCCGGAAATTGCACGCGCCGCGGGATTTCCGCGTCCGATCATGCATGGCAACTGCACCTTCGGAATCGCGTGCCGCGCGATCGTCGCGGGCATCTGCGACTACGAGCCGGAGCGCCTTGCGAGCATCGGATGCGATTTCACCGCGCCGGCGATGCCAGGCGACACGATCCGCACGGAGATCTGGCGCGATGGCGATTCGATCTCCTTCAGGGCCGTCGCGCTGGAGCGGCACGTGGAAGTGATCGGGAACGGCGAAGCCAGGATTACCAAGGGCTGAGCGACGCCTGCGGCGTGTCTCGCCCGGGAAGCAGAGGAGCAGGGCTTTGGCCAGGGTAGCATTGGTGACAGGCGGAACCCGCGGGATCGGCGAAGCCGTGTCGCGATCCTTGCACAAGGCGGGATACCGCGTGGCCGCCACATATCAGAAGAACGTGGCGGCGGCGGAGGCTTTTCGGGCGTCGACCGGCATCCCGGTCTTCCGCTGGGATGTCTCGCGTTCGGTCGAATGCCGGGAGGGGATCGCCGAGGTAACGGGCGCCCTTGGGCCGATAGAAATCCTGGTGAACAATGCCGGTATCACGTGCGACAGCGCTTTTCGAAAGATGTCGGACGACGATTGGCACTCTGTCATGAACACCAACCTGAACTCGGCATTCTATATGACACGGGGCGTCATCGACGGGATGCGGGAGCGCGGTTTCGGGAGGATCATCAACATGTCCTCCATCAACGGGCAGCGCGGCCGGTACGGGCAGGTCAATTATTCCACCGCAAAGGCGGCGCTGATCGGGATGACGAAGGCGCTCGCGATGGAGTATGCGCGCCGCGGCATCACCGTAAACGCCGTGGCGCCGGGCCACATCGATACGGATATCGTCCGCTCCTCCAGCGACCAACTGGTCGAGAGCCTGATCGCCGAAAACCCTGTCGGCCGATTGGGAACAGCGGAGGAGATCGCGCGCTGCGTCACCTTTCTTGCCGCCGACCGGGCCGGGTTCATCACCGGATCGACAATCAGCGTGAACGGGGGCGCCTACATGGTCTGAACGGCGGACTGAAGCGAGGTGATGCACAAGCCCCCCGCGTCCGCGATTCCTAGCCGGCGCCAAAGCTCAAGGTCGGCTCGATCTTCAGGAGCTGCGAGATAGCGCAGTCCCGGCGCGCCGCCTCTGCGTGCCGCCGGAATTCCGTCTCGGGGAGGTCCGCGACGCGGCCGCTTACCTCGAGCGAAGCGGAGGAGATTCCCCAGCCGCCGGATTCGCGAACCAGTTCCAGATGCGCAAGGGTGCGGATCAATTCCGCTTCATGACCATCCTTTGCCAGACGATCAGCCAGCGCGAGGGTGAATGAGCTTGCAACGGCGGCGGCAACCAGCTCCTCCGGATTCGTGCCCGTGGCCTCCGCATATTTCAGGCCCGACTGGAACCCGACATTGGTCAGTGTACGGCTATCGGTGGTGATGGTGCCGCTTCCATTGATTCCGCCTGTCCACCCCGCCTCGGCGCTGCAAGTCCTCTCCATGAATCCCTCCCGTTGCCAGCAAGACCGTTGAGCCAAATCGCGCCGCCATCTTGCCGGACACGTCCTCCCTCAACGCGCGGTCCGGTCCTGAAGTTTCCCTCGGGAGTCCGCGACCGGGGGCTCGGGTGATTCCGGCGAGGAGGAGGACTGGCCGCAGCCGTTGCGGTGCGCCAGGGTTCCGGAAGCGGCGGAACCGGCCTGTCAGGGGATGCCGGCCAGCCGCAGGCCCTCCAGGAAGGCGTCCAGTTGCGCGCGCTCCCTGATGAAGAACATTCTCTCCTCGGCGAAGGCGCGCGAAAACCGGGGGTGAGCCTCCATCAACGAGTTGCGCGCGGCATCGATCTGCGCCTCCTCCGCCAGATGGCCGAGGGCTGAAACGAGGTTGGCGCGCGCCCAGTAATGTCCGTTGGGCACCTGCGTCGCCCGGCGCGCCCACATGGCCGCGTGATCAAACTCGCCGGCGAACATGTGCGCGAGGGACCGGTAGGACATGAAGGCCCAGCGGAACGGATCGTGCGGGCTGAGCGCGATCGCACGATCGAAATGGCGCAGCGCCTCCGAGACGCGCCCCTCATACGCAAGGGAATCGCCAAGCCCGCAGCAGGACAGGGCGTGGCAGGGATTGAGCGTGACCGCGTGTTCGAGCGCATCGATGGCGAGATCGTATTCGCGGCGGGCCAAGCGGACTCGGCCGAGCGAGAAGAAGGCATTCGCGTCCTGATCGTCGAGCGCCACGCCCCGCTCCGCGAACCGCAGCGCCTCGTCCATGCGTGCGGAGTCGAGCGGGCCTTCGAAATAGATCATCTCGAGGATCATCGCATAGGCGAGACGGGAGCAGGGTTCGGCGAATTCCGGGTCGATGCGGATCGCCTGCCGCATGAGATCGCGGCAGCGGCGGTTGCTCTCGGGGGTGAACCGATAGAATTCCGCGGATCCAAGCTGGTACAGTTCCCAGGCCCCGAGATTCGTCCGTGGGGTGCGCTCCGCCTTGCGCTGCTCGGCCATGCCGAGCTCCGTCGCGATGCGGGCGGCCACGAGGGCAGAGATCTCATCCTGAAGCGCGAAGATGTCGCGCATCTCGCGGTCGAACGCCTCCGACCAGATGCAGCGCATGTTCCGGGCATCGGTCGCCTGCATCGTGATGCGCACCCGGCTGCCTGCGCGGCGCACGGCTCCCGAGACGATGTAGTCGGCGCCGAGCTTCGCGGCGATCTCGACGATGTCATCGGTGGCGCCGCCCAACGCGAAGACGGGGTTGCGCGTCACGACTCGCAGCCAGCGGTTCTTCGAAAGCGCGTTGATGAGATCCTCGGTGAGCCCCTGCGCCACGATGGCGCCGCGTCCATCCTCGTCCAGATTGGCGCATGGCGTGAGGGCGACGGTGGGCCTTCGCGTGCGAGGGGGCCGGCGCTGCGCCTCCTCGTCCAGCGGCAGGGACGCGATGGCGGGCCGGACTTCGCGCGCGGCCCCGGCCCTCAGCCGAAAGCCGCGGCCATGAACCGTCGTGATCATCGACTGCGCCGTCCCGTCGTCGCCGAGGGCGCGCCTCGCGGCCTTGATCTGGCTGCTCAGCGCCGCGTCCGAGACGATCCGGCCGCCCCAGATGGTGCGGAATATTTCGTCCTTGGTGACCGTCCGGTCCAGCTTGCGAGCGAGGAGCGCGATCAGGTCGAAGGTCCGCGGCTCCACTGGGACGGGGGCGCCCTCATGGCGCAACTCGAAATTTGCGGCATCGAGTTCGAAGGCGCCGAAGCGGATGATCCCGCTCGGATCGCTGCGTTCTGCGCGCGACATTTCCACCGGCGCGTCGGGTTCCTCGCCATTGAGACGGCCACAGGCATGGAAGCGCACGGGGACATCTGTTCCGACCCGGCGGCGCACCTGCTCGGAGACGACGATGCCGCCGGGCGGAGCGGCATTCGCCAGCCTCAGCGAAATCGGCACGGCGTCAGAGGGAAGTGCCGCGTCCTGCCGCGATGCGGGTGCGCCATGCAGCCCCGCCTTGAGCGTCGCACCCTCTCCGAAGCGAGAACCTCCTGCTTCGTCGGCCGCGATCTCATGCACGGCGAGCGAGAAGAGCAATGCGGAAACCGCCTCGTCGAAGACGAAAAACGCCGCTTCGGGATCGTCTTCACCGAGAGCCTGCCCCCGGCCCGAGGAGATATTGCGGCCGGCATAGCGCTGGGCGGTCGATCCAAGCCTCCTCCCGACTGAATGCGGCGACACGCCGCCTGCCCGTCGGGCCCGTTCCGGGTCCGCCGATCGGATCGCAACGACACATGTGAAGACGGGCTCCATGAGAGGCCCTCCCACTGGTCTGCGCTTCTGGCGAGACGAGCCGCCCCGGCCATATGTCGAACTTTATCGCAGGAAGGCGGCCGCTCGCAAGCGGCCGCCGCGGGGAGGATCATCCTTGGGGATTGCGTCCGCTGATGACCCAGGAAGAGCTGTCCATCACAATTCCGTCGGCATCCGTGGCCTGCTGCCGGATCGCATCGGCGAGCGCCGCCTCGATCTCGGGCCGTTTGGCTTCCGCTTCCGCTCCCGCCTCGCGAAAGACCTCGCCTGCGGGGCCGATCGCGAGCTGGAAGTCGATCGCGTCCTGTACGTTATGTCCGACGAGGACGGGCGCATCGACGCGTTCGAAGGTGATGTCGGTATAGCCGGCGATCTCCATCATCTTTCGCACCATTGGTTCGTCGGACATGGAGAAGGGCCCCGGCCCGCAGGTGCGCGCATTGTCGCCCGGCGGCGGCAGGAACCGAAGCACGATGTCCTTCGCCATCGACAGCCACGGATTATCCGACGGCTGGCGCCAGACGATGTGGGTCATCCGGCCCCCCGGCTTCAGGGCGCGCCGCATATTGCGCAGCCCGGCAACCGGATTGGCGAAGAACATCGTACCGAAGCGGGCGAAGACGAAGTCGTATTCCGCCTCGGGCAGGGCGATCTCCGCATCGCCGCGGACGAAGCGCACATTCGGGAGGCCGGTTTGCGCGAGATCGGCGTCGGCTGCCGCGAGGAATGCGTCGCAGCAATCGATGCCCACCACCTCCCCCTCGGGGCCCACGACATTCGCCAGCTGCATCGCGGTGTCGCCGAAACCGCAGCCTACATCGAGCACGCGATCGCCCCGCCGAACGGGGAGCTTCGGCAGGATCGCGGCGCTGTGATGGGTCAAGCCGTCGACGAGGATGTGCCGGAAGCGGATGAATTTCGGGGCCAGAACCTCGTTCCAGAACCGCACGAATTCCGTGTCCTCCTGTCCGGTGGTCGCCGGAGCCGTGTTGCTGATCGCCATGTCTCTGCTCCTTTTTCTCGGGTCTCGCATGCGACCGGAAGCCTAGCGACGGCGCGGATTTCATGCTTGCGCATCTCTTGGGCGAAACCGGGGGATTTTCGGGTTTTTGACGACCGCCATCCACCGCCTTGGCGTCTCGACGCGCCTCGTGCGGCGCTTGTCTCCTCTGCGGCGCCTGGGCCGGTGCTGCGGGAAGGTCATGAAAAACGCAGGCATTCCTCACCCGTTCCTCAAGCATCCCTGCGCTCGCGCTGCTTGAATATGGCCGACTGGTCCAGAACAAGGGAGGATTGGATGACGACACTCATGAAATCAGCCATCGGAATGGGCATGCTGGCTGTCGCCAGCGCATCAGCGCCGGCTGCCGGGAACGACTATTTCATTCTGCACACGCTCGAATATCCTCCGGAAGAGGCTGCGGCGATGGTGCGCGACTATGCGCAGGAGAAGGAGGACTGGCTGTTTCTCGCCGAGTTCGATCTCGCCGGAGGAGCGGTCACGGCGGTGAAGATCTGTTATCCGGCGATCGGCCCGGACATCGTCGCCGCCGGGATGCACACGATGGCGATGATGCCCTGCGGCCATCTCGCATTCTATGAGGAAGACGGGGAATCGAAGCTGTCGATGCTCGACCCCTCCTTCATGACCGCCCTCTATCCCGACCCCAACCTCGATAACGCCGTCGCCACTGTCCGCCCGGCCTTCGACACGCTGCTTTCGGAGGTTCTGGGGGTGGAATAGGCTGGGAACGCCGGCTTCCGCCTATGCCCCGGCAGGCTCGATGGCGGGGCGGCTCTTGCCAAGCCAGCTGCGCAGGAAGGTCATGAAGGCGTCCGCCGCCGGCGAGAGGAGTCGCCCCTCGAGGGTCACCGCGCCAATCTCGCGCCAGATCGAGTTCGGCCGGAGGCGCAGGGTCCGGCAGAGGGACAGGTCCAGCCTCTGGACGAAAATCGATGGGACGAAGGTCAGGCCCATCCCGGCCTCGGCATAGGCCATCAGCGTCGTCAGGTTGATGGCCTCCCGCTCCCCGTGGAGCGGAATGCCGTGGTCGGAGAAGGTGGCGTCGATCGTGGCGCGGAAGGCGGCTCCCCGGACGGGAAGGAGCAGGGGGCACTCGGCGAGTTCGTGGAGCGTGATGGTGTCCTTCTCCGCCAATGCGTGCGTACGCGGCACGACGACGAGGCATTCGTCGCGAAAAAGGTGCTCGAACCGCAGGTCGCGCTTGGAGCGCGCCGGCGAGGTGAGCGCGAACTCCACGTCGCCTGACAGCACCGCCGAGACCGCGCGGTCGGCCACGCAATCGATCACCTGGACGCTGATATTGGGGTGGCGGCGGCGAAAGGCCTCGATCGCAACCGGGAGGATCGTGGCCGCGACCGAGGGGAGGGCGGCCACCGTGAACCGGCCCCGGTCCAGCGCGCCCTCTTCCTGAAGTTGCTGCGTCAGGGATTCAAGCTCGCGCAGCGTCTGCTTGGCGGTGACGACGAGCCTCTCGCCTTCATGGGTGAGGGAGACGGCCCGCGTCGTCCGCTGGAAAAGCCGCACTCCAAGCGCTTCTTCAAGCAGCCGGATGCGCGCGCTGACGGTCGATTGCGAAATGTTCAGGCGTTCCGCAGCGTCGCGGAAACTGCTCGTCTCAGCGACCGTAAGGAAAGTTGATATCTGAACAAGCTTGAGACTGATCATTTTTCTCGATCGATTGATCGGATAAATTCGTTTGTGTAGTTGATACGCCAGTGCTTCACTTCCGGCAAGTCATGCGCAAGTCGTGACCACTACGGAGGAAGCGAATGTCCGCCCATTCTGCGGCGCCCTCGGGCGCTCTGCGGGGCCTTCTCGCTCTGGAAATGACGGCGACGCCCGCCGCCGCCTTCGCGGCCGCGATGGCGGGCGATTTCGGCGCCAGCGTGATCGTCTGCGAGCCGCCCGGCGGATCGGCGTTGCGACGCCTCGGGTCGCCTTCGGTGCGCGAGGTCTGGTGGCCCGTCATCGCCCGCAACAAGCTTTCGCTCGGCCTTGACGCCTCGCATCCCGAGGCCGGCCCGGTCCTCGCGCGCATCGCCGGGCGCGCGGATATCCTCTTTCGCGACGATGACGCCCTTGCGGGCAAGGCCGCTCCCGAGCTGGCGCGAGCCGGGCATATGCTCGATGTGCGACTCTATGCTCCCGGATCCGACCGGCCCGACCTGTGGCCCTGGAGCAGCGCTCCCGAATTCGCCGCCGCCGCGACGGGAATGATGGCGCTGACCGGAGAGCCGGACGGGCCGCCGACCCAGCCGGAGATCCCCCTGGCGGATTACACCGCGGGCATGATGGCGCTCATGCTGGCGATGGCGGAGCTGCGCGCCGCGCGCAGCGAGGGGAGGCCGCCCAAAGCCGTCGACCTCGGGCTCCATGAGGCGCTCCACCGGATGAACGAGTGGCATATCGTCGTCGCCACCGGGCTCGGCCGCGCGGAGATGCGCAACGGCAACCGCTTTCCGATGAACGCGAATATCGGAAACATCTTCAGGACACGCGACGGCAAGCTGCTTACCGTCTCCGCAGCCACGCCCTCGGTCGCCGACAGGCTCCTGAACATGATCGGCGGACCCGCATTGCGGGACGATCCGCGCTTTTCGACGCCGGCGGCGCGCCGCGCCAACATGGACGCCCTCGACGCGGTCGTCGCGGAGTGGCTGTCCGGCCATGACATGGAGGAGGCGATGCGCCTCGTTCGCGAGAACGACGTCGTCGTCGGTCCGATCAGCGATGCAGGCGATCTCGCCGCCCATCCGCACCTTGTGGCGCGCGGTGACATAGCGAGGATTCCCGACGGCACTGGTTCCGACATCGGCATGCCATCCGCGCTGCCGTTCATGTCGCCGGGGGCGGGCGAGGTCCGGCATGCCGGACCGGCCGCCGGGGCCGATACCGGGCGCGTCATGGCGATGCTCGGATTCAGCGAGGCGGAGGTGTCGGACCTGCGCCGGGCCAAGGTCATCTGGTCGTGAGCATCAGAAACAACGTAACGGGAGGAACAGCCATGAAACCAGCAAGCATCGCGAGATCCATCATATGCGCCGCGGCATTCGCCGCCGCGGCGATCCCCTTCGCCACGCAAGCGCAGGCGCAGGACACGAAGTCGTTCGTGATCATCGGGCGCGGCGGCGCGGGGGCGACCAGCGATCTCGCCTTCATCGTCATGGAGGAAGCCCTCAAGCGCACCTTCCCCGACCAGTCGATCAATATCCGTCGCCTGCCCGGAACGGCCTCGGCGACGCCGCCGCGCGTCGAGTCGGGGGAAGCCGACATCGGACACGGCGTTGGCGAGAGCGTCCTCGACGCCTGGACCGGAACGCGCGTCTTTGAGGGCCGCGAGCCGATGCGCAACCTGCGCTACCTCGGCAGCTATCTCGGCTTCCTGAACCGGCCTTCCGCGAGCCCGACCTTCGTCACGACGGAGTCGAATTCGGTTCAGAGCTGGGAGGATCTCGCCGACAAGCGGATCGGCGTCGGCCCGCCGGACAGCCTCACCTCGACCATGGTCAATGTCGCCCTCGGGGGCGTCGACCTGTCCTACGACAAGATCCGCGAGAATGGCGGCCTCGTCGTGACGGGCGACTGGAACCAGCAGATGGAGATGCTGGGCGACGGGCAACTCGACGCGGTGTTCTTCACCGGCGACCATCCCGCGCCGATCATCACGCAGTTCGCCGCCAACAACTCGCCCCGTCTCGTCTCGATGAGCGAGGACGTGCTCGAGGCCCTGCTCGAGAACTACCCGACCTTCACCCGCAACGAGATGCCGGCCAACACCTATGACTGGCAGGACGAGACGGTCCTCGGCGTGCAGCTGTCGCTCGGCTACATCGTCCACAAGGACATGGACGAGGAGGTCGTCTACAACCTCTGCCGCCAGCTCTATGTCGGCGACAACGCCAAGGTCTGGGGTGAGGTGGTTCCCGGCTGGCAGGGCGCGGAGGCGATGGCGGACAAGGCGGCCTCGACCGTCTTCATCCCGCTGCATCCCGGCGCGGAGCGCTGCTTCAAGGAAGCAGGAATCCCGATCAACTACATCGGCGCGGGCGAAGACACGCCCTGATGGACGCCGCGCGGCGCGGGGGGCTCGTTTTCCCCGCGCCGCGCCTGTCGCCCCGGCAGGCCGGGCCGATCGTGGAAGGTTGAGATGTCCCGCAGCACCGAGACCGCGCCGCCGCCGAAAATCGCCGCGCTCGTCGCCGACGACGCGGTGACGTCGCCGCTGCATGACGCCGTCCGCAACGGCGGGATCAAGGACCGGTTCATCGCCATGCTGGTGATGTTCCTCAGCCTCTTTCTCGGGATCCTGCTGATCTACACGGCGGCGTTCGGGACGATCAGCGGCTATCTCCAGCGCATCGTCTTCGTCTTCGCCATCATCTCCCTGGGACTTCTCGTGAAGTCGCCGCGCGGGGTTCCCTGGCGACAGAGGCCGCTTCCGGGGCTCCTCGTCGATCTCGTCCTGATCGCCGGGCTGTTCGCGGGCCTGCTTCACGTGCTGAATGACTACGAGGGCTTCGCCCGCCGGATCGGATTTCCCGAGGATGCCGATCTCTTCTACGGCGTGCTCTATATCGTGGTGACGCTCGAGGTGACCCGCCGCTTTCTCGGCTGGCCGATCCTCGCGATCATCCTGCTCTTCGTCATCCAGGCGCTCTACGGGCAGTGGTTCCCGGGCATGTTCGCCGCGCCGAACGTGCGCTGGCAGACCCTGATCGAAATCCTCTTCATGCAGGACCAGGGCATTTTCGGCCCGACCACGGCGGTGGCCGCGACCTACCTGATGATCTTCCTGATCTTCGGCGCAATGCTGGTGCGCACCAACGCGGTGGGTTTCTTCCAGGATCTCTCCCTCGCGATCATGGGACGGCGGCCCGGCGGGCCGGCGCATGTCGCGGTTGCCTCGAGCGCGCTTCTGGGAACGGCCTCGGGTTCCGTCGTCGGCAACGTGGCGGGCACAGGCAGCTTCACGATCCCGCTGATGAAGCGATCGGGCTTCAAGCCGGAATATGCCGGCGCGGTGGAGAGCGTCGCGTCGTCGGGTGCGCAGATCATGCCCCCGATCATGGGATCGGCCGCCTTCCTGATGGCGGGGTTCCTCGGCATCAACTACTGGACCATCGTCGTCGCCGCGATCATTCCGGCCGGGCTCTACTTCATCGCCCTCTTTGCCCAGATCACCCTGCGGGCGCATCGCGACAAGCTCGGGGCGGTGGAGGGCGCGTTGCCGAGCGTGCTTCCGGTCCTGATGTCGGGCGGCCATTTCATCCTGGCGATCGGCGCCCTCGTAGCGCCCTTCTTCTTCGGCGCCTCGCCGCAGCGCGCCGCGCTGACGGGGGTGGTCGCCCTGTTCGTCCTCTCGCTCCTGCGCCCGGCGACGCGAATTCCGCTCGCCCGTCATCTCGACGCCGTGATCGACGGCATGGCGAACAACATTCCCGTGGGTGCGGCGGTCGCGGCTGCAGGCATCCTGATGGGAACCGTCTGGGTTTCGGGCGCGGGGAATCTCCTCGCTGACTTCGTCATCGCCACCGCGAACGGCGTGCTCCCCGTCGCCCTCATCCTCACGGCGATCATCGCGCTCGTGCTCGGGATGGGCCTGCCGACGCCCGCGGTCTACCTCACGGTGGCCGTGCTGATCGTGCCGGGTCTCGTCAGGATGGGCGCGCCGGAACTGGCGAGCCATCTCTTCGCCTTCTATTTCGGCATCCTGGCGAACGTAACGCCGCCGGTCGCGCTCGCGGCCTATGCGGCGGCGAGCATCGCCGGCGCGGATCTCAACAAGACCGGCTACCAGGCCTTCAAGCTCGCGATCGCGGGCTTCATCGTCCCCTTCATCTTCATCTACGACACGGCGCTGCTCCTCGACGGAAGCTGGGACGCGATCCTGATCGCCAGCGCGACGGCGGTCGCGGGGGTGGTCCTGCTCGCGATGGGGGTCGAGGGCTGGTTCAGGACGCCTTTGCACCCGGTGGAGCGCATCCTCCTCGTCGTGGCCTCTATCGCAGTGATCTGGAGCGACCGCATGACCGAGGCGATCGGCCTCGTGCTCGCGGCGATCGTCCTCACCCGCGTCTGGCGCCGCGCGCGACGGCTGCGCCCACCTGATGCGGCCGCCGCGGGCGAAGTCCCCAGGGAGGGCAGTTCGACATGACCCGCACGATGCGCAACATCATCGTCTGGCTGGGCGTCATCACGATCAGCCTGATCCTCTGGTACTTCACCGCCCGCGTGAACCTGCACTTCATCCGGCCGATGCAGTTCCTCGCCTATGTCGCCGTCGCCGCAGCCGCAATGACGGCGCTCCTGTGGTGGGAGGTGTCGTCGGGCCGGAGCACGGATGGGGACGACGATTCCGGCGCCAGGCGCTGAGACAGGGAGACAGCCATGTGGCCACTCAGGACAATGCTCTTCATTCCCGCGCACAAGCTCGACTGGGTGCGCAAGGTTGACCGCTATGCGCCGGATTCGGTCGTGATCGACCTCGAGGACGCGGTGCCGCGCAATCTCAAGGTAGAGGCGCGCGGCATGGCCCACGAGGCGATCGGAATCCTGCGCGACAAGGGCATCCCGGCCTTCGTACGCATCAACGCGCTCGGCGAATCCGGAGCGGAGGATATCGACGCGATCGTGCGGGACGGCTTCAGCGGGGTGATGCTGCCCAAGTCCCGCCACGTCGAGGAGATCCGCGAGCTTGATCGGCTCCTCTCCTACGGGGAGGGCCGCGCCGGCATGCCGCTTGGCTCGGTCGCGATCCTTCCTCTCCCCGAAACGGCCGAAGGCATGTGGGCCGCCCGCGATCTCGCCGCCGCCAGCAAGCGCTGCAAGGGGGTCGTCGGCGTCGTGCAGGGCCCGATCTCGGGTGACGTGGCCATGGCCATGGGCTTCCGGCCCTCCATGGAGGGGCGCGAACAGATCTATCTTGCCTCGAAGATGATCCTCGACAGCCGCGCCGGGGGCGCGCCCTATCCGCTCGGCAGCATCATCGGGACGCGGCTCGACGATCTCGACGGCGTGCGCATGCTGGCGGAGCGCGCCAAGTCCTTCGGCTTTTCCGGGTGCGTCCTGATCCATCCGAGCCACGTCGCCATCGCCAGCGAGGTCTTCGCGCCGACGGAGGAGGAGGTCGAATATTTCTCGGGGCTGATCGAGGCGATGCGCGAGGCGGAGGCGCGGGGCGACGCGGCCGTGGCCTATCAGGGCCGCATGGTCGACTACGCCATGCTCCCCCTGGCGGAAGAAGTGCTGCGCGACGCGGCGCGGCGAAAGGCGGTGAAACGATGAGCGAAGCGACGAGAACCAAGAGATTGCCGCTCGACGGGGTCAAGGTGGTGGAGGCGGGGATCGCGCTCGCCGGGCCCTTCTGCGGCAGCCTGCTCGCCGATCTGGGGGCGCGGGTGGTCAAGGTCGAGCGCCCCGAGGGCGGCGATCCCGCGCGCCTGCTCGGTCCGACCCTCGGCGATACGCCGCTGTGGTGGGGCGTCGCCTCGCGCGACAAGCTTTGCGTCTCGCTTGACCTGAAGCAGGCGGATGACCGCGAGCGCTTCCTCTCCCTGATCGACGAGGCGGATGTCTTTGTCGAGAACTATCGACCCGGCGTCCTCGAGCGGCTTGGCCTCGGCTGGGAGGCGCTTTCGCAGCGCAACCCGCGCCTCGTCATGATGAGCATATCGGGCTTCGGGCAGACCGGCCCGAATGCCGGGCGGCCCGGCTTCGGCAAGATCGCCGAGGGGCTGAGCGGCGTCGTTCCGGTGACGGGCGATCCGCAGCAGACGCCGCTCCATGTCGGGTTCAGCCTTGCCGATACCTCGGCCGGGCTGATGGGGACGATGGCGATCACGATGGCCCTCTTCCAGCGCGATTGCAGCGGTGGCGCGGGCGCGCGGATCGATGTCGGCCTGTACGAGCCGCTGTTTCGCATGATGGAGCTGCAATTCGCGCTGGCGGAGAAGACCGGCGCGCCCCCGCGGCGCAACGGCACGAACGATCCCTATGGCTGGGGCGCTCCGGACGCCACCGGGCGACGCTACGTGGCCGTGACCTGCGCCGGGGGCGAGGATCTTCTCGTCCTGGTCGACGAGGCCTCGCGCGCTCCCCTCCTGCAATGCATGAGGTCCGGCGCCGACCTGTCGCTCGAGGCCGTCGCCGAGGCGCTGCGGGAATGGGCCGCGGGCCTCCCCCTCGACGAGGCGGGGCGGCTGCTGCGCGCCGCAGGCGTCGAGGCCGCGCGGGTCCATGACGGGATGAGCATGGCGCATGATCCGTATTTCCAGGCGCGGGGCGACGTGGTCTGGACGACGCATGCCGACGGGACGAGGCTCGCGGTGCCGGGCCATGTTCCGCGCGAGAGCGGCGGCGGACGCATCGCCTTCCGCCCGACGCAGGTCGGCGAGGATAACGGGCGCGTCTTCGGCGCGGGCGCGGACGCCGCGGCCGGGAGTTCCTGACCGGAGCCGGCCGCGAGGAGGAGAGAAAAGATGGAGAAGGTCGTTCTCGTGACCGGCGCCAGCGGCGGCATCGGCCGCGCCGTGGCGGAACTCGCGGCGCGGGAGGGCTACGCCGTGGCGCTCGCCTGCCGGTCAAACCCGGACAAGGCGGAACCGGTGGCGCGGCGGATCCGGGAAAAGGGCGGTCGCGCCGCCGTGTTCGAGGCCGACATGGCCCGCGAGGCCGATATCGTCTCCCTGTTCGAGCGCGTCGACGCCGAACTGGGGAGGCTTTCGGCGCTCGTGAACAACGCGGCCATCATCGGCTGGGAGGGGCGCGTCGACGAGGCGACGGCCGACCAGCTCAATCACCTTTGGGCGGTGAACCTGACGAGCTACTACATCTGCTGCCGCGAGGCGGTGCGGCGCATGTCGACCCTTCACGGGGGCGCGGGCGGGGCGATCGTCAACGTCTCCTCCCTGTCGGGCCGCACCGGCGGGCGCGACCGGCGGGTGCATTATTCCGCGAGCAAGGGCGCCATCAACACGCTCACGCTCGGCCTCGCCAAGGAGGTCGCGACGGAGGGCGTCCGGGTGAACGCCGTGCTGCCTTCCTTCACCGCGACCGAGATCCACGACGCCTATGGCGGCGAGGCGCGGGCCGAGAGGATCGCGCGCACGATCCCGATGCAGCGCGTCGCGCGCCCGGAGGAGGTCGCCGAGGCGGTGGTCTGGCTTCTCTCCGACAAGGCCTCGTTCACGACGGGAATCCTGATGGACGTCGCCGGAGGCTCCTGAGCGGCATCGTGCCCCGGAAGCCGGCTACCGCGCCGGCAGCACGAGAACGGTCGGGCGGGCCGGAAGGGTCTCGCGCGATACGATGATGGTCGGCGCGTCCGATTGCGCGATCTCGTAATGGGCGCTCGCCGTGTCGAGGAAGGCCGCCAGCCGCGCCTGCGAGAAGAAATGCATGGGAATGACGAGCCGGGGGCCGATGCGCTGAAGCGTCTCGATCATCCCGGGCGTGTCCAGGGTATAGCCGCCATCGACCGGGGCGAGGACGATGTCGACGCGTCCAAGCGCCACCAGATGCTCCGGCTCGAGCACGTGGTGCAGGTGCCCGAGATGGGCGATGCAGAGGTCGCCCACCTCGAACACGAAGATGGAGTTGGCGCCGTAATCGGTTCCCACGCCCGAACGCAGGTTCGTCGGAACGTTGAAGACATGCACGTCCTCGACGATGAGGTCGTGCCGGGCCTGACCTCCCTCCGGATTCCAGCCCCTGAGCAGATGCGTGATGCGCGGGTCGGGAACGCGGCTGAAATGC
Organism: Saliniramus sp.; assembly: GCA_041686895.1. Taxonomy (GTDB): domain Bacteria; phylum Pseudomonadota; class Alphaproteobacteria; order Rhizobiales; family Beijerinckiaceae; genus Saliniramus. Next base: position 458,429 of record JAWLCY010000002.1, on the reverse strand, counting down.
GTGCTGTGCGCCCGGTTCATGGTGGCGATGACCGGGGGGAGCTCAGGGCGGACATTGTCGTTGTAGTCGGTCGCGATCCGTACGCCTTCAGGACTCTCGATCTCGAAGGTGGCGTGGCCGATGAAGGTGATCGAAGCCTGGTCAGGGGCGAGCGACGCGCGGGTGACCGGCAGCCCGCGCATCGCGATCATTGGCGGGCACGCCCGCATCTCGTCCCCCGCCGCTCCCTGTGAACGCGCGGGCGAGGCGGTCGCGAATCCCGCGAGCAGGAAGAGGCCCAGGGCGAGGAGAAACGGAAGGAGCGGCGCTCCTTCCCGCAGCACTGCGCTGCCCTTCATCGAGACGTGCGGCATGGATGATCTCCCTCGGATCGTCCATGCCAGTCTGAAGCCGAAATGCTCCCGGGCAAGACACAAACCCGTGGGCGCGGGACGGGGCAATTGCGCAGAGCTGCTTCCGGCCGGAGGGCGGGGGCCTTCGGCCTCACTCCGCCGGCTGCAAGCGCGTTCCCTCGGCCGCCGCACGCGAAGCCGTCGCCCGGAATCCGACGATCACGAAGAGCGCGACGGAAATCACGGTCAGCAATTCGCCGCCAAGAAGGAGAGGCAGGCCGATCCCGGTGACGCCGTTGATCACGAGCCACAGGCCCAGCATCATCGGCGGCAGGCCGGTGACGGCGCTCCAGAAATGGGCCTTCGCGAGCTTCGTTTCGCCGGCCTCGGGGAACATCCTGTAGAACACCGCGAAGAGGAAGAAGGCGACCCAGCCGAGGAGGTTCACGTGGACGTGGACCGGACGAATGGAGAAGTCCTGCGACATGGACATGAAGACCCCCATCCCGACGCCGGTTGCGAAGAAGACGAGGGCGCCGCGAAGGAAGAGATTGGAGATGTTCGACATGATCGTTTCCCGTGCAAATGATGTTTCCTGGCGCGCCTGGCGCGGCGCGCTCCTGCCGGGACGGATCGATAGCTTCTCGCGTGAAACGGTGCTCGCTAAGAGTTCCTTCAAGGAATGCTAAAAAAATCGTAACGCGGGTTTTTCGCCCTCAACCTTGCGCCAGTCCGCGGCGGAGGAGGTCGACGAGCATGGTTCCCGCACGGACACGATGCGCGCGATGGACGCGCGCGGCCGCGACCGGGTCCCGCCGCTCGATCGCCTCGATGAGGGCGAGATGATCGCGGTTCGATTCGACGGGCTTCGGCCGCAGGCGCAGGGTCATCATGCGCACGCGGTACGTCCTGTCCCAGAACTGATGGACGAGTTCCCGCAGGCGGCGATTCCGGCAGGCGTCGAGAAGCGTGGCGTGGAAGCGCTCGTCGGCCCGCGCCCAGGCCTGCAGGTCGCCCGCTTCGAGAGCCGCGTCCATCTGCGCCACGGCCGCGCGCAGGGCCGCGCCTTCCTCTGGCCCGAGACCCCTTTCCGCGATCGCCGCCGCCGCGGAGGATTCCAGCGCCGTGAGGATTTCGTAGATCTCCTCCATGTCGTCGGCGGAGACGGGAAGAACGCGCATCCCGTGACGGGGGCGGACCTCGACCAAGCCGTCATTGGCAAGCCGGATGAGCGCCTCGCGCACCGGCGTGCGGCTCATGGCGAGAAGCGCCGCGAGCTCCTGCTCGAGCATCATCGTCCCCGGCGGCATCTCGTTGTCGAGGATGCGGCGGCGGATCTCGTGATAGGCGCCCGACGAGAGGCGTTCCTCCCCGGTCCCGGCAGTTGCCGGCGGGCTTCTCATGTGGTGGTCCCCATCACGGCTCCTGCAGGAAGTCCGGCTGCGCTGCGCCCTCCTGCGCGGAGGAGCGGTAGATTGCCTCCTCGATCGCGAGATTGGCGAGATAGTCGCTCGCCGCGTTCATGATCGGCGCGCCATGGACGAGGTGATCGACCACATGCTGCTGCAGCAGGAAGACGCTGTCGCCGGCAAAACCCTGGGCGTTCCAAGAGAAGCGGATCTCGCTCTCCGCGTTCTCGCCGAAGCGCCGCAGGAAGAGGCGGCCCCAGCCGTCGAGGCGCAAGGTGGCTCTCGACCCCTCGACGAGCATCTCCCCCATGGTGAGGCGACGGTTGTCGGCGGGATGATCGAGCAGGCGGTTCCCGTCGAAGATCGCCCGCGCGCCGCTTGCGAAGTCGAACAGGACGATGCCCGCATCCTCGCCCCTGATCGCCGGGTTGAGCCGGGCGAGACGGGCGGAGACGGCAGAGACCTCGCCGAACAGGTAGCGGAAGGTGTCGATGAAATGGATGCCCGTCTCGTGGACGAGAAAGCGTTCCATGGTCTGGAAATAGGGTTGCCGGTCCAGATAGGCCCGCTCGCCGCGCCCGTCGCCCGGCCGCAGGCGGAAGCTCGCCTGGATGATCTCGCCAAGCTCGCCGTGCTCGATCATTGCCCGGATCTCGCGGTGCCAGGGCTGGAAGCGGAAATTCTCGTGGACGACGAGCAGCGTTCCCGCATCGGCCGCGACAGAGACGGCCTGGCGCGCTTCGTCGAGGGAGCGGCAGAAGGCCTTCTGGCAAATCGCCGGAAGCCCGCGCGAGGCGGCGAGCGTGACCATGTCGAGATGGGTGGCGGGCGGCGTCGCAATGTCGATCAGGTCGACATCGACCGCGTCGAGCATCTTGCGCGCATCCGTGAAGACGGGCGGGGCGCTCGCGGCGGCCGATGCTTCCCGCGCCTTCGCCTCGTCGAGGTCGCAGATGGCGGCGAGGTCGACATCGTCCATGCGCGCCCAGGCGTCATGGTGGAAACGGGCGAAATACCCGGCGCCGATCGTGGCGACCCGCAGTTTCTTCATGTTCCGCCTCCCGGTCCGTTCACGATGGCTTCGAGAACCGCCCGCGCGACCCGCTCCGTACCGGCGTCTCCGCCGAACTCGCAGGTGAGCATGCGCCCGTCCGCGAAGATGTCGTCGACGGCCTGCACGATCAGCGCGCCCGCGGCCCTGGCGCCGGCGACGTCGTGCTTCTCGCCGAGCCAGTCGAGCATCATCGCCGCCGACAGGAACATGGCGGTGGGGTTCGCCTTGCCCTGGCCGACAATGTCAGGGGCCGTGCCGTGGCAGGGCTGGAAGACGGCATGTTCGTCGCCCACATCCGCCGAAGGCGCGTAGCCCATCCCGCCGACGAGCCCCGCCCCGAGATCGGAGAGGATGTCGCCGAACATGTTCTCCGTCACCATCACGTCGAACTGCCAGGGCTTGAGCACGAGCGAAAGCGCCATGGCGTCGATATAGGCGTGATCGGCCACGAGGTCCGGGAAGGCGGCCGCGCGCTCGTCGAAGATCTTGCGGAAGAAGGCGAAGGAGGTGAAGACATTCGCCTTGTCGACGCAGGTGACCCGTCCCTGGCCGCCTCTCGCCTTGCGCTGCGCGGCGAGCCGGAACGAAAAATCGAAGAGCCGCTCGCTGACGTCGCGGGTGATCACGAGGGTGTCGCGCGCCTCGCGGTCTTCCTCGATCACGCCCTTTCCCCGGGAGGCGAAGAGCCCCTCCGTCGATTCGCGGATGATGACGAAGTCGATCTCGTCGGCATGGGGAGAACGCAGAAGGCTCGGGACGCCGGGGATCGTGCGGATGGGGCGCACGCCGGCATAGAGGCCGAGGGCGAAGCGCAGGTCGAGCTGCGGGGCGATCTCCGTGCCGTCGGGATAGCGGATATGCGGCAGGCCCATCGCGCCGAGCAGGATTGCATCGGCGCTCGCGGCCGCGTCGAAGGTCTGCTTCGGCATGGCGACGCCCTGCGCCCTGTAGACTTCCGCCCCGGCCTCGAGCCAGTCGTAGTGGAGGGCGAAGTTGCCCGCGCGCCGCACGGCGGCGTCGACCACCTCGATGCAGGGCTTCATGACCTCGTGCCCGATGCCGTCTCCCGGCATGACGGCGATGCGAAAGCTGGTCGTGGGCGTCATCCGGTCTCTCTTTCATGCGTAACGAACTGGCCGAGCGCTCCGAGCGGGTATGACCAGTGCGGGGGCGGGGCGCCGGCGACCGGCGCGTCGAAGACGGCGATCGAATCGCCGAGCAGGCATCCGAGATACGCTTTGCGCAGGTTCCGGCCGCCGAAAGCGAGACTCGAAATGTTGCGCAGCCGCCGGCTGCGGCAGGTGTCGAGATGGGGCCGCCCGAGCGCGCCGGCCAGATAGGCCTCCTCGACCTCCGCCAGATGTCCCGGATCGACATCCTCGATCACGGCTTCCTGGCGCCCGTCGCGATGGACGCGGATGACGCGGTTGCTCACGATCGAGGTGATCCAGACGCCGCCCTCGGCGTCGAAGGTGAGGCCGTCGGGGAACGTGCCGGCGCCGAATTGCGCGACGACCTCCTTCGCCCCGAGACTGCCGTCGGCCCGCAGGGGAAAGCGGGAAAGGCGGCGCGTGAAGGTCTCGTTGACGTAGAGGAAGTCGCCGGCTGGGGAGATGTGGCATTCGTTGGTGTAGCCGAGGCCGTCGGCCGCGATGCGCGCGCCGCTCCGGTCGAGCAGGAGGATGAAGCCGTCATCGACATCCGGCCGATAGCCGAGATTGCGCGGAATGCGCCGCGTGCTCACGGTGATCCAGAGGCGTCCCTGCGGATCGCGATGAACGAAATTCGTCGGCGGGAGCGGCCTTCCGGCGAATTCCGTAAGGACGGGTTCCACCGCCCCGTCCGGATGCAGGCGAAATACGCCGCCTTCCTCCGCCCCGAGATCCGCCATGAGGAAGGCGCCGCCCGGCTCCAGCGCGATCCCGTTGGGACGCATGGGGCGCGCAGGCGAGGCGGCCGCGATGCGGCTGACCCCGCCTCCGTCGTCCACGATGGCGACGCCGCCGTCGCCCTCCCAGTCGGCGACGAAGAGAAGCCCGCTTTCATGCGCCAGCACGCATTCCGGACGGCGCAGCCCGCTTCCAGTTTCCCGGATGTCGCCAAGGTCGATCACGTCGGCTCTGCCCCCCCAGTAACGTATACGTTAACGGATACAGAAGCCGGCCTCAAAAGCAAGCGCGGCGTCGCGAGGCGCGGGCGGGCACTGCTGCGGCGCTACCTCATTCGGGCGGAAACGCCGTGTCGATCGAGGCCTTCTCGAAACGATCCATGTCGGCGGCGACGCTTGCAAGCTTCGCCCGGATCTGGGTGATTGCGGTCTCTCCGAGGACGAGACGCAGCGGCGGTTCCGCGTCGTTTACGGCGTCGATGATGAGCGCCGCGGCCCGTTGCGGATCGCCCGGCTGCTTTCCGTCGGAGGCCTTCAGGTTCTCGCGGAACGCCTTCAGCGTCTCGTCGTAGGGGGGGCGGGGCGAGGCCATGTGCAGCCCGCGCTTGCGGAAATCGGTGCGGAAGGGGCCGGGCGCGACGATGGTCGTGCGGATTCCAAAGGGCGCCACCTCCTTCGCCAGGGCTTCCGACATGCCTTCGACCGCGAACTTCACCGCGCTGTAGATGCCGTATCCGGCGGCGCTCACGTGGCCCAGCATGGAGGAGACGTTGACGACGTGGCCCGAACCGGCTTCCCGCATATGCGGGAGCACCGCGCGCGTGAGCCTGTAGACGCCATAGAAATTCGCGTCGAAGGCCGCTTCCACCTCTTCCTCGTCGATCTCCTCGATCGCGCCGACCACCCCGTATCCCGCATTGTTCACGAGCACGTCGATGCGCCCGCGCCAGGCAATTGCGTCCGCGACCGCGGAGTTGATCGATGCGGGATCGGTGACGTCGAGCCGGGCAAGGCGAACCCGATCCGGCCAGCGCTCCTGCAGGTCGGCGAGCGTCGATGGGTCGCGCGCGGTCGCCACGACCTGCCCCCCGCGCCCCAGGACGGCCTCGCTGAGGGCGCGCCCGAACCCGCTGGAGCAGCCTGTGATCAGCCAGATCTGATTGCCGATGTCGCGCCGCGCGTTCATAGTGAAGCCTCCCCGCTGACGATTGAAGATATGCGACGATATAGAATGATACTCTAAATGATGAAACTATTTTTTGATCGCCGCAGGCGACCGAAGCCGGTGCGGCGTTCAGCCAATTCATTCTGAACAAACAGAAATTCTGCCGATTAAGGCGTTTGGCGCCAGGATGTGCGGGGATCTCCGCCTTTTCGCTTCGCAAAATCGCTCGAAGGCCAATTCAGTCATGGGCAGGTAATCTCATAATACGAGTTGACTTGCCAGTTCAATCAATCCTAGGATTTTTTCGTTGGCGACAGGTTCGCGTTTCGTGTCCCGTTCTCGGAGTGGAGAAGGGCTGGGGCGGGCGGCGAGTGAGCCAGGCGGGCCGCGTCAGCTGCCCGTTTTGCTTATCCGGCCCATCCGGAAGGGCTCATCTTCGAAGGGTGCGCAGCGGAATCTGCCTTCAGCGCAAACGGCCGTCAAAGAACAGGGGCCGGATCCCGGAGCATGGCGGCTAGCCGCAACAAGCCTCCGACAAGAACACACGCGCGTTGGCGCATTGGGAGAGAAGCGATGACCACAGGGAAGATGTTGAAGACAACCTTGCTCGTTGCGGGGGCGCTCGCGATCGGCTCGTCCGCCTTCGCGCAGGAATGGCCCGCACGCCCGATCGAAATCTCCGTCTGGGCTTCGGCCGGCGGCGGCACCGATACGACAAACCGTTTTCTCGCCGAGGCGATGTCGGAGGAGCTCGACGCGCGCATCAACGTCACGAACCGCACCGGCGGCGGCGGCGGCGTGGCGATGAACCACGTCTGGTCCCAGCCGCATGACGGCTATTCCTGGCTCGGCGCCTCCGAGGCGATGCAGGTCGTCAAGGTCATGGAATATCATGAGACAGGCACGCCGGACTGGCGCTGGTACATCGTCGGCGGCGCCCCCGGCACGATCTCCGTCCGGGCGGATTCGCCCTATCAGACGCTGGAAGAACTGCTCGAGGCGGCGCGCGCCAATCCGGGTTCGATCAGCGTCGGCCATTGCGCCATCGGCTGCGTCTGGCACATGAAGGCCGTGGCGCTCGGGCAGGCCGCGGATGCGGATTTCAACTACATTCCCTTCGAGGGCAGCGCTCCCGCGCAGGTGGCGGCGCTCAGCGGCGAGGTCGACGCAGTCGTCTCCGGCGTCGCGGAGCAGGCCGAGTTCATCAAGGCGGGCCGTTACCGCCCGCTGGGGATGATCGAGATGGAATCCTATGATTTCCCGGGAGTTGGCACGATCGAGGCCGCGGGCGACAAATATCCGCGCGTCGCGGACATTCCGGCCCGGCAGTGGCTCGGCATGGCGATTCCCGGCGACACTCCCGACGACGTGGTCGCGAAGATCGACGCGGCGTTCGAGAAGGCGATGGAGCATCCCCGCATCAAGTCCCTCGAGACCGAGCGGTTCTTTGTCCTCGACGGCCGGTATGGAGAAGACGCTGAACAGGTCCTCCAGGATATGGAAGACGTCATGAGCTGGCAGCTCTTCGAGCTTGGCGTTGCGGAAAAGTCGCCTGAAGAGTTCGGCATCGCTCGCCCCTGATAGCGCAAGGAGCCGGCGGTCATCGTGACCGCCGGCTGTTTTCCTGGAGGAGCGACATGCTTCCGCTCGAAACGCGGCGCAAGGCCGATTTCGTCGTCTCCATCGGCTTGATCGCGGCCGGCGCCTTCATCCTCTACCGCGCCTCGCAGATGCCCTGGAGCAACACCCGGACCGGCGCGAGCGCGCAATGGTTTCTCTCGCCCGGGCTGTTTCCCGCGACGCTCGGCGTACTCCTGATCCTGTTCAGCCTGCGCGTTCTCCTCACGGCGGTGAGGGAGGGCGGGCACCAGGGCGGCGGAACAATGTTCGCGGGATGGCTGAAGGGATTGCCCCGGAACAGGCCGGTCCAGCGCGTGGTGTTCATGATCGCGCTGATCGGGGCCTATATCTGGTTTGGCATCGGCAATGTCGACTACCGGCTCGCGAGCGCGGCCTTCCTGTTCGTCTTCATCGCTGCATTCTGGTGGCCCGAGTCGGGGGACAGGCTTCCCGTGCGCATCGCCGTGACCGTCGCAGTGGCGGTGCTCCTGCCCGCCGCTCTCGCCCATCTCTTCTCGACATTCCTGTTCGTGCCGATGCCCTGAACCGAGAGTTCGCGGAACCAGATCATGTATATCGAAACGTTCTTCTACGAATTCATCGCCCTCGCGACGCCCATGAACATGGCCATCATGGCCGCCGCCGTCGTCATGGGAATGCTGTTCGGCGCGCTGCCGGGGCTGACGGCGACGCTCGCCGTTGCGCTCCTGAGCACGGTTACCTTCGGCCTCTCGACCGAGCTTGCCATGGTCGCGCTGATCGGCGCCTATGTCGGCGCGATCTATGGGCCTTCGCACACATCCATCCTGCTCGGGATTCCCGGCACCGCAGCAGGGGCGGCGACAGCGCTCGACGGGCATATCCTGGCCAAGCAGGGGCATGGCGGCGAGGCGATCGCATCGGCGACGGTCGCCTCCGTGCTGGGGACGATCATCGGTCTCATCGCCATGATCCTCCTCGCGCCCACCCTGATCGATCTCGCCCTGCAATTCACCTCCGCCGAATTCTTCCTTCTCGCGCTTTTCGGCGTCCTCATCTGCGGCTCGCTCACCTCGCCCGACATGCCGGCGAAGGGCTGGATCGCGGGCGTCCTCGGCCTGCTGGTCGCGGCGGTCGGCATCGAGACCATCCAGGGCTATCAGCGCTTCACCTTCGGAATCCCCGAACTCGCGGGCGGGATCGACGTGGTGCCCGTCATTCTCGGCGGGTTCGCGCTTCCCCAGGTCTTCCGCGTCCTGCGCAACATCGACCGCCAGAAGGGCACGATCGCGCGGATTTCCGGACTCATGCCGCGCTGGGGCACCCTTTGGCGCAACAAGTTCGGCGTCGCCCGCTCAGGGGTGATCGGCGTGGGAATCGGCACCATCCCCGGCGTGGGCGAGGATATCGCGGCATGGGCGTCCTACGACGTCGCCAAGAAATTCGACAAGGATCCCGACAGCTTCGGCAAGGGCAACATGCGCGGCGTGATCTGCGCCGAGACAGCAAACAACGCCTGCATCGGCGGCGCGATCATTCCGGTCCTCACGCTCGGCGTGCCCGGATCGCCCCCCGCGGCAATGCTTCTCGGGGCGCTCAACCTCCACGGCGTGCGGCCTGGTCCGATGCTGTCCTTCGAATTCCCGAACTTCATTCCGCAGATGGCCGCGATGCTGATGTGGGCCTCCATCATGATCCTCTTCCTGGGTCTCGCGATGGCGCGCGTTTCCGTGCTGGTCCTGCGGATGCCGGCCGCGGTGCTGATGCCTTGCGTCGCTTTCCTCGCGGTTCTGGGCTCCTATGCGCTCGGGCTGAACACGTTCAACATCTACCTGATGTTCGCCTTCGGGATCGTCGTCTACCTGCTCGAGGAACTCGGCTATCCGGTTGCCCCGCTCGTGATCGGCGTCATCCTCGGCAACATGGCGGATACGAGCCTGCGCCGCGCGCTGCTCGGGTCGCATGGCAGCCTGGAGCCCTTCTATACGCGGCCGGTGGCTCTCGTTCTTCTGGGGCTGATCATCCTGTCCCTTAGCCTGCAGAGCCGCTTCGTCAGGCGCGGGTTGGGTTCGGTATGGGGTCGCATCACGCGGCGCGCAAAGCCCGAAGCCGTCGGCTGACGAAGGTCTCCGCATCGGGAGGACGACAAGCCGCCGGGGCGCAGATTGCCAAAACGCGAGCCGGATGTTCTTTCTGTAATGAGAGTTGACATCCGATAATGCAAAATATCAGATGAATGGGTCGGCTGCGTGCCGGCCATGCGACAAGAGGAAATCCGACATGCCAAAGGGCGCGGAACTGATCACTGAATTTCTGGTCAAGCAGAAGGTCCCCTATGTCTTCGGCATCTGCGGCCATGGCAATGTCGGCATGCTCGACGCCCTGTACGAGGCGCGGGGCGACATCACGCTGATCTCGCCCCGCCACGAACAGGTCGCGGCGCACATGGCCGACGGCTATTTCCGGGTGAAGCACGAGGCGGTGGCGACCCTGACCTCCTGTGGGCCGGGTTCTGCGAATATCGTGATGGGGACCGCGCTGGCGCTGACGGATTCCTCGGCCTTTCTGGCGATCACGGCAAATGTCCCGACCTCGCAGTTCAACCGCAGCCCCTTTCAGGAGCTGAACCGGCACAACCAGGCGGATTTCGCCAATGTCATGCGGCCGGTGGTCAAGCGCAGCTTCCAGCCGACCCGCGTCGACATGCTCCCGCTCGCCCTGCGGCAGTCGATGTCGACCATGCTCTCGGGACGGCCCGGCCCTGTCAATCTCGACGTGCCCTTCAATGTCTTCCAGGAAGAGGCCGACATCGCCCTCGAAAACGACGGCGGCCGGATCGTGGTCAACGAGCGGCGCAGCGCCGCCTCCGGCGAGGATGTCGCCAGGGCCGTCGACATGCTGCTCGCGGCGGAGAAGCCGGTCCTCTTCATCGGCCACGGCGTCGCCATTTCCGAGGCCGCCGAGGAACTCACGGCACTGGCGCACCGCCTCTCGATCCCCGTCATCAGCTCCCCCAACGGAATGGGCTGCATCGACATGGAGGATCCGCTGTCGCTCGGCTTCATCGGCCGCAACGGCGCCTATGCCGCCAACCAGGCCGGGCGGCTCGCCGACGTGGTGCTCGCTGTCGGCGCGCGGTTCGACGACCGCTCCTCCTCTTCCTGGATGCCCGGCTATTCCTGGAACTTCCCGACGACGAAGCTGATCCATGTCGATGTCGATCATGCGGAGCTCGGGCGCAACTACGCCCCCGACCTGCCTATCCTCGCCGATGCCCGCAGCTTCCTGCGCCAGATCCTCGGGGAGCTCGACGCGCGCAAGGTCGGCGGCGCGCCGCGTCTCGGCGCCTGGCGCGAGGCGATCGCCGGCTGGAAGAAGGAGTGGGACGCCTTCACGCAGCCCAATTTCGCGCTCCACACCAAGCCGATCCGGCCGGAACGCATCGTCGCCGATTGCCGTGCGGTGCTTCCCGACGACGCGATCATCACATTCGACGCCGGCGTCCACCACAACTGGTTCATGCAGTTCTGGAAGGCCCGCAAGCCGATGACCATGCTCAACAGCTGGGGCTTCTCCGGCATGGGCTTTGGTCCCGCGAGCGCGCTCGGCGCGAAGCTCGCCGCCCCCGATCGTCCTGTCATCTCCGTCTGCGGCGACGGCGGCTTCGCCATGGTGCCGCACGTCCTGTGCACCGCGGTCGAGTACAATATCCCCGTCGTCTGGGTGGTCTGGAACAACTTCGCCTGGGGCGCGATCCGCGACATCCAGTACGGCCTGTTCGATGGCCGGGAGATTGGCACCGCCTTCTATGCGGGGCCGAACGGCCAGCCCTACAATCCCGACTTCGCCATGTGGGCCCGCGCCGCCGGGGTCGAGGCCGCGACGGTCACCCGCTCGGAGGATTTCGCCGGCGCCCTCGAACATGCGGTGCGCAGCAACAAGCCCTATCTCCTCGACGTCCATGTCGACGCCAATGTGAGGCCGCCCGCGACGGGCGCCTGGTCGCTTCCGCCGATCCCCTACAAGGAGCCCGTCTTCGGCAAGCGCATCCTTCCCGACAACGTGTCCTGACGGCGGACGGGAGCGAAAGCCATGGGCAGGATTCTCGTGACCGGCGGCGGCGGCTTCATCGGCTCCGCCATCGTCGAGGCCCTGGCGGCGCGCGGCGATGCCGTGGCGGCCTTCGACATCGTCCAGACCCCGGCGCTCAAGCGCCTGATGGAGCGCCATGGCAACATCGTCTTCCATCCGGGCGAACTGACCGAGTGGCCCCAGCTCGCCGAGGCGATCAAGGCGCATCGGCCCGACGCGGTGATCCATTGCGCGGCGCTGGTGGGCGTGGTCAACGCCATGGCGAGCCCGCTCACCACGATGCGCGTCAATATCGAGGGATCGCTGAACGTGCTTGCCGCGATGCGGCTCTTCGACGTGCCGCGAATGATCAACCTGTCCTCGGAGGAGATCTACGGGGCTTTCGAGACGCCGGTGATCGACGAGACGCATCCCTGCCGGCCCGTAAAGCCCTACGGGATATCGAAATACGCGGTCGAGCAGCTTGCCCGCGATTTCGTGCAGGAGAACGGGATGGAGGCGATCCATATCCGCACCTGCTGGGTCTTCGGGCCGGGCCTGCCGCGCCCGCGCATCCCCAAGACGGTCCTCGACGCGGCGATCGAGGGACGGCGCCTGCATGTCGCCGGTGGAGCGGATTATCGCGTCGACCAGATCTATATCGACGACCTGGTGCAGGGCGTCCTCAAGGCCCTCGATCACCGCTCGCACCGGCACGACGCCTATCACATCACCACGGGCAAGGCCTACAGCCTGGGCGAGATGGCGGCGATGATCCGGGACATCGTTCCGGGAGCCGATATCGCGATCGGGGAGGGCGATTACGAAGTCTCGCCCGGCGTCGTCGCCGTGCGCAAGGGCGCGCTGGATTGCGGCCGCGCGCGCGAGGAATTCGGCTACGCGCCGCGCTTCGATCTCCGCGACGCCCTGGCCGCGTATATCGCGGCAAAGCGCGCGTCATGAAATCCGGACGCGGGAGCGGAGGCGGATGACCGGGGAAGCTTTCGACATCATCGTCGTGGGATCCGGGGTCGCCGGCCTCACCGCGGCCTGCGTCGCCGCTGCCGAGGGCCGCCGCGTCCTCCTTGTCGAGGCCGCGCCCCTTGTCGGGGGGACGAGCGCGATTTCCGGTGGAATGGTCTGGATTCCCGCCGACAATCCCGAGACCGGCGATACGGTCGCGGCGGCGCGGCTCTATCTCGAGGAGACCACGCCGGAACCGTCCGACCCGCGCATCCGCGAGGCGTTCCTCGCGCGCGCAGCCGAGGCTGTCGCCTATCTGGCTGGACGGACCCAGGTGAAGCTGCGCCCGGTGAGCGTCTACCCTGATTACTATCCAGATCTTCCGGGCGGGACGAAGGGCGGCCGCGTGCTCGAGGCGGTGCCCTTCGACGGGCTCAGCCTGGGCCGCGACTTCGCCCTCCTGCGGCCGCCGCTTCCGGAATTCACCCTGTTCGGCGGCATGATGGTGAGCCGCGCCGATATTCCGCATTTCCGGAAGGTTTTCCGCAACGCCCGCTCGACGCTACGGGTCGTGGGGTTGATCGGTTCATACGCCCTGCAGCGCCTGCGCGCGCCGCGCGGCGCGACGCTCTACCTCGGAAACGCGTTGACGGGCAGATTGCTGAAATCCGCCCGCGACCTCGGGGTGAGCCTGCGCGTTTCGACGCGCGTCGAGGAACTCCTCGTGGAGGGCGGCCGCGTCTCCGGCGTGGTCCTGCGATCGGACGATGGCGCGGTCTCCGAGGTGAGGGCGCGGGCGATCATCCTCGCGACGGGCGGCTTCTCGCACGACCATGACCTGCGGGCCCGCCATCTGCCGCAGGCGGCAGGAAAGGTCTCCGCGACGGTGCCGTCGGGGGCCGTCGCGGGAGCGCGGCTTGCCGAGAAGGTCGGGGCGGGCATTGCCGAGGAGACGGAGAACCGGGCCTTCTGGGTCCCTGGCTCGGTCTTCAAGCGCGAGGACGGTACGCAGGGCGTGTTCCCGCATACGGTGACGGACCGGGGGAAGCCGGGGCTGATCGCCGTCGATGGACAGGGCGAGCGTTTCGTCAACGAGGCGCTCTCCTATCACGAATTCGTCCTCGCGATGCTGCGCTCGCCGAACCGGGCCATTCCCGCCTATCTCGTCTGCGACGCCCCCTTCCTGTGGAAATACGGGCTCGGGCGGATCAAGCCTTTCACAACCTCCCTCGCGCGCGATCTGCGGGACGGATACCTGCACCGGGGGCAGACGATCGAGGATCTGGCGGTGTCCCTCGGCGTTCCGCGGGAGAATCTCGCGGCGACGGTCGCGGCCTACAACGTCCACGCCCTGCGCGGCGAGGATCCGCATTTCGGGAAGGGAAGCGACAGCTACCAGCGCCATGTCGGGGATGGCGAGCACAAGCCGAACCCCTGCGTCGCGCCGATCGTGAAGCCGCCCTTCTACGCGATCGCGGTCTATCCGGCGGATCTCGGAACAGCGGCGGGGCTGAAGACGGACGAGAGGGCGCGGGTGCTCGATGCGCAGGGCGCTCCTGTTCACGGCCTCTATGCCTGCGGGAATGACATGAATTCGGTGATGGGCGGCGCCTATCCCGGGCCGGGCATCACGCTCGGGCCGGCCTTGACCTTCGGATATGTGGCGGGGCGGGACGCCGCGGCTCTTTGATTGCGTGCAGCACGAATTTTTCAGGCCGCCGCGCGCCCGCCTCAGCCGGCGCGGCGCGCGATGATCCGCATCAGCCCGTCGAACCCCGTCAGGTAGGAATCGATCCCGAAGCCGAGCACCATCCCCGCGCACATCTCCGCCGTGACGGTCCTGAGGCCGCCGGTGATAGAATTATGCGTGATGTGGACCTCGACATAGGGCAGTTTCGGTTTCACCGCCGCGAGGCAGTCGCGCAGGGCGAAGCCCGCATACTGGAAGCCGGCCGGGTTCATCAGGAGCCCGTCGACGCCCTCCCGCGCAGCCTGGTAGATGCGGTCGATCGCCTCGCCTTCGATATTCGTGTAGAAGATCTCCAGCTCCACGCCCTTTTCCGCAGCGTAGGCGGCCATCATCGCATCCAGTTCCGCCGCCGTCGTGGTTCCGTAGCGCTCAGGCTCGCGTTGCCCGAGCCAGGTCATGTTGGCGCCCTGCAGCATCAGGATCTTCATGTTGTCCTCCCTCTGCGATCTGCGCCGCGCGGGACGCGGTCTTTCACCGGCGGCATCGCGTAATTTCGCATTGACATATGACTTCCCAAATAGTCGGATAAAGTGAAGGATCAATAAAGGCAAGCGGAGTCAAGCATGGCCGAACGGAAGACCGTCATTCGCAACATCGCGGAGGTTCCCTGGAAAGAGTTTCCCGGACATTTCGGCGGGGCCTTGTCCAAGCCGCTGGTCGACGAGGAGGGGCTCGGCGCGAAGCAGATCGACCACCGCATCTCGTCCTATGCGCCCATGGCCTATGTGGCTCGCCACAAGCATCAGGTCCAGGAGCAAATCTACCACGTGCTCTCGGGCGAGGGGCTCTTCGAGTTCGGCGACGAGACGCGTGTGGTGCGCGCCCACGACGTCATCTTCATCCCGCCGGGGATCGAGCACGCCTTCTACAATACCGGCCTCGAGAACCTGGTCTTCCTCGTCATCACATCCCCGATCCGGGACGCGTGACCGGCGGCTGCCGTCGCTCGTCGCGCTGATCCGGCTCCAGCAGAAGGAGTTGAACATGGCGCTTCTGATCACCGGGGCGAACGGACATGTCGGGCTGACGCTCGTGCGCATGGCCGCCGAGGCCGGCCTTGATGTCGTCGGGCAGATCCGCAGCGCGAATCCGCCCGAGATTCCCGCGCATCTCGGCTCGCGCATCCGGTTCGCCACCTGCCCGCTCGACGATCACTTTTCGGTCGCGGCGATGGCGGCGCAGTATGACATCGACGGCTGCATCCACACCGCCGCCGTCCCCAACGACCGCCTCGCCTCCCCGATCCCCTGGCAGACGGTCCAGACCAATGCGACGGCGACGGCGGCCCTGCTCGAAGTCGCGCGCCGCCAGGAATGGCGGCGCTTCATCTATGTCAGCACGGGCTCCGTCTTCCAGGTCGACATGGACCTCTCGCAGCCTGTCCTCGAGGACCGGCCGCTCTCGCCGAAGACGCTCTACGGATCGACCAAGGCCGCCGCCGAACTGTTCGTCGGCATGTACCGCAACCAGTACGGCGTCTCCGCCTCCACGGTGCGGATCTCCTTCGTTTACGGCCCGCCGCTGGCGCCGCGCCAGCGCGACCTTCCGCGCGGGCCGATCGTCGCGCTGCTGCGCGAGGCGGTTCTCGGCATCCCGGTGCGCGAGGAATCGGGCGGGGATTTCCAGGCGAGCTTCACCCATGTCGACGACGTCGCGGCGGGATTGCTTGCGGCCTATCAGGCGCCCACGCTGAACCACGACGTCTATCATCTCGGCCCCGGCCGGAACTGGAATACGTTCGAGGTCGCCGAGGCGATCCGGGAAGCGGTTCCGGGCGCGGTCGTCGAGGTCGGGCCGGGAACGATGCCCTGGACGACCTTCAACCGCATGCGCGGGCCGCTCGCGGGGACGCGCCTCGAGGACGACACGGGCTTCAGGACAAGGCTGCCGCTGCGCGAGGGCGTCGCGGCCTTTGCCGAATGGATGCAACGAAACAAGGAATCGCTGCGCTGAACCGGCGCCGCCCATGCATGGCGCGCGATGCGTCGGACGGAGAAGAAGAATGAACTACGAAAATGTGCTCGTCACCGGCGCCGGCGGGTTGCTCGGCCAGGCGATCGTCCGGGAAATGCAGGGCAAGTGCAATCTGCGCGGCTTCGACCTGCGCCGGGGCGATACGGCAATCGACTGGCATACGGGCGATCTCACGGACGCGGCCGTGGTGGCCGAGGCGGTGAAGGGGCAGGACGCGATCCTCCAGGTCGCGGCGATTCCCAATATATGGTCCGGCACCGGCGAGAAGACGATGCAGGTCAACGTGGTGGGCCTCTATCTGCTGCTCTCGGCGGCGGAGCAGGCCGGGGTGAAGCGCGTCGTCATCTGTTCGAGTGACTCCGTCGTCGGCTATACCGTCCGCGAGGGCGCGATGCTGCCGCCGCAATATCTTCCGGTCGATCTCGGTCACCCCCTGCAGCCGACCGATCCCTATGCGCTGAGCAAGCTGCTCGGCGAGGAGATGGGGCGCTCCTTCGCCAATCGCGGGAAGATGGAGGTGATCGTCCTGCGCCCGGTCTTCGTCGCTTATCCCGAGATGTACGGCGAGATTCGCGCGCGGGCGAAATCGCCTGACACCTATCGCGGGACTCCTGCCGGAGGGCCCTCGTCCGCGGGCGGCGGGCCATGCTGGCACTATGTCGATCCGCGCGACGCGGCGCGCGCCTTCCGCCTGGCGCTCGAGATGAAATATGCAGGATTCGCGCGGTTCTTCGTCTCGGCGAACAACACGCTCGCGCCGGAGCCGACCCTCGAGCGCTTCGCGCGCCTGACGGGAAGGAAACCGGAGGTGCGGCGTCCGGAACTCTACGAGAAGAACCCCTTCGCGCCGCTCTACGATCTCACGGCGAGCCGCGAGATCCTCGGCTTCGAGGCGCAGCACAATTTGCGCGAGATGGCGTTCGACCGGGATTCCGGCTGAACATTCTCCAGGCAGGAGCACGTTTCCCATGGATGCACCACGCTTTCTCCCCGTCGACCTCACCGGCAAGCGCGTCCTCGTCACGGCGGGGGCCGCCGGGATCGGGCAGGTCATCGCGGAGGCGTTCGTCCAGGCAGGCGCGCGCGTCCATGTCTGCGACGTCGACGAGGAGGCGATCGCCGCATGCGGGCGCACCCTGCCGACGGTCTCTGTCTCGCGGACCGACGTCTCCGATTCCGCCGCCGTCAACGCCATGTTCGACGACGTGGAAGCCCGCTTCGGCGGGCTCGACATCCTCGTCAACAATGCCGGCATCGCCGGGCCGACGGCAGGGATCGCCGAGATCGGCGACGAGGCGCTGCGCGACACCATGGCGGTCGATGTCGAAGGCATGTTCTACTGCGCGCGCCGGGCTGTGCCCCTGATGAAGGCGGCGGGGGAGGGCGTCGTCATCAACCTCGCCTCCGTGGCCGGCCGCCTGGCCTTTCCGATGCGCACCCCCTACGCGGCCGCGAAGTGGGGCGTCATCGGCTTCACGAAGAGCCTTGCCTTCGAGGTCGGACGCGACGGGATCCGCGTCAACGCGATCCTGCCCGGCCACGTCAACACGTCACGCTTCCGGGGCGTCGCGGCCCGCCGCGCCGCGACCCTCGGCGTCTCGCCCGAGGAGATGGAGCGGCGGATGCTCGAACCGGTCGCCCTCGGGCGGACAGTGGAGCGAGAGGATATCGCCAACATGGCGCTCTATCTCTCCTCGCCCTTCGGGGCGACCGTGTCGGGGCAGGCGATCAGCGTTTGCGGAGGCGTCGAGATGATGCGGTGACGTGGAACGATACGCAAGGCTGGCGGGACGCGCGGATTTCAATCAGGAATTTCGGTTCGCCAGGATGGTGTTGGGTTTGGCGATGCGGTACATACGGGTATTGCCGTATCTCGAACGGCGCATTAGGTGTTCCACGATAGCAAATCGGTCATGTGCTTTTCGGAGATCGGGTAATGGCAGTGGGCTCTTCGGCCAAGGTGGATACGGGCGCTGACCCGGTGAGGGAACGCACCGGCGTGCAGTCGCTGGAGCGCGCCTTCTCGATCCTCACCCATATCGCCCAATGCGACGATGGCATCAACCTGGCGGATCTCTCCAAGCTCGTCGGCCTGCACACGAGCACGGCCTTCCATCTCGTGCGCACCATGGTCGAACTCGGCGTCGTGCGCCAGGACAGGACGACGAAGCGCTATCATCTCGGGCGCAAGATCTTCAGCCTCGCGGCCAACGCCTCGAGCGAGATCGACCTCGTGGCGACGGCGACGCCGTTCCTCGAGGCGCTGGCCCAGAAGACCGGAGAGAGCAGCCATCTCGGCCTGCGCTCCGGCAACGACGTGATCGTGGCGGCGCGCGTCGCCGGATCTGGCGCATTCCAGCTCGTCGAGCGCGCGGGCGGCCTGCGCCCCGCCCATTGCACGGGCCTCGGCAAGGTGCTGATGGCAGCGCTGCCCGAGACGCAGTTCGAAAGCTGGCTCCAGAGCGCGCCCCTTACGGCGTCGACCCCCAACACGATCACCGAGCCGGCGCAGCTGCGCACGGAGATCGAGCGCGTGCGCCAGGCGGGCGTCGCCTTCGACGACGCCGAATACGATGCCGAGGTCCGCTGCATCGCCGCGCCGATCTGGGATTTCACCGGCCAGGTCGTCGGCGCGATCGGCGTTTCCGGGCCGATCTGGCGCATGAATCTCCAGCGCATGAACGAACTCGCCCAGGTGATCCGCGATTCCGCTGCCGATCTCTCGCGGGAACTCGGGTACCGGCCTGCCGAGGCGTGACCCCGGGCGGCATTTCTGCGACCCGGTCTGCGCCCCCTCATACGGGGCGGCGCGTCGTCTCCTGTTGATTTTTGCCATTGTGGCCTGTTAACTCACATCGTCAAATGAGAGGGTGGAGTCATGCAGGGCAGTGGCGACGGCGCGGGGCGGGGCATTCTCGCGATCTGGCACGATATCACGCCGGAGCACGCGGAGGATACGGTCGGCTGGTATGACCGCGAGCACCATTTCGAGCGCATCGACATTCCCGGCTTCATCGGCGTCCGGCGCTACGACGTGATCGACGGCCAGCCACGCCTGTTCATCCGCTACGAGACGAGAGATCCCGATGTCCTCGCGTCGGAGGCCTACCTCGAGCGGGTCAACAATCCGACGGCGTGGACGCTGCGGTCGCAACCGCGGGTGCGCAACTATTCCCGCACCGTCTGCGTGCGCCGTGGCCGCGTGGGGCGCGCCGAAGGGGGATTCGTCGTGACGATCCGCCTCCAGGCACAAGGGGAGATCAACATCCCGCCGGGCTGGGACTGGCGGGCGGCGGCGGAGGGGCTGGCGCAGGCGCCTGGCGTTCTCGGGGTCGAATTCTGGGAAGCGGACACCGCCCGCTCCACCATCGCCTCGAAGGAAAAGCAGCTTCGCGGGGAGGAGGATCACTACGTTGGGGCGGTCCTCGTCATCCATGCCAGCGACCGGGATGCGGCGGCGAAGGCAGGGCAGGATGCGCTCTCGGGCCTGCCGCAGGAGGCGGCGCGCTCTGCCGAGACCGGCCTCTATGGGCTGGTCTTTCTCGCAGAAAATGCGACATCATGAATTGACTTTTTGTATTATGAGAGATCAACTCTCCCCATCATAACGGAGGGCGCCATGCGGGTCGCCGCGTTCGGCACGGGCTTTTTCAGCCATTACCATTACGATAGCTGGAGCCGGATTCCGGGAGTGGAGCTCGCCGGGATCTGCGTTCATTCCAACCGCATGCGCGGCGAGGAATTCGCCGCCCGCTACGGCGCCGCCGGGGTCTACACGGATCCCGAGGCGATGCTGGACACGGTCCGGCCGGATCTGGTCGACGTGATCACGACCCCCGAAAGCCATGCCGCGCTCGTCTCCGCGGCGACGCGCCGGAAGATCCCGGTCATCTGCCAGAAGCCGCTCGCGCCATCCTTCGCGGAGGCCGAGGCGCTGGTCGCGGAAGCGGAGCGCTCGGGCGTCCTCGTCGTCGCCCACGAGAACTGGCGCTTCCGGCCCTGGAACCGCGAGGTGGCCCGGCTCGTCCGCGATGGCGCGATCGGGCGGCCGCTCAATATCGCCTTCCGGATGCGGCCGGGGGACGGGCAGGGACCCGAGGCCTATCTCGACAGGCAGCCCTATTTCCAGAAAATGCCGCGCTTTCTCATCCACGAGACCGGCATCCACACGATCGACGTGTTTCTCTTCCTCATGGGGAGGATCACCGGCGTCTATGCGGACCTGCGCCGCCTCAACCCGGCGATCGCCGGCGAGGATGCGGGCTATGTGATCTTCAGCTTCGAATCCGGCGCCGGCGGCGTGTTCGACGGGAACCGGCTTCTCGACTTCGAGGCCCGGAACACCCGCCTCACCATGGGCGAAATGCTCGTCGAGGGGACCGAGGGAGCGCTGCGCGTCGATGGCGCAGGGCGCATCCTCCGCCGTTCGCGGGGAGAGGCGGAGACCGAGCACGGCTACGCGTGGGAGCAGAAGGGCTATGCCGGCGATTCCGTCCACGCCCTCCAGGAGCATGTCGTGCGCCACCTGCGCGAGGGGACGCCCGTCGAGAACACTGTGTCCGAATACATGAACGCCCTGCGCGTCGAGGAAGCGGTCTACCGTTCCCACGCGGAGAAGCGCTGGATCGCGCTCGACCAATAAGAACCAATCGGAAGCTGGAGGAAACAATGGCCTATCGGAAGATCGTCGTGACAGGCGGCAGCGGGCGTCTTGGCCGCTTCGTCGTCGAGCGGCTCAAGGACAAGTACGAGGTGACGGTCATCGACGTGAGGCCGTCGGACGTTCCCGGCGTTCGGCACGCCAATGTGGACATCACCGATCTCGAAGGCCTGAAGAAGGCCTTCGCCGGCATCGACGCCGTGATCCATCTCGCCGCCGTGCCCAATCCGCGCACGAGCACGCCCGAGATCTGCTTTCGCGTCAACACGCAGGGGACATGGACCGTGCTGCAGGCCGCGGAGGATGCGGGCGTCAAGCGGGTCGTCGTCGCCTCCAGCGATTCGGCCACGGGGCTTCACTTCAATCCGAAGGACTGGGCGCCGCAATACCTGCCCGTGGACGAGAAGCACCCTCTCCGCCCGAGCGAGGTCTACTCGCTGACCAAGGAGATCACCGAGTCGATCTCACGTTGCTTCGCCGCGAGGGGCAAGCTCGAGGTGATCGACATCCGGCCCGGCCACATCGTCTTCGAGCCGGAATATCCGGAGATCGGGGATCGCGGCTCGGACGTGCAGAACTACCATCTCTGGGGCTACGTCGCGCCGCAGGACGTGGCGCAGGGCTTCCAGCTCGCGCTCGAGCATCCGGACGGCAGCTATGATTGCTTCTTCATCGGCGCCGCCGACGGCCTCAACACGCGCCCGACCCTCGAGATGATCAAGGAGCGTTTCGGAAAGGTCCCGGAGGTTCGGCGCGACGTCTACGAGGCAAATCCCACCGCCGGCGTCTTCGACATCACCCATGCGCGCGAGAAGCTGGGCTACGAGCCGCAATATACCTGGCGCGACTTCGGCAAGGGCTGAGCGCCACGCCGCCCGCCGCTCTTCACGCACGCATTCCAGAGGGACGAACACCCATGTCCGACGCCGCCAAGATCTTCGCCGTCAACACCTATTCCTACACCTTCGACTGGTCCGCCGCCGACTGCATCCGCCATCTTGCCGACCAGGGCTATCCGGGGTTCGAGCTGATGATGTATCCTGGGCATCTCTGGCCGGATGCGGATGCGGCAACCCGCGCCGATATCCGCAAGGCCTGCGAGCAGTCCGGCACCCGGCTCGTCTCCGTGAACATGCCGAATATCGATCTCAACATCGTCGGCGCTTCGCAGGAGATGCGCGATTACTCGCGCGGCCTCCTGTCGCGCTTCATCGAGCTCGCCGGTGATCTCGGCGCACCCGCGATCATCATCGGGCCCGGCAAGGCCAACCCGCTCTTCGCGCCTCCGGAATCCTTCCTCAAGGGCGAGTTCTTCAAGGCGCTCGATCGCTTCCTGCCCATCGCAAGGAAGGGCGGCGTGCGCATCCTCGTCGAGAACATGCCCTTCGCCTTCCTGCCCGACGCCGACTCGCTGATGCGAACGCTCGACGAGTACGGCAACGACGAGGTCGGCGTGATCTATGACGTGGCCAACGGGCACTTCATCGGCGAAGATCCCTGCGAGGGCCTGCGTCGGGTGAAGTCGCGCCTCGGCCTCGTGCATTTCTCGGATACGGGCCGCAAGGTCTACCGGCATGACGCCGTCGGCTTCGGCGACGTTCCCTTCGCCGCCGTCCCTCCGGTTCTCTCCGAGATCGGCTATGCGGAACTTCCGGTGCTGGAGGTCATCTCGCGCGATCCGGATGCCGAGACGCTGGACAGCGCCCGCAAGCTCGCCGCCCTCGGGTACAAGGCGCGGGCCTGACCATGAGCGGCCGGACCGCCCTCGTCGTAGGCCCGACGGGAGCCATCGGCTCCGCCCTCGTCGCCGCCATGGCGCGCGAGGGCGCGGATCGCGGCGGCGGCTGGTCGATCTACGGCATGTCGCGAACCGCGCCGGCGGGGCAGGGGGCGTTCACGCATCTCGCCGCGGATCTGCTCGATCCGGACACGATCGCGCGGGCGCTCGCCGCGGCCCCGCCCGTGACGCATGTGTTCTACGCGGCCCGCGCCCCGCACGGGGAGGGCGGCGTCGAGGACGTCCCCGCGAATGTCGCGATGCTCGTGAACGTGGTCGAGGCTGCGCAGGCCCGTTCAGGCGCGCTCGCCCATGTCCATCTCGTCGAGGGGACGAAATGGTACGGCGTCCATCTCGGGCCGCATCGCACGCCGGCGCAGGAGGACGACCCGCGCCATCTTCCGCCGAATTTCTACTATGACCAGCAGGACGCCCTCGAGGCGCTCCAGAAGGGCCGCTCCTGG
Source organism: Saliniramus sp. (assembly GCA_041686895.1). Lineage (GTDB taxonomy): Bacteria > Pseudomonadota > Alphaproteobacteria > Rhizobiales > Beijerinckiaceae > Saliniramus. The sequence continues at coordinate 435,323 of JAWLCY010000002.1, read as the reverse complement.
AGCTGGTCGGCCTGCCGGTCGAACGTCGTCTGCGATTTCGCTCCCGCGCGGGCACGCAACCTGACCACGGTCATCGCGGCCTATGGCGCGATCTGCCGCGAGCTTGGCGTTCCGATGGATTTTCCGGGAACGCAGGCCGGCTACGACACACTGACCGAGGTGACCGAGGCCGCCCATCTCGCGGACGCGATCTTGTGGATGTCGACGCGGCCGAACTGCGCCAACCGCGCCTTCAACGTCACCAATGGCGACGCCTTTCGCTGGCGCTATCTGTGGCCGCGCCTCGCGGCCTATCTCGGCGTCGCCTGCGGCGAGCCCCGCGACATTCGCCTCGCGCAGTGGATGGCGGACAAGGGGCCGGTCTGGGATCGCGTTGTCGCCCGATACGGGCTCGCGTCGCGCCCGCTCGAATCGCTCGCTCTATGGGCTTTCGGCGATTTCGTCTTCCGCCAGGACTGGGATGTGCTCACCAGCATGACGCGCATCCGCCAGACCGGGTTTTCCGCCGTCGTCGACAGCGCCGGAATGTTCGAAACGCAAATCGCGCAATACCGCACGGCCGGCATCCTGCCCGGCCCGCACTGAAGTCTCGGGCGTCTTGCGCCGCCCTGAGGAGAGGAGAGACCGACCATGGCTAATAACGGCTCGCAGACATCCGGCAACCGGAGCGGCGTCCGCTCCATTCCGATGCTCATCAACGGGGAATGGCGCGAGGGCGCCCAGACGGATGCGGTCGTCGATCCCTATCGCAACGAGACTGTCGCGCATCAGCCGCGCTCGACGCTTTCGGACCTCGATGCTGCCCTCGATGCGGCGGTCGCCGCCAAGTCGGTGATCGCGGCGATGCCGGGCTTCGAGCGCGCGGCATTGCTTCGCCGCGTCTCCGCACTTCTCGTCGAGCGCGCCGACATGATCGCGGAGATCATGTCGCGCGAAACCGGCAAGTCGCTGGTCGATGCGCGCGGTGAGGTCATCCGCTCCCAGGACACGATCAACCTCTCCGCCGAGGAGGCGATCCGCATTGAGGGCGAGCACATCCCCCTCGACGGCAGCGCCATGGGGGCGGGCAAGATCGCGGTGATGCTGCGCTTCCCCGTCGGCGTGGTGGCGGGCATCACGCCCTTCAACGCGCCCTTCAACCTCGCCTGCCACAAGGTAGGGCCGGCGATCGCGGCGGGTAACGCCATCGTCCTCAAGGCTCCGCCGCAATCGCCCGGGGTGGTGCACGAACTGGCGCGCATGTTCGTCGACGCCGGCACCCCGCCGGGCGTCCTCAACACGCTTTACGGCAACGAGGCGGGGCCAGCGATGGTGCGCGATCCGCGCGTCGATTTCGTCACCTTCACCGGATCGACCCGCGTCGGCGCCGAGATCAAGGCCGCGTCCGGCCTGCGCCGCGTGGCCCTCGAGCTGGGCGGGGCCGGGCAGACGATCGTCCATGCGGATGCCGACGTGAAGGAAGCAGCCAGCGTCTGCGCCCGCAACTCCATGCGCCTCGCGGGCCAGAGCTGCATCTCCGTGCAGAGCGTCTACGTGCATGAGAGCGTCTATGATTCCTTCGTCGAGCAGGTGGTCGCCAATGTCGGAAAGCTGAAGCTTGGCGATCCCCTCGATCCCTCGACCGATGTCGGCACGCTGATCGACGAGCGCGCGGCCATGCGGGTCGAGAGCTGGATCAAGGAAGCCCAGGCGGCGGGCGCGCGCGTCCTGACCGGCGGCGGGCGCAGGGGCGCGCAGCTCGAGCCGACGGTGATGGTGGATGTGGACCAGAGCATGAAGGTGGTCTGCGACGAGGTCTTCGGTCCCGTCGTCAGCATCCTGCCCTATTCCGACTTCGACGCCGTCTGCAGGCTCGTCAGCGACAGCCGCTTCGGCCTGCAATGCGGGGTGTTCACGAAGTCGATCGATCTCGCGATCCGGGCGGTCCGCACGATCCGGACGGGCGGCGTGATCATCAATGGCAGCTCGACATGGCGCACGGACCAGCTCGCCTATGGCGGCGTCAAGGATAGCGGCATCGGTCGCGAGGGGCCGCGCTATGCGATGCGCGACATGACCGAGGAACGCCTGATGCTCTTCAACCTGTGAGGCCGCGATGCCGTTGCTGCACACCGCTCACCTGAAGGTGCGGGAGGACGCCGTCGAGCCCTTCCGCGCTCGCCTCGCCCGGCATGCAAAAACGAGCGTCGCGCGAGAGCCGGGATGCCGGAGCTTCGAATTTCATCAGGAGCGGGACGATCCGGCCCTCTTCCTGCTGGTCGAGGTCTACGACGATGAGGCGGCTCTCGAGGCGCATCGGACCTCCGAGCATTATCTCGCCTTCCGCGCGGACGTCGCCGACTGGGTCGTGGACCGGAAATGGTGGTTCTGGACGATGCCGTGACGAAGGGATGCGGCTCAGAACGCCTTGAAGGTGATGATCGTCTTGGTGTCGTCGATCTCGGGGATGCTCTGGACCTTCTCGGCGACGAAATGGCCGATATCCACGTCGCGGTCGATATGGAACTTCGCGAGGATGTCGTAGTCGCCGGCGGTCGAATAGATCTCCGAGGCGATCTCGCGGTCGGCGAGCTCGCGGGCGACATCGTAGGTCTTGCCCAGCCGGCATTTGATCTCGACGAAAAAAGTCTGCACGGTTTCAGCTCCTGACTGCGCGTCGTTTGCGCCGGGATCCCGCCGCCTGCCCGGGGCGTCTCGAACATCTAATCCAGCTAATGCCGGAAGGCAAAGCGTCTCCTCGCCCTTTTCTGCGTCAGGACGCGGCAAGGGCGGCGAGCCGCTCCGTCATTGCGGAATCCGGTTCCGCCAGGGGTGCGATGACATTGAAATGGTTCCTCCCGGGGAGCGATTCATAGCGCGTCGCCACGCCCGCCGCGCCCCATGCCTCGACGATCAGGCGGCTCTGGCGGTGGTATTCGCTGCTCTCGTCGCCCCCGACGACCGCATCGAGGGCAAGCCCGAGATCGCCGCGCGGCGTCCAGAAGGCCGGGCTCGCCGCATGCGCTTTTTCCTCGTCGAGGCCGAGCGCCCGGTTGATGCTGGTGGTGACGAGCGGAGCGAGGTCGAACAGGCCGGAAATCGCATAGGCGGCGCGAACCAGGTCGTCCTGGAGCGACGGCTCCACGCTCTTCCAGTCCGTCGCCAGCATGCAGGCCGCGAGATGCCCCCCGGCGGAGTGCCCGGCGACGACGAGCGGGCGGCCGAGGCGGGCGACCTCGCGGCAGGCCGTCCGTATCTGCGCGATGATGTCGGCAACGCTCACCTGCGGGCAGAGGTCGTAGCCCGGAACCGCGACGCTGACGCCGCGCGCGTTCAAACCACGGGCAAGATGGCTGAACAGGCTACGGTCGAGTCCCTGCCAGTAGCCGCCATGAACGAATATCACGGTCGCCCCGGCATCCGGCTGCGCGGGGGTGAACAGGTCGAAGGCCTGCCGGGGCGAGGCGCCGTAGGCCATCGTCGTCGGGGGATTGCGCTCCCTGTAGGCGGCGGAGTCGCGCGCCCAGGCCTCGAAGATCGCCGGATGCTCCGGCACGCGGGCGCGGTTGTTGTACTCCGCCTCGAAATCGGGGCCTGCGGGTGGGGCGGGCATCGTCATGGCGCTCTCCGGAGCCGTTCATCCCGGTCAGTTCAGACCAGCGGCTGTCGGAAGGCAAGAAAGGATTGCGCAAAGCAGGCTTCGCTCCGCCCGGCCATTCCCTGCAAAGGCTTGATCGCGGATGTGGGCTTTGACAGGAATCGGAAGCCGGGTCACAAAATGCCCGATTGCGGCTTGAGGGGCACGATGACAGATCCGGTTCTCGTCGAGGCGATGCGCGCGAGCCATGTCGAATCCCGGCATCGCGGGGCCGTGGCTGTCGTGGATGAGCGGGGGAGGAGCGTCCTCGCGCTTGGCGATGTCGATGCGCCAGTCTTTCCGCGCTCGGCGGTCAAGGCCCTTCAGGCGCTCCCCCTGATCGCCGCCGGCGCGGAGGAGCGGTTCGGGCTCAATTCGGCGGAGATCGCGCTCGCCTGCGCCTCCCATTCGGGCGAGCCCGCCCATGTCCGGACGGCGGCGGGGATGCTCGCGAAAGTCGGGCGCGACGGCGGCTGCCTCGAATGCGGCTCGCACTGGCCCCTCGACCAGGAGGCCCTGCGCGCCCTTGCCGCGAGCGGCGGAGCGCCGAGCGCCCTGCACAATAACTGCTCCGGAAAGCATTCCGGCTTCGTCTGCCTCGCCTGCGCCCTCGATGTCGATCCCGCGGGTTATGTGCGGCCGGACCACGCGGTGCAGCGAAAAGTCAGCGCCGCGCTCGCGGAGGTGACCGGAGCCGCCCATGGGGAAGGGAACAGGGCGGTTGATGGCTGCTCGATCCCCACCTACGCCGTGCCGCTGCGCGCGCTCGCGCTCGGCTTCGCCAGATTCGGCGCCGGAATCGGGCTGCCCGGGGATTTTGCCCGCGCCGCCGGTCGGATTCGCGCGGCCGCCGCCGCCGAACCCTTCATGGTGGCGGGAACGGGGCGTCTCGACACGCGGGTCATGGAAATCTTCCGCGAGCGCGTCTTCATGAAGACCGGCGCGGAGGGCGTCTACTGCGCCGCCTTGCCGGAACGCGGCTACGGGATCGCGATCAAGTGCGCGGATGGGGCGGGGCGCGCCGCCGGCGTGATCCTCGCGACGCTGCTGAGGGGGCTTCTCGCCTGCAGCGATGCCGAAGCGGCTCTCCTCGACGAGGCTTCGCGGCCGGTCTCGACGAACTGGAACGGAATCAAGGTGGGAAGCCTGCGTCCTTCAGCCAAACTGGAGCGCACCGTCCTCGCCTAAGCGATCAGGCAATCTTGCTGCGCATCTTGAGGAAGCGGACGGCGCGTTCCGACATTTCGGCGGGCAGTTTCTCGTAAGTCGCAAGTTCGCTGTCGATCTGCGACTTTGGCAGGCCGAGGCGGGCGGCGCGCAGCTCGAGGATCGTCTGGTAGGCCGCCGCACCGAGGCCGACGGAACGGCACGCGACGGCGATGCCGCCGGAATCCTTCTGGAGCAGGGCGCGCAGGATCTGCGAGTTGGGAATGTCGGAGAAGGTGCTGATGACCTGAGCGAGGTCGAAGGCGCGATCCTCGCGCACGAGGGTGGTTACGACATCGTCGAGTTGCCGCACTCCTTCCTTGAGATCGGCGATCAGGAGACGCAATTCCAGCCGCTTTTCCCGGGCTTCACGGGCGATTGTTTTTGCGGGAGCGCCAGAGATCAGCTCCGTGCCGTATTCGGGCGCCTTCGCGGAGGAAAGCTGCGCTGCGATTTGCAGGACGCGATGCGCCTGCGCGGCCGGAAGACGCTCGGAGCGGCCTGCGAGGTTGCTCGCGATTTGCCGGTCGTTGCCCCCGCGCGCGATCAGGCGGTTGAGTCCGCCGTCGGAGAACTGGGCGCCGTCGTTTCCGCTGACGGTGCGGAGGACCTTCTGGTCGCCGCGCTCGACGAGGATGTCCGTCACCGTCTCGGACAGGGTTGCGCGCTCGGCGATCGCGACGAGGTGCGACTGGGAATGAGTGACGGCGATCGCGGCAAGATCGGCATCGGTGAGGACGGGCGAAAGTTTCAGGACGAGGTGGGCGACGGCATATTCCTCGTCGCTCGCGAGCGTCTTCGCGATCGCGTTCGGGAGCTTCGCCTCCGCAGCCACCTTCCGGGCGTAGACGGCCTTGTCGTCGGTGCTCATGACGCCCAGGGAATGGTCGGCTATCTGGGCGAAATGTTCGGTCGCGGCATCCGTCGGCGCTTCGTCGACGAGGAACAGGTCGGTGATCGCATTCAGCAACTCCCGCCGTCCCTCGGACGAAACGTCCGACGTCATCTGCGACAGGCGATCAAGCATCCCGTATACTCCACTAATTACCGTCGCAGTGGGGCATGGAATTCTTTCAAGAGCGGTTAACGATGCGCGTCTTGCCGGAGGTGCGAAACAACATCCTTACCGATTCCTTCGTGCACGCCGAGCGGCATCCAGAAGTAGTAACGAAGATGAATAAACTACTGCTTCCACGAGGCGTGGAAAGGGCGGCTTGCGTGTCCGGTCCATGATGCTTTTCGAGGCCCCGTTCGCCGGCCGCGCACCCTTGTCCGGCATCGGGATGTGGATGAACAGGATGATCGTGTCAGGCGCTTCCGCGAGCGCCGCGTAGTAGGCGGCGTTGCACAGATAGCGTCCGGCGTCCCGGGAGAGGCGGGCGGGAACCCGGGACTCTTGGAAAGTCCGCAGGATGGACGGCATCGGGGTGCGGCTGCGCAAACCTGACGGCCCGCCCGGACGCAGGCACGGATGAAGCGCAATCCGCCCCTCGGCATCCGGCAGCAGGCGTCCGACGCGATTGCGTGCGCGGGTCTCGATCGTCACCACGGGCCGTCTCGCCGCGACGCCGAGCATGATGACGGCGTCAGGCCGGTACCTCCGGAGGGCGGGAAGCAGGTTTTCTTCGATCGCGGAGAAGGCCGTGTCGAGGACAAGCGCCTCCGCCCCCACATCGAGCCGCCGCCAGCGCGGATGCGCGGCCGCCGCCCGCGCCAGCGCCTCCGAGGGATTGCGCGGCACCCTGGGGAAGGGGCCAAAGCCGGTGACGAGAAGTTTCTTCATCTAGAGACCCAGGATCGCTGCGATCTCCTCCGCGGCGTGGGTGGCCGAGGTCTCGCCGGATCCCACCATGGCCTCGAGGGACCGGATGCGCGCGCGGATCTCCTTGTCGCCGTGAAGACGCTGGTGCAGGCGCTCCTCGATCATCGCCCACATCCACTTGATGTCCTGCCTGCGCCGCCGGGCCGCGATCTCGCCGCGCGCCTCCAGCCGGTCGTGGTGACTGCGCACATGCGCCCATAACGCATCAAGGCCCTCATTCGCGATTCCCGACACCGTGATCACCGGTGGCGTCCACAGCGACGAGGCGGGCGCGAGGATATGGAGCGCCGCGCGATATTCGGCGGCCGCGGCGCGCGCGCGTTCCGCTCCGTCGCCGTCCGCCTTGTTCACGGCGATCATGTCCGCCAGCTCGATGATGCCCTTCTTGATCCCCTGCAATTCGTCGCCTGCGCCAGGCAGCATAAGGACGAGGAAGAAATCCGTCAGGTCCGCGACCGCCGTCTCCGACTGGCCGACGCCGACCGTCTCGACGAGAATGACGTCGAACCCCGCCGCCTCGCAGAGCAGCATCGTCTCGCGGGTCCGTGCGGCGACGCCGCCGAGAGTGCCGGAGGAGGGAGAAGGGCGGATATAGGCGTTGCGGTCGGCGCTGAGCCGCGCCATCCGCGTCTTGTCGCCGAGGATCGATCCGCCGGTGCGGCTCGAACTTGGATCGACCGCAAGCACCGCCACGCGATGCCCCTGACTGGTGAGATTGGTGCCGAGCGCGTCGATCAGCGTCGATTTGCCCACGCCGGGAACGCCGGTGATCCCGACCCGCACCGCCTTGCCGGTGCGCGGCAGAACCGCCTCGAGCAGTTCCCGCGCGCCCTGGCGCCGGTCGGCGCGCTTCGATTCGACGAGGGTGATCGCGCGCGCGAGGGCGGCGCGATCACCGGAAAGCAGAGAATCCCGCAGCTTGGGGATGTCGGGCAGGGTCATGGGGCAGCCGGTTCCGAGAATGCGCCCCAGACTAGGGCGATCGGACCCGGCGCGCCAAAGACTTTTCGCCCTTTCCCCGCCTCAATGCATCATCAGAACCGGCACCGTCATCGTGCGCAGCATGCCGCGCGTCGCGCCGCCGAGGATGAACTCGCGCAGGCGCGAATGGCCGTAGCCGCCCATCACGACGAGATCCGCCCCGGTGTCGGCGGCGTGTGAGAGGATGGTGTCGGTGACGTCGCCGACGCTGTTCAGCCACTTGCCCTGCGCGCGCACGCCATGCCCCTCGAGGTAGCGGGCGAGCATCTCCCCGTCCTCGCGGTCCGCCCGTCCTCCCTCTCCGACGCTGACCACCTCGACGCGTTTCGCGCGCTCGATGGCGGGCATCGCCGCGGCGACGGCGCGGGATGCGGTCGCGCCGCCATCCCAGGCGATGATCACGTTGTCGACCGTGAACGGCTTGCGCTGGATATAGGGCACGATCAGAAGCGGGCGGCCGGACCCGAAGAGCAATGTCTCGAGAACGATCTCCTCGCCATGGTCGGAATCTGTTCCCGGCTGCTCGACGATTGCGAGGTCGGCGTAGCGGGCGAGCCGGGTGACTTCTCCGGCGGAGCTGTCCAGCATCCCCTGGATCACCAGGGAATGGCTCTCCACGCCTGCTTCCTTCGCCGTGGATGCAAAGGCGTTGAGGGCCGTTTCCGCCTCGACCCGGGCGCTGGCGCGGGCGTTTTCCAGGATCTCCGACGGCATTTCCGGGATGACGTAGCTCGGTACGACCGGATCCGCGACGACGCAGGCCGCCTTCACCCGCGCGCCGAAGGCTGAGGCGACGGAAGCGGCATAGGGGCCCACGGACTTGGCCTCGGGGGAAAGAACGACCAACAGGTCCTTGTACGACATCGAGATCCTCCTGCTTGCTGCCGGCAGGCGCTTCGGATGCTCTGCCGTTGAGGCAGTGTTTCACCGCCGAAGGCGGAGAACATTGATATCGCGCAATCGTGGCGGTTGGAGGGCTGTCGCGATCAGCCGGAGAATCCGGCGCGGACAAGCGCCTGCGCCACCTCGGTGAAGGTCTCGCGCGGGATCGGCTGGCCGATCTTGCCCGACTTGAGGAGCGCGGCGAAGAGCGCGGGGTCCCTGGCGATGGCCACCCCGTTCTCCATCGCCCTCTGCCGGAAGATCGGGAAATTGTCGCCGATGCCCTTGGCTGCGACGATTGGGACCCCCGATTGCTCGGGCTTGTACGCGATCCCGATCATCCCGTCGGCGCCGGCGATCCACAGATTGGCGGCGTTGGGGCCGACGAGGCCGGCGGTCTCAGCCATCTCCCTGCGGATCTGGTCGCGTTCTCCGCGGACATGCGGGTCGCCGAAGGATTCCTTCATCTCCCGCTTCATTTCCGTCAGCGTCATCATGTTGTCGCGCGCGAAGAGCCAGCGCGAGGTGACGAAATCGATCGCGGCGAAGAGGATCAGGAGAAAGGTGCTGACCACGATGATGTAGAAGACGATCGTCCAGCCGACCTGGAGGACGCATCCCATGCCGCAGGTAGGGGCCCAGAACGTATCGTTGATGAACCAGCGGATGATCAGTGTCAGGCAGGCGAAGAAGACGACGATCTTGATCGCGCTCTTGATCAGGTCGATGAAGCTGCGCAGGTTGAAGATGTTCTGCACGCCCTGCGCCGGATTGAATCTCTCGAAGTTCGGGGTGAGCGATTGCATGGAGAAGAGAAACCCGCCGACATCGATCAGCGTCCCGGCCAAGGCCGAGACGATCGCGATCGCGATCACGGGCAGAACGAGCTCGGCGGTGAGACGAACCGTCATTCTTACCGCCTGGATCGCCCGCTCCTCGAAGGGGGCGGGACCGAAGATGGGCATTTCGCGGAAGGCGATGGCGAAGCTGTCGATGAGCGATTGATGCGTCGCGATGACGTAGGCGAGGACGCAGATCAGCGTGAAGGCGCCGGTCAGTTCCTGGCTCCGGGGCACCTGTCCCTGCTCGCGCAATTGCCGCAGCCGCTGGGCGCTCGGCTGGAAGGTGGCCTCCTCCGCGTCGTCCTTACCCGCCATCGCCGTCGAGCCTCAGAAAGTCGCGGATGAAGACCATCAGGTCGCGCCAGTCCTTGAGCATGTATTGCTCGAGGAAGATGGCGTAGAGCGGGATGAAGGCGCAGACGCAGAGGTTCTTGAGGATCGAGGCGAAGTCGTTGACCTCGATCTGCCGCGCGATCCGGCTGCCGAAGACCAGCGAGATGTCGATGACGATCATCGCGATCATGAGCGGTCCCGAGACGATGATGCCAAGAATGAACATCTTCGTCATCAGCTCGCCGATCGACGCGACCATCTCCATGCCGAGCGGCGGGACGGCCGACGTTACCTCGAGGATGCCATAGGTGTCGTAGATCAGTTCGATCACCATCTGCAGCCCTCCCGCGACGACGAAGATCGCGAGCGAGGCGTAGAGCAGGACGAGCCCGGTCAGCGAGTTTTCGTTGGCGTTGACGGGGTCGGCGACGTTGGCCGCGCTTGCCCCGCGCGAGACATCCACGATGTCCCCCGCGCTCTGGATGCCCCAGAAGGGAATCGCGACGAGGCAGCCGATCAGCAGGCCGAAGACGAATTCTTTCACGGCGATGATCGCGAGATCGAAGAGGGTCGGGTCCGCCAAAGCGCGCAATTGCGGCTCGATGATCGGGATGAGCGGGAGCGCGAGGACGAGGGCGAGGACGGAGCGGATCGTGCCGCGCACGTTGATCGTCGTGAACAGGGGAAAGATCTGCAGGACGGCGATGATCCGGATGTAGCCGAGCGCGAAGGCGAGGCCGGTCATCATGTATTGGCGGAGGAGGGATGTGAGGATTTCCTCTGCCTCGACCATCGTCTCACCTTGTCATCGTGTGGAACGATGCGAAGAGCGTCCGGGAATAGTCGAAGAGGGGCGTCGACATCGGGACGCCCCCGACGATCAGGACCACGAGGATCACGATGATCTTGACCAGCTGCGGCAGCGACTGGTCCTGGATCTGCGTGGCCGCCTGGAGGATGGCGAGGATGAGCCCCACCGCCACTGCGGCGATCATCGGCGGAGCCGCGATGATCATCCCGGCCATGAAGCTTTCGTAGAGCTGCTGGACGAGGCCTGCGGAGCCCATCTCATCCTCCCGGGACGTAGGAGAGGACGAGGCCCTGCAACAGGCGCGACCAGCCGTCGATGAAGACGAAGAGCAACAGCTTCAGGGGCGTCGAGATCACGGTCGGCGACAGCATGGACATGCCCATGGCGACGATGATGACGCTGACGACAAAGTCGATCACGAGGAAGGGAAGATAGAGAAGGAAGCCGATCTCGAAGGCGCGGGTCAGCTCCGAGACGAGGAAGGCGGGAAGCAGGATGGTGATGTCGTCGGGACGCGCCGTCATCGTCTGCGTTCCCGGGCTCGAGGCCCATAGCTTCGTGGTGGTCTCCACGAAGAATTCCAGCGCCTCGGGCCGCGAATGCATGGCGAGAAACGCCTTCAGTGGCTGAACCGCCTCTCCGAAAACGAATTCGAAATCCTGGATCGTCTCGTAGCTCTGCCCCGGATCCGCGATGATCGTGTAGATTTCGCGCAGGACCGGGGCCATGATGAAGATGGTGAGCACGATCGCGACGGTGTTGATCAGCACGCCCGGCGGGGTCTGCTGGATTCCCAGCGCGTTGCGCACGAGGAAGAGGACGATCGAGATCTTGGCAAAGCTCGTCGCGGCCACGACGAGGAAGGGGATGACGGCCAGGATTGCCGAGAGAACGAGGAGTGAGAAATAGGACGGGATCGCGAGGTTGGTCATCGCACCAGTCTCGAAACCCTCACTCCGATCGTCTCGCCCAGCCGCACCAGCTCGCCCGTGCCGACCCTGTGTCCGTTCGCGAGGATGTCCACCGTCTGGCTCAGGGGCTTGCCGAGATCGAAGACATAGCCCGCCTGCAGCGATTCCAGCTCCGCAACCGGGATCTCGGTGCGGCCCAGCTCGAAGACGAGATGCACCGGCACCTCGCTGACGCTGGCGGTCGGCGCGCCCGGGTTTGGCTTTTTCGGTTGATCGTTCACGTTCGCATTCGCCGTATAATGGATCGTCGTCGCGTCGACCGGCTTCAGGATCGCGCCGTCGAGCGTGGGTTTGATCGTCTGCCAGTTGCATGACTGGACGAATCGCTCCGCGACCACGGCAACTATTTTCTGGAAACTTAAAGTAGTATCGTCAAGGGAAATCCCGCACCCGACCTCAAGTTCGGCGAATTCATTGAGCGAGATCGTCGTGTGTCCGCAGCGGAATGCGATCTCGGCCTTGAGCTCGGGAAACGCTTCGCGCTGAAGGGGCATGGCGAGAATCGCACGCGCGATCCGGTCGCGCTCGACTGCATGGCACTGCAGGGCGAGGGGTATCGGCTCGCCCCCCGCATCCGGTTGTGCAAGAAAGACGAAATCGATGGGATCGCTGACCGAGCCGTGAACTGTGGCCGAAACGACTGCAATCTCCGCGCGCGACGCGCGCGAGAGCCGGTCGATCAGCTCGTTCTCGATCGCGTCGACCAGAAGCGCCTTGTCGGCTGCGTCGATCCGCGCCGTATCGATATCCGGGTGGTTCCCCTGCAGAATAGCCTCGACGAGATCATTTGGCAGCCAGAGCGCCCCGGTGCGGTCGGCGCAGAGGAGGTCGAGCCGCGCCCAGGCGCCCGGCCATGATGCGAGCGCATCCCGCGCCCCGAGCCGCAGCGACACGTCGCCGATCTCGGTGCGAAGGACGAGCGGAGCGCGTTTCCGCGACAGGTTGCGGGCGGCGATGGCCTCGGCGTGCGACATGACCGGCAGGTCGAGGGGGGCCGGGCTTCGATCGGACGGGAGGGCGTTCATGAGGTGCTCCAGCGCGGCTTGGCGAGGACCTCGGATTGAAGCTCCTCCTGGATTTCGGCGAGCCGGGCCTCCTCCTCCGCCAGCTTCTCGTCGACCGTGTCGAGTTGGTCCACCGCCCGCTCGGCGGCGCGCAGGGCAGCCAGCGCCCGGGCGACCGCCTTCTGCTTCTGCTCGCGCTGCTTGTGGATCTGGATCATCTTCATCTTGAGGCCGTTCAGATAGGTGTTGTACTGCCTGACGAGCTGCGCGCGCCGCTCGATATCCGCGTTGGTGAGGGTCGCGCCGGCCGCGCGCATCGGCGACCTGCTCTCCTCCAGAGCGGCGCGCGTTCCGTTGAAGTCCTGCCGCGTGGCTTCCATTTTCTGCTCGATCGCCGACAGTTCCTGGCGGACTGCCTGATACTCGCTCCGCCGCTGCTTGACGCGCAGGGTCCGAATGGTCTTGAGCTTTCCGATCTGGTCGCGCATCATCAGCTCGCGAGTTTCCTGAGGGTGTCGATGGTGGATGCGAAGGTCGCGACCTCGCCGGGCTTCTGGCGCAGGAAGGCCTTGATCCGGTCGATCTTCGCCACGGCCTCGTCGTTCAGGGCGTCCGCCCCCTTCTTGTATTCGCCGACCTGGATCAGGAGCTCGAGCTCCTGGTAGCGCGCGAGAAGCTCCCGAAGCTTGCCTGCGGCTTCCCGGTGCGCCTTGTCAGTGACGTCGTTGAACAGGCGGCTCCGGCTCACGAGGACGTCGATGGCGGGATAGTGGGTCTGCCCGGCAAGCTTCTCCGAGAGGATGATGTGGCCGTCGAGCAGGCTCTTGACTTCCTCAGCCACGGGATCGGAGTTCATGTCGCCCTCGACGAGGACGGTGTAAAAGGCGGTGATCGAGCCCAGTGCGGCCGGGCCGGCGCGTTCGACGAGCAGCGGAAGCGTCGAATAGACGGAGGGCGGGAATCCCCGCCGCCCGGGAGGCTCGCCCGCGGAGAGCCCGATTTCGCGCAACGCGCGCGCGAGACGGGTCACGGTGTCGACGAAGAGCAGCACCTTCATGCCGCGGTCGCGGAAATGCTCGGCCACGGCGGTGGCGGTGAGGGATGCCTGCATCCGCTCGACGGACGGCCGGTCCGACGTGGCCACCACGACAACCGTCTTTTCCCGGCTCTCCTTCGTCAGCGCCTTCTCGATGAAGTCGTTGACCTCTCGGCCGCGCTCCCCGACCAGCGCCACGACGGTGACATCTGCGGAGGAGCGCAGGACGATCTCCGACATCAAGGTCGACTTGCCGCCGCCGGCGGTCCCGAAGATCCCCATCCTCTGGCCCTCGCCGACCGTCAGGAGCGAGTCGATTGCCCGGATGCCGATGCCGATCGGCTTGCTGATTGGCTTGCGGGACATCGGGTCCGGCGCCTGACCCGAAATCGGGCGACGCTCCGATTCCTGGCCGGGCCGCGGCGGCTCCGGGCCGTCGAAATGCATGAAGTTCCCGAGGGCGTCGATCACCGTTCCAAGCAGGTGATCGCCGCAGACCACCGTCGGCGGGCGTCGAAGTCCGACGACCTCCGTGCGGATGGAAAGGCCTGAATTGCCGCCATAGGGCGCGAGGAAGGCCGTCGCGTTGTCGAGGCCGACGACTTCCGCGAGGCGGATATCGCCTGTATCGGGGTCGCGCAGTTCGCAGAGTTCGCCCACCTCCGCACCCGGAAGCTCGGCGCGCACCAGCGGCCCCGTCACCGCAAGGAGTCGACCGGAGGAGCGGCGCGTGTCGATGCGGCCGACCAGCCGGTTGAGCTTCTCGATCCGGCTCCGGAAGGTCCGCTCCCGCGCCGCCGAGGCGCTCTGCTCCTGGTTTTCCGCGGCGTCGGGCGGCGTCGTCATCGCGCGTCAGCCCTCGAGGCTCTGGAGGCCGGCCTTGAGGCGCGACAATTGCTGGCGCAGCCCGACATGGATGCGCCCCTTGGGCGTCTCGAGAATGATCTCGCCGCGCTTGAGCAGCGGATCCGCCTCGATCGCCTTGATCTCCGGCCAGTTGGCGGTCAGGGGCAGGGTCTGCAGTCCCGCCTGGACATGTGCGTGATCATCCGAGGAGACGCGGACGACGGCCCAGATGTCGGCCGCCGCGTCGGCGAGGGCGCGGCGCACGCAGCGCAGGGCCGCGTCCTTCTCGTCGAGCTCGCCGATCATCTGCTCGACGGCGGCGAGCACGATTTCGGCGAGCTCCTCGTCGGAGGCCGAAAGCCGCTGGCGGGCGCGGTCGACGGCGTCGATGAGCTCCCCCAGCGCCTCGGTGCGCCCGCGATCGAAGCCCTCCTGATAGCCTCGCGTACGTCCCTCCGCCTCGGCTGCGGCGACGGTCTCGCGGGTTCGCGCGTTCATGTCGCGCGCCTGCGCCAGAAGGCTGCCGGCATCGACGACAGCCTTCATCTCCGAGGGGCTGAGGATCTTTCTGGACGGTGTGAAGATCGGAGCGTCGGTCATGCGGCTGCCGGAGAATCTGGAGGGGCGGGGAGATTGGCGTCGCCGGCGGGATCCTCGGGATCGGGGGCTATGACGTCATGCGCCTCGCCGTCAGGCTCCCCGGGCGCGCCGGAAGGCGCCTGCCGGGCAACGACGGAAGCGACCGCGGCGGCGGCCACCTCCGGAAGGCCTGTCTCGAGGGCGAGGTCGAGATTGATCACCTTCGCCGTCGCGAGGGCGACGGGCAGGCTGAGCTTGAGGGCCACCGCCGCGGCCCCGGGATGGCCATGCGCGGCAAGGGAACGCACGAACAGGCGCAGATCCGCCTCCGTCGGTGGATCTTCCGTCCGGTATTCATCAAGGACTTCGAGATGCGGCGTGAGCGTCGCGCGGCTTTGCAGGGCGAAGCCGACGGCATCCGCGCCGTAGCGCTCGTTCAGGCCGTGCCGGTCCTCGCGCGACAGAACCCGTCGCGTGCCGGCCAGCCTGATGGCTACGGCGAAGAAGTAAGCGGCGCGGGTGACCTCGGCCGCATCGTCGGGCACCGTGCGGGCGGCCTTGATCTGGTCGAGCCGCAGCCCGAACCGGGCGCGAAGCCGCTTCGCGAAGCGGCGCCTGACGCCTGGACGCGCCTGGCGGATCCGTTCGATCGCCGAAGGCGGAAGGTCGAAGGCCTCCGCCATCGCCTCCGTGCCGAGGAGGCCGAAGAGCAGGTCCGGCAACTCGCAGGAGCCGCGCAGGATCGCGTCGAGCCGGATCCTGCGGGTATCCGCGGCCTCGCGCGACCCGCCCTCCTGGCGCGGGGGAAGAGGCAGGGTGCC
Organism: Saliniramus sp.; assembly: GCA_041686895.1. Lineage (GTDB taxonomy): Bacteria > Pseudomonadota > Alphaproteobacteria > Rhizobiales > Beijerinckiaceae > Saliniramus. Next base: position 419,573 of record JAWLCY010000002.1, on the reverse strand, counting down.
CGCGCTCATGCCGATCGCCTCGTCCGGCTCCGGGCGCGGTCGCGCATCATCAGGAAGATGCCCGCACCCGCCATTCCGAGCGCCAGGATCCAGAGGATCGTGGCGGCGTGGTCGCGGGGCGCGGCAGGGACGGGCGGCGCTGCGGCGGGGGCGGGGCTCCGGGCCGGCGCGGCATCGGAGACGATCGGGACAGCCGGGGAGGAAGCCCGCGAGGACGCAAGCGCAACCTCCGGATCGACATTTTCGCCAACGGGGAAAAAGGCGACCGCCACGTCACGAAAGTTCATGCCCTGGACCGCGTTGGCGACGAGGAGACGCACGCGCGTCGCGAGCTCGCTCGTGTCGAGGCCTGGAGCATGGTGGACGAGGACGGAGGCCGACGGCTTGTTCATCGGCAGGCCGCGCAGGTCCAGATCGGGCAGGACGATGTGGATGCGCGCGTTCATGACGCCCGAGATCGATGTCAGTGTCCGTGCGATTTCCTGGTTGAGGGCGTGCATCGTGCGGATGCGCTGCTCATAGGGGGAGACAATGAGGCCGTCGCCGGGGAAGATCTCGCCGAGGGACTGGAAGCTTTCGCGGGGAAGCCCCGCGCGCTTGAGCGCATCGACGGCGTCCGCAATCGCGTCTTCCGGCACCATGATGCGGAAGGTCGTCGGATCGACTTGCTCGCGACTGGCCTCGATACCCGCCCGGGCCAGCACCGCGATCATTTCGTTCGCTTCGCGCTGCGACAATCCTTGGTAGAGCTCCGCCTTGCAAGCGCCGAGGAGCAGGGAGATCGCCGTCAGGAATATGATCGCTGTCCTCGACATCCGGCCCGCCCGTTCTTGAATTATCAGGACCCTTGCTTCAGCTGATTGAATATCTCGTTAATTTTCTTCGTCATTCCAACGACATGCTCGAATGCGGACATCATTCGCGTCCGCGATTCCTGGTGCGAGGTGAGGTGCAGGGACATGATCATGCTGCGTTCCGAGTTGAGCGCGTCGGTCTCCCGGATCAGTCCCTGCACTTCCGAATTATGCCGCATCATTTCGTCTGGCGACTTGGGCTGCCGATCGGCGATGCGCTCCCTGATTGCTTCCATCGCGCTATCAATGCGCACCGAAAGCCCCTTGATCTCGCCCGCGAAGTCGACCCTGCCGGCATCTGCTCCATCGGGCAGCCCGAGCGCTGCCTGAAGGACCGGCGGAGCCCTGTCCGAGACGCGATCGGAGAAGATCGGGCGCGCGCCCGTGCTGCCGACACGATCGGAATCGCGGGCGAGCATCCGGGATCCTGCATCGTCGTAGCGGCCGCGATCACCCGCTGACTGCGGGCGGTAGTCGCCATTGGCGGCGGTCGCTTCCCGGGGCGGCGGCATCAGGACCCGAAGCATGTTCGAGCGATCAGCCGCCACGCTTTTTTCAAGATCACGAAACTGCTGACCGAATGTGCGGAGATCGGAGGCCGGGTCGAAGCGTCTGGCAGCCGGCGACTGCGACAGGCTCTCGCGATAGATTGCCTGGAACGCCGTCCGATCCTCCGCCTGCCGCGCCTGGTTCGCTCCGGCGTGATCGACCGTTGCCGTGTTGAGGGCGGGCTGCGAAATCGTGTCCATGGGCAAGCCTCCGGTTGGCAGCGACATGAACATTAATCCCTATAAAGCGACACTACAATAAATTGCGTTTTTTACATCTTATTATTCTTAACGTGCGGCGCTTGACTCTGCGGCGAGGTTCGTCAGCCCAAGGGAGCACGGATGCACATCAGCGGGGTGATGGGGCTATTCCGTGGAATATGAGGCATGCAAAAAATGCATTCGTTATCGGAACAATGATCTATTAATCGTTCTCTCGTAGAACATGAGGCGCATCTAGCTGGCTTGGCTTGGGCCGTGCTTGCAAAGGATTTCGCCTCGTCGTATAGTGGTTCCCAAACGGGATACGCAGGAAGCATTGAAAAGATGACAAACCCATACTCACCTCTCGGCCTTCCCGTCGGCGGCGGCATCGCTCCCGGTATCCGGCAGCCGTCGATCCCGCAGCAGGAGGGCTTCCAGCTCTCTCAGGCGCCGAAGGGTGCGGAAGCGGCTCCTCTCGGCTCGCTTGTGGCTGCGGGCGCGCCTGCGGCAGCGCCTCGCGCCCGCTCGCTGCAGGAGCTCTACGAGCAGAAGGTGGCCGCGCGCGAGCCCGATTACCGGACGCAATACAGCGCCTATTTCAGCGCCTGACCGGCGAGGAGACTGAGTCATGCGGCTTCCCAATCGCGAGATCGTCTACCGTCTCCTCTTCGTGACGGAGGAGGGAAATCCGGATCAGCGCAACGCCGCCAACGCGCGGCTGGCCTCTTTGCGGGACGCCTTCAACAACGACCGGCGTTTCCCAAGCTCCAGCCCCGTCATGCCGGCGATCGAGACGGAAGCCTGGACCTGGTGGCATGAGGTCGCCTCCTCCCCGCCGCCGGCGGTGCAGGCGGTCGGCGTTCCGGCCTGACCTGCATCACCGGGCAATCGAGTTTTCGGCCCGCGGGGAAAGCTCGCGGGCCGTTTCCGTTTTCGATGCCACCGGCTGCGAGAGACGCGCGCCGGCATCGGCAGGGGGGATGAGCCGCAGGTTCCCCCAGCCAGGCAGCTTGATACCCGCGTGGCGGAGGTCGATTCCGGCGACGAGCCCGAGGATATTGAGCTCCAGCCCCTCGATCCAGCCGACCGCAAGCCCGGCATAGCCGCCGAAAGACAGCCGCAGTCCGGTTCCGCTGATCGTTGGCCCGAAATGGAGCCCCTGCGCTGTCCAGTCCTTGCCGAGGGCGGTCGGGGGCAGGGCGGCGCGCAGTTCCGGCACTTCGGCGAGAACATGGGCGACGAAGGTGTTCGAGTTCGGCCCCGGCCAGGCCCGGTAGTCGCGCCGGCCGCGCCAGGGATAGGCCGCGACGGCGGCGCGGATGCGGGGGATCAGGTGCGCAGCCGCCTCGCCGTCGATTGCGACGATCGTCTCCGGAGGGTGCGAGAACCAGCGCCCGTCCGGCGACCAGCCGTCCGTACGGATCGGCGAGCCCCAGCCAACCTTGTCGAAGCGGCTGTAGCGCGCCGCGCCCTCTTCCTTGACCACGATCCAGCTATGATGCGCCACGATCCCGCGCCAGCGACCGGTGCGGGCGGCGTAGACGCGAATCAGCGCCTCGCTCGCCTCTTCGGGCGGGGGCAGAATTCCCGCGCTGGACCAGTCGGCGCGCGACCAGGATTGCGCTGCGCCGTCCTGATTCATCCACCAGAGGGCGCGCGCGCCGAGCGGCGCGATGAACAGGATCGCGAGAACGAGAATGGTCCACAGGCTGATCCGGAGCAATGAAAAGCGCTTTCGTTGAAGGTCCATCATGAACTGTAGCACGCGGGCCGGTTCGGCAAGAGCAGTCCGGCGCGCCCCATCGCCGCCCCAATCGGACCGCAACAGGGGAGGCTTCTCTCGTCCTCGCGCCTGGTTCACGATGATCTCCATGACATTAGCACGCCCTGCCGCCGCCGCTGCCCGCATCCTCGCGGGGTTCGGCATCATTCTCGCCCTCGGGGGATGCTTCGGCGGAACTGGGACGGGGGAGACGGCCGGCGAGGCCTTCACCTCGATCAACAACGATCCCACGTTGCTCGTGGCGACCACCCGCCGGCCCGCTCCCGATCTCGGCGCGAGCCCCTTCTTCGGCGTCGAGCGGGGCGGGGGCCTCGCCTTCGCCCGCGCGCGCATGACGCCGCCGTCGCGCAGCCTCGTGGGCCGGGTATCGTCCGTCGTGACGGGCGGCTGGCGGGTGGCGGCGCTGGAGGACCTGACAGAGCGCGACGCGGCGGCGGCCTTTACCCGCGCCGCGATCGGGCAGGATGTCCTTCTCTACGTCCACGGCTATCGCGAGAGTTTCGAGACGGCGGCGACGAGCGCTGCGGAACTCGCCGATGGAATCGGTTTCCGGGGCGCGGCCGCGATCTTCACCTGGCCATCCGGTGGAGCCACCTTCGATTACGGCTATGATCGCGAGAGCGCCATGTGGTCGCGCGACTATTTCGAGGAACTGCTTGTCGCCCTCGCGCAGAGCCCGAGCGGCGGGCGGGTCCATATCGTCGCCCATTCCATGGGCTCGCAGGTGACCCTGGAGACCCTGCGGGCGGTGCGCGCCGCCGGCGGCGACGCGGCAATGGCGCGAATCGGGGCGATCGTGCTGGCCTCCCCGGACGTCGACATCGATCTCTTCGAGCAGGCGGTGACGCGGCTTGGAAGCGATGCCGGAAAGATCACGGTGATTACGTCGAGCCGGGACCGCGCCCTCCAGGTCTCCCGGCGGATCGCGGGCGGGGTCGTGCGCGCCGGCGCCGCCGACCGCGACAAGCTGGTCGCGCTCGGGGTGCGGGTCGCCGACGCGTCAGACTTCGGCAGCGGCCTGATCAACCACGATCTCTTTCTCTCGAACGATGACGTCCGCGCCGTGGTCAAGCGGGCGATCGAGCGCGAGCGCTGAGGCGTTATTCAACCGCGCCCAGCCGGGCCGCCCGGCGCGGCGCGACATCGAGATTGATCTTCTGCGCCTCGATCACGCTCATGCCGACCTGCGTGCGAACCTCGATGCGCATGGGCAGGAGCGTGCGGTTGGCCTCGACCGGTGCGAGCCAGACGGCCATGTCGCGATTCTCCTCCATGAATCGCACCGCCTCGCGGCCCGGCCTGTGGCCCGCGATCGCGTGGAAGCGGGCGTTGCAGACGAGAACCGGGCCGGCATAGCCGGGCTTGCTGATCTCGCGCATCCCGCCATAGCTGAGCCGGATATCGAAGCGCGACGCGCCGTCGAAGACGGGGATCGTGCGTTCGCAATTGCGCGGGTCGGTGAGATCGCCCTTGATCGCGGCGGGCATCAGGAAGGCGCTCACGGGATCCACGACGTCCCGGGTATGGCCGGCGCGGACGGGAACGCGGTCCTCGTGTTCTTCCAGGGGCGGGGTGATTTCCACCGCCGCGACCGCGCCGCTGCGCAAGCCCATGCGGACAGTGCGGCTGGCGCGCGCGCTGCGGGACTGGACGGCGAAGGCCCGCGGCACCACCCGCGTCCCCGACACCGCGCCCGATGCGTTGGCCGCGCCCCGCCCGCTCAGGAGCACGCCGGCGAGACCGGTGAGCCGCGCCTGCAGGTCGATCGTGTAATCGCTGCCGTCGAACGTGCTCGCCACGTCCGCCGTGCCGATGGGGAAGCCTCCGATGGAAATTCCATAGACGGCTTCGAGGGAAGCGGCGCTGGCCGCAGGCGAGGCCAGCGGCGAGGCCGCGAATGCGCAGGCGATGAGAGCTGCACCGAGAGTCGATTTTTTCCGCATGAGCGCGGTTGTCCTTGCATTGTCGCTCGCCACGAATCAGCGATGCGAGACCGACGACGTTTACCCCCACGCTCCGATATGAAAGTTAACGCTCTCCTATCCTTGACGCCACCCCACTTCGTCGCTTATACGCAGCGCTCTTTCTCAGGGACTTTCAGTGTCCGGCTGCCGCGAACGCATGAAACCGGGTTCGCGCCGATCCCGTGGCCGCACTTTGGAGATAGGACAGTACGATGTCGCGCCGTTGCGAATTGACCGGCAAAGCCGTGATGAGTGGCCACCTCGTGAGCCACTCGAACCGTAAGACCAAGCGGAAGTTCCTGCCGAACCTCTGCAACGTGACCCTTCAGTCGGACGCGCTCGGCCGTTCGGTCCGCCTGCGCATCGCCGCCAGCGCCCTGCGCAGCGTCGAGCATCGCGGCGGCCTCGATGCGTTCCTGATCAAGTCCTCGGACGGGGACCTGTCGCAGAACGTGCGCGGCCTCAAGCGCGAGATCGAGAAGAAGATCGCTGCCGCGGAGTAATCCGCCCGCGTCATCCGCGTCTTTTTTGATCCGGGCGGCTCCCCTGCGACCGCCCGGATTTTCCGTTTGTCCAGACCGAGCTTGACCATGTCCACCCGAGGCACCATCCAGCCGAGCGGGCGCCAGCCCTTCCTCATCGCCGTCGCAGCGATGGCGCTGATCGTGCTCGCATCCAACATTCTGGTGCAGCATCCCATCCAGGCCTGGGGGCTGCAGGACTGGCTCACCTGGGGCGCCTTCACCTATCCCTTCGCCTTTCTCGTCACGGACCTGTCGAATCGCAGCTTCGGACCGGTCCTTGCCCGGCGGGTCGTCTATGTGGGCTTCGCGATCGCGATCCTGCTCTCGATCTGGTTCGCCACCCCGCGCATCGCCATCGCCTCCGGCTCGGCTTTCCTCGTCGCGCATCTGATCGATATCGGGATATTCAACCGCCTGCGGGGAAGCGCCTGGTGGCTGGCGCCGCTGGTCTCCTCGATCATCGCCTCGGCGGTCGATACCGCGCTCTTCTTCTCCTTCGCCTTCCATTGCGGCCCTGTCGCGGGCGAGATGACGATCACGCAGATGCTGGGGGCTCTTGGCATCGCGGATGAATGCATCGCGCTTCCCTGGCAGACGCTCGCCATTGCCGACTACGGGGTGAAGCTCGCACTCGCCCTGATCGCGCTCATTCCCTATGCCGCCATGTTGCGGGTGCTGCGTCCCGCCCGCGAAGCGGCGAACGGCGTCTGACCGGCTCAGGCGGCCTGTTCGGGTTCGAGCACGAATTCGAGCAGGAGATTGCGCTGCAGGATCGAGAAATTGTTGTCCGCGACGATCGTGAGGATCACGGTCCCATCGGCCTCGCGGTGCTTGGCGAGCCCTTCCATATTGTCGATCTGGTGCCCGGAATCGGCTTCGAAGATCACGGGGCCGTCGAGCAGCGCCCCGGGCGCGAGCATGCCCCCCGGAATTCGGCGGATCCTCGACCAGATCCCGCGCATCATGCGGTAGCGCCGCTCGAGCAGCAGGATGTCTCCTTCGGGGAGGAATTCCATGTCGGTGATGTCGAAGCCGTCATGGCGGGCGACATCGAACATCCCCCGCCGCTCGCCGTCGAGGATCGCGCCCTGCGTCGGCGCATCCGCGCCGCGCCGCGCCCGCTCGGCGATGATCACGAGGGAGCCCGAAGCCGGGCTCGCCGCCGGCGCGACGCCGATCGCCTCGGGGCCCCGGTTATGCGGCCAGGGCCGCGCTTCCTCCGGCACGGGCACGAGCGACCCGCGCCCTGCCGGGCCCTCGCGTCCGAAATCGAAGCGCATCACCGCGTTCATGACCTCGATCGCGATATAGGCCGTGTCCCCGTCGAAGGTCACCGCCTCGATATCGTAGTAGCGCGTGCGCTCCAGGGGGTTGCCGTCGGGGCCGAGGATCGGGGCGATGACCACGTTCTCGAGGCCGGCGATCCCCGCTGCATCGGAGACGATATCAGCGGTCATCCAGGAGCTGTTATCTGTCACGGCGACGATGCGGCCGCCATCCGGCGAGCGCCACAGGCCGGAGAATCCGCCAAAGTTGCGCTCCGGAGCGTTGATCTCGATTCCGGACCGGAAGGTGAGCCGGCCGAAGCGCGTCGCGCCGGGGTCGCGCGTGTCGAAGAAGGGGAGGCGGTCGCTGCTGGGAGCGATCGCGCGCGGCTCCCGCTCCGTTGCGGGGGACGAGCCCGAGAGAAGGGAGGCGCAGGCGGCGCCTCCGGCAAGGGCGAGCGCGTCGCGGCGCGTGAGCTTCACGCGCCGCCCCTCATGCGCCGACCTTCGCGCGGCGGCGCGAACCGGTGCGCGGCGCGGGGGCGGGCGCATCCTCGAACAGCTCCGCCAGCTTCTCCGTCATGACGCCGCCGAGTTCCTCGGCATCGACGATGGTCACGGCCCGCTGGTAGTAGCGCGTCACGTCGTGCCCGATGCCGATTGCGATGAGCTGCACCGGCGAGCGCTTTTCGATTTCCTCGATCACGTGGCGCAGGTGCTTCTCGAGATAGTTGCCGGGATTGACCGAGAGGGTCGAATCGTCCACCGGCGCGCCGTCGGAGATCACCATCAGGATCTTGCGTTGCTCGGGCCGCCCGAGCAGGCGCTGATGCGCCCAGTCGAGGGCCTCGCCGTCGATGTTTTCCTTGAGCAGCCCCTCGCGCATCATCAGGCCGAGATTACGCCGCGCCCGCCGCCAGGGAGCGTCGGCGGACTTGTAGATGATGTGGCGCAGATCGTTGAGCCGACCCGGATTTGCGGGCTTGCCCGCCTGCAGCCATTGCTCGCGCGATTGCCCGCCCTTCCAGGCGCGCGTCGTGAAGCCGAGGATCTCGACCTTGACGCCGCAGCGCTCGAGGGTCCGCGCGAGGATGTCGGCGCAGGTCGCCGCGACCGTGATGGGCCGCCCGCGCATCGAGCCGGAATTGTCGAGGAGCAGGGTGACGACCGTGTCGCGGAACTGCGTGTCCTTCTCCTGCTTGAAGGAGAGGGCCTGGAACGGGTCCATGATCACGCGCGGGAGCCGCGCCGGGTCAAGGATGCCCTCCTCGAGATCGAAGTCCCAGGAGCGGTTCTGCTGCGCCAGCAGGCGGCGCTGCAGGCGGTTCGCAAGGCGTCCGACGACGCCCTGCAGATGCGAAAGCTGCTTGTCGAGGTAGGAGCGCAGGCGCGTGAGCTCCTCCGCGTCGCAGAGTTCCTCCGCGAGGATCATTTCGTCGAACTTCGTCGTAAAGGCCTTGTAGTCCGTCCCGCGACTGTCGGCGGCGTTGGCGGGCGGACGCCATGATTCGCTCGCCTCCTCGGAATCCGCGTCCTCGAAATCGTCGGGCATCTCGCTCGTCGGGCCGTCGGAGGCTTCCTGCGCGCCCTCCTGCATGTCGTCGTCGGCCTCGTCGGAGATCTCGATCTCGGCGCGCTCGCCCTCCGAATCCTGCTGGCCCTCGCCTTCGGAATCCTGCTCGTCCTGCTGGTTCTCCTGGTCCTCGTCCTGGTTCTCGTCCTCCTGCTCGTCGAGGGGAACCTCGTCGGACATGTCGAGGGAGACCAGCATGTCGCGGACGGAGCGGGCGAAGAGGCGCTGGTTCTCGAAATTGCCGGCGAGCTTGTCGAGATCGCCGCCCGCGCGCTCCTCGATATGGTCGCGCCAGAGGTCCACGATCTTCTGGGCGGCCGGCGGGGGAGCGCGGCCGGTGAGGCGCTCGCGCACCATGAGCGCGACAGCGTCCTCGATCGGCGCGTCGGCGCGGTCGGTGATGTTCTCGTACTTGCCGCCGCGATGGTAGCGGTCCTCGAGCATGGCGTCGAGATTGCCCGCCACGCCCTCCATGCGCCGCGCGCCGATCGACTCGACGCGCGCCTGCTCGATTGAATCATAGACGGCGCGCGCACCCGGCCCCTCGGGGGCGAGCTTGCGATGTACGCCGGCATCGTGGCAGGCGAGGCGCAGCGCCATCGAATCCGCGTGCCCGCGCAGGACGGCGACATCGTTCGATGTCAGCTTGCGGGGCGGCTCGGGAAGCCGCGCCTTGTCCGACATCAGGACGGGCTTGTCGGCCGCGAAGGTGATCTCGAGCTCCGGCTGGCCCGCGATCGCCCGCAGACAGGAGGCGACGGCGCGCTTGAGCGGCTCGTTGGGCGCTTCCTTCGGTTCGCCCGGCTTGCGGTTCGAGATCGACATTCAGAATACTCCAGGTCGCCACGAGACTTCAGGTCGCACAAGACTTCAGGTCGCATTGCCCATGAGCGAGTATATGGCGAACGATCCGACAAGGCGAAACCCGCTCCAGGACCAGCCCCTTCCAGCCTTCCTTGCCGCAACGCCTGCATGGCCCTCACGCCCGGATCCCCTTCCCATACGCCGCAAGAGCGGCGCCAGCCGGGGATGACACGCGAGGGGGAGCGCCTTGCGGGCTGCAAGAGGAGAGCCGTCAGCGCCCCCCTCAGCTCATCGCCACGTTCGCGGCGCTTTCCGGCAGCTCCTTGCCGAAGCAGCGCTGGTAGAATTCCGCAACGAGCGTGCGTTCGAGTTCGTCGCACTTGTTGAGGAAGGTCAGGCGGAAGGCGAAGCCGATATCGTTGAAGATCTCGGCGTTCTCCGCCCAGATGATGACCGTGCGGGGGCTCATCACCGTCGAGAGATCGCCGTTGATGAAGGCGTTGCGGGTGAGATCCGCCACGCGCACCATCTTGCCGACTGCGTCTCGCCCTTCCGCGCTCTTGCCGAAGGACTTGACCTTCGACAGCACGATGTCGACCTCGCGGTCGTGCGGGAGGTAGTTCAGCGTGGTGACGATGGACCAGCGGTCCATCTGCGCCTGGTTGATCTGCTGCGTCCCGTGATAGAGGCCGGAGGTGTCCCCCAGCCCGACTGTGTTCGCAGTGGCGAAGAGGCGGAAGGCGGGATGCGGCCTTATCACGCGGCTCTGGTCGAGGAGCGTGAGGCGGCCCGAGGCCTCGAGCACGCGCTGGATCACGAACATCACGTCCGGGCGTCCCGCGTCGTATTCGTCGAAGACGAGGGCGACGTTGTGCTGATAGGCCCAGGGCAGAATGCCGTCGCGGAATTCCGTGACCTGCTTGCCCTCCTTGAGCACGATCGCATCCTTGCCGACGAGATCGATGCGCGAGACGTGGCTGTCCAGGTTGATGCGTACGCAGGGCCAGTTCAGCCGCGCCGCCACCTGCTCGATATGCGTCGACTTGCCGGTGCCGTGATAGCCCGTCACCATTACGCGGCGGTTATGGGCGAAGCCCGCGAGGATGGCGAGCGTCGTCTGGCGGTCGAAGAGGTAGTCGGGATCGAGGTCCGGTACATGTCCCTCCGACTCGGAAAAGGCGGGGACCATCAGATCGCTGTCGATGCCGAAGACCTCGCGCACGGATACTGTCGTATCCGGCACGCTGGTCGTTGTCTCAAGGTTGTCCTGCATGAATGCCTCTTCGATCGCGGCTTGTTCCCGAGCGCCGCGGGTCACGATTTGAGCGGGCGCAAGCCCTTTGGTTATCCGCAGCAGCGCGAGTGCGCAACGTCCTGATGGACATAAGGCGGTTTCGCGTTTTCACGAGGCCTGCCGTCGCCGGGGCCGCCCCCTTTCCTCAGCACAACCCCGCCGCCTTCAGCGTGTCATGGGCGCGGATGATGTCGCGCAAGCGTTCCTCGTAGGACCGGTCGCCGCCATGCGCGTCCGGATGAAAGCGCTTCACGAGCGCCTTGTAGGTGGCCTTGATGGCCGTGGCGTCCGCGGTCTCGTCGAGGCCGAGGACGTCGAGCGCCTGCCGCACCGGACCGGAATAGCGCGGGCGCGCCGGTTCGGCCGCCTTGCGATGCTGGCCGAGTCCTTCCCCGCGCAGCACCCCCAGCGGATCGGCATATTCCCAGTCGCGCTGGATCTTCGGACGTCCGCGCTTCGCCGAGGAGACGGATGCCGCTTTGCCGTTGACGCCCATGGACCAGGTCGGGCGATGCCCGATGATCGCGTCCTTCTGGAAGGCGGCGACCGCGTCGTCGGACATCCCGTTGAAATAGTTGTACTTGGCGTTGTAGGCGCGCACATGCTCCATGCAGAAGCGCCAGTACTGCCCCTCGGCCCCCCGCCCCTTGGGCGCGCGATAGAGCCCCTGCTGCTTGCAGCCCGGAAATTCACAAGCCGGGGCTTCCGTGGACGCGGCGGCCTCGGCCTTCGGCTTGATCCTGATTCGGTCGAACAAGGGCGATTTCAAATCCATGACACGTGGATTATGAGATAAGCCGGCGCCGCGGCAAGGGGCATTTGCCATTCGCCGCGCGGTAAATCTCGAAAGGGAGAACGGAAGATGACGATGCAGGACCTGATCGAGACCCGCCTGCGCGAGGCGCTCGACCCGACCGAACTGGCCGTCATCGACGAATCCCACCAGCATGCTGGCCATGCAGGCTGGCGGGAAGGCGGCGAAACTCACTACCGCATTGAGGTGGTGTCGCAGGCCTTTTCCGGCAAGAGCCGCGTCGACCGACACCGCATCGTCAATTCCGCCCTCGCCGAGGCGTTCGACCGGGGACTTCACGCCCTCGCGATCCGCGCAAAAGCGCCGGGCGAGGCCTGAGGGCGCGCCTACGTCTTCGCGCGCCTAGTCCTGGCGCGCGAAGGTCTGCCCGTCGAAGACATCGCAGGAGGGACCGTCGGCCGTCAGGCTGAAACCGTCCTCGGCAGGCTCGATGCGGCAGGTCATCGGAAACATGCCCGGAGCGGCGTCCGCGGCGACGTTGGAAAACGTCATCATGTCCCCGTAGACGCGATAATCGCCGCTGACGGTCTCGCCGCTATCGCCGCGCGTGAATGTGAACTCACCTTCTTCCGAAAGGTCGAGGGTCAGTTCGCCAACGCGGTACAGGCCCGCTTCGAAAGGAGCATCGGCCAGGATCGCGGCGGTGTCGCCGACATCCGCGCCGGCCATGGGAGCGGTCCCGGTGGCGAACTGGCTCGAGGGCGGCGGCGGCGGCTCGATCGTGCTCATCGGGGCAGTGGCCGTCGGACCTGCGGCCGGCGCCGGCGAAGCCGGGGCCTCGGCGGTCGTATCCGGACCCGTGGGCGCGGCGGCGTTCGTCCCCTCCTGAACCGGCGCCTGCGCCGTCGGCGGCGGAGGCGTCTCGGCGGGCGGGGTGGCCGGTGTCTCCGCGGCGGGCGGGGGAGCGTCCGGCGCCTGCGCGGTCTGCTGGTCCTCGCAGGCGGCGAGGGCGAGGATGGCGACGAGCGGCGTCACCTTCATGAAGCGCATGCGTTGTTCCTTCGCGTGTTCGTGCATTCGGGAGAACAACGGCGGACAAGCATGACGGTTTCATTCCCGATGCCGATTTCGGGCATTGGCGAATTTCGCCCCGATTTCGCCCCCTGCAGCTAGCCACGGGATGACGACATCCCCATCTTGCGGGAGAACGAATGCAGATTCAGGCGATGTCGCTGATTCGCTCCCTCTTTGTTCGGTCTCTGTCCGCGTCTCCCGCGTCGGGAGCGGGGTCCCGGGATCCGGTTATTACTCTCGTTGACCTGCGCCGCGCAGAACGGTACCGCTGAGATCAAATGGCTCGCCTTTCCCTTCCCCCGCAAGCACGCTCCCGCGGCGTCACGGCGGTGCTCGGTCCAACCAATACCGGCAAGACCCACTACGCCATCGAGCGGATGCTGGCGCATTCCTCGGGCATGATCGGCTTGCCCCTGCGCCTGCTTGCGCGCGAGGTCTATGGCCGCGTCGTCGATCGCGTCGGGCCGCAGGCGGTGGCGCTGGTCACCGGCGAGGAAAAGATCAAGCCGCCGCATCCGCGCTACTGGATCTGCACCGCCGAGGCGATGCCGCGAGACCTCGACCTCGCCTTCGTCGCGCTCGACGAGGTGCAACTCGCCGCCGATCTCGACCGCGGCCATGTCTTCACCGACCGCCTTCTGAACCAGCGCGGGCGCGAGGAGACGCTGCTGATCGGGGCGGCGACGATGAAGCCGGTGATCGAGGCGCTCATTCCCGGCGTTCACGTCACGGCCCGGCCGCGCCTGTCGCAGCTGACCTTTTCCGGGGAAAAGAAGGTCTCGCGCCTGCCCGCCCGCAGCGCCATCGTCGCGTTCTCGGCGGAGGAGGTCTACGCGATCGCGGAGCTCATCCGGCGGCAGCGCGGGGGAGCGGCGGTGGTCCTCGGCGCGCTCTCGCCGCGCACCCGCAACGCGCAGGTGGCGCTCTACCAGTCGGGCGACGTCGATTACCTCGTCGCCACCGACGCCATCGGAATGGGGCTCAACCTCGACGTCGACCACGTCGCCTTCGCAGCCGACCGCAAGTTCGACGGCTTTCGCTTCCGCAAGCTGTTTCCCGCCGAGATCGGCCAGGTGGCGGGAAGGGCGGGACGCCACCTCAACGACGGCACCTTCGGCACGACGGGCCGCTGCGATCCTTTCGACCCGGAACTCGTGGAGGCGGTGGAGAACCATACGTTCGAGCCGGTGCGCATCCTGCAATGGCGCAATCCGGATCTCGATTTCGCCAGTCTTGCCGCTCTCCAGGATAGCCTCGCCGACCAGCCGCGGGAAGCGGGACTCACCCGCGCCCCGATCGGGGAGGACATCGCCGCGCTCGACATCATCGCCCGCGACGGCGAAATGCGCGGCTACGCGACGGGCAGGGCGGCCGTCGAGCGGCTCTGGCAGGTCTGCCAGGTGCCCGATTATCGCAAGGTGTCGCCCGCAAGCCACGCCGACCTCGTGGCGGCGCTCTACCGGTTCCTGATGCGCGACGGATACCTTCCCGACGACTGGTACGCAAAGCAGATCAACCAGCTCGACCGGACCGACGGCGACATCGATACCCTCTCCAACCGCATCGCGCAGGTGCGCACCTGGACCTTCGTCGCCAACAGGCCTGACTGGTTGAGGGATCCGGAGCATTGGCAGAGGCTCACCCGTAAGGTAGAGGACAGATTGTCCGATGCGCTTCACGAACGGCTGGCCAGCCGTTTCGTCGACCGGCGGACGAGCGTTTTGATGCGCCGCTTGAGAGAGAACGCAATGTTGGATGCGGAAATATCGGCCACCGGCGACGTCACCGTCGAGGGCCAGCATGTCGGTCACCTGCACGGATTTTCCTTCGTGCCCGATCCGGGAGCCGACAGCGCCGAGGCGAAGACGCTTCGAAATGCGGCCCAGAAGGCCCTCGCCGGCGAGATCGAGGCGCGCGCGGAACGCTTCGCCAGCGCCGCCGACGTCTCCTTCGTCCTCTCCAATGACGGGACCATCCGCTGGACCGGCGATCCGGTCGCGAAGCTCGAGCCGGGGGAGAAGCTTTTCGACCCGGCGATCCGCATCCTCGCGGACGAGCAGCTCACGGGTCCCGCGCGCGAGAAGGTGGAGAACCGCCTCAAGGCGTGGCTGAAGGCGCATGTGGTGCGGACGCTCGGGCCGGTGATCGAGCTCGAGAACGCCGAGGACCTCACGGGCATCGCCCGGGGCATCGCCTTCCAGATCTCGGAGGCGCTCGGCGTCCTGGAGCGCGCGCGCGTGCTTCAGGAGGTGCGCTCCCTCGAACAGGACGGCCGCTCGGCCCTGCGCCAGAAGGGCGTCCGCTTCGGGGCCTATCACATCTATATGCCGACGATGCTCAAGCCGGCCCCGCGCACGCTCGCGACGCAGCTCTGGGCGCTGAAGAACGGCGGGCTCGACCAGAAGGGCATCGACGAGATCGCGCATCTCGCGAGTTCGGGACGCACCTCGATCCCGGTGGATCCGGAAGTCGCCAAGGGGCTCTACCGGGCTGCCGGGTTCCGCGTCTGCGGCGGGCGAGCCGTGCGCGTCGACATCCTCGAGCGGCTGGCGGACCTGATCCGGCCGGCGATCAGCTATCAGCCCGGAACCAGCGTCGGCGAGCCGCCTCCGGGAGCGGCCGACGGCGACGGGTTCGTCGCCACCGTGGCGATGACGTCCCTTGTGGGCTGCGCCGGCGAGGACTTTGCCTCGATCCTGAAATCGCTGGGCTATGTCTCGCAGACGCGGACCGGTCCTGCCATCACGGCCGAGATCCGGATGCCGGCGCCGACCGTCCCTGTCCGGGCCGCCGCCGAGGCGGATGGCGAGAAGCCGGAAGTCGCGCCCGAGGTCGTCGCCCGGGAGACGGGGCAGCAGGACGGCGAGCACGAAGCCGGGCAGGAGATCGCGGCTCAGGAGGCACCCGAGGAGACGCCTCAGGAAACGCCTCAGGAGACGCCCCAGGAAATTCCTGTCGAGGCTCCTCCGGAAGCTCCGTCCGAGACCCCGCAGGAAGTGCCGGTGGAGGCTCCCCAGGAGGCTCCTCCCGCAGAGCCGGAGGAAGCGCCGGCCGAGACGCCGCAGGAAGTTCCTCCGCAATCTCCTCCCGAACTCTCCGCTGGCGAAGGTGAGGGCGAGCCGCAAGCTGAACCGCAAGCCGAGCAGCAAGCCGAGCAGCAAGCCGAACCGGAAGTGGAGACCGTCGAGATCTGGCGGCAGAACCGCCAGCATCGCGAGGGTGGCCGCGAACGCTTCCGGCGCAGGGGAGAAAGCCGGGGCGAGGGCAGGAGCGAGGCCGGGGGAGGGCGAGAGGCGCGCGGGCCGCAGGGGCAGCCCGACCGCGAAAAGCAGCGCCACGGCCGCCCTCGTCGCGAGGAGCGCAGGGGCGCGGGGGGTGAAAAGCCCTTCGGCGGCGGCAAGTCCGCCGGCGGGGAGAAAAGCTTCGGCGGGCGCGGCAAAGGGCCGCGCCGCGAGGATCGCCGTCCGGAGCAGCGGGACGAGCGCCCGCGCGAGCCGCGGCGGGAGAAGCAGGCGGATCCCAATTCCCCCTTCGCCAAGCTCGCGGCGCTCAAGGCCCAGCTCGAGGGCAAGGATCGGTGAGCCTGCCGGCAACGGTCATATGGGCGTGACCCGTGCGGGAGGACCGCCAGAGGCTCGACAAGTGGCTCTGGTACGCCCGTTTCGCGCGTACGCGCTCGGCCTGCGCGCGGCTGGTCGAGAGCGGGCGCGTCCGCGTCAATCGTGAACGGGTGACGCAGCCATCGCGGGCGATCGCCTGTGGCGACGTGATCACCATCGCCGTGGCGCAGACGACTGCAGTGGTGAGGGTTCTCGATCTCGGCGAGCGGCGTGGGCCGGCCACCGCGGCCCGCCTCCTCTATGAGGATGCCGCAGACGGGTAGCGCATCCCCCCTGCTTGCGTTGCGGCGGGAGCCGGGTTAGTTGCAGGAAATCCGGAGCGGGGGCTGGCTCCGGCAAATCCTCGCCTTATCTTGGCAGCTCGATCGCAAATCGTCCGGGAAGTTCGCCGATGACCTACGTCGTGACCGAAAACTGCATCAAGTGCAAGTACATGGACTGCGTGGAGGTGTGCCCGGTCGATTGCTTCTACGAGGGCGAGAACATGCTCGTCATCCATCCCGACGAGTGCATCGATTGCGGCGTCTGCGAGCCCGAATGTCCGGCCGAGGCGATCAAGCCGGATACGGAACCGGGTCTCGAGCAATGGCTGAAGCTGAATGCCGACCTCGCGAAGTCCTGGCCGAACATCACGCAAAAGAAGGATGCCCCGGGCGACGCGAAAGAATATGACGGGATGGAGGGAAAATACGAAAAATTCTTCTCAACGGAGCCCGGCGAGGGCGATTGAGGCCCGTTTTTGGTAAAGTCTTTGATTTTTATGACGGCTTGTGGTAGGGTCTGTTCTGTCGTCGACACTGTCCGACGAAACGCACTCTCACGTGAGCTAATAAGCAAGACATGAGAATTGTTCACGCACCCATCGGAACGGGATTCGATCTTGCATTCCTCCGATGGCGACAGAGAGCATGAGCTAAAGCCTGTTCCATAGGGGGCGTGAGCTGAACACGGATCTTTTCTGCTCGCGTTACTCATCGCACCGTCGGGCCCCTGCCGGCGGCGCCGCCAATGCCCTTTCCACAAGACCCCGGGCACGCATTCAGGAGGCCTTCATCGCATGACGACCGCCAAGAAGAACGGCAAGCAACTCGGTTTCAAGTCCGGTGAGGCAATCGTATATCCCGCGCACGGGGTAGGGCGTATCACGGCGATCGAAGAGCAGGAAATCGCCGGTTTCAAGCTCGAACTTTATGTGGTCAGCTTCGAGAAGGACAAGATGGTCCTTCGCGTGCCCACGAGCAAGGCGGAAAGCGTCGGCATGCGCAAGCTCGCCGAATCCGACCTCGTTCAGAAGGCTCTCGACACGATGACCGGCCGCGCCCGGGTGAAGCGCACCATGTGGTCGCGCCGCGCCCAGGAATACGAGGCGAAGATCAATTCCGGAGACCTGATCGCGATCGCCGAGGTGGTCCGCGACCTGTATCGTTCCGATGCGCAGCCCGAGCAGTCCTATAGCGAGCGCCAGCTCTACGAGGCCGCTCTCGACCGCATCGTGCGCGAGATCTCCTCGGTCAACGAGATCACGGAGACGGAGGCGCTGAAGCTGATCGAGCAGAGCCTCGCGAAGTCCCCGCGCCGCGCCAAGGGCGCCGACGCCGCCGAGGCGATCGAGGCGGATAATGACGGCGACGACCTCCAGGAGGAAGCCGCCTGAGGCGGTTTCCGCATGCCCGCAAGACGGTAAGCGGCCCGGATCCGGGCCGCCGCCGCCAGCGAAGCAGTCGAGCCAGGCGCCCCGTTTCGGGGCGCTTTTTTCGTTGGAAAGACTGGACAGGTGGCAGGGTGGCAAGCGTCGCCCGAAGCGCTATCCTTTCGCCATGACAAGTCTCGTGGGGCGAGGCCGCTTCCATCTCGACTTTGCATTCCCGCAAGTCCTCGGTTGCCATCGTGATTGATCCGAGCGGGGATGGCTCCCGTATCCTGTGGCATACAGGGGAGAATACGATGGCCGAACAGACGGGTCTCCGCCAGGGTTTTGTCCGCGCCGCCATGAACGCGCCGTTCCTCGAACGCGAGGAAGAGCGGCAACTTGCCGTGCAATGGCGCGAGCGGCAGGACCAGGCCGCGCTTCACCAACTGACCTCCGCGCATATGCGGCTCGTGATCGCGATCGCCTCCCGCTTCCGCAATTACGGCCTCCCGATGTCGGACCTCATCCAGGAGGGGCATGTGGGCCTGCTCGAGGCTGCCGCGCGCTTCGAGCCCGATCGCGACGTGCGCTTCTCGACCTACGCCACCTGGTGGATCCGCGCCTCGATCCAGGACTATATCCTGCGCAACTGGTCCATCGTCCGCGGCGGCACGAGTTCCGCCCAGAAGGCCCTGTTCTTCAACCTGCGCCGCCTGCGCGCGAAGCTGACGCGGGGCGGCGAGGAGCGGATGGCGGATGAGGTCTATGCCGAGATCGCCGAGGCGATTGGCGTTTCGCACAAGGACGTGATGACGATGGATGTGCGCCTGTCCGGCCACGACGCATCCCTGAACGCTCCCGTCGCGGAAACCGAATCGGGCGCCGCCGAGCGCCAGGATTTCCTCGTCGACGAAGCGCCGCTCCCGGACGAGACCGTCAGCGAAGTGATCGACGCCGAGCGGAGGGCGCGCTGGCTGAGGGGAGCGCTTTCCTGCCTCAACGAGCGCGAGTTGCGCATCCTGAAGGCGCGGCGGCTGGCTGAGGAGCAGGCGACGCTCGAATCCCTCGGCGAGCGCCTCGGCATCTCCAAGGAACGGGTGCGCCAGATCGAGAGCCGGGCCCTCGAGAAGCTCAGGAGGGCGCTCATCGAGGGCAGCCCGCAGATGGCCGCGAGCGCCTGACGGGCTAGCGCGGCGCCACCGCCGTCGCCTCGATCTCGACCAGCGCCCGCTCCTCGACGAGCCGGACGACCTGGACGAGCGCCATGGCCGGGTAATGCGGTCCGATCACCTCGCGGTAGGCGCGCCCGATCTCCTTGAGGCGCGCCTTGTAATCTGCGATATCGGTGACGTACCAGGTCAGCCGCACCAGATGCTCCGGCAACGCGCCGCCCTCCGCGATGATCGCCCGGACATTTTCCAGGGTCTGGCGCGTCTGCGCGACGAGTCCCTCGGGAAAGCGCTCCTGCGCATCCCAGCCGACCACGCCGCCGGTGACAATGATGCGGCCGTCGGCCACCATCCCGTTCGCGTAGCCGCGCGGAACCGGCCAGCCCTCCGGCTGCAGCACCCTGGGCCGCCCCTCCTCGACGGCTGCGATCAGCCCCTCGCGCAAGCCGGTCATCGGCATCTCTCCTGATAGGTCTCAAGCGCCGCGCGCAGATCCTCCGGCAGCCGCATCGCCCGGTGGACCGCGAGATCCGTCGTCACGATCGTCAGCCGCGACGACAGGACCGCTTCTTCGCCCCGCCAGCCCGGAATGGCAAGGCCGAGCGAAGCGCCGCCGATACGCTCGACGAAGACAGCGAAGCTGATGATGTCGCCCATCATTCCGGGCCGGAGATAATCCGCATGCGCGCTCGCATAGCCGAGGCCGATCCGGCGGTCGCGGATGAAGGCGTGGTAGCCGAGCCCGAGCGCCTCGCCGAACCAGTCCTCGATCACCCCGTTGAGCAGGTCGAACCAACGGGCATAATAGACGATGCCGGCGGGATCGCAGTGGGAGAAGCGGATCGTCGCCTCCCGCATCCACGCCCCGCCGGGAAGATCCGCGCGGACGGGCGGCGGCGGGCGCGCGCTCACGCCCCCGCCTCCTGGACCATCCTGCGAAGCGCCGCGCGCTGCAGCTTTCCCGTCGGCGTCTTCGGCAATTCCTCGACGAAGGCGATGGCCCGCGGATACTTGTAGGGCGCGATCTCCTTCTTGACGTGCTCCTGCAGCGCCTTCGCCAGCGTCTCACTCGCCTGCTGCCCCTCCCGCAGGACGACAAAGGCCTTGACGATCATCCCGCGCTCGGCGTCGGGCGCACCGACGACGCCGGTCTCGGCGACGGCGGGGTGGGTCAGAAGCGCAGCCTCGACCTCCGGGCCCGCGATATTGTAGCCGGAGGAGACGATCATGTCGTCCGAGCGCGCCTGGTAATGGAAGTAGCCGTCCTCGTCCATCAGGTAGGCGTCGCCGGTGACGTTCCAGCCGTCGACGACGTATTTCGTCTGCCTGTCGTCCGCCAGATAGCGGCAGCCGGTTGGTCCGCGCACGGCGAGCCGTCCGATTTCGCCGGGAGGAAGCTCGCGCCCCTCCTCGTCGATGATCTTCGCCTCATATCCGGGGACGGGCTTGCCCGTCGCGCCGGGGCGGATTTCGTCCTCGCGGGCGGAGATGAAGATGTGCAGCATCTCCGTCGCCCCGATCCCGTCCATCAGGCGCAATCCCGTCGCCGCCTCCCACGCCTCGAAAGTCGCCTTCGGCAGCATCTCGCCCGCCGACACGCATTTGCGCAGGCTTGAGATGTCAAACTCTTCGATCCGCGTGAGCATGGCGCGCCAGGCGGTCGGGGCGGTGAAGCAGACGCTTACGCCATATTCCGCGATCGCCGGAAGAAGCTCGTTCGGCCCCGCCTTCTCCAGCAGCACGATCGAGGCGCCGACATGCATCGGAAACAGGACAATCCCCCCGAGCCCGAAGGTGAAGGCGAGCGGCGGGGAGCCGATGAAGCGATCGTCGGGGTTCGCGCGAAGCACATGGCGCGCGTAGCTGTCGCAGATCGCGAGCATGTCCCGGTGGAAATGCATCGTGCCCTTCGGCTCGCCCGTCGTGCCCGAGGTGAAGCCGATGAGGCAGACATCCTCGGCGGCGGTGTCGGCCGCCTCGAATTCGGGAGAGGCCTGCGCCATCATCTCCTCGAGTTCGCCGTCGCCCCAGTAGACCACGTGCTCGAGGGCATCCGCGAGCGGACGCGCCTTCACCATCTCCTCCGCGAGGCGATGGTCGCAGAGGGCGATCGCGACCTTCGCCTTCTTGAGCGGCCAGGCGATTTCGCGTGCGCGCAGCATCGGCATCGTCGCGCAGACGATCCCGCCGGCTTTCAGCACGGCGAGATAGCAGGCAACCATCATCGGATTGTTGGCGGAGCGCAACAGCACGCGCGTCCCGGGCACGAGCCCGAGACGCCCCGTGAGCACGTTGCAGATCCGGTTGACGCGTTCCTGGAGCTGCGCGTAGCTCAGCGTTTCCTTCGGGCTCAGGAGGCAGGGGCGGTCACCGCGGCCTTCCCGCACATGGCGGTCCAGGAAGGCGTCGACGCAGTTCAGTCGCTCCGGATATTGAAGCTCCGGCAGGGTGAAGAGGAAGTCGGGCCATTGCTCGCGCGGCGGGAGGTTGTCGCGCGCAAAGCTGTCACGATGCGTCATGGTGTGCTCCCGAGGGAATCGGCGGATGCAAAATCATCCCCCGCCGTGTCATCCCCGGCGGCGCGCAGCGTCGGGAAGGGGATCCAGCCGTGCCGGCGATGAAGCGCACCCTGCCGCGTCCGGCTGCATGAACCTCGCGGCATGATCCCCTTCCCCTGCGCCGCAAGAGCGGCTTCGGCCGGGGGGGACAGGGGAGGGCGAGGGCTGCCTGACGGGAGGCTTTGTGCAATGTCATCCCGCACCCCCCTCCGATGCGCTCTTCAGCAGATCGCGGGCGATCACGATCTTCTGGACCTCGCTCGCGCCCTCGTAGATGCGCAGCGCCCTGATCTCGCGATACAATTCCTCAACCTTGATCCCCTTGCGGACGCCGAGCCCGCCAAAGATCTGGACGGCCCGATCGATGACCTGCTGCGCGTTCTCGGTGGCGTGAAGCTTCGCCATCGCCGCCTCGCGGGTGACCCGCGGGGCGCCCTGATCCTTCGCCCATGCGGCGCGGTAGACGAGCAGCGCCGAGGCGTCGACGGCGAGCGCCATCTCGGCCAGCGCAGCCTGCGTGAGCTGGAGATCGGCGAGCGGCGCGCCGAACATCTCGCGGCTCTTAGCCCGCGAAAGCGCCTCGTCGAGCGCCCGCCGCGCGAAGCCGAGCGCCGCCGCCCCGACCGTCGCGCGAAAGATGTCGAGGGTCGCCATCGCGACCTTGAACCCCTCGCCGGGCTTGCCAAGGCGCTGCGTCACCGGCACGCGGCAATTCTCGAAACGCATCGTCGCGAGGGGATGCGGGGCGATCACCTCGATGCGTTCGTCGACATGCAGGCCGGGATTGTCCGCGTCGACGACGAAGGCGGAGAGGCCGCGCGCGCCTGGGGCTTCGCCGGTGCGCGCGAAGACGACATAATGGTCCGCGATCCCGCCATTGGAGATCCATGTCTTGACGCCGTCGATCACCACGTGATCGCTCCCGTCCGGGCGGGCCTGCGTCGCCATCGCCGCGACGTCTGAGCCCGCATCGGGCTCCGACAGGGCGAAGGCCGCGATCCGCTCGCCCCGCGCCACGGGCGGGAGGTAGCGCTGCTTCAGGGCGTCGGCGCCGAACAGCGTGATCGGAGCCGTCCCCAGCCCCTGCATCGCGAAGGCGAAATCCGCGAGGCCGTCGCGCCAGGCGAGTGTCTCGCGGGCAAGGCAAAGGGTGCGGACGTCGAACCCTTCCCCCGTCCCCCCATGGGAGGCGGGCACGACCGTCTTGAGCCAGCCCGCATCGCCGAGCGCCGCGACAAGCCTCCGGCAGGAGGCGTCGACGTCGTGGTGATCGGCGAGAGGAGCGACGTTCGCGCCGCACCACGCGCGCAGGTCCTCGGCGAAGGCGCGGTGCCGGGGCTCGAAGAAGGGCCAGCCGAGGAAGCTCCTGTCAGGCATGGGGGGCTCCTTCGCGGGCGGCAGGAAAAAGCCCCGCCGTCGGTGCCGGGCGCTTCCCCTCCCCCCGCTTGCGGCGGGGAGGGGGTTCGGTTGCGGCTTGTTGCAACGCTCGCGCCATCCTCAATCCCCCTCGAAGACGGGCTTCTGCTTCGCGGCGAAGGCCTCGTAGGCGCGGGTGAAGTCCTGCGTGGTCATGCACAGGGCCTGCGCCACCGCCTCGGCCTCGATCGCCTCCTCGACGGACATCGCCCATTCCATGGCGAGCATGCGCTTCGTCATGGTGTTGGCGTAGCCGGGGCCGGCGGTGATTTCGGCGGCGAGGGTACGGGCCTCCGCCTGCAATGCATCTCCCGGCACGATGCGCGAGAAGAAGCCCCAGCGCTCGCCCTCCTCGGCGCGCATGAAGCGGCCCGTATAGAGAAGCTCGGAGGCGCGTCCCTGCCCGATGATGCGGGGCAGGATCGCGCAGGCCCCCATGTCGCAGCCTGCGAGCCCGACCTTGTTGAAGAGGAAGGCGACCTTCGCGCTTTCGCTTGCAAGGCGGATGTCGGACGCCATCGCCATGATCGCGCCCGCGCCCGCGCAGATCCCCTCGACCGCCGCGATGATCGGCTGCGGGCAGGCCCGCATGGCCTTGACCAGTTCGCCGGTCATGCGGGTGAAGGCGGTCAATTCCTTCGTGTTCATCCGGGTGAGGGGGCCGATGATCTCGAAGACGTCGCCGCCCGAGGAGAAATTGCCGCCTGCTCCCGAGAGCACGACCGCGCCGACGCTGTCGTCCTTCGCGAGCGCCTGGAACAGGTCCGCCAGTTCGCGGTAGCTTTCGAAGGTCAGGGGGTTCTTCTTCTCCGGTCGGTCGAGGGTGACCTGCGCGACGCCGTCCGCGACCGCGAGGCGGAAATGCGCGGGGGTGTAGGAGGAGACCGGAAGGGTGACGGCGTTGGCGTGTTTCATCGCTTGTCCTCGTCGATGGCTTTGCGGGTGGAGGCCTTCGCCTTGGCGAGGAGGCGCATCAGCGTGTCGATCTCCCCCGCGTCGAGTCCGGCGAAGAAGCCCGCCACCCAGTCCTCGTGCTCGGCGGCCATGGTCCGGAAATCAGCGCGGCCGAGCTCCGTTAGGCTGATCACCTGGGCGCGTCGGTCATGCTCCGCCTGCCGGCGGTCGAGATGGCCCGATTCGACGAGGCGCTCGACGAGCCCAGTCAGGTTGCCGTTGGAGACCATCATGCGCCTCGACAGGTCCGACAGCGTCATTCCCTCCGGCGCGCGGACGAGCTGCGCCATGAGGTCGAAGCGCGGCAGGGTCACGTTGAAGCGCTCGCGAAGGCGCCTGCGGATCTCTCCCTCGATCATGGTCGAGCAGGTGAGGAGCCGCAGCCAGAGGCGCAGCTCGGCGGCGTGTTCCGCCGGGGCCTCCATGGCCTTGGCCTCGTAGTCGAGGGCGATCGGCGTCGTGTCCATCAGACTTCCCCTCCGGCGACGGCGATGGCCTGTCCGGTGACGGCGGCGTTCCCGCAAAGCCAGACGACCGCGTCCGCCACCTCCTCGGGTCGCACGAGGCGCTGCTGCGGATTGTTCCTGACGATGTCGCGCAGGGCCTGCTCCCGGGAGCGCCCCGTCTTCGTCACGATCCTCTCGACGCTCTGCGCCACGAGGTCCGTATCCGTGAAGCCGGGACAGACGGCGTTGACCGTGACGCCCGTCCGCGCCGTTTCCAGCGCCAGCGCCCGGACGAGGCCGAGGGTCGCGTGCTTGGCTGCGCAATAGGCGGTGACATAGGGATAGCCCTTCAGCGCCGCCGTCGAGGCGATGGCGACGATGCGCCCGAAGCCACGCTCCGTCATTGCAGGCAGGACCGCATGAACGGCGTGGACCGTCCCCATGAGATTGATCTCGAACATGCGCCGGAAGGCGGCGCTGTCGGTCTCGGCGAAAGGAGCCGAATCCGCCGCGCCGGCATTGGCGACGAGAATGTCGATCGGCCCCGCTCTCTTCGCCGCGCCGGCGATCGCCTCGCCGAGAGCCGTTTGCGCCGTGACATCCGCGGCGGCGGCGTGATGGGCGCGCCCCGCGGCGACAGCCTGCTCCAGAGCGCCGACGTCGCGGCCGAGCACCGTCACCGTCGCGCCCGCCTCGACGAGGGCAGCCGCGATCGCGAGGCCGATGCCGCGGCCTCCCCCCGTGACGAGAGCGTGTCGATCGTTCAATCCCGGCGGCATGCGCAGCGTATCCCTGTTCCGGAGGCCGGCCGATATCGGCGCTTGCCGACCGGACGCAGCTTGTTTTAAGCTTCAAATATCGAGCCTGTTCGCTCCCCGCGTCAAGCGGTGCGGGACAGGTTTCGCGAAAGCCGCTCTAAAATCGTCGCCGGGGGCTTTTCGGCGAAGGTTTTGACGGTCAAGGTATCGGCCGGCGCATCCGGACGGGGCGCCGAATGGGGACAGCGCGAAAAAACCAAAGCGCGCGGGGAACAGGCAGCCTTCGGAGAGAAACGACATGAGGACATTCAAGACTTTGGCCGGGATCACGGCGGCGCTCGGCCTCCTGGCCTCGACGGCGATCGCGCAGGCCCAGGAGCCGGTCCGCGTCGGACTGGTCTTCACCTTGTCCGGTCCGCCCGCCGCCCTCGGCGAGCAGGCCCGTGACGGCTTCCTGCTCGCGGTCGAGAAGCTCGGCGGCAAGCTCGGCGGCCGCGAGGTCGAGATTTCCGTCATTGACGACGAACTCAAGCCCGATGTCGCGGTCACCCGCGTGCGCGGCCTGATCGAGCGCGAGAATGTCGACTTCGTCGTGGGGCCGATCTTCTCCAACGTCGCGCAGGCGATCCACCGCCCCGTCGTCGAGAGCGACACGATCCTGATCAGCCCCAATGCCGGCCCCTCGGACCTGGCGGGCGCGCAGTGCCACCCGAACTACTTCAACACCTCGTACCAGAACGACCAGGTGCACGAAGTGCTCGGCGCCGTGGCGCAGAAGCGCGGCTACGGGCGCGTCTTCCTGCTCGCGCCGAACTACCAGGCCGGGCGCGATTCCATCTCCGGCTTCAAGCGTCACTTCGAGGGCGAGATCGTCGACGAGGTCTACGTGCCTCTCGGCCAGCTCGATTTCGCGGGTGAGCTCGCCCGCATCACCGCGATGAACCCGGACGCGGTGTTCACCTTCATGCCCGGCGGCATGGGGATCAATCTCGTCCGGCAGTACAACCAGGCGGGCCTCAAGGATCGTGTTCCCTTCCTCTCGGCCTTCACCGTGGACGAGACGAACCTTCCCGCGCAGCAGGACGCGGCGGTCGGCATGTTCAGCGGAACGACCTGGACTCCGGATCTCGAGACCGAAGGCAATGCCGAATTCGTCGAGGCCTTCGAGGCGAAATACGACCGCGTTCCGGCCATGTACGCGATGCAGGGCTACGACACGGCGATGCTGCTCGACGCGGCGATCGGCTCGCTCGATGGTGACCTGTCGGATACGGAAGCGGTGCGCGAAGCGTTGAAGACGGTCGAGTTCCCGACGTTGCGCGGCGAGTTCAAGTTCAACACCAACCAGCACCCGATCCAGGACTTCCGCCTCGCGCAGGTCGAGCAGCGGCAGGACGGCAAGTTCGCCACCTCGTATGTCGAGACGGTCTTCGAGGATTACGGCGACGTCTATGCCGAGCAGTGCAAGATGCCGAACTGAGGCATGATCCGACACAGCGGCCCGGATTGTTCTTCCGGGCCGCGCCTCCCGCATTGACCTCATCCCCAGGGCGGGACGACCGACATGTATACGACGCTCATCCTCGTCCAGACACTGAACGGCCTGCAGTTCGGGATCATCCTGTTCCTGATCGCGGCCGGACTGACGCTGGTTTTCGGGGTGATGGACTTCATCAATCTCGCCCACGGCGTGCAGTACATGATCGGGGCGTATTTCGCCTTCACCTTCACCCAGATGACGGGCTCCTTCACCCTGGGGCTCCTGATCGCGCTCCCGGCGGCGCTCCTTTTCGGGTTGCTGCTCGAAGCGCTGGTCTTCCGGCACCTCTACGGGCGCGACCATCTCGACCAGGTGCTCGCCACCTTCGGCATCATTCTGTTCCTGAACCAGGGCGTTAAGGTCCTGTGGGGCTCGAGCCCGCTCTTCGTGCCCGTCCCGGATCTCCTGCAGGGATCGATCGAACTCATTCCCGGCTTCTTCTACCCGATCTACCGGCTCGCCATCATCGCGGCGGGGCTCGGCGTGGCGGGGCTGCTCTACGTCCTCGTGAACCATACCCGCGCGGGGATGCTGGTGCGCGCGGGGGCGACGAACGCGCCGATGGTCTCTGCGCTCGGTGTCGACATCCGGCGGCTGTTCATGGTGGTCTTCGGCTTCGGGGCGATGCTCGCGGGCTTTGCCGGGGCGATGGTCGCGCCCATTCTCTCGGTGGAGCCGGGGATGGGCGACAATCTCCTCATCCTCGCCTTCGTGGTCATCGTCATCGGCGGGATCGGCTCGATCCGCGGCGCCTTCCTCGCCGCCCTGCTGATCGGCCTCGTGGATACGCTGGGACGCGGCTTTTCCAGCGATATCCTTCGGCTCTTCCTCGAACCGAGCGCCGCGAGCCAGACGGGGAGGGCGCTCGCGCCGATGCTGATCTACATCCTGATGGCGCTCGTCCTCTTCTTCCGGCCCTCCGGGCTGTTCCCGGTCAAGCGGTGAGGCCGATGTCGGACGCAGCGCAGACGCAGGATCTCGCGAGCACGGCGCGCCCGCTCTGGATGCGCAGCAACGCGCTCGCCTTCGCCCTCTTCGTCGCCTTCGCGATCGTGCCAGCGCTGGCGCAGTTCGGGACCGAGGGCTACATCCTCTCCCTCGTGATGCGCGTGATGATCTTCGCGATCGCCGCGATGTCGCTTGACCTGATCCTCGGCTACGGCGCGCTCGTCTCCTTCGGGCATGCCGTGTTCATGGGCTTCGGCGCCTATGCGGCGGGAATCCTGATGAGCCACCAGGTCACGGATTTCTTCGTCCAGCTCGCGGTGGCGCTCGGCGTCTCCGCGCTGTTTGCGCTGGTCACCGGGGCGATCTCGCTGCGCACGAAGGGCGTCTATTTCATCATGATCACGCTCGCCTTCGGGCAGATGGCGTATTTCTTCATGATCTCGCTCGCGGCCTATGGCGGCGATGACGGGCTGACGCTGTATTCGCGGAGCAGCATCTTCGGCCAGGACCTGCTCGGGCGGGGACACGTCCTCTACTACGTGATCTTCGCCGCGATGGTGGGCGTCTATTTCCTGCTGCGCGCCATCGTCTCGTCGCGGTTCGGGCGGGTCCTGCGCGGGGCGCGCGAGAACCCGGTGCGGATGGAGGCGATCGGCTTTCATCCCTATCGCTACCAGCTCGCGGCCTATGTGATCGCGGGCACGATCTGCGGCCTTTCGGGTTTCCTCCTCGCCAACCAGACCGAGTTCGTCGCCCCCGCCTTCATGACCTGGCAGCGCTCCGGCGAGCTGATCGTCATGGTCGTGCTCGGCGGCATGGGGACGCTGCACGGGGCGATCATCGGGGCCGCCGCCTTCATCCTGCTGGAGGAGGGGCTCTACCGCATCACGGAGGACTGGAAGCTGATCTTCGGCCCGATGCTCGTTCTCGTCGCCCTCTTCGCCCGCGGCGGCATCCTCGGCTTCTTCCGCCGGAGCGGCCAATGACCCCGATCCTGCGCCTCGTGAACCTGCGCAAGAACTACGGCGCGCTCGCCGTTACGGACGATGTCAGCCTCGACATCGTCCCCGGCGAACTGCACGCGATCATCGGCCCCAACGGGGCGGGAAAGACCACCCTGATCCACCAGATCTCGGGAATGGCGCCCTCCGATTCCGGGCGCATCCTCTTCGCCGGGGAGGACGTCACCGCGCTTGCGATGCACCAGCGGGTGAGGCGCGGGCTCGCGCGCTCGTTCCAGATCACCTCGATCATCCCCGGCTTCACCGCCCGCGAAAACGTGGCGCTCGCCGTGCAGGCGCGAACGGGCTCGAGCTTCCGCTTCTTCGGCGATCCCTCGCGGGAAAGCGTCCTCGCGGACGGAGCCATGGCGCATCTGGCGCTCGTCGGCCTCGCCGAGCGCGCCGATGTTCCGGCGGGCCAGATGTCGCATGGCGAGAAGCGCCAGCTCGAACTCGCCGTCGCCCTCGCCACCCAGCCGAGGCTCCTGCTCCTCGACGAGCCGCTCGCGGGGACCGGCCACGAGGAATCCGAGCGCGTCGTCGAGACCCTGCGCAGCCTCAAGGGCCGCTACACGATCGTCCTGATCGAGCACGACATGGAGGCCGTGTTCGCCCTCGCCGACCGGGTGAGCGTGCTCGTCTACGGGCGCATCATCGCGACGGGGACGCCCGCGGAAATCCGGGCGGACGAGGGCGTGCGCCAGGCCTATCTCGGCGAGGGGGAGGAGGCCTGATGCTCAGCGTCTCGAAGCTCCAGACCTCCTACGGCCCGGCCCAGGTGCTCTTCGACATCAGCTTCGATATCGGGGCGGGCGAGGTCGTGACGCTGCTCGGCCGCAACGGCATGGGCAAGACGACGACGGTCAATTCCATCCTCGGCCTCGTGCCCCCGAGCGGCGGCGAGGTCAGCTTCGAGGGCCGGCCGATCCGGGGCCTGCCCTCCTATCGCGTGGCGCAATGCGGGATCGGGCTCGTCCCGGAGGGGAGGCAGGTCTTCCCGACCCTGACGGTAGAGGAGAATCTCGTCGCCACCGCCGCCGCCCGCTTCGGCCCGCCGCGCTGGACGCTGGAGAGCGTCTACGCCCTGTTCCCGCGCCTGCAGGAGCGCCGCCGCAATCTCGGTTCGCAATTGTCCGGCGGCGAGCAGCAGATGCTCGCGATCGGGCGCGCGCTGATGACGAATCCGAAGCTCCTCGTCCTCGACGAGGCGACGGAGGGGCTCGCACCGCTGATCCGCGCCGAGATCTGGGATTGCCTCCGGCGGCTCAAGGGCGAGCGGCAGGCGATCCTCGTGATCGACAAGAACGTCGACGCCCTCGTCGGCCTCGCCGACCGCCATGTCGTCGTCGAGAAGGGCCGCGTCGCCTGGAGCGGCACCAGCGCGGAACTCGCCGCGGATGCGAGCGTGAAGGACCGCTTCCTGCACGTGTGAGGAGTGGCGCCCTCCGAGGTCAGACCGGCTGCAGCCGCTCATGCGGCGTCGCGGGGAAATCAGGCGTGATCTGATCGCCGGGGCGCACCTCGCCGCCGAGGACGACGATCCCCATGATGCCCGCCTTGCGGACGATCTGGCCGTTCGCGTCCTTTCCGATCAGGGCCGCCATCAGGCCCGGCCGGAACGTGTCGAGCTGCGAGCAGGGATTGCGCAGCCCCGTCACCACCACGACCGCGCTCCCCCCGATCCGCAGGCGCGTGCCCCGGGGGAGGGCGAGGAGGTCGATCCCCTGCGTCGTGATGTTCTCCCCGAGATCGCCGGCGGCGACGGACAAGCCCTGCTCCGCGAGTTCGGCGAAGAGCTCGCCGTGGATCAGGTGAACCTGACGCCGGTTCGGCTGCGTCGCATCGCGCGCGACCCGGGAGCGGTGCTTGACGCTCGCGCCGGCATGGGCGTCGCCCGCGACGCCGTATCCGGCGACGAGGCGGATCGTCCGCACGGGCTCCTTCGAGAAGCCGTGCCGGGGGGAGAGGCCGACGAAGGAAATCGTGGGGGACATGGGTTCACCGGTCGAAAGATCGCAGGAGAAGAGGTCAGCGCGATGCCGCCGATTCGGCAAGGGCGCGCGCATCGCGGAAGGCGACGCAAATTCCCTGCCCTCATTGGCGGATATGCACGATCACGACGATGTGCGCGGGAAAATGCGCTGTGATCTGAACCGTCTTTGCGCCTTCTTCGTAGATGACAAATGCGTGACGGCGTGAACATCTCGCTGCTGACCCGCCTGAGGTAATTCGACAGCCATGCGTTTCGACACCGCCTTCTCGACCCTGATCCAGCATGCCTCCCGGCGGCGCTCGGATACCCTCGCCTCCCTGGCGGCGGGCGGGGCGTGGCTCCTCCTCGTCGCGGCGCTGCTCGTGCGCTTCACCGATTTCGGCCTCCCCATGATTCTCGGGTCGGCCGCGGCCTATGGGATCCTCTCCGGCGTGATCCTGGCGCGGATCGACGCCTTCCATCCCCATGATCGCTTCGGCCTGCCGAACCTGATCACGCTCACGCGCGCCGTGATCAACTGCCTGCTGATCGGGCTCCTGGTCGACAGTCCCCGCCTCGTTGCCGTCTGGGGCGACTGGGTCGACTGGCTGTTCCTCGGCGCGGCGCTGTTCTCCCTCGCCCTCGACGGAGTCGACGGCTATCTCGCGCGGCGGCTCGGCCTCGCCTCGCGCTTCGGAGCCCGGTTCGACATCGAGGTCGATGCGATGCTCCTGATGCTCCTCGCCGTCGCGGCCTTCGCGCTCGGCAAGGTCGGAATCTGGGTTCTCGCGATCGGGGCCGTCTATCACCTCTTCAGCGCGGCGCGGGCGGTCTGGCCGTGGCTCTCCCGCGACCTGCCGCCGTCGCTGCGGCGCAAGGCGATCTGCGTGCTGCAGGGGGGCGCGCTTCTGTTTCTGATCGCGCCGTTCGTCTCCCCGACCCTTGCGACGATCGTCGCCGCGCTGGCGCTCGCCGCCTTGCTGGCGTCCTTCGCGGTCGACATCCTCTGGCTCCACGCCAACCGGCGCGGCTGAGGCTCAGGCCGTGCGTCGGCTTCGGGTGGCAAGCAAGATCGCGAGTCCGGGCAGGCTTCCCGCAAGATTGACCAGCCCGTAGAGGATGGCCATGGCGAGCGCCATGGACGCATCGATGCCCACCAGCGGGAAGAGCGCCGCCGCTGCTCCCTCGCGCAGGCCCCATCCGCCGATCGTGACGGGAATGAGCATCGCGAGCAGCACCATCGGGATGATCGTGAACCAGGCGACGAACGGCACCGCGATCCCCAGAGCGGCCCCCGCGAGGGCGAAGACGGCGATGTAGCTCGCCACCACCGCAAGCGAGAGAAGTCCCTGCACGAGCCAGGCGCCGCCCGTGACGAAAGTCCGGCGGATGTCGGGGCCGAGATCGGACAGGGCCGCCCGGATGCGCCTCGGCCCCCGGGACGCCGCGAAGACAATCACAGCGGCAAGCGCGGCGAACAGGATGAGCGGCAAGGTCACGAGCGCCTCCACGCCGTCCGGGGCGGAGGAAGGCAGCAGCAGCGGCCAGGTGACGAGGCCGATCGCCGCGATCACGAAGAAGGCGATCTGGCCGGCGGTGCGTTCGAGGACGACGGAACGGAGGGACGAGCGCCAGTCGCGATCGCCATTGGCGTCCTCCGCGCGGTTCCGGTAGGTGCGCACGGCGTCTCCCGCCACGCCGCCGGGAAGCGTCTGGTTGAGGAACACCGCGACGTAATACTCGCGCGTCGCCCGCCCCATCGAGAGCGGGAGGTCAAGCCGCCCGGCGGTGAACTTCCAGCGCAGGGCCGACAGGATGACCTGCCCCTGGACGAGGGCGACGCCGATCAGGGCGATGCCGAGATCGGCCTGCCGCAGCGCGGATATCGTCGCGCGGCTGTCGAGGAGACGAAACAGGAGGGTGAGGAGGATCACCAGCGCCGCCACCCGAAGGGCGAGGCGCAGCTTCCTTCCGCCGAACATCGCGCGCAAGCCGCGTCCTGTGCTGATCGTGGCCGCAACGCCTCTGGAAACGCCAGTCATGGTCGGGGGCAATCTTTCGGTCGGTCCGGCGGGCAATTGAAAGTCCCGGCGCGGGGGATGTATCACAGGTTTTTCAGGCGTATACGAGTCCCGTCGCATCCGGGATCAGCGAGAGCGGAAAAAGGAGCGCGGGCGCTTGACGACGGGTCGACCGCGCCGATATCGCCCAGGATCGGGGCCGAAACAGGACCAGACAAGGGGGACCGCCATGTCCACGGAAACGTCCGCCGGGGAACCGCTTCCGCCGGATGCGCTCGTCGCGCCCGCCGCCGCCCGCAATCGCGATCCGATCCTCGAGGTCTTGCGCAGGCGGCTGCCCTCGCGCGGCGTCGTGCTCGAGATCGCGAGCGGATCCGGGGAGCACGCCCTGCATTTTGCCCGCGCCCTGCCGGGGATCATCTGGCAGCCCAGCGATCCCGACGCCGCCGCGCGCAGGAGCATAGAGGCCTATCGGGCGGCAAATTCCCTCCCCAACCTCCTTGCCCCCCTCGCGCTCGACGCTTCAGGCGCTCCCTGGCCGGTCGCCCATGTCGACGCGATCGTTTCGATCAACATGATCCACATCGCGCCATGGGAGGCATGCGAGGGATTGTTTCGCGGAGCGGCCGCGGCGCTTGCTCCGGCGGGCCAACTCATCCTTTACGGACCCTTCAATATCGACGGACGCTTCACCGCCCCGAGCAACGAAGCATTCGACGCCAGCCTGCGCAGCCGCGATCCCGCCTGGGGCATCCGTGATCTCGCGGAAGTCTGCGCCTGCGCCGGGCGGAACGGGTTGCGGCTGGCGGAACGCGTGGAGATGCCCGCGAACAACCTCGTGGTTGTATTTTCGCGCGATCAGGCTGATCAGGGCGTGTCTTAAGCGTTCGTTAGGAGGTCGCTCAAAATACTGTTGCCTCGATCCATCCGCTCGAGGTTGTCCAATGCGTCGCGCCTTCGCCGCTGTCGGTTTCGCCGCCCTGGCCGGGGCGTTGCTGTCGTCCTTCGCCACGGTCACCTCCGCCGCGACGCGCCCTGCGGGCGAGAAACCGGCGACGTTCCTGATTCCAGCGAGCGACGGCTACGGCATCGCCGATTGCCTCCTGTCGAACCATGCCTGCGGCGCGGTGGTCGCGGATGCATGGTGCGAATCGCACGGATTCGCCCGCGCCCAGGCCTACGGCGCCGCCCCGCGCGAGGATTTTACCGGGTCCGTGAGCGCGGTCCCGGTGAGTCTTTCACGCGCGGCTCCTCCCCTTTCCATCACCTGCGCCCCCTGATATTCGGGGCTCAGCTCTTCAGCGAATCCGCGCATGACGGGGCGGGCGCATCGCCCCAGGGCATGATCGCGACGGTCGAGGTCGAGTTCTTCGGCGAGCCCTCGATGGGTCGGTCCGAATAGACGAGGTAGACCAGCACGTTGCGCTTGACGTCGCAGCCGCGCACGATCCGCATGCGCTTGAAGACGAGCGAGCGCCGTTCAGTGAACACCACCTCGCCCTGCTCGAACTCGCCCTTGAAGACGATCGGGCCGACCTGCCGGCAGGCGAGCGAGATGTCCGAGACCTCCTCCGCGACGCCAAAGGCCCCGGACAATCCGCCGCGCTCGGGCACCGTGTAATGGCAGGCGACGCCCTCAACCAGCGGATCATCGATCCCGTAGACGGCGAGGCGGTCGTTGGGCGTCAGGGCGCGCCAGACGGTCGATTTCTCGAATATCCTGTCCGGCTCCTGGGCCGCGGCCGGCGGAGCGCTCAAGGCGAGGCCCGGGCCAAGGATTGCCAGGGCGGAGAGGAAAGTCCGGAATTTCATTGATTTCTCCATTGCTCGTGGCATTCCTGTCTGCGGCGGATTCGCCAATGGGGCGTGATGTTCATATTCCATCCACATTGGAGACTATAAGCGTCACCGATCGCAGCTCAGAGAGGATCGCCGCGGGCCTGATATGGGAATGACAACTCGACTTTTCTCGCGTCTGCTCCTTGGCGTCATCGGCGCGGTCGCACTTTCGGCCCCCGTCTCGACCTCCGCGGTCGCGCAAGCGGATATGTGTCGGCAATACCAGGCCGAACTCGCCAATCTGGAACGTGGCGGAGGCGGGCAGAATTACGCGGCGCTCGCCGATCAGCAGCGGCGCGAGATCAACCGCATGGTCGGCTATTACCAGTCGCTCGGCTGCGACCGCGGGCGGGGCGTGCTCTTCGGCGCGCCGCCGGCTCCGGAATGCGTCGCCGCCCGCGAGCGAATCGAGGTGATGGAAAGCAACTATAATCGTCTCCTGCAGCAGGCGTCCCAGGCAAGCGAGGAGCGCCGCCGCGCCCTGCTCGCCGCGATCGAGCGCAACTGCGTTGTCGAGCGCCGTCCCCGCACCTTCCTCGAAAGCATTTTCGGCAGCCCGGAACCCTATGTCGATCCGCGCGGGCCGGCGCCGTTCGAGGAGCCTGAACGCCGGGCCGGCGGCGGCAAGCCAGTCTGCGTCCGCCTCTGCGACGGCTATTTTTTCCCGCTCGCCACGACGGGGGGAAACCGGCAGGCCGCGCAGCAAATGTGCCAGGCGCAATGCCCCGCCGCCGAGACGCGCCTTTTCTTCATGCCCGGGGACAGCGAGATCGAGCACGCGGCGGCGGCGGACGGCACGCCCTATACCTCGCTTGCAAACGCCTTCCGCTACCGCACCACCTTCGACCCGACCTGCGGATGCCGCCAGGATGGGCAAAGCTGGGTCGACGCGCTGCAGGGCGCGGAGCAGATGCTCGGGTCGCGGGGAGACGTGATCGTCTCGGCGGAGATGGCGCGCGAATTGTCGCTCCCCCGAGACGCCCGCGAAGCCGCCCGCGCCGCGGCCTCGCGTTCGGAGGCGGAGCGCGAAGCCTCGGCGGAGCCTCCGGTCGCGCCGGACCAGACGCCGCGCCCGCGCGGCCCCGTCAGGATCGTGGCGCCCGAGCTGGTGCCGCCGCCCAATCCGATGTGACGCCGCTGCTTGATTGCGGCAGGGCCGGACCGTCCCCATCTGAGGGGTGAGGTTCGATCCACAGGGTTTCTGTGGGAAACCTCGTGTTTCCTCACGCGAGGAAGCGACACGTCATATTCTATATGGGCGAATCGAATCATCCGGCTGACGGTCGGCGGGGGAGGCTCGGTTCGTCGAGCAGGAACGCATGTCCGCAAACACCCGTTCGATGGAAGTGATCGCCTCCGCGATGCGCGACGCCGCGCGAGAGGCCGGCGAGATCGCCAGCCCGTTCTTCCGGCGCGGCGAGAAGACGACGGCCCGCATCTGGTCTAAGGCGGGCGGTTCCCCGGTGACGGAAGCCGATGTCGGCGTCGACGCCTTTCTCAAGATCCGGCTCTCCTCGCTCCTCCCGGAAGCCGCGTGGCTGTCGGAGGAGACGGTCGACAACCCCGTCCGCCTCGAGCACCGCCTCGTCTGGATCGTCGATCCCATCGACGGGACGCGCGCCTTCCTCAACGGGCATGAGGACTGGTCGATCTCCATCGCCCTGCTGGTGGACGGCGAACCGCATCTGGGGATCGTCTATGCCCCCGCCCTGGACGCCTTGTACGAGGGGCGCGCGGGCGGCGGGGCGTCGCTCAACGCCGATGCGATCGCGGTGTCCCCCGCGGGCGCCCTGCGCGGGGCGCGGGTGGCCGGTCCGCAGCCCCTCGTCGATACGCTCACCCGCAGCGTCGGCGTGATGGAGCTCCTGCCGAAGATTCCGTCGCTGGCGCTTCGCGTCGTGCGCATCGCGGCGGGCGAGGTCGATGTCGGCCTCGTCTCGAGCAACGCCCGCGACTGGGATATCGCCGCCGCCGATCTCATTCTGCGCGAGGCGGGCGGCACGCTGAGCGATCAGGCGGGGGCGCGGCCAGTCTACAACCGCGACGATCCGGTGCACGGAGAACTGCTCGCCTCCTCCAACAGCTTGCATCCGTCCCTGATTGAGGCCATGACGGGCCGGGCGCGTCGAACCCAGGCCGTTTGAGGCGCTTTCAAGGCCCTTTTTGCACGGAACGACCGATGACTGAATCTGCCACGACCAGGAAACAGTTGCTGCATCTCGTCTTTGGCGGCGAACTGAGCGATCTCGAAGGCGTGCAGTTCCGGGATCTGGAGGGGCTCGACATCGTCGGAATCTTCCCCGACTACGCCAGCGCCTACGTTGCATGGAAGGCGAAGGCGCAGTCGACGGTGGATAATGCGCAGATGCGCTATTTCATCGTGCATCTGCACCGGCTGCTTGATCCCCCTAACGAGTGAGGGCGCTCGTCCGATGGGCATCGTGAAGCGGATCGGGAGGCATCCGGTCGTGCGCGAGGCGCTCGGTTACGTCTTCGCGCGCTATCTGGGGCTCGTGCGCCGCACGAATCGCTTCGTCCTCGATCCGCCGGACGCCTATGACCGCGTCGGCCCTCACATGCCGGTTATCGCCGCCATGTGGCATGGCCAGCATTTCATGATCCACTTCGCCCGTCGCGCGAGCGACCGCGCCGCGAGCCTCGTCTCCCGCTCCGGCGACGGGGAACTGAATGCAATTGCGCTCCGGCATCTGGGGGTGCGGGCCATCCGCGGCTCTGGCGATCGCGGGCGAGGGCGCGGACGGGAGAAGGGCGGCGCGCAGGCCCTGCGCGGCATGCTCAAGGCGCTCCAGGACGGCGAGATGGTCGTCATGACGGCCGATGTCCCCAAGATTTCCCGGCGGGCCGGAGAGGGCATCGTGACCCTCGCGCGGCTCTCCGGCCGGCCGATCGTTCCGGTCGCCGTGGTGACCAGCCGGCGAATCGACCTCGACACCTGGGACCATTCCTCGATCGGTCTTCCCTTTGGCCGCGGCGCGATCGTGCTCGGCGACCCGATCATGGTGCCGCCCGAGGCGACGGGCGAGGCGGCGGAGCGCTACCGCCAGGAGGTTGAGGACGCTCTCGATCGCGTCCATGCGCGCGGCTACGCCCTCGTCGGCTCCCGCGACCCTGGCGGAAAGGACGCGGCCGCGAACCCTGCGGACCAAGCGCTCGTGAACGGGGGCGGTCGATGACGACGCCCTTTCCCGCGCTGCTGCGCATCTACCATTACGGCCTGACCGTCTTCGAGCCCGCCGCGGCGGGCTTCCTGCTCTGGCGCCGCCGCAAGGGCAAGGAAGATCCCGCACGTTCAGGGGAGCGGCGCGGCGTCGCGAGCAGGGAGCGCCCGGACGGTCACGTTGCCTGGCTCCACGGCGCGAGCATCGGGGAGACCATGGCGATCCTGCCGCTGATCGAGCGCCTGACGCGGCGGGGGGTGACGGTGCTCGTCACCTCAGGGACGCGCACATCGGCGGAGATCATCGCGAGGCGTCTCCCGCCGGGGGCGATCCATCAATATGTGC
The DNA here is from genome assembly GCA_041686895.1 of Saliniramus sp. Lineage (GTDB taxonomy): Bacteria > Pseudomonadota > Alphaproteobacteria > Rhizobiales > Beijerinckiaceae > Saliniramus. The sequence goes on along the minus strand of JAWLCY010000002.1, from coordinate 381,536 downwards.
CGATCGACGTGCCGCGCTACATGCGCCGCTTCCTCGACTACTGGCGGCCCGACATCGCCCTCTTCGCCGAATCCGAGATCTGGCCGAATGCGATCCTCGCCCTGCACAAGCGCGACATTCCGCTCATCCTGATCAACGGAAGGCTCTCGGAGCGCTCGTTCCGCCGCTGGTCGCGGGTTCCCAAACTTGCGGAGGCGCTGCTCTCGCGGTTTTCGCTCTGTCTCGCCCAGGGGCGCGCGGATGCCGAGCGGCTGCATCGCCTCGGTGCGCCGCGCGTCAACGTGGCGGGCAATCTCAAGTTCGATTCGCCGCCGCCTCCCGCCGATCCGCGCATCGTCGCCGGCCTCCAGGGCATGATTGCGGGCCGGCCCGTCTGGGTCGCGGCGAGCACGCATCCCGGCGAGGAGGAGATGGTCGTCGCCATCCACCGGGCGCTGGCGAAGCGCTATCCGAAGCTCCTCACCATCGTCGCCCCGCGCCACCCGCAGCGCGGCGCCGAGATCGTCGAGATCGGCGACGAATCGGGGCTGCGCACCGCGCGCCGTTCTCTCGGCCAGCAGCCGGAGCGGGATGTCGATTTCTACGTGGCGGACACGATCGGGGAACTCGGCCTGTTCTTCCGGCTCGCGCCGCTCGTCTTTGTCGGCGGCTCCCTCGTCCCCCATGGAGGGCAGAACCCGATCGAGGCGGCGAAGCTCGGGGCCGCCATTCTCCACGGCCCACATGTCCACAACTTCACCGATGTCTATGCCGCGATCGACCGGGCGGGCGGGGCGCTTCCCGTGGCGGATGCCAAGGCGCTGGCGGCGGCCCTCGCGGACCTGATCGCCGACACGGCGCTCACCCGCGAGATGGCGCGCGCGGGCCATGATGCAGTCGAGGAACTGGGCGGGGCGCTTGAGCGGACGATGCGGGCGGTCGAGCCTTTCATCCTCGGCCTCAAGATGGAACGGCGCTGATGCGCGCGCCGGATTTCTGGCGCGATGACCCGCCCTCCATCCGCGCCCGCCTGCTCATGCCCATCGGCGCGGTCTACGGGGCGCTGACGGCGGCGCGCATGCGTCGCGCCGGGGCAAGCGCCGGCGTTCCGGTCATCTGCGTGGGAAATTTCACGGCGGGAGGCGCGGGCAAGACCCCGACGGCGATCGCGGTCGCGCGGATGCTTCTGGCTCAGGGCGAGCGGCCCGTCTTCCTCACGCGCGGGCACGGCGGACGGCTCGCGGGTCCCGTTGCGGTGGAGGCCGGGCTGCACGGCCATGCCGATGTGGGCGACGAGCCGCTGCTTCTCGCGGAGGTCGCCCCCACAATCGTTTCGCGGGACCGGATCGCCGGGGCCCGCGCTTGCCGGGAAGCCGGGGCAAGCGTGATCGTGATGGATGACGGGCTCCAGAATCCGTCGCTCCGGAAGGATTTCCGTCTTGTCGTCGTGGACGGGGAGGCGGGAGTCCAGAACGGGCTGTGCCTCCCTGCCGGTCCCCTGCGCGCGCCGCTGTCGGCGCAATGGGACTTCGTCGATGCCCTCGTGGTCATGGGTCCGGGAGAAGCGGGAAGGGCGCTGGCGGAGGCGTCGCGGGCGCGCGGAAAACGCGCTTTCCACGCCCGTCTTCGTCCGGATCCGTCGGCCGCGTCCAGCATTGCGGGCGAAAAGGTCCTCGCCTTCGCCGGGATCGGGCGACCGGAGAAATTCTTCGCCACGCTGGAAGCCTGCGGCGCGCGGATCGTCGCGCGCGCGGCTTTTCCTGACCACCATGCCTTCACCGGCGACGAACTCGCGGGGCTTCGCGCGAAGGCGGGGAATCACGGCGCGATGCTCGTCACGACCTGCAAGGACCTCATGCGGATCGCCGAGCCCGGCGAGATTGTCGCGCTTCCCGTCGCGGTCGAGGTCGATGACGGACCGGCGCTGGAAGCCTTGCTCGGCAACGCTGTTGCGCAGGCCCGCAAAGGCTGACGCGCAATAAAATTTCTCGAAAGTGCTTGAATTCACCGGCCCAAGACGCCAGAACCTGACGCTCTGACCCGAAAGCAAAGACTATGCTGGCTGGGTTCATCTGCTGGTTAGGAGGGCACGGGATGCTGCACAACACCCGCCTTGCCAAATTGGGGATGGACTTGGACCTGCTGGATGCAGGCAACCGAACCAAAGAGGTGAGCAACGATCCGAATTCCGCCGTCACGGAGCGGGGCAAGATCGAAACCGGTCCGATCGATCTGGCGCCTGTGACGGCTCCGGAACAGACGGGCGAGGAAGACGCGCGACTCGACCATTTCGTCGAGCGCGATGGCCTGCTCTTCGCGGGCACCCATCTGATCGTGGATCTTTGGGACGCCAAGGGGCTGGACGATCTCGTCATCGTCGAAGCCGCCCTGCGTGACGCGACGACGGCCGCGGGAGCGACGCTCCTTAACATCGACCTGCATCATTTTTCGCCCAATGGCGGGATTTCCGGTGTGGCCGTATTGGCGGAAAGCCATATCTCGATCCACACCTGGCCCGAATGCGGCTATGCGGCGATCGACATCTTCATGTGCGGCGACGCGCGTCCACATGAGGCGATCCGCGTCCTGCGCGAGGCCTTCGCGCCCGACCGCATCCAGCTCGCGGAGCACAAGCGCGGCATGATGCCATGCTGAGCTTCGCCGAGACCCTCCACGACGGGTACGGCCAGAGCTTCCGGATCGACCACCTTCTTCATTACGAGAAGACGGAGCATCAGGAACTCGTGATCTTCGACAACGCCTCTTTCGGGCGCGTCCTCGCCCTCGATGGGGCGGTGCAGCTCACGGAGCGCGATCATCACGTCTATCACGAGATGATCGCGCATGTGCCTGTTCTGGGGCATGGGGAGGCGCGCGACGTTCTGGTCATCGGCGGCGGCGACGGGGGCACGCTGCGCGAGCTGCTGCGCCATCGCGATGTCCGCCCGGTCCTCGTCGAGATCGATGCGCAGGTCATCGCCCTCTCGAAGCGCTTCCTGCCGATGGTGAGCGAGGGGGCGCTCGACGATACCCGCGCGGAGATCGTCATCGGCGACGGCCTCGCCTACGTGGCGCAAACCGAGCGGCGCTTCGACGTGGTGATCGTGGATTCGACGGACCCCGAGGGCCCCGCCGCCGCTTTGTTCTCGCCGGAATTCTACGCCGATTGCCGGCGCTGTCTGAAGCCTGGCGGCATCCTCGTGACGCAGAACGGGGTTCCCTTCTTCCAGGGCGAACAACTGCGCACAAGCCTCGGCCACCTTGCCGGCCTGTTTCGCGACGCCCGTTGCTACCTCGCGGCGGTCCCGACCTATACGGGCGGGCCGATCGCGCTCGGATGGGCGAGCGACGCGCCGGAAAGGCGTGGAGCGCTCGCGGATCTCGAGCAGCGCCATCGCGACAGCGGCCTCGAGACCCGCTATTATGCACCCGACGTGCATGTTGCGGCTTTCGCCCTGCCGCCACAGGTGCGCAAGCTCCTGCCCTGAGATTCGCGCGCTTTCACCATGACGCTTCGCCTGCCATTCCCCGAAATCACGGCAGGCTTCGCCCCCCGGGCGCGCGTCCTGCTGCGCGGGGTGCTCGGTCTTGTCTATCCTCCCAGCTGCGTGGCCTGCGGCGCGGCGACAGACCGCGAGCAGGCGCTCTGCGCCGCCTGCTGGAGCGAGATCACGTTCATCGAGCGGCCCTATTGCGAGCGGCTGGGAACGCCCTTCGCCGTCGATATCGGCGGTCCGCTCTATTCGCCCGGGGCGATCGCCGATCCGCCCGTCTTCCAGCGCGCCCGCGCCGTCGCCTCCTATGACGGCGTCGCGCGAACGCTCGTCCATCGCCTGAAATACAACGATCGCCTCGATCTCGCGGAGACCCTTGGCCGGATGATGGCGCGGGCCGGGGCGGAGCTTCTGGCCGAGGCCGATCTTCTCGTTCCCGTCCCGTTGCATCGCTGGCGGCTCTGGCGGCGGCGCTTCAACCAGGCGATGGCGCTGGCGCGCGTCGTCTCCCGCGAGAGCGGCGTCTCCTGCGACCCGATGCTGCTGCGCCGCGTCAAGCGGACGCGCAGCCAGGTCGGGCTGACGAAGACGCAGCGGCGCGACAACCTTCAGGGCGCCTTCAGCGTCCCCGCCCTCCTGCGCCCCCGGCTGGAGGGGCGGCGGGTGGTCCTGATCGACGATGTCCTCACGACCGGCTCCACGGCGAACGCCGCCGCGCGGGCGCTGCTGCGGGGAGGTGCGAAGAGCGTCGACATATTGTCCTTCGCGCGGGTCGTGACGGAAAGCTGAGAGGCATCCTATATAGAGACGGGCTCAACCAGGGACGAACGAGCGATACATGAACGCGAGTAATGACAGACCGGTCACCATCTACACTCGTGGCTGGTGCTCCTATTGCGCGGCGGCAAAGGCGCTGCTCGGGAAGAAGGGCGTCGCCTATGACGAGATCGACATCGAGCGGGTTCCCGGCGCGCGGGCCGAGATGCTCGACCGGGCCATGGGGCGAACGAGCGTTCCGCAGATCTTCATCGGCGAAACGCATGTCGGCGGCTATGACGACATTTCCGCGATCGAGCGGCGGGGCCAGCTCGACGCGATGCTGGGCCGGGGCGGGGCGTCATGACGGAGAGCCGCTTCATCGCCGCCTGCATCCAGATGCGCTCGGGCCGCGATCCCGCCCGCAACCGTGACGACGCGGCGCGCATGATCGCTGAGGCAGCGGGGGCGGGGGCAGGCTATATCCAGACGCCGGAGATGACCTCGTTCGTCGACCGCGATCGCAAGAGGCTCTTCGAGCGCGTGCGCCGGCAGGACGAGGACGAGACGCTTGCCGCCCTGCGCGAGACGGCGCGGGCGAAGGGGATCGTCCTGCATATCGGGTCGCTCGCCATCCAGGACGGCGACAAGGTCGCCAACCGGGCCTTCCTGATCGACCGGGAGGGCGAAATCGTTGCGACCTACGACAAGATCCACCTGTTCGACGTCGATCTTCCCAATGGTGAGACCTGGCGCGAATCCTCGACCTATTCCGGCGGCGACCGCGCGGTTCTCGCCAGGACCCCTTTCGGGGCGGTGGGAATCTCGATCTGCTACGATTTGCGCTTCCCCTATCTCTACCGCGCCTATGCGGAAGCCGGCGCCGTGATCCAGACGGCGCCCTCCTGCTTCACGCGGCAGACGGGGGAGGCGCATTGGTCGGTTCTCCAGCGCGCCCGCGCCATCGAGACGGGATCCTTCATGATCTCGGCGGCGCAGGGCGGCCTGCACGAGGATGGCCGCGAGACCTACGGGCATTCGATCATCGTCGATCCCTGGGGGAAGGTTCTGGCGGAGGCGCAGGCTGAACCGGGGGTCATCATGGCGGAGATCGATCTCGAGGATGTCGGCCGGGCGCGCCAGCGCATCCCCAGCCTGCGCCATACCCGATCGTTCACCCTCGTCGAGCGATGAGGTTCCCGCCCCGGTCGCGCTTGTCGCGGGGCGGCAGGCGCACCATTTACGGATGGTCAATGTCGCCAGAGCACAATTAACGTCATGATTCGCTACGCCTTGGCCTGCGATCAGGGCCACGCCTTCGAGAGCTGGTTTCCGTCCGGCGCCGCCTATGAGGAACAGGCGCAGCGCGGACTCGTGTCCTGCCCCGCCTGCGGCTCCGCGAAGGTCGGCAAGCAATTGATGGCCCCGTCGATCGCGCGCCGCGACCGTGAAGCCGCGCAGGTCCCCGCCCTTGCGGAGCCGCCTCCCGCCGCCGATACCGCGCCTGTCGCGCTCCTGTCCGAGCGCGAGCGGCAATTGCGGGCCATGCTCCGCGAGATCCGCGACCATGTGACGAAGAACGCCGAGCATGTCGGGGCACGCTTCGTCGAGGAGGCGCGCAAGATGCATTACGGCGAGACCGAGCACCGCTCGATCTATGGCGAGGCGAGCCTCGACGAGGCCCGCGCGCTTCTCGAGGAGGGCGTCGATGTCCAGCCGCTCCCGATGATCGCGGACGACCGCAACTAGCGCCGCGCCATCGCGCATGCTGGCGTGAGCGAACAGGCTCTGGCCGCTCGCCACGGCGGCGTCGTACAACCTCCCTCGACCGGGATGAGAAGCGCCGCCATGGGCTATATCGACACCTATTACCGCAGGACCCTCGCCGAGGACGCGCCGCGCCCGCCGCTTCGCGGCGAGCTCGAGACGGAGATCTGCATCATCGGCGGCGGGCTCGCGGGTCTCTCGACCGGGCTCGATCTCGCCCGCGCCGGGCGAAGGGTGGCCATCCTCGAAGGCGAGCGGGTCGCCTGGGGGGCATCGGGCCGAAACGGCGGCTTCGTCGGCCCCGGCTACTCGACGAGCCTCGCGCATATCGAGGGCATGGTCGGGCGGGAGCGCGCCCATGAACTCTATCGCCTCTCGATCGAGGGGGCGGACATCGTCCGCGCGCGCATCGCGGATCTGGCCATCGCGGCGGCGAACCCCGTCGACGGCAAGATCAGCGTCAAGCGGCACGACGATCCCGACAGCCTGAAGCGGATGCAGGAGCGGATGGAGCGCGACTTCGGGTACCGGCTCGACTTCATGCCCCGCGAGGCGATCCGGGCCGTCCTGAAGTCGAAGAAATATCACCAGGGCCTGTTCAACCCGCAAGCCTTCCACTTTCACCCGCTGAACTACGCGCGCGCCCTGGCGCGGGAGATCGAGGCGCTCGGGGGAATGATCTTCGAGGACAGCCCCGCGATCGGTGCGATCGTGGATCTTGCGGAGAAGCGCGTGCGAACATCCGGCGGTTCGGTGCGCGCGCGCCACCTCGTCTTCGCGGGCGGGGGCTACACGACGAATGTCGTACTCACCCTGCGCCGCGCCCATCTGCCGATCGCGACCTATGTCCTCCTTACCGAGGAGGCGCCCGAGCGGGTCGCGGAGGCGGTGGCATGCCCCTTCGCGATCTCGGACTACCGGCGCGCGGGCGATTATTACCGGGTCGTCGACGGGGGGAAGCGGATACTCTGGGGCGGGCGGATCACCACGCGCACCAGCGAGCCGCGCGCGCTCGCCGGGCTCCTGCGCCGCACCATGGTCTCGACCTATCCCCAGCTCGAGGCGATCCGCATCGAGACGGCGTGGTCCGGGCTGATGTCCTATGCGCGTCACCTGATGCCGCAGATCGGCCGCCTGCGCGAGGGCGTCTGGTATTGCCAGGGCTTCGGCGGCCACGGCATGAACACGACGGCGATCGGCGGGCGGGTCATCGCCGAGGCGATCACCGGCGAGAGCGACCGCATCCGCCTCTTCGAACCGTTCGGGCTGTCGTGGAACGGCGGGGCCTTCGGCCTCGCGGCGGCGCAGGTCACCTATTGGGCGTATCAGGCGCAGGATCTCTGGCGGGAGCGGCGGCGGTAAGCATCGCGCGGATCGCGTCCGCGCTCATGCCCTGCGCTCGCAATTCGGCGAGAGGCGTCGAGGCGCGGCTCTTGGCGAGCTTGTCCCCCGTTTCGTCGCGGATCAGGCCGTGGTGGTGGTAGCGCGGCGTCGGGTATCCGAGCAGGCGCTGGAGGAGGACGTGGAGGTCCGTCGCCGCCTCGAGATCCGCGCCCCGCACCACATGCGTCACCCCCTGGAGCGCGTCGTCGTGGACGACGGCGAGATGGTAGCTCGCGGAAATCTCCTTGCGCAGGATCACCGCGTCGCCCCAGCGCGCCGGGTCGGCTGTAACAAGGCTTTCGCTTCCGTCGGCTTCGAAGCGCCTGTAGGCGAGATCGCCCCCCGCCTGCACGAGCGCCCGCTCCATGTCGAGGCGAAGCGCATGCGGCTCTCCCGCCGCGATCCTCGCGCGGGCCTCATCCTCCCCGAGGGCGCGGCAGGTGCGGGGATAGAGCGGAGCGCCATCGGGGTCGCGCGGCCAGATCCCTTGATCCTGTGATTCGCGCGCGGCGACGGCGGCGGCGATCTCCTTGCGCGAGCAGAAGCAGGGATAAAGCAGCCCCATCGCCGCAAGACGCGCGGCCGCTGCGCGATATTCGCCGAAATGCTCGGATTGCCGCCGCACGGGCGTCTCGAAGCCGAGGCCGAGCCAGGCGAGGTCGTCGCGGATCGCCGCCTCGAATTCCGGCCGGCAGCGCGTCACGTCGATATCCTCGATGCGCAGCAGGAGCCGCCCGCCCATGCGCCGGGCGAGTACGTCGTTGCAGAGCGCCGAGAAGGCGTGGCCGAGATGCAGGAGGCCGTTCGGGCTTGGGGCGAAGCGGAATACGGGTTGCGTCAAGAGCGGCCTCGCGCGATTGATTCGATCCTCGTCGCTCGATCATCGGGTCATACACCGTGCAGCCCCTTCTCGATACGCCCGAGGCGCTCGATCTCGGTCTCGACGCGCTCTGCGCCTGCGATCCCGTCATGGCGCGCGTGATCGGGGAGGGGGCCCGCCCGAAGCTGCGCAAGCGCGCCCCCGGCTTCGAGGGGCTCGCCTCCATCATCGTTTCGCAGCAGGTCTCGACCGCGAGCGCGAAGGCGATCTGGGGGCGGGTGAAGGCGCGCTATCCCGCCCTCGCGCCCTCCGACATCGCTGCCGCCGACGACGAGGCGCTGCGCGCCTGCGGCCTCTCCGCGCCGAAGATGCGGACCCTGCGCGCCATTGCCGCCGCGCTGCTCGCGGGCGACCTGCCGCTCGACCGGCTCCACGCGCTCCCCGCCGACGAGGCCCATGCGGCCCTCGTGACGGTGAAGGGGATCGGGCCGTGGACGGCGGATATCTATCTCCTCTTCTGCCTCGGCCATCCCGACGCCTTCGCCGCGGGCGACCTCGCCCTGCAGGAGGGCGCGCGGCTCGCCTACGGGCTCCCGGAACGCCCGAAGCCCGACGCGCTTCTTGCCCTCGCCGAAGCCTGGCGCCCCTGGCGCGGCGTGGCGGCGAAGGTGCTCTGGGCGCATTACGGCATCGCGACCGGCCGGATCGACCCGGCGACCTTGCAGGGCGGGTGATGGGTTTCAAGGGCGTCTGATGCAATGCGCCCGCCCCCTCCTGTCGTCCCCGGCCGGAGCGGCGAAGCCGCGCAGGGGAAGGGGACCCAGGCTCCGCTCGTCGTGCGGGTCGCCCTCCGGCTGCCCCTCGCTTGGATCCCCTTCCCGGCCCTTCGGGCCGCCGGGGATGACACGGGGGAGGGGTGTGTCCGGGAGGGGGCCGAGGAAGCGCCGCTGGTGGCGAAGGGCTTGAACTCCCGCGCGCGTCCTCCGCACAAGCCACGCTCCCCCTCCCGTGTCATCCCCGGCTGGAGCCGCGCAGCGGCGGAAGGGAAGGGGATCCTGCCGTTACGGCAACGCAGCGAGACGGCACGCTCGCCCCTATGCTCCATCAGCCCCTCGCTTGGATCCCCTTCCCGGCCCTTCGGGCCGCCGGGGATGACGCCGGGGGAGGAGTGTCGGGCCGCCGGGGTGACACGGGGGGAGGGGTGTCGGGCCGCCGGGGTGACACGGGGGGAGGAGTTCGAGCCGCCGGGGAGGACGCCGGAGGCTGATGCGCGCTCACGCCCCGTTTCCAATCGGCTCGTTTCCGGCTAGACCTCCCGGCATGATCAAGACCGAAGATCCCGCCCATCCGCCGCAGCTCCATCCGCTGCTGAAGCTCGCGCTCGAACTCGGGCCGCTGGGGCTGTTCTTCTACTTCAACCAGAGCGCGGGAATCTTCACCGCGACCGGGATCTTCGTCGTGGCGACGCTGGTCGCGCTCGCGATCCATTACGCGCTGGTGCGCAAGCTGCCGATGATGCCGCTCGTCTCGGGGGTCGTGGTGGTCGTTTTCGGCGGGCTGACGCTGTTCCTGCAGGACGAGCTCTTCATCAAGCTCAAGCCGACCATCGTGAATACGCTTTTCGGCGCGATCCTGCTCGGCGGGCTCTGGTTCCGCAAGTCGCTGCTGACGGTCGTGCTCGATTCGGTCTTCCACCTCACGGACGAGGGCTGGCGCAAGCTCACCTTCCGCTGGGGGCTGTTCTTCCTCTTCCTCGCGCTCGTGAACGAGGTCGTCTGGCGGACGCAGACGACGGATTTCTGGGTGAGCTTCAAGGTCTTCGGCATCATGCCGATCACCCTTGCCTTCGCCTTGGCGCAGACGCCGCTGATCATGCGTCACGAGGCGGGTAAGCAGGACGAGGGCTAGTCCCTCCCGCTCACCCCTTTTCGTCGAGACCGGCAATCGCCCGCGCGAAATCGCGCGCCTGGAACGGCTCGAGATCGTCGACACCCTCGCCGACGCCGATGAAATGCACCGGCAGGCCGAACTTGTCGGCGAGCGCGACAAGGATGCCGCCGCGCGCCGTCCCGTCGAGCTTGGTCATGACGAGGCCGGTGACGCCGGCGGCCTTCTGGAACAGCTCGACCTGCGACATCGCGTTCTGTCCGACCGTGGCGTCGAGGACAAGGAGCACCGCGTGGGGCGCGCTCTCGTCGACCTTGCGCATGACGCGCACGATCTTTTCCAGCTCGCTCATGAGCGCGGTCTTGTTCTGCAGGCGTCCCGCCGTATCGATCATCAGGACGTCGACGCCCTTCGCCCGCGCCTCGGTTAGCGCGTCGAAGGCAAGCCCGGCGGCGTCCGCCCCCTGCTCGCGGGCGATGACCGGCGAGCCGGTGCGCTCCCCCCAGACCTTGAGCTGCTCGATGGCGGCGGCGCGGAACGTGTCGCCGGCAGCCAGCATGACGCTCTTGCGCTGGGCGCGGAACTTCGCCGCGAGCTTCCCGATCGTCGTCGTCTTGCCCGCGCCGTTGACGCCGACCATGAGGATCACGAAAGGCTTGCGGCCGATATCGACCGCAAGGGGGCGGGCGACCGGAAAAAGGGTCTTCTCGACCTCGCCTGCGAGGATCGCCTTGACCTCCTCGGGCGCGATCTCCTTGTTGAAGCGGCCTTCGCCGATCGTCTCGGTGATCCGCATGGCCGTGGCGACGCCGAGATCCGCCTGGACGAGGATGTCCTCGAGATCCTCCAGCGTCGCGGCGTCAAGCTTGCGCTTGGTAAAGAGGCTGGTGATGCCCGCCCCGAGCGTCGAGGAAGTCCGCGAGAGCCCCTCGGTCAGCCGCTTCCACCAGGAGCGCTTCTGCGGGGGCGCGGCCTCCGGCGGCGGCGGCTGGCTGATTTCCGGGAGAGGTTCGTCGAGGAGGGGCGCGGGCTCCTCGAGTTCCGGAGCCGGATCCTGCAGGGGCGCGGCCGCCTCCTCGGCCTGGAGCGTTTCCGGGTTCTCGTCGGTGGCCTCTTCCACGCGCGCCTCTTCCACGCGCGCCTCTTCCGCACGAGCCTCTTCGGCGGGCTCTTCCGGAGCCTGCTCCGGCTTCGCGCCGGGCGCCTTCTCGGCTTCACGGGGCGCTTCCTTGCCGCCGCCGAAGAGCCGCGACCAGAATCCCGATTTCTCGCGCTCGTCACTCATGAAGACGCTGTCCCTGTTCGATCCTCTGCCCGGCGCGCAGCTTTCGCTTGCAGCCGGCCCCCGTACCCGATAGCCGATTTCGCATGACATCCGAAGAGATAGTCTCGCGCATCCTCTATCGCGACGCCCTCATGCTGGTCCTCGACAAGCCGGCGGGCCTGCCCGTGCATCCGGGCCATGGTGGCGGCGAAACGCTCGAGACGCATCTCGACGCCCTGCGTTTCGGTCTACCGAGACGGCCTCAGATCGTCCACCGCCTCGATCGCGAAACCTCGGGCTGCCTCGCCCTCGGCCGCCACGCCAAGGCCCTATCGCGCCTCAACGGGCTGTTTGAGGAGCGCAAGGTCGACAAGGTCTACCACGCGATCGTCGAGGGCGGGCCCTGCGAGGCGCAAGGGCGGATCGACCTCGCGATGTCGCCCGTTGCTCCGGATAAACCCTGGCGGATGCGAATCGATCCCGCCGGGCAGGAGGCGATCACGCTCTGGCGGGTGCTGGGGCGGGAAGGAGGGCGCGCGCTTCTCGAATTGCGCCCCCTGACCGGGCGGACCCATCAACTGCGCGTGCATTGCGCCGCGATGGGCTGGCCGATCGCCGGGGATTTCGTCTATGGACCGGCCCGGCGCGGGGAGGGGCTGTGCCTGCACGCGCGCTCCCTGACCATCCCGCTCTATCCGAAAAAGCCTGCGATCACGGTCGAGGCCCCGCTTCCCGCGCATATGCGGCCGCTCGTCGCGGCGATGGCAGGGGAAGGCGGCGGCGATGCGGCGATCACCCCTCCCCATTCCTGACGAGGCTGTGCTAAAGGCGTGGCGTTGAAAGAAGGACAATCCATGCGCGCCCTGCGACTTCACGGCGACCGCGACCTGCGGATCGACACGATCGACGCCCCCGATGCTCCCGCTCCCGGCGAGGTGCAGATCCGCGTGCGCGCGGTCGGCCTCAACCATATCGACGTCTGGGGCTATCGCGGCATGGCCTTCGCCAAGCGCAAGCTCCCGCTCGCCGTGGGGGCGGAGGCCTCCGGCGAGATCGTGGCGACGGGCGAGGGGGTGAGCGGTTTTACGCCGGGTCAGAAGGTCGTGATGTACGGCGCGATGACCTGCGGCGAATGCCCGGCCTGCCGCGAGGGGCGCGACAACCTGTGCGAGAATGTCGGCGGCATCATGGGCTTCCATATCGATGGGTTCGCCCGCGAGACGATCAACATGCCGGCACGCCTCGTCATCCCCGTCCCCGACGGCGTGAGCTTCGAGGAGGCGGCCTGCGCGCCGATCGCCTTCGGCACGGTGCAGCACATGCTCTTCGACAATGCGAAGCTACAGCCCGGCGAATCGATCCTCGTCCATGCGGGGGGCTCGGGGATCGGCACCGCCGCGATCAAGATGGCCAAGGCGATCGGCTGCACCGTCTACACGACCGTCGGCGACGACGAGAAGGGCGTCAAGGCGAAGGAACTCGGCGCGGATTTCGTGATCAACTATCGCGAGGAGCGGTTCGAGGGCGAGGTGCGGCGGCTGACGAAGCGCAAGGGCGTCGACGTCGTCTTCGAGCATGTCGGCGCGGATACGTGGAACGGCTCGCTGCTCTGCCTCAAGCGCGGCGGGCGGCTCGTCACCTGCGGCTCGACCTCGGGCGTGTCCGTGACGATGAACCTGATGCAGCTTTTCCAGCAGCAATACCGCATCTTCGGCTCCTTCGGCTGCTCCATGCGCAACATCGTCGAATCGCTCGACAAGATGGCCTCCGGCATGAGCCCTGTGATCGACACCGTCTTCCCGCTGGAGGACTTCGCCCAGGGGCTCGACCGGCTCGAGAGCCGCAAGGTCTTCGGCAAGATCATCGTGACGCTGTAAGCGCCGCGCCGCCCGCCACCATGTCGCAGAAAGGACGGACCTCGTCCGCATTCGGCGACAGGAGGTTGGTCACGTCGCCGTCGAGCAGGGCGGTCACGTGGCGGCAGAGACGGTTCGTCCGTCCCGCCATGCAGGTGCAGCGCGGGACATGGCCTCCGTCGCGGCGGCGCAGGCTCACCTCGTATTCGTTCCCGGTGCTGCCGCGCACGCGAAACGTCGGAAGCCCGCCTTCCGCGGCGCGCTGCCGGCGGGGCGGCCTGACCCCGCGATCCGGGCCGGCGGGCGCGCCCTGCGACGCGCAGCCGGAACGGGCATCCCCGGCGAGCCGCCCGGGGGTGAGCTTCAGGCGCGCGGCAAGGGATGGGATGTCCTCCGCGCCGGCCTCCTCGGCCGCCGCGACGGCGATCGACGCGCAGGCGAAGGCGTCCTCGCCCGCATGATGGTGGCCGAAGGCGACGCCGAGCCGCGCCGCCACCTGGTCGAGCGAATAGCGCCGGTGGCCGGGCCATGTCCGCCGCGCGACGAGAACCGTGCAAAGATACGATATCGGCGGCAGCCTCATGCCGTAGCTCTCCGCGCAGGCGGAGAGCACGCCGATATCGAAGGCGGCGTTGTGGGCGATCAGCGGAAAGCGCGCGATATCATCCGCGAATTCCGACAGGACCTCGCCGAAGGCCGGGCTATCCTTGACATCGCGGGCGCGAATGCCGTGGATCTTCGTGTTCCACGGATTGAAATACATCCGCTGCGGCCGGATCAGCCGGTGCGCGCGGCGGGTGATGACGCCGTTCTCGATCCAGGCCAGCCCGACCGCGCAGGCGCTGGCGCGATCCTCGTTCGCGGTCTCGAAGTCGATCGCCAATGCGCGCATGCAAGCTTCCCGGAATTCCTGCGGATGTAAACGGATCAGCCGCCATTGACGAGAGTGAGAAACTCCGATTCCGTCAAGACCTCGATGCCGTGCTTCTCGGCATCCTTGAGCTTCGATCCGGCTCCCGGTCCGGCCACGACGAGGTCCGTCTTCTTCGAGACCGATCCCGAGACCTTCGCCCCCAGCCGCTCCGCGACCGCCTTGGCTTCGTCCCGGGTCATCTCCTCGAGAGAGCCGGTGAAGACGATCGTCTTGCCGGCGATGGGGGAATCGCTTTCGGCGACGCTCTCCATGGGCTGCGGGCGGACCTCCGCAAGCAGGGCGTCGAGCATCTGCTCGTTATGCGGCTCCTTGAAGAACTCGGCGATCGCATCCGTCACGACCTCGCCGATCCCGCTGATCGCGTTGATCTCCGCCCGCGCCTCCGCGTCGCCGGCGCCCGCCCGCAGGGCCGTCTCGCGCAGGTTCTCGAAGCTGCCGAAATGCCGCGCCAGGAGTTTCGCCCCGGTCTCGCCGACATGCAGGATGCCGAGCGCGAAGATGAAGCGGTTCAACGGCACTTCGCGGCGGGCGTTGATCGCGTCGAACAGGTTCCTGACGCTCTGCGGGCCCCAGCCCTCGCGGGTGACGAGGCGGATCTCGCCCGCGCTGGCGCGGCGCTCCAGGGTGAAGATGTCCTGCGGCGCGCGCACGATCGCCTCGTCGTAGAATTCCTCGATCGTGCGGCCGCCGAGCCCCTCGATATCCATCGCCATGCGAGAGACGAAATGCTTGAGGCGCTCGCGCGCCTGCGCCGGGCAGATCAGGCCTCCCGTGCAGCGGCGGGCAGCATCCTCCTTGCCGGTGCGGGGGTTGACCTCGCGCACCGCATGGCTGCCGCAGGCGGGGCAGGTGACGGGAAACTCGTAGGGCTTCGCATCCGCCGGGCGCTTGTCGATCACCACGTCGAGCACCTTGGGGATGACGTCGCCGGCGCGCAGGACGATCACCGTGTCGCCGATGCGGATGTCGCGCCCGTCGCGAATAGGCTCTCCCTTGCCGCCGATGCCCTTGATGTAATCCTCGTTGTGGAGCGTGGCGTTGGAGACGACGACGCCGCCCACCGTCACCGGGCGCAGCCGCGCGATCGGGTTCAGCGTCCCCGTGCGCCCGACATTGATCTCGATATCCTCCAGCACCGTGAAGGCCTGCTGCGCGGGGAACTTGTGGGCGAGCGCCCAGCGCGGGGCGCGGGAGACGAAGCCGAGGCGCTCCTGCAGCGCGAGATCGTCCACCTTGTAGACGACGCCGTCGATGTCGTAGCCGAGGCTGGCCCGCTCTTCCTCAATGAAATGATAATGCGCCAGCATCTCCTCGACGGAGAGGCAGCGCTTCATCAGCGGATTGGTCTTGAAGCCCCACTGCTCGAAGGCGTGCACCGCCTCGTATTGCGTAGCGGCGGGGACGCGGTCCATCGCACCCCAGGCATAGGCGAAGAACTTGAGCGGACGCGAGGCGGTGATGCGCGCATCGAGCTGGCGCAGCGAGCCCGCCGCCGCGTTGCGCGGATTGGCGAAGAGCGGTTTTCCGGCCGCCTCCTGGCGCTGGTTGATCGCCGCGAAATCCGCGTGCGACAGATAGACTTCGCCCCGGATCTCGACATTCCCCTTCTCGGGGATGCTCTGCGGGATGTCGTCCACCGTGCGCGCATTGGCGGTGACGTCCTCGCCCTCCGCGCCGTCGCCGCGCGTGGCGGCGGTGACGAGTTCGCCGTCCTCGTAGCGCAGCGAGAGCGACAGCCCGTCGATCTTCGGCTCGGCGGTGAAGGCGAGTTCCTTCTCGCCCCAGTTCAGGAAGCGGCGCACCCGCGCGACGAAATCCTCGACCTCCTCGTCCGAGAAGGCGTTTTCGAGCGAGAGCATCGGCACGCGGTGGCGCACCTTGGCGAATTTCTCCGACGGCTTCGCGCCGACGCCGGGCGCCTGCGCATCGCCCGCGAGTTCGGGAAAGCGCGCCTCCAGGGCGACGAGGCGCTGGCGCAGGGCGTCATACTCCGCATCGCTGATCTGCGGCGCGTCCTCCTGGTGATAGAGCACGTCATGCCGGGCGATCTCGTCGGAAAGGCGCGCGTACTCGTTCTTCGCCTGGCGCGCCGTCAGGTCGTCGACGGAAAGATCGGCGGTGGAAAAGCGGCTTGCCATGACGCTGCTCGAACGGGGGACGGGGAGGGGAGTGTAGCGCGCGCGACGATATTCGCCAGAGCATCAGATCCAGTTGTACTTCCCGTGCTGGATCACGATCACCCGGCCCTGCCAGATATCGAGGTGGGGCGCGCGCTCCGGGGGCACGTCGCAGACCTGCGAGAGCAGCGCCCGCGCGACGCCCCCGTGCGAGACGACGACAGCGTCGCGCGTCAGGCTGTTGAAGAAGGGGATGATGCGTGCTGTGAGCATCGCGTAGCTCTCGCCGTCGGGCGGCTGAAAGCCCCACTTGTCCGCTTCGCGCGCCGCTGCTTTTTCGGGGTCGCGCGCCGAGACTTCCGGCCAGGTCAGCCCCTCCCAGTCGCCGAAGCGGATTTCCTTGAGGCGGTCGTCGAGGGCGTAGCCGAACGGGTCGAGCCCGGCGGCCTCGCGGGCGATCTCCATGGTCTGGCGCGTCCGCCGGAGCGGGCTCGCGAGGAAATCAATGCCGGCGGGATCGCTCACCAGATTGCGCAGCTTGCGCCCCGCATCCGCCGCCTGCGCCCGGCCGCGCGCATTCAGGTCCGTATCGCGCTGGCCCTGGAGACGCCCTTCGGCGTTCCAGTCAGTTTCGCCGTGGCGGATGTAATAAAGCGTGGGCACGTTCGGGCCGGTCTCAATCCTTGTCGAGCGACATGTCGGGAGCCTCGGGGTTCTTCATCCCCACGACGTGATAGCCCGCATCGACATGCAGGATCTCGCCGGTGACGCCGCGCGACATGTCCGACAGGAGATAGGCCGCCGTCTCGCCGACTTCCTCGATCGTGACGGTGCGGCGCAAAGGCGAGTTGTACTCGTTCCACTTCAGGATGTAGCGGAAATCGCCGATGCCGGAGGCGGCCAGCGTCTTGATCGGCCCCGCCGAGATCGCGTTGACCCGAATCGCCTGCGGCCCGAGATCGGCGGCGAGGTAGCGCACGCTCGCTTCGAGCGCCGCCTTGGCGACGCCCATGACGTTGTAATGCGGCATCCACTTCTCGGCGCCGTAATAGGTCAGGGTCAGCATCGAGCCGCCCTTCGCCATCAGCTTCTCCGCGCGCTGCGCGATGGCCGTGAAGGAATAGCAGGAGATGTTGAGCGACTTGTTGAAATTGGCCTCGCTCGTGTCGATGTAGCGGCCGGTCAGTTCGTCCTTGTCCGAAAAGGCGATGCAGTGGACGACGAAGTCGATCTCGCCCCACAATTCGCGCACGGTTTCGAAGACCGCGTCGACGCTCGCGGGATCGGTCACGTCGCAATGGCCGACGACGGCGGCGTCGAGTTCCCTGGCGAGCGGCTCCACCCGCTTCTTGAGCGCATCCCCCTGATAGGTGAAGGCAAGTTCGGCCCCGTGCCGTCGCGCCGCCTGTGCGATGCCCCACGCGATCGACCGGTTGTTGGCGACGCCCATCACCAATCCGCGCTTACCCGAAAGAATGCCTGACGCAGCCGTTTCCGCCATGAACCACCTGAATGACCTGTCGATGGGGACCAAAATCAGTCTCAGCTTTAGCCGACAGGGAGCGGGGGCGGAAGTCTCAAATGAACCCACCGGCCGCCAAAATGGCTGCGCAACCACAGCTTTTTTCGGGGAGACACATGCAGTGAATGCGTAGCGCGGGCGGCATCTGCGCTCACGGGCCGCGAAATCACTCCCCGCCAGGCGGCAGGGCCGCGTTCTCGGGGACTTGCGCCTTGCCGGCAAGCCGCGCCTTCCGCGATTTCTGGACACCCGCGATGATCAGGCGCACGGCGGTGTAGAAGAAGAGAAACGCAATGATCCCGAGGGGGATCGAGCCCACGGACATCGTCTTGAGCAGCGGCCAGAGCCGGTCGAAGCCCATCGTGAACAAGCCGCCGCTGATCAGCGCCTCGCTTTGCGCCTCGATCGTCTGCGCGTCCGGGACAGCACCGACGAAGGTCCCGAGGATCACGCTGCCGACCTCGTAGGTGGCGGCGAAGATCAGCGGGAAGGTCAGCGGGTTTCCGACGGCCGTCCCGAACGCGGCGGCGATCATGTTGCCGCGAACGATATAGGCAAGGCCGAAGCTGAGCAGGAAGTGGAAGCCGAGGAAGGGCGTGAACGAGCCCGCCGCCCCCGAGGCAAAGCCGGCGGCGATGGCGTGCGGCGTCGCTGAAAGCCGAGGCAGGCGCTTCGCGAGATAGACGAAGGGGCGGGCGACCCCACGGCGCGGCCATACGGCATTGCGAAGGCGTTCGCGCCAGGTGGGCTTGCGTTCCCTGCCGAACAACATTCTCCCGCGGCTCCCTTTCCTCGTTCCATGCGGCCTCACCCGCACAACAACATTCCACCAGCCAAGTTCCGACCGTTCGGGAAAATCCGGTTCCCGAAAACATCGGTCCATGTACGGCAAGATCGTTGATCCCCCAATGTCTTAATTGGGGGATCCGGGATCTTTCGCAAGAGATTTCCGCAGTCGCTGCGAAACGGTTGACTGGAGCGCGCCGCCCGGATAAGCATATGTTTCAATGGTTATTGAGATATCGAAATGAACGAGCGCGAGGCCGTAGAGGCCCTTTCGGCCCTGGCGCAGGAGACCCGGCTCAGGGTTTTTCGCCTGCTTGTTCGTGCGGGCCGGGACGGGCTGCCCGCCGGAGCGATCGGCGAGGCCGTGGGCGCATCCTCGTCGAACCTGTCCTTTCATCTCTCCCAGCTTGAAGGCGCGGGCCTGATCGCCCGGAGGAGGGAGGCGCGCTCGATCATCTACAGCCTGCGGGAGGATGTGGCGGGCGGCCTCATCGCCTTCCTCCGCGAGGATTCCGGGCTTGGCGAGGGCGGTTCCCTCCCCGGCCAGGGCGAAGCGCAGCGCGGGGCCGCGCTTGAGGCGGCAGGGGCGGGGGACCCGCGCAACGTCCTCTTCCTCTGCTCGGGAAACAGCGCCCGCTCGATCATGGCCGAGGCAATCCTGCGCAAGGACGGGGGCGGGCGCTTTCGCGCCTTCTCCGCCGGCAGCAAGCCGCGCGGCGCGGTCGATCCGCTGGCGCTCGAGGTCCTTGCCGCCCACAATTATCCTGTCGACGGGCTCGTCCCGAAGGATTGGCGCGTCTTCGCCGAATCGTCGTCGCCGCGCATCGATGTCGCGCTCACGATCTGCGACGTGACGGCCGGCGAGCAATGCCCGCATTGGCCGGGGGAGCCCGTGAGCGGGCACTGGGGCATCGCCGATCCTGCCGCCGTCACGGAACTCCCGGGCGAGCGCCGCGCCGCGTTCATCCGTGCGTTCCGCTATCTGCGCCGCCGCATCGCGGCCTTTCTCGCGCTCCCCCTCGATGATCTCGACCCGATCGCCCTGACGCAACGTCTGGCGGAGATCGGGACGATGGAAGGGGCGTCGATACGGGCGATCGCGCCGTTGCGTCCGGCTGCCCGGAAAATCAGGGACAACGCGAAACGCAAGGCTTCCTGACGAAAAGCTTGCTGAGGAAAAGGACTTTCCGACGATGAGAGTAGGCATCAACGGAATGGGCCGCATCGGACGGCTCGCCCTGCGCGCGGCCTTCGGCGCGGCGGAGCGGATGGATGACGACCCCCGCGCGGGCAACCGGCTCGATATCGCGCATGTCAACGAGATCAAGGGCGCCCCCTCCGTGATCGCGCATCTCCTCGAATTCGACACCGTCCAGGGCCGCTGGCGGGCGCGTTTCGCGTCCGATGAATCGAGCCTGACGATCGATGACCGCCGCGTCACCTGCACGGCCATCGCGAAGCCGGGCGAGATCCCCTGGGGCGATCTCGGCGTCGATGTCGTGATCGAGGCAAGCGGCAAGTTCCTGACGCGCGAGACGCTTGAGGGACATCTCGACCGCGGCGCCAGGCGGGTGATCGTCGCGGCCCCGGTCAAGGACGGTTCGGCGCTCAACATCGTCGTCGGGGTCAATGAGGAGCTCTACGATCCCGAGCATCATCCGATCGTGACAGCGGCTTCCTGCACGACAAACTGCCTCGCCCCCGTCGTCAAGGTGGTGCACGAGGCGATCGGAATCCGCCACGGCCAGATCACGACGATCCACGATCCCACGAACACCAATGTCGTCGTCGACGCGATCCACAAGGACCTGCGGCGCGCCCGCTCGGCCATGCTTTCGCTGCAGCCGACAACGACGGGCAGCGCGACCGCGATCGGGCTCATCTATCCGGAACTCGCGGGGAAGCTCAACGGCCATGCGGTGCGCGCGCCCGTCCTCAACGCATCCCTCACCGACTGCGTGTTCGAGATGCGCCGCGAGACGAGCGCGGAGGAGGTCAACCGGCTTTTCGCCGAGGCCGCGCGGGGCCCGCTCGCCGGCATCCTCGGCTTCGAGCCGCGTCCGCTCGTCTCCGCCGACTACGCCCGCGACACCCGTTCCGCGATCGTCGACGGCTTGTCGACGCTGGTGACCGACGGGACGCTGCTGAAGGTCTATGCCTGGTACGACAACGAGATGGGCTATGCCTGCCGGATGGTCGATCTCGCCTGCCACATGCGCGACAAGGGCATCTGAGCCATGACGAGCGGCCAGCGCAACTATGCCGTGGTGACGGCCTCCTACTGGAGCTTCACCCTGACGGACGGCGCCCTGCGCATGCTCGTCCTGCTGCATTTCTTCAATCTCGGCTATTCGCCCTTCACGCTCGCCTTCCTGTTCCTGCTCTACGAGGCCGCGGGGGTGGTGGCGAATTTCGTCGGGGGCTGGCTCGCGACGCGCTTTGGCATCACGCGGATGCTCATGGTCGGCCTTACCACGCAGATCGCGGGCTTTCTCCTTCTCTCGGCGGTCTCGCCCGACTGGAGCGCCGCCCTGTCGGTTGCCTGGGTGGTGGCGGCCCAGGGCGTCTGCGGGGTCGCCAAGGACCTGACGAAGACCGCCTCGAAATCGGCGATCAAGGTGGCGGAGGCCGAGGCGCGCGGGGAGGCGGGGGAGAGCAGGCTCTTCCGCTGGGTCGCATGGTTCACGGGCTCGAAGAACGCGATGAAGGGGTTCGGCTTCTTCCTCGGGGGGCTGCTCCTCGAGACGCTCGGCTTCGCGCTCGCGCTCTACGTCATGGCCGGGGCGCTCGCGCTCGTCCTCGCGGCGGTGACGCTCTCCCTTCCCGCCTTCATGGGGCGTGCGAAGGCAAGCCGCACGGCGCGCGAACTCTTCGGCAAGAGCCGGGCGGTCAATCTTCTGGCGGCGGCGCGGGTCGCCCTGTTCGGCGCCCGCGACGTCTGGTTCGTGGTGGGCCTTCCTGTCTTCCTCTACGCCTCCGGCTGGACCTTCACCATGGTCGGCGGATTTCTCGCGGCCTGGACGATCGGCTACGGCCTGGTCCAGGCCTCGGCTCCGGCGCTCGTACGCCGCAGCGCCGACGGGCTGTCGCAGGAGGTGGCCGCGGCGCGCTGGTGGTCGCTTGCCCTCGCCGCCGTCCCGGCGCTGATCGCGGGGGCGCTCCTCCTCGAGCCGGCCCGTCCCGATCTCGTGCTCGTCCTCGGCCTCGCCGTCTTCGGTTTCGCCTTCGCCGTGAATTCCTCCGTCCATTCCTACCTGATCCTCGCCTATGCGGGATCGGAGAAGGCGGCGGAGGATGTCGGCTTCTACTACGCGGCGAACGCGGCGGGACGCTTCACGGGAACGCTGCTCTCCGGACTCCTCTACCAGTTCGGCGGCATCCTCGCCTGCCTCGCGGGCTCGGCCCTGATGCTGGCCCTGTGCTGGGGCGTCACCATGGCCTTGCCGCAGGCGCGGGAAAGCGTGGAGCCGGCGGAATAGGGGGGCCGCGATAGGGGGGCCGCGCGGTCCCGGGTCCCTCCGCAAGGCCGCGCGCACCAAGGCCGCGCGAACCAAGGCCGCGCGAACCAAGGCCGCGCACACCCGTCCGTGTCATCCCCGGCGGCGCGCAGCGCCGGGAAGGGGATCCAGCGCCTGAGGCCCGCCCTCAGAGACCCAGCTTCTTCTTGCGCTGGGCGAGGGTGCGCAGGCGCAGCGCGTTGAGCTTGATGAAGCCCTCGGCGTCGCGGTGGTCATAGGCGACCGCGCCCTCCTCGAACGTGACGAGATCCTGATCGTAGAGCGAATAGGGGCTCGTGCGGCCGGTGACGATGACGTTGCCCTTGTAGAGCTTGAGGCGAACCTCGCCGGTGACGAATTCCTGGCTCTTGTCGATCAGGCCCTGGAGCAGCTCGCGCTCGGGCGAGAACCAGAAGCCGTTATAGATGAGCTCGGCGTAGCGCGGCATCAGCTCGTCCTTGAGATGGGCCGCGCCGCGATCGAGGGTGATCGATTCGATCGCGCGGTGCGCCGTGATCAGGATCGTGCCGCCGGGCGTCTCGTACATGCCGCGGCTCTTCATGCCTACGAAGCGGTTCTCGACGAGGTCGAGCCGGCCGATCCCGTTCTCGCGGCCGAGATCGTTCAGGCGCGTGAGGAGCGTCGCCGGAGACATGGCCTCCCCATCGATCGAGACGGCGTCGCCCTTCTCGAAGCCGACGGTGATGACCGTCGGCTTGTCGGGGGCCTCCTCGGGGCCGATCGTGCGGGAATAGACATAGTCGGGAACCTCGTCCGCCGGGTCTTCCAAGACCTTGCCCTCGGAGGAGGTGTGCAGCAGGTTCGCGTCGACGGAGAAGGGGGCCTCGCCGCGCTTGTCCTTGGCGATCGGGATCTGGTTCTGCTCGGCGAATTCGATGAGCTTCGTGCGCGAGAGCAGATCCCATTCACGCCAGGGCGCGATGACCGTGACGTCCGGCTTGAGGGCGTAATAGGACAGTTCGAAACGGACCTGGTCGTTGCCCTTGCCGGTCGCGCCATGGGCGACGGCGTCGGCGCCGACCTTCTCGGCGATCTCGATCTGCTTCTTGGAGATCAGGGGCCGGGCGATCGAGGTTCCGAGCAGATAGACGCCCTCATACTCGGCATTCGCGCGAAACATGGGGAAAACGTAGTCGCGGACGAATTCCTCGCGCAGGTCCTCGATGAAGATGTTCTCTTCCTTGATCCCGAGCAGCAACGCCTTCTGGCGCGCGGGCTCCAGCTCTTCGCCCTGGCCGAGATCGGCGGTGAAGGTCACCACCTCGCAGCCATAGGTCGTCTGCAGCCATTTCAGGATGATCGACGTGTCGAGGCCGCCAGAATAGGCGAGCACGACTTTCTTCACGCGCTTTTCGGTCATGACGGGTCTCGAACTTTTTTTCGCCGACATTGCATCGGGAGGATGGGACCGCGCGTTTATAAGCCGAAGCGCGCCGCGCGCAACCTGCTTGCGGGTTTCCCCGTAAGCGACGATGCTCATCCACGCCGACGCAAAGGAAAGCTCCCCGCATGGCCCGTCGTCCCGTCCTCGAATTCTGGTATGAGTTTGCCTCCACCTATTCCTATCTGTCGGCCATGCGAATCGAGGAGGCGGCGGCCGCGGCCGAGGTCGACATACGCTGGCGGCCCTTCCTGCTCGGCCCGATCTTCTCGGCGCAGGGCTGGAACAGCTCGCCCTTCAACCTCTACCCGGCGAAGGGCCGCTACATGTGGCGCGACTTGGAGCGCGAATCGGCCCATCTGGGCCTTCCGTTCAAGCAGCCCTCTCCGTTCCCGCAGAACAGCCTGAGCGCGGCCCGCGTCGCCCTCTACGGTTCGGAGCAGGAATGGGGGCCGTCATTCTCGAAGGCCGTCTACCGCGTCCAGTTCGGAGAGGGGCGTTCGATCGAGGAGCCCTCGGCGGTGCAGCAGATCCTCGTTTCCCTGCGCCTCGACGCGGATGCGATCATGAAGGCGGCGTCCGGCGATTCGAACAAGACGCGCCTCCGCGCCCTGACCGAAGAGGCCCGCTCGCGCGGGATTTTCGGCGCGCCGACCTTCTTCACCGAGGACGGCGAAATGTTCTGGGGCAATGACCGCCTCGAACGGGCCCTCGCCTGGGCAGCCGGCGAGCGGCCGGGGAGCATTCTCTAGGTGCATGGCTGCGCTTCCCCGGTTCCACTTGCGCCACTGGCGCGCCGGGGCAAGTAGCTTTACGAAAACCGGATGAACATCC
This sequence comes from Saliniramus sp., assembly GCA_041686895.1. Lineage (GTDB taxonomy): Bacteria > Pseudomonadota > Alphaproteobacteria > Rhizobiales > Beijerinckiaceae > Saliniramus. The sequence goes on along the minus strand of JAWLCY010000002.1, from coordinate 357,238 downwards.
CTCCGGTGGGGCGCGCCCCGTGAGCCTCGACTATCTCGTCATCGTGACGATCGGCCTCGCGCTGGGCGGCTTTGTCAAGGGCGCGATGGGGCTGGGCCTGCCGCTCGTGACGGTGCCGATTCTCGCCGCCTTCATCGGCGTGCAGCACGCGCTGGCGATCATGATGGTCTCGCTGGTCCTCACCAATACCTGGCAGCTCTGGCAATTCCGCCGCCACCGGCACGGAACCGGATTCCTGCTCGGCCTGCTTCCGGGCGGGGTTGTCGGCGTCATCCTCGGGACATGGGCGCTGACGCGCCTGCCGGCCCAGACGCTCTCGCTGGCCCTGGCGATCATGATCGTCGTCTATATCGCGCTCAATCTCGCGCGGCCCGACATGCGCATTCCGCCGAAGCTGGGCCAGCGGGTCGCGCCGTTGATCGGGATAGCGGCGGGTGCGCTTCAGGGCTCGACGGGAATCGCCGCGCCGATCAGCGTCACCTTCATCCATTCCCTGCGCCTCGCGCGCGAGACCTTCGTCTTTTCCGTCTCCGCCATGTTCCTCGTCTTCACGTTTACGCAGACGATCTCCCTCGCCGTCGCGGGGATCCTGACCTTCGAGCGCTTCCTTCAGGGCTGGCTGGCCCTGATCCCGATCGCGCTCGCCATGCCGCTCGGCGGCTGGGCCGCGTCGAAATTCAGTCGCCGGACCTTCGAGCGCGCGATCCTTGTGCTGCTCGCGGTGATCGCGGTGCGGCTGTTTCAGACGGGCCTGGGGTTCTAGGGCGGCGTCGTCCGCCCGCCATACATCCACATCGCGTCCTCCATGAACGCCCGCCGCGAGTCGCCGCGGGTGTAGAACATGTGCCCGCCCCGGTAATTGGCGAGGCGGACGCGGCCATCGAAGTCGCGCAACTGGCGCAGGATCAATTCGCTCTCGAAATAGGGCGTGACGAGATCCGTGTAGCCGTGGACTACGAGGACCCGGAATTCACTGTCGAGGGCGAGGACGCGCCGCAGGGCGCTGACGGCCTCGGGCTGGGAGCGCCCGCCGCCCCAGCGCCAGGCCCGGCTGACGCCGGAATTGAGCAGGATGTAGCGTCGTTCCGGCAGCCACTGGAAGGTTTCCCGGTAAAGCGCCAGCATGCCGCTCGTCAGCGGGGCGGTCATGGCGTCGAGAACGGGATCGCCTGCGCGGGAGAATGGCTGCTCGGGCGTCGGGTCGTCCCCCGTGACGCCGGTATCGTAGAGGCTGGCGATCCGCTGATCGCCGCGAAAGAGTTCGCGGGCGAAAGCCCGCATGTCGAGGCGTCCGGCGTGGTCGGCGACGATGCGCTCCTCGAGCCCGGTGATCTCCGCGACGCGCGAGATAATCCGCGCGACCGCCTCCTCGTCCTGCAGGCCGCGCAGGAGCTCGACGACGAATTCGCCTGCGGCGTAATCCTCCGCAGCCCGCAACTGCGCGAGCGAGAACTCTCCGCCCTTCTCCATCGCGGCGGCGGCGAGGGAGGGAAGGAGCGAGACCTTCGGAAGAGGCGCATAGGCCGGCTGCTCGCGCCAGCCGAAGTCGAGGACGGGCGAGAGCAGGGTCATGCCGCTGAGCGCGACGCCGTAATCGGTTTGCAGCTTGTCCGCGAGAAGGGGCCCCCGGAATCCGCCATAGCTTTCGCCGACGAAGTATTTCGGCGACCGCATGCGGCCGTTCTGGTTGAGCCAGCGGAAGACGAAATCCGACAGCGCCTCGATGTCGCCGTCCACGGAAAGGTAGCGATTGCGCACCTGGTCACTGGCGTCCACGAGCCGGCTGAAGCCGGTCCCGACCGGGTCGATGAAGACGAGGTCGGTGAAATCGAGCCAGGTTTCCGCATTGGCCTCGAGATCGATCGCCTGCGACGGCACGATGTTGTCGACGCCCATCGGAAGGCGCCAGGGGCCGAGCACGCCGATATGCAGGTAGGCGGAGGCCGCGCCCGGACCGCCATTGACGGCGAAGGTGACGGGGCGGCCTGTGGGATCGTCGCTCTCGCGGGTATAGGCGACGAAGCCGATATCCGCCTGCGGCCGGTTCTTGTCGTCCGTCAGGGTGAGCGCCCCGGCCATGACCGAGAATCGCAGGGTGCGGTCTTCGAGAGCCAGTTCGTGGCGCGTGACGCTTGCCCCCGGCAGGCGCGCGGTCGGCGTTTCCGTGACGCCTTCCGCCGCGGCTTCCTCCTCCTCGCTTGCCTCTTCCTGCGAGACGTTTTCCCGAGCGGCGTCTTCACGGGAGTCGGCCTGCTCCCGGACCGGGGGCTCAGACGGTTCGTGCTGGGCGAGGGCGGGGGTGGCGGGGGCGAGGAGCAGGAGGAGGACGAGGAAGAGAGCGCGGTTCAAGAACATCGATCGGGACCTCGCTGTTGTTCAAACACAGAAGCGGTAGGACGCCAATGTGGCGGCTTCGCGCCTCCGCCCGGCTTGGTCAGGCGCGTTTACTCCAGCGTCCGCTATCGTCCTGCTGCAAGTAAGTGGCTTCAAGGCCAGCGGAGCGGACCCGTTTCCACTGGTCGCGGGCGCGGGCGAGCGATTCGTCGTCGTTGCCGTCGAAGATCACGACGATGCGCGCATAGCCGGTCGCCTCGGCCGGGATATCCGCGCCGTCGACGAGGAAGCGGATGGCGGCGGCATTGGGGTTGACCGGGTCGCAGGTCAGCACGATCGGACTGTCGGAAACGTCACCCTCGCGGGTGCTCGCATGCGGGAGAAAGCTGTTCTCGTCATAGGTCCAGAGATGATCGTCGAGCGCCTCGACGCGTTCGGGCGAGCACGCCTGCACGACGGCTTTCCAGCCGCGGTCGAGCGACTTCGCGAGCAGCGAGGGCAGGACCGCCTCGAGCGGCTGCCGTTGCAGATGGTAGAAGAACACCTCGGTCATCGCGCCTGTTGTCCGCCTCCGCGGGCGCCCGGTCAAGGCCACGGCGGCCCCCGCCACACGGTTGACATCCCGCAATGCGATCGATCCGCACGCCACTAGGGTGAGCAGCGCCTGGAGGCAAGTGAATTGGCCGGGGACGCACATGCAAAAGCGCATCATCATCATCCAGGGGCATCCGGACCCGGAGGGCGGCCATTTCTGCAACGCCCTCGCCGATGCCTATGTCGAGGGTGCGCGCGTGGCCGGGCACGAGGCCGATATCATCGACGCGGCGCGCCTCGACCTGTCCTATATCCGCAACCAGGAGCAATGGCGCGCGGAGCCCGCCGACCCGGTCATGCGCGCCGTGCAGGAAAAGGTCGCGGCGGCCGACCATCTCGTGATCATCTACCCGCTCTGGCTCGGGGACATGCCGGCCGTCCTCAAGTCATTCTTCGAGCATCTGAGTTGTGGCGGCTTTGTCATATCCTTTGACGAGAAGGGAGGCTGGGCGCAGAAGCTCAAGGGAAAATCCGCGCGGGTCGTGGTGACGATGGGGATGCCGGCGCTCCTCTATCGCCTCTACTTCCTCTCGCATTCGCTGAAGAGCCTTGAGCGCAACATCCTGAAGTTTTCCGGCGTCGGCCCCGTACGCACGACGATCCTCGGAATGGTCGAGGGCGAGAAGCGGGCGGGCGCGCGATCCCGCTGGCTCGACGACATGCGCAGGCTTGGCGAGTCCGCGCAGTGACGGCGCGGCTCCCCGACCCTGGTGCCGCGCGGTGGCTTTTCCTGCCGCCGGGGGGTAAAGCAGCCTTGCGGGCAGGGGCCCCGCCGGGAATCACGCGAGAAGCATGAGCCGCAGCGTTCAAATTGCCTGGATGACGATCGGCGTCGGCGTGGCCGTCTTCCTGATCAAGCTCTTCGCCTGGTGGGTGACGGGGAGCGTGGCGCTGTTCTCCGACGCCCTCGAGAGCACGGTGAACGTGGCGGCGGGCGTCGCCGCGCTGTTCGCCCTCAGCGTCAGCGCGCGCCCGGCGGATGCCGACCACCCCTACGGCCACCACAAGGCGGAGTATTTCTCGGCGATCCTGTCCGGCGTCATGATCATCGTCGCGGCCCTGATGATCCTGCGCGCCGCGATCATGGGGCTCCTCGATCCGCAGCCGCCGACCTCGCCGCTCGAGGGGCTCGCCTATAGCGGCGTCGCGACGGTGCTAAACGCCGGATGGGCGACCTACATCTGGCGCTACGGGCGCGCGAACCGCTCGCCGGCGCTCGTTGGCGAGGCGAGGCACCTGTTCACCGACGTGATCACCTCGATCGGCGTGATCCTCGGCTTCGCCCTGGTGGCGCTGACGGGGTGGCTGATCCTCGATCCGCTCGTCGCCATCGCCGTCGCCCTCAACATCCTCTGGGCCGGCTGGTGGCTGCTGCATCAATCGGCGGACGCCCTGATGGACAAGGCGGTGCCGCAGGAGGAGCTCGACCTGATCGGCCGGATCGTCTCGACTCACGGGGACGGGGCGATCGAGGCGCATGACCTCAAGACGCGCCACGCCGGCAGCGCGACCTTCATCGAATTTCACCTCGTCGTGCCGAGGGCCATGACGGTCGAGAAGTCGCACGACATCTGCGACCGGATCGAACGCGCCATCCGGCATGAGATTTCCGGAGCGAGGATCACCATTCACGTCGAGCCGGAGGGCAAGAGAGTGCCCTCGCCCTGCATCCCGATCGCGGAAAAGCCCGACTGAGGCTCAGGCGGCCGAAAGCCCATGCGCCTGCGCCGCGATCTCGTATGAGCGCACCCGCGCCGCGTGATCATAGATCTGCGCCGTCACCATCAGCTCGTCCGCCCCCGTGCGCGCGATGAAGGCGACGAGGCCCTCGCGCACGCTCTCCGGCGAACCGACCACCGTCCCGGGCGCGAGCTGGTCGAGCATCATCTTCTCGGAAGGCGACAGGCGCTCCTCGTACCCCTCGACCGGCGGCGGCAGCGGGCCGGGCTCGCCCCGCCGCAAAGCCACGAAGGCCTGCTGACGCGACGACATCAAAAAGCGCGCCTCGTCGTCGCCCGGCGCCGCGAAGACGTTGATGCCGAGCATCACGTGGGGCCGGTCGAGATGTCCCGACGGCTGGAATCGCTCGCGGTAGATCGCGATCGCGTCCATCATCTGCGCGGGGGCGAAATGCGAGGCGAAGGCATAGGGCAGCCCCAGCATCGCGGCGAGCTGCGCGCCGAACAGGCTCGACCCGAGAATCCAGACGGGAACATCAAGCCCCGCGCCCGGCACCGCCCGCACGCGCTGGCCCGGCTGCGGCGGCGCGAAATAGCTCATCAGCTCGATCACGTCGTTGGGGAAGGCATGCGGATCGCTCGCCAGCGTGCGGCGCAGCGCGTGGGCCGTGAACTGGTCCGTTCCCGGCGCGCGCCCGAGGCCCAGGTCGATGCGGCCCGGATAGAGGCTCGCCAGCGTGCCGAACTGCTCTGCGACGACAAGCGGCGCATGGTTGGGGAGCATGACCCCGCCGGCGCCGACCCGGATCGTCTTCGTTCCGGCGGCGACGTAGCCGATCACGACGGCCGTCGCAGCGCTCGCGATCCCCGGCATGTTGTGGTGCTCGGCGAGCCAGTATCGGCGATAGCCCAGCCGCTCGGCGTGGCGCGCCAGGTCGAGGGTGTTGGCGAGGGCGTCCGCCGCCGTGTCGCCTTCATTGATCGGCGCGAGATCGAGAACCGACAGAGCGGTCATGCAAGAATCATCCTCCGGGTCAGACGTGCTGCCCTCCGTTGATGTGAAGCTCCGCGCCGTTCACGTAGGAACTCGCCTCGGTGCACAGGAAGTAGATCGCCTTGGCGACCTCGTCGGGCGTGCCGAGGCGGCGCATGGGGATCTGCTCGACGATCTTGTCCGTTCCCGGCGAGAGAATCGAGGTGTCGATTTCGCCGGGCGAGATTGCGTTGACGCGCACGCCGAGCGGGCCGAAATCCGCCGCCATTTCGCGGGTCAGGCTGGCGAGGGCGGCCTTCGACGTCGAATAGGCCGCGCCGGCGAACGGATGGACGCGCGAGCCGGCGATCGAGGTGACGTTGACGATCGAGCCCTTGGCCCGCATCAGCTCGTCGCGCAGGCCCGCGCCGAGCATGATGGTCGCGAAGAAATTCACCTGGAAGACATGCTGCCAGTCGCGGAACTGGGTGTTGAGCACGTTCAGCCTGGAGCCGCCTTCGCCCTTCGGCGAGATGCCGGCATTGTTGACGAGGGCGTGCAGCAGCCCTCCTTCCGGCTCGAGGCGACGCTTCGTCTCCTCGATGGCGCGGAGGGTATCGTCCGGATCGGAAAGGTCGACCTGGAGATGATCCTCCGGCCCCATCTCCCAAGGGCAGTTTTCCGGAAAAGCGTTGCGGGAGGCCGTGATCACGCGCCAGCCGGCAGCGGAGAACCGCTTGACGGTTGCATGTCCAATGCCCCGGCTCGCGCCGGTCAGAAGCATGACGCGTCGGGAGGAATTCGAATTCGGGTTCGTCACTTTGAGCCTCAGGTCACGATGTCGGATTCAGCCTAGCACGCACCGGAAAAGAAACATATATGTTTTGTGGTTATTTAATTCGATGAATAGATTATAATTTAGAATTTATAATAACATTTTGATTATATGTGTGGTAATTAATCAAGATATTTTCATTTCATAAATTTCTTCAGAATGAAGGAACTTGACGTGATTAATAAATCGTTACAATGCTATCAAAGGATGTGGCCAGTTTTAACGCATTGGAGCCGATCATGCACGGGGCACCAAACGTGAATTTCATTTATGATGTTCCGCAACACGTGGATCAGCGAAGGAACGCTTTCGCGCAGGCCGTCGAGGATGCACAGGCCAACATGTTGAAATCCCTGGCGATGTCGGGTGCGGGCTCACCGGTTGGCAGCCATGCCCACAACGCCGCGCTTGCGCCCTCCGCACCCGGGCCGCTTGTCTGGAGCCAGATGCCGCAGGACGCGCCAGGGAGGCATCTGCCGGCAATCCAGGGCTACAATCCATGGCGCGGCAGTCAGGACGCCTGCGGCTGCGAAGGAAATATCAGTTCCCTGTTGCCGAGGAATGCGGCGGGCGTTCCATTATCCACGTTCGACTTCATGGCTCCCCCCTTTGGCGGCCCTTTCGGCTTCAATCCGGCTCTGGGCCATGGTGCGCCGCCGATGGGCGGCATGGGTCATGGCAATATGGGTCACGGCGGCATGGGTCACGGCGGCATGGGTCACGGTGGCATGCATCACGGTGACATGCATCACGGTGGCATGGGGGACGTACAGGGAGGCGGATTCGCAGGCCTGCCGCATGGCACGGCTCCGGGTTCGACGGGCGGTCCGCTCGCCGGTTTGCGCCAGGCGGCGGCGCATGCACCCTGCGGCCATGATCCTGCCGAGGCGAGCCACGGGCATGCTGGACACTCCTACGTTTCCCTCGACGGCATCGACATGGTTCACGCCAAGGACGAGATTCGGGCCGGCGAGTTCCTGACGGACGACACCTTCTTCAACCGGCTCGCCAATGGAGAATACGGAGAGTTCAGCGGCGTCTCGCTCGACATGGATGCGCAGGGTAATCTCGACGGACAGGTCTATATCTCGGGACATCCCGCCGCCTTTCATCAGCTCTATGACGAGGGGCGGGAGAAAGGACTTTCCGGTGAGAAACTTAACCAGTTCATTGCTGAAGAACTGACCAACATCAACGATCTCGATGACATCGAAGACAAGTACTATGACTACTGGGAGAGACTCGGGGTCAATCGTCCGGTCAAGGACCATGATCTTCACAACATCGGCGCGATAGCGATCACTCTGGCACCTGGCCAGACCGCTTCGCTGACAGGCGCGCATACATACGATTCGCTGACCGACCCGAAGTACAACTTCACTGACGTGAAGAACGATGCTCGCGGAACGTTCATCGAGTTTTACCGGCTGTCGAACAACAACAATTCCGGCAACGGGCACCACGAGGATCTTGCCGCTGCGGCGCGCATCTACCTGACCCCGGCGGAAATATCGCGTCTGGCGGCGGGCGCCAAGCCGATCGAGATCGTCAACGAGCGCTTCGAGGTGAGCGACGACAGCGACGATTACCGCATTTCGCCGGCGGCCGTCCGCATGCTGGCCGCCATGCAGATGCCGCTCTACTGATCAAGCGGGGCAGGCGAAGCAAGACGCGGCTTCGCCTGCTCCCCGTCACGGGTAAAGCTGCGCCTTCGTCCATCCACCGTCTCCCGCGCGAATGAACTGCACGCGGTCGTGCAGGCGGAAGGGCTTGTCCATCCAGAACTCCATGGCCGACGGAGCAATGCGGAAGCCCGTCCAGTGGGGCGGGCGGGGCACTTCGCCGATCGCATATTTCGCCGCATTGACGGCAACCGCCTTCTCCAGTGCGAAGCGGCTCTCGAGCGGGCGCGACTGCTGGCTCGCCCAGGCGCCGATCCGGCTGTCCCGCGGGCGCGTCCGGAAATAGGCGTCGGCCTCCTCGTCGCTCACCTGCGTCACCTGCCCGCGCACGCGCACCTGGCGCCTCAGGCTCTTCCAGTGGAAGAGAAGCGCCGCCTGCATGTTGACCGCGAGCTCTCGCCCCTTGTTCGATTCGATGTTCGTGTAGAAGACGAAACCCGCCGTATCGAACCCCTTGAGCAGCACCATCCGGACATTCGGCAACCCCTCCGCGTCGACGGTCGCGAGCGCCATGGCGTTGGGGTCGTTCGGCTCGGATTGCTTCGCCTCCTCCAGCCAGTCGCGGAACAGGTCGAAAGGCTCCTCGGCTTCGGTGAAGTCACTGCTTGTTAACGCTTTCAAGCTCTTAATCCTGACTGTTGCATTTCCACGGCGGGAGACGATGCATGACGGGCCTTGCCGCGCGGCCATCCGGACGATCGACGGCAAAGCTGGATTATAGGGCAGCGCCTGCTTCGCGCGAAGGGCTGGCGTCGCGTTTGCCGTTGCGCCTTTTCGCAGCCTGTTTCGCAGGCCTGAGCGCGTTGTCGACCGCTGCATGCAGCATGAGCTTTCCCCTCGATTCGATGATGCCGGCCGATCCGGTCACCACGGGCTCGATCGGCCCGGTCTCGCCGCTCGCCCCGGAACTCGACGCCGAAGACTGGCGGCGCGCCCGTGCCGCCCTGTCGGTTGCTCTCGATCCCCAGGGCAATGGTGCCCGCGCCTCCTGGGATAACCCGGATTCGGGCCGGGGCGGCGCGTTCGTTCCGGCGGCGCTGCCATATGTGAAGGACGACAGGGTCTGCCGCGACTTCCTCGCCGAACTCGATTTGCTGGCGGAACGGCGCGAGGTGACAGGCTCCGCCTGCCGGCTGTCCGGGGGGGAATGGCGCATCCATGAGGTCGAGGAGGCGGGCGGGAAACCCGGCTGACGCCGGGGCGTTGCGTTTCGGCAACAGTTTCCCCATATCCTGCCCGGGAGCAGACTCGCCCCGGCGGAAGCATTGCTCCGACCCATTCACCTCGTCAGGATTGAAAGATGCGCGACCCATACGACATCCTCGGCGTACCCCGCAGTGCGAGCGAAGCGGAGATCAAGAAGGCTTTCCGCAAGCTCGCCAAGGTTCACCATCCGGACCAGAGCAAGGATCCGAAGGCGGGGGCGAAATTCTCGGAACTGAACGCCGCCTATGAAATCATAGGCGATCCGGAGAAGCGCGCCCAGTTCGACCGGGGCGAGATCGACGCCGAGGGCAAGCCCCGTTTCCGCGGATTCGAAGGATTCGGCGCGGGCGGCGGCCGCCAGCACGAGGGCTTCGAGGGCTTCGACTTCGGCGGCGCCCGGGCGCGGAAGGGCGGGCCCTGGCGCAGCTCCGGCGCGGGCGGCGCAGCCGGGGCCGACGACATCTTCTCGCAACTCTTCGGAGACGCGTTCCGCGCCGCAGAGCGCGGGCAGGGCGGCGCGGGGCCGTTCCGGCGCAGCGCGGCGAAGGGTGAGGACATCAGCGCGACGATGACCGTTACCCTGGAGGACATCGCCGCAGGAGCGAGCAAGCGCATCCAGCTTCCCGCCGGCCGCGAGGTCGAGGTCATGGTGCCCAGGGGCGTGAGCGACGGGCAGGTCATCCGGCTGCGCGGGCTCGGCGTCGACAATCCGCCGGGCGCGCCCGGAGACGTGCTGTTGACGATCCGCATCGCGCCGCATCCGCGCTTCACCGTCGAGGGCAGCGACCTGCGCCTTCGCCTTCCCGTCGAGCTTGAGGATGCGATCCTCGGGGCGACCGTGCGTGTGCCGACCCTGAGCGGCGCGGTCGAGATGAAGATCCCCGCGATGTCGAGCTCGGGGCGGACCTTCCGCCTGCGCGGGAAGGGGCTCCCCGGCAAGAAGGAGCAGGGCGACCTGCTCGTCTCCCTCGAGGTCAGGCTTCCCGAGAAGGCCGACGAGGAGCTTCTCGAATATGCGCGCAAGCGCCGGGCCGCCCGCGCCGCCTGATCGCGCGGAAGCCGGGGCTCGTGTCGAAGCGCGCAACCCGATTTGACGAAGAGAACCCTCAACTCATACCCTCATGCCGCAGGTCATCGGCTACGATGCCGCCGATGAACGGCTGACGAGGAGAGGTTTCGCCCCATGGACATGTCCGACACCAAGACGATCGCCGCCCCGCGCGAAGTGGTCTGGGCGGCGCTCAACGATCCCGAGGTCCTGCGCCAGAGCATTCCCGGCTGCGAGAGCATCGAGAAGACCTCCGACACGGAGATGAAGGCGAAGGTCACGCTCAAGATCGGGCCGGTGAAAGCCTCCTTCAACGGCGCGGTCACCCTCTCCGACATCGATCCCCCCAACGGCTACACGATCAGCGGCGAAGGCTCCGGTGGCGCGGCCGGTCACGCCAAGGGCTCCGCCATCGTGAGGCTGGAGGAGGAGGGCGAGAACACGATCCTCCATTACGAGGTCAAGGCGCAGGTGGGCGGCAAGATCGCCCAGCTCGGCGGGCGCCTGATCGATGCGACGGCGCGCAAGCTCGCCGCTGAATTTTTCCAGCGCTTCGGCGATGTCGTCGCCCCGCCCCCCGAGGCGGAGGAGGAGGCCCCCGTCGCGGATGTGGCCGGAGCGGAGGGCGAAAAGAAGGAGAAGGGCTGGTTCGGCAAGATGTTCAAGAAGAAGGGCGAGGAGCCGTCTTGACCGGCATGGACGCGATCGACGCGATCCTCGGGCGCCGTTCGGTCCGCGCCTTTCTTCCCGATCCCGTCCCGCGGGAGACGATCGAGCGCATCCTCGACATCGCGGCGCGCGCGCCGAGCGGCACCAACATGCAGCCATGGCGCGCCCATGTCGTCGCGGGCGAGGCGCGCCGACGCCTGAGCGACCGCGTTCGCGCGGCGCATGAGGCGCATGGGGACGAGGCCGCCGAATACCGCTACTATCCGGAAACCTTCTTCGAGCCCTATCTCGCCCGCCGCCGCAAGGTCGGCTGGGACATGTACGGGCTTCTCGGCATCTCGCGGGGGGAGGCGGAGAAGATGCACGCGCAGCACGGCCGCAACTACGATTTCTTCGATGCGCCAGTCGGCATCATCTTCACCATCGACCGGCGTCTGGAAATCGGCTCCTGGCTCGATTACGGCATGTTCCTGCAGAACGTCATGATCGCGGCGCGCGCCTTCGGGCTCGAGACCTGTCCCCAGGCCGCCTTCGCGCGCCATCACGGCGTCATCCGCGAGGAGCTGGCCCTCGATCCGGCGGAGGTCGTCGTCTGCGGCATGGCGATCGGCCGCGAGGACGAGGCCGCGCCCGTCAACGCCCTGCGCACGGAGCGCGCCCCGGCGCGGGAAATCGCGAGCTTCCGGGGGTTTGGGGAGGGTTGATTTAGGCGTAGCGAGCGCGCGATGCCGATCGCTTCTCCTCCCCCCGCTTGCGGCGGGGGGCGTCGATGGAGATGGGGCGGCTTCAGGACGAGCTGCGTGCGTGGTCCCGTCCCGATCTTCGATCGACCGCCCGCCCTTTCAGCACCACCCCCCACCTCGGCCCTCCCCGCCGCAAGCGGGTGGAGGGAGCGCGTTGCGGATGCGGCGATGGCGGGAAAAGGGGCTCGGTGGCGCGCCCGCAACCTCCAGCTGCGGAAGTATCTTGAAAATGTTCCTATAATGTTCTATCCGTCATCCTCGGTTGCGACGAGGAGGATCGGGGATGCATGGATTGCGAGGAGAATCGGCTGAAGCTGAGGCGCTCGAAGCCGCGCGTTATGCGGTCTACCGGGCGAGCTACTAGGTCAAGCTGCTCCTGGCCGAGATCGCGCACAAGCGCTTCAACCCGAACCAGCCGCGCGTCCCGGCTGGAAACCCGGACGGCGGGCAATGGACGGCGACGGGCGGCTCGGGCGGTGCGCGGATCCACCGCGTCAGCCGCACTCCTTCCCGCCCGCCGGGCAGCGGGCGCTCCACCCTCGCGCCGCGCGTGATGCCGGTCCGGATCGCGGGCCGCACCGAGATGGTCAGCCTGACGACCTACAACCAACTGCAAAGCAGCAACGCGCTCGCGCAGAACATGACGAACCTCGCGCGCCGCTTCGACGGAAACTGGCGGCCCGAGCCGTCGATGGTGGGAAACGTCGCCGGGCAGATCGCGGCGAACCAGTCCACCGCCGCGCAGGCGGTACGCTTCATCCATCAGACCAACCCCGACGCCCTGCCGCAGGCATCGACCATGTCGATCGTCGCGCCGCAGGGGAATCCGGTCGGTTTCGTGGCGCCGAGAACGGCGCCCAATGTCAGAACCTTGCGCACCGAGCCCGAAATGCAGATGATGATCGCGCAACTTCTGACGGGCGCTCGGCCGCTGTCGAAGCCTCTTCATAATGGAATGCCTTACCTTCGACCGGACGGCGTGATCGTGACGATCCGCGAAAGCCAGAGGAACGGAGTGACCATCGACTTGAGTTTCCCCGGCAGCCGTGAGCCACTCGTGAAGAAATTTCACTTTCTACAACCGAAGTCAAAATCATTCTTGTGGAGCCCGGAGACAAAGACGATGACGGTCGAATATCCTTTCCCTGCGGTCAGGCATGTGAAGCTCGTTGACTTCAATTCTGATAAGACGATCGAAGGCCGAGATCTTACAAGATATTGCGAAGAACAGGTAGAAGATCCAAGTCGCGCGGAAGCGGAGGATTTCAGTTATTATCAGAAGATATTCAAAAATTATTTCGATGGGCCGAAGGAGATCGAAGCCGCGATGCGCTACTTCCTCGGCTACATCATGAGTCGCGGCTATGCGCCGATGAACTTCGCGAATGCTGTCGATCTCACCCATGAATACGGCCCCATTACGAAATACGGGCTGCGCCCGCAGGAGATCATCGACAACCTCATCGCCGACTGGCGCTCGCGCGGATGCGAGCTGTTCGAACCATACGAGGTCATGTTCGGCTGGGAGCACGATTGCGGGCTGTTCATGGAGGACGACGAGGAGGAGCCGGGGACGTGAGGCCGGATCCGCTCCGGGCGAAGCCGCGAGTCCGGTCTGGAGGCGCGGAGACAAGCGCGCGCTGCAAGGTGATTCCCCTCCCCCCGCTTGCGGCGGGGAGGGGGCCAGGGGTGGGGGCGCTGATGGAGCTGGAGCGGCTTCAGGGCGAGCTACGAGGTCAAGCTGCTCCTGACCGAGATCGCGCACAAGCGCTTCAACCCGAACCAGCCGCGCGTCCCGGCTGGAAACCCGGACGGCTTGATCGGGACGATCCGCGAAAGCCAGAGGAACGGAGTGACCATCGATCTGCAATTTCCAGGAAACTTCAGATCCCCAGTCGACAAGTTCCATGTGCTTCAGCCGTCCGCGAAGTCGATCGATATTAGGAAGGGCATCGAAATGTATGAAACTTATTATTATCCTGCCATCAGGAACGTTAAGCTACCTGAATTCGATACCAGCATGAGGATTAGAGATTTCAGCTTCCTGGAATTTTGCGCTCAGCATGTCGAAGATCCAGATCGAGCTGAGGCAACTGATTTTTACCATATACAGCAAAAAATACAACATGAATTCGGATGGGACACAGAACTGAGCCAAAGGGCTCTCCGCTACTTACTGGCCTACATCATGAGTCGCGGCTATGCGCCGATGAACTTCGCGAATGCTGTCGATCTCACCCATGAATACGGCCCCATTACGAAATACGGGCTGCGCCCGCAGGAGATCATCGACAACCTCATCGCCGACTGGCGCTCGCGCGGATGCGAGCTGTTCGAACCATACGAGGTCATGTTCGGCTGGGAGCACGATTGCGGGCTGTTCATGGAGGACGACGAGGAGGAGCCGGGGACGTGAGGCCGGATCCGCTCCGGGCGAAGCCGCGCGCCGGGTCTATCGCTCCACGCGCTCCCAGCCCTTCGCCATCAGCCGCTCCTGGGGCAGGAAGCGCGCCTTGTAGGCCATCTTGCGCGATCCCTCGACCCAGTAGCCGAGATAGAGATAGGGCAGGCCCATCTCGCGCGCCTTGCGGATATGGTCGAGGATGAGGAACGTGCCGAGGCTGCGGTCGCCGAGGTCGGGGTCGTAGAACGAATAGACCATCGACAGCCCGTCCGAGAGAAAGTCCGTCAGGCAGGTCGCGATGAGCGGACCTTCGCCGCGCCCGTTGATGCGCGTGTCGGGGCCGCGCCGGCGGTACTCGAAGAGCCGCGTCTCGATATGGCTGTCCTCCACCATCATCGCATAGTCGAGCATCGACATGTCGATCATGCCGCCATCGCCGTGGCGCGCATCGAGATAGCGGCGAAACAGGCTGTACTGCTCGGATGTCGCGTGGTTGTCGCGCTCGACGCCGACGAGGTCGTCGTTGAACTTCGCTACCCGGCGCATATTGGCGGAGGGGCGAAAATCCGCGACCGGAACCCGCACCGAGACGCAGGCGCGGCAGACTTCGCAGGCCGGGCGATAGGCGATCGTCTGCGAACGGCGAAAGCCGCCATGGGTCAGGATTTCGTTGAGCTCGTTCGCCCGGCGACCGACGAGATGGGTGAAGACCTTGCGTTCCTCCTGTCCCGGAAGGTACGGGCAGGGCGAGGGCGCCGTCAGGAAGAATTGCGGCGTGTCTCTCGAATGGCTGGTCAAGCGCGTCTCGCCTCGAGATGGGGGACGCAACGAGCGCCCTGTCGTGAAAAGATACCATTGCCGCGAATGTCCACAACCGGTTTTCGCGGGCCAAAGAGTCTCAGGGGCGTCCGAGGGCGTCGGCGCGCACGACGATCAGGTTGACGATCAGGTCGCGTCCCATGCGGCGGTCGTCGCGGACGAAGCCGACAAGGACGTCGAGCGCCCAGAGCAGGAAGGTCCCGGCGGCGAGATAGAAGAGGAGCGCGTGGACCGCGGCCGTCAGGGCGTCGACCGGGCCGCCGCGGCTGGCGTTGAGGACCCGCAGGCCCGTCATGCGCATCCCGATCGTGCTCTGGTGCCGGCCCGCCATGGTGATCGCGCTGTAGAGGATCGCCGCCCCCGGAACCAGGATTGCGAAGAGAAACCAGGCGAGGCCGAAGGTCACGAAGCCGAGGACGAGGATCGCGAAGCCGAAGAGCAGGGTGAATCCGGCGATCATCAGGATGTCGATGAGATAGGCGACAAGCCGCCGCCCCAGCACGCCATCGGTCGCGTAGGCGGCCGCGTCAGGATGGATGATGATGGGCTCGTGGTTCATTGCAATCCTTCCTCGGGCTTTCAGCCGGCCTGCGTCAGTCCCCGCGGCGCGATCCGCTGCGGGTCGTATCCTTCCGCCCGCAGCGCTGCAAAGACGTCCGCCGTATGGGTGGCGTCGCGGGTTTCGATCGTGACGTCGATGGTCACGCCCTTGGCCGGAACATCCAGATAGAGACGCCCGTGCGAAACTTCCAGAATATTGGCCCCCAATTCTCCCAACCGGCTCGCGACGCGCCCGAGCAGGCCGGGGCGATCGTTGGAGAAGATGCGGAAGGCCACGATGCGCTCGTCCCGCTCGAGCTCGCGCACCATCACCGAGGCGAGGATGCGCGCGTCGATGTTGCCCCCGCAGAGCACGACGCCGACCTTCTTGCCCGCGAACAGTTCCGGCTCCTTCAGCATCGCCGCGATGCCCGCCGCGCCCGCGCCCTCGGCCATGGTCCGCTGGAGCGTGGCGCAGGCGTTGACCGCGCGCTCGATGATCTCCTCCTCGACGAGGATGATGCGCGAGACGAGGTCGCGGACGATCGGGAGCGTGAGCTTTCCGGGGTATTTCACGGCAATGCCCTCGGCAAGCGTCGCGCCGCCGATGGGACGATCCGCGCCCTCGATGGCGTTCGCGAACGAGGGATAGAGCGCCGCCTCGACTCCGATCAGCGTGATCTCCGGAGCGAGCGCCTTCGCCGCGACGGCCATTCCCGCCATCAGCCCGCCGCCGCCGATGGGCACCACCAGCATCTCCAGGCCGCGGCAGGCCTCGATCATTTCGAGCGCGATCGTGCCCTGGCCGGCAATGACGAGGGGATCGTCATAGGGGTGGATCATGACGAGCCCCTCCTGCGCCGCGATCTCGCGGGCGCGGGCCTCGGCCTCGGCGAGCGTCTCCCCGTGCAGGACGATGCGCGAGCCCTGCGAGCGGGTATTCTCGACCTTCACCAGGGGCGTCGCCTCCGGCATAACGATGGTGGCGGGTATCCCGAGGCGCCTGGCGCCATAGGCCACGGCCTGGGCATGGTTTCCCGCCGACATGGCGATCACGCCGGCGGCGCGCTCCTGCGGCGTGAGGGAATGGAGCTTGTTCGCCGCGCCCCGCTCCTTGAACGCGCCCGTCGCCTGGAGGTTCTCCAGCTTCAGATGAACCTGTGCGCCCGTGATCTGCGACAGGCGCGGCGCGTGGATCATGGGCGTCGCGATCACATCCCCGGCGATCGTCGCGGCGGCCTTGCGGATATCGTCGATCGTGACGGCGTGGGGCGGGGAGGGGGGCGTGTCGCTCACGATGGTTCACCAATGCGGGAGAACGAAGTGCATCATATCCGCCCGACGGGCGGAAAGGGAAATCGAGACATGCGCCCCGGATCCGCCTCGAAGGCTTCCGGCGTGCGCAGCCAGTAGCGTTTCATCAGATAAAGCGAAGGGCCGGAAACGGGGCCGGATTCGGTGACGAGGCTTTCGAGATCCGGCTCGATCTGCGAGAGCGGGATCTTCGTGAAGCGGCAGACGACGAAGCGGGGCCGCACCGCGCCGTTCTCCCCGGTGACGGTGTAGTCGATGCGAAGCTCGCGCTCGCCACGGGTCGGCGCGGTGCGCAGGATGCGGATTTCCGCGTCCGGCGCGTTGATCGCGGGAAGCGTCATCCGGCACAGCCGCGCCTTGTTGTCGTCCATCGGGCGCTCGCATGCGGCTGCGGCGAGAACGAGAATTCCCGCCGCAACGAGCGCGATGCGCGGCGCCCGCAAGCCTCAATGCCTCGAGGGCGCCTGTCCCTGTTCCGCGGAGGGCGCGGCCGGAGCGGCCTTGGGGCCGCCCTTCGCCACGCCGACCATGGCCGGACGCAGGACGCGCTCGCCGATGACGTAGCCCGACTGGACGACTTGGACGACGCTTCCGTTGGGCACATCGGGGTTCGGCACCTCGAACATGGCCTGGTGCAGGTTCGGGTCGAATTTCTGCCCCTGCGGATCGAGCTTCTTCACCCCATGGCGTTCGAGGGTCTTGAGGAGGTCGCGCTCCGTCAGCTCGATTCCGTCGACCAGGGCCTTCAGCGGTCCGTCCATCTTGTCGCGCGCGTCCTGCGGGAGGCTTTCCAGCGCGCGGCGGATGTTGTCGGCGACGGTGAGCATGTCGCGGGCGAAGGCGGTCACGGCATAGGCCCGCGCATCCGCCACGTCGCGCTCGGTGCGGCGACGAAGGTTTTCCATGTCCGCGAGGATGCGCAACAGCTTGTCCTTCAGGTCCGCCCGCTCGGCCTCGAGGGCCGCGATCGCATCCGTCTCGCCCTGGGCGCCGCCTTCCTCCGTCGCGGATGGGAAATCCGCCGCCGTCTGGCCGGGCGCGGCGAAGCTTTCCGGCGTTTCGGCGTCGGCGGGGTTCTGGCCCGAACCGGGCGCGGCTTTGTCGTGCTGGCGTGAGGCGTCTGTCATGGTGCTCTTTTTGGTTCACGGGTTATCGGTTTCGCCTGATATCAGGGCAAAGCCGCCTCAAATCAAGCGCTGCGCTGCGTCGGGGCGGCGACGCGGGGCGCGCGCCCGCCCTCGCGCCCACCCTCGCGCTCTGCGTGGATGACGTCCTGCAGGGCGCGTCGGACGGCGTTCTGCCGGGCGGTCTGCGTGATCTTTCCGCCCGTCAGGTCGGTCACGTAGAAGACGTCGACGACTTTCTCCCCGAAGGTGGCGATATGGGCGGAAGCGATGTTGAGGTTGAGCTTGCCCAGCGCCGTCGTGAGATCGTAGAGCAGCCCCGGCCGGTCGAGACCCGTGATCTCGAGCACCGTGTGGCGGCTCGACAGCGAATTGTCGATGACGATCTCGGGGACGACGACGAACGGCTTCATCCGCTCCTTCGGCTGGCGGCGCGTATCCACGAGATCGGCGATCTTGACCTCCCCCTTGAGCGCGCGCTCGATCGATGTCGCGACCTTCTCCGCCCGGCGCAGCTCATCTTCGTCCTGGTCGAAGGCGCGCGAGAGGAAGATCGTGTCGAGGGCAAGTCCATCGGCGGTCGTGAAGATCTGCGCGTCGACGATGTTGCCGCCCGCGGCTGCGCATGCGCCGGTGATGATGGCGAGCAGGCGCGGATGGTCCGGAGACAGGACCGTGATGTCCGTCACGCCCCGGAACTTGTCGGTCTCGAACGCGGTGGCGACCGATTTCCCCGCCTGCTCGGCGGCGCGGATGAAGCGGGCGTGCTTCACGCGATGGCGCTGGTCCACCTTGAGCCAGTAGGACGGATAGTGCCGCCCGGCATAGGCATCGAATTCCAGGTCCTCCCAGTCGTCGAGCTCCTCGCGCAGTTGCGCCTGCGCCATGCGGATGCGCTGCGGCCGGGCGACGTCCGTATCGCCGCCGCCGAGGACGACCTCGGTCTCGTAGTAGAGCGTGCGCAGGAGTTCGCCCTTCCAGCCGGTCCAGACGCCGGGTCCGACGGCGGCGATGTCGGCGACCGTCAGGAGCAGGAGGAGCTTGAGCCGCTCCATGGTCTGCACCACCTGGGCGAAGCTCTCGATGGTGCGCGGATCGGAGAGATCGCGGCTCTGGGCGATTGTCGACATGAGCAGGTGATGCTCGACGAGCCAGGCGACGGTGTCCGTCTCGGCGCGGGTCAGGCCGAAGCGCGGGCCGAGCTTGCGGGCGATCCGCGCCCCGACGACGGAGTGATCCTCCGGTCGGCCCTTGGCGATATCATGCAGGAACAGGGCGACATAAAGCGCGCGCCGGTGGTTGATCGTGTGGATGATCTTGTCTGACAGGGGATGGGCGTTCGAGAGCCGCCCCGCCTCGAGGTCGGCGAGGCGGCCGATCGAGCGGATCAGGTGCTCGTCGACGGTATAGTGATGATACATGTTGAACTGCATCATCGCCACGATGCGCCCGAAATCCGGGACGAACCGTCCCAGCACCCCCGCCTCGTTCATGCGCCGCAGCACGCTCTCCGGGCGGTTCTTCGAGGACAGGATCTCGACGAAGAGCTTGTTGGCGCGCGGGTCGCGGCGCAGGGTCGGCGTGATCAGCTTCAGCGAGCGCGTCGCAAGCCGCGTCGCGTCCGGATGGATGGCGATGTCAAGCCGGTCCGCCTGCCAGAACAGCGCGACAAGGTTGACCGGGTCGCGCTCGAAAACCTGCTCGTCCCGGACGGTCAGGCGCTCGTTCTCGATCACGAAATCGCCCACCGTCCGCTTGCGCGAGCGCGTCCCCCGGAAGCTGCCGAGAAACCGGTCGAGCATGGGCACGTGCTTGGCCTGCCGCGCTTCCATTGCGGCGCAGACGATCGCGGTGAGATCGCCCACGTCCTTCGCGGTGAGGAAGTAGGCCTTCATGAAGCGCTCGACGGAGGAAAGCCCGCCGCGCTCGCCATAGCCGATGCGTTCGGCGATGGTGCGCTGGAGGTCGAAGGTGAGCCGCTCCTCGGAGCGTCCGGTGGCGAAGTGCATATGGCAGCGCACGCGCCAGAGGAATTCCTCGCAACGGGCGAAGACGCGCGCTTCCTGGGCCGTGAAGAGCCCGGCGCGCACCAGTTCCTTCGCGTCGCGCACCCGGTAGACATACTTGCCGATCCAGAACAGCGTGTGCAGGTCGCGCAGGCCGCCCTTGCCGTCCTTCACGTTCGGCTCGACGAGGTAGCGCGACGCGCCCGCCCGCGAGACGCGCAGGTCGCGCTCCTTCAGCTTTGCCTCGACGAATTCGGCGGCGGTACCCTGCACGATGTCGCTGTCGAACCGGCGCTCGAGTTCGTCGTAGAGGGCGCTGTCGCCGACAAGGTGGCGCGTTTCGAGAAGGGCCGTGCGCGTCGTCACGTCGCCGCGCGCCTCGCGCAGGCAATCGTCGACGGAGCGGGTGGCGTGCCCGACCTTCAGCTTGAGGTCCCAGAGCACGTAGAGCATCGCCTCGACCATGCTCTCGCCCCAGGCTGTCTGCTTGTAGGGCAGCAGGAAGAGCAGGTCGACATCCGATCCCGGCGCCAGCGTCCCGCGCCCGTATCCCCCTGTCGCGACGACGGCGAGGCGTTCGGAAGTCGACGGATTGTCGATCGGGAAGAGATGGATGCGCACCGCCTCGTGAATGGTGCGGACCACTTCGTCCATCAGCCGCGAAAGAAAGCGCGCGCAGGCGAGACCGTCGCGCCCCGCAATCAGCAGACGCTCCGCCTCATCGCGCCCTTCGTCGAGCGCCAGGCGCAGTTCCGGCACCAGCCGCGCGCGAAGGTCGGCGGGGTCGCAGAAGCGGCGGGAGCGCCCCTCGTGATCGAGGGAATCGAGCAGGGCGGCAAGGCGATCTGGCGTCATGACGCACTTCTATCAGCTTCGATGCGCGGGAACAGCAGGTTTGATCGGCGTCCGGCTTGAGGCGCGCGAGCGCAGGCGCTATCACTCCGCCGGTCGATCCGCATGCGCGGCGGCCGAGGATACGGAGCGAGTCATGCCCATTGCCCATCTCGACGATCGCGGCGTGATCAAGGTCGCCGGCGCCGATGCCGGCAAGTTCCTCGACGGTCTCGTCACCTGCGACATCGACCGCGTTTCACAAGAGCGCGCCCGGTTCGGGGCGCTGCTGACGCCGCAGGGCAAGATCCTCTTCGACTTCATCGTCTTCAAGGCGGAAGGCCAGGAAGACGCTTTCTTCCTCGATTGCCGCAAGGCCTTCTCAGATGACCTCGCCAGGCGGCTCGGCTTCTACAAGCTGCGGGCGAAGGTCAGCATCGAGAATCTCTCCGAAACGCTCGCGGTGATCGCCGGATGGAGTGTTCCGCCGCCGGCGTCGGAGGTCGGGCTCGTGAGCGAGGACCCCCGCCTCCCGACTCTCGGCTGGCGGGCGATCGTGGCCGCCGGGGATATCGGCGAATTCGCCGATGCCGATGCGGAGGCCTATCACGCGCACCGCATCGCCGCCGGAGTGCCGGAGGGCGGCTCGGACTTCGTTTTCGGTGCGGCATTTCCGCACGAGGCGCTGATGGACCAGCTCAAGGGCGTCGATTTTGACAAGGGCTGCTATGTGGGGCAGGAGGTTGTCTCGCGGATGCAGCATCGCGGAACGGCCCGCACGCGGATCGTTCCCGTGCGCTATCCGGATGGCGTCGTGCCTGAAGCGGGGGCCGACGTCACCGCGGGCGAGCGGGTCATCGGGCAGTGCGGCTCGGGGCGCAAGGGCCGCGGCCTTCTGATGGTTCGCCTTGATCGGGTGGCCGATGCGGTCGAGGCAGGGCAGGGGATGCGCGCGGGCGGGCTCGAATTCGAGCTCATCCAGCCGGAATGGACAAGTTTCTCCGTCCCGGGTATCGACAAGCGAGACAGTGAGCGTTAACAAGCTGTTGACGTTTTGGGGGCATCTTCGCGGTGTCGTCAGTAGCGTAAATGTGGAGTTTAAATGTTCTCGTCCACTCGATCGAAAGCCGCCCCAAAGCGCCTTTTGCTCGCCTCCGTAGCGCTCGCAGCTCCTTTCGCCGCCGCCACCGTGGCGCAGGCCGAGAGCCCGTTCGCGGGAGACTGGACGATGACGATCGGCGCTGAGGGACGTGTCGTTCCCCAGTTCGAGGGCGCGAAGACGTACCGCGTGCGTCCGATGCCGATCTTCGCCATTCGCCGCGCCGGCTCCATCACCCGCTTTAAGGCGCCCGATGACGGGCTGCGCCTGGGACTCATCGATGTCGAGAATGTCCGGATCGGCCCCGTGGCGCGCCTGAAGGGCGAGCGTTCGGAAAGCGATTCGCCGGCGCTGCGGGGGCTCGGCAGGGTGGGATACACCCTCGAGGCCGGCATCTTCGCGGAGATCTGGGCGACGCAGAACTTCCGCCTCAGCGGCGAATTGCGCCACGGCATCGGCGGGCATACCGGCATCGTCGCCGATCTCGGCGTCGACTATGTCGTGCGCCCCGAATCGCAGTGGACCTTCTCCGCTGGGCCGCGCATGGCGTGGTCGAACGCATCCTACATGCGCACCTATTTCGGCGTGACGCCGGTGCAGTCCGCCAATTCCGGCCTCCCGGTCTACACGCCGGGGGCGGGCGTGCGCTCGCTCGGCTTCGTCGGTTCCGCAAGCTACCAGATGACGCCCGACTGGTCGCTCCAGGCCTTCGCCCGCTACGATCGTCTCGTTGGCGACGCCGCCGATGCGCCTCTCGTGACCACCCACGGTTCGTCGAACCAGTTCTCGGCCGGGTTCGGCCTGTCGTATTCCTTCACGACGCGCGTGCCGTGAGCCTCCGGCCATGAGCGGCCACGCCTCGCTGATCGCTCATGAGGACGGAAAGTCGCGCTGCTGGTGGCCGGGAACGGACCCGCTCTACGTCGTCTATCATGACGAGGAATGGGGCGTACCCGAATTTGACGACCGGGCGCTCTTCGAAAAGCTCATCCTCGACGGTTTCCAGGCCGGGCTTTCCTGGATCACCATCCTGCGCAAGCGCGACGCTTTTCGCACCGCCTTCGCCGGCTTCGAGCCGGAGGCGATCGCGCGGTTCGACGAGGCGCGGGTCGAGGCGCTGATGGGGGATGCGGGGATCGTGCGCAATCGCGCCAAGATCCGGGCGACGATCGCGGGTGCGCAGGCCTACTTGCGCATCAGCGAGCGCCGTCCCTTCGCGGATTTCCTATGGGATTTCGTCGACGGGAGGCCGCTGCAGCCGAACCTGCGGGAGCGATCCGGCGTTCCGGTCGAGAGCGAGGTCTCGCGGCGGATGTCGAAGGCGCTCAAGGCAGAGGGGTTCGGCTTTTGCGGGCCGACGATCGTCTATGCGTTCATGCAGGCCGTGGGCATGACCAACGACCACCTCACCGGTTGTTTCCGCCACGCTGAATGCGCGGAGATCGGAGAACGCCTGTGAGCCGCAAGGAGCCCCCCCGCGCATGGCAGCGCATGCTGTCGGGACGCCGGCTCGACCTGCTCGATCCCTCGCCGATCGACGTGGAGCTCGAAGACATCGCCCACGGGCTCGCGCGCGTGCCCCGCTGGAACGGGCAGACGCGGGGGGATTTTATTTTCTCCGTCGCCCAGCATTCGCTCCTGGTCGAGGCGGTTGCCGAGGAGATCGGGGGCGAACTGACGCGGACGGAGCGGCTGACAATCCTCCTGCACGACGCGCCGGAATATGTCATCGGCGACATGATCTCCCCGTTCAAGGCGGTGATCGGGGACGTCTACAAGGAGGTCGAGGCGCGGCTGCTCATTGCGATCAGGCTGCATTTCGGGCTGGCGGCCACGGCCTCGCGCGCGCTCGCGAGCCTCACCAAGAAAGCCGACCTCGTCGCGGCGCATCACGAGGCGGTCGCGCTCGCGGGTTTTTCGCCGGAAGAGGCCGCGAAGTTCTTCGGCGCGCCCCGTGCGATGCGGCCACGGACGCGGGAATTTCTCGAGCCCTGGCCGATCACCGAGGCGCAGCAGCGCTTCTTCGCGCGCGTCGAGAGCCTGCATCGCGCCCGCAGCGACTGATTTGCTTCCTGCCTGCGACTAAAAGAAAA
This sequence comes from Saliniramus sp., assembly GCA_041686895.1. Taxonomy (GTDB): domain Bacteria; phylum Pseudomonadota; class Alphaproteobacteria; order Rhizobiales; family Beijerinckiaceae; genus Saliniramus. The sequence goes on along the minus strand of JAWLCY010000002.1, from coordinate 333,245 downwards.
AGCCCGGATCGCTCCGGGCTTTTCCGTTCCGGCGCGTCCCGCCCGAAGGCGGTTCGCGCTGATCAGAACTTGTAGTTCAGACCGACGCGGGCGATGTGGCCCTGGGTCTCGAAGCGGGCGCTGTTGGACGTACCCGCGAAGAGCGGGACCGGCGCCGCAGTGACCGTCGTGCGGCCGAGGTCGTAATAGAGGTATTCCGCCTTCATGGTCAGGTTGTCGGTGAAGGCGTATTCGGCGCCGGCACCGAGCGTCCAGCCAGCTTCGATCTCGTCGCTGGAACCGGTATGCGTCGTGCCGGTGGGGCCCGAGAGCGTCACGCGGTAGTTCGGGTTTCCGAAGGCGAGACCACCGGTGCCGTAGACCATCAGGCGGTCAATGGCGACACCGCCGCGCAGACGAACCGTGCCGAGCCAGTCGAGACGGCTGGTGGCGGTCGCGTTGTCGACCACGCCGGGGAGCCCGGCCACAGCCACCGTGCCCGTCGAACGACGGTTGCCGAGGAAGTTGATATCGGCCTCGACGCCGCCGACGAACATGCCGAACTGCTGGTTGTAGCCGGCCTGGAAGCCGCCAATGAAGCTGTTGCGGTCGCCCAGGTTGATCCGCGGATAGGAGGCGACAACGCCGGTGAAGCCGCGATTGGTCGCTTCCGACTCGTTACGGTTCCAGCCGGCGTTCACACCGACGTAGAAGCCGGTCCAGGTGAAGACGGGCGGGGCATAAACCGGGGACGGCGCCGGGGCCATGGTGCGGGTGGGAAGGTCCGCGGCGAGAGCCGAACCAGCCATGAGGGCGAGAGCGGATGACGCAAGGATAATACGCTTCATTTTTTGGGTCCTCTTTGGAATGTAGGTTTTAACCTAACGCAGGAAGAGCGTTCTTAGAAGGGGCGGGAAGCGGTTACGAAGTCATTATTCCAGCTCGTTGTATTTTTACAACGTAACGCAAGCTTAAGAATTATGACAAATGCGGTTTCTTTTGCGGCAGAAATACGGCGTCGCGTGCTTTCGTGCGGCGGAAACATGACAGAATGTCGCATGTCCGCGTCGCAGTTGGTTCATCCGCTCCTGAATACTTGAACTTGAAGAACCGTAACTGGCCGTCGCGTCAATGCGGAAAGATTTGACACGCGTCAAACGAGGCGACAGAAATCTGGAATGCCACAGCTACATGTCTGCCCCCTGCATGAACTCGACGCTGTGCTCGCAGAGACCCAGGCGTCTCACGTCGTGAGCCTCCTGTCGGTGGGAACGCCGGCGAACCGCCCAGGTTCCATCGCCGAAGCGAATTATCTGCAGATCGGCGTCAGCGACATCATCGAGCCGCTCGATGGACATGTCCTTGCGGGGGAGGAGCACATCGCGCCGCTGATCGCGTTCTCGCGCGCCTGGCCGCGCGAGAAGCCCATGGCGATCCATTGCTGGGCGGGAATCAGCCGCTCGACGGCGGCGGCCTTCATCATCGCCTGCGCCCTCGCTCCGCAGCGCGAGGAGGGGGCTATAGCCCGGGCGCTGCGCGCCGCCTCGCCCATGGCGACCCCCAACCGCCGCTTCGTCGAGATCGCAGACCGGTTGCTGACCCGCGACGGCAGGATGGTCGAGGCCGTGGCGGCGATCGGCCGCGGGGCGGATGCTTCCTGGGGAATTCCGTTCATCCTGCCACTCGAATGAACCAGCAGGACGGCGACAAGCGCCGGATTCGCGGGTAAATTCGCGCCATTCTGCCGCAACGCGAATGACGGGACGAATTGAGGGGGACACGTGGAAACGCTGCTGATCACGCTCGGTCTGGTTCTCCTCGCGGTTCCCGTCATCGCCGTCCTCGCGCTGATTATCGCGCAGCAGGCAGGCGGCAGGATTACGGTCCTGGAAAACCGGCTTGCTCTCGCCGAGGCAGAGCTGCGCCGTCTCGGCGCGCTTCCGGGAGCAGCCGGGCAACCGGCCTCGCCCGAAGCCCCGCCCGAAACGATCCCTGAAGCAATTCCGGAACCTGTCGCGGAGGAGGATGAATCCTTCGCCGAGCCGCTGGTCCCCGAGGAGCAGGCCGCGCCCCCTGCGCCGCCGGAAGGGGCGACGCCGGTCGCCGGATCCGCCGCCCGCGCGCGCGGCTTCGAGGAGGTGCTGGGCGCGCGCTGGGCGGTCTGGGTCGGCGGGCTGGCGCTGGGGCTCGGCGGTATCTTCCTCGTCCGCTATTCGATCGCCCAGGGCCTGCTCGGGCCGGGCGTCCGCATCGTCCTCGGCGCGCTGTTCGCCCTCGGGCTGCTCGCCGCCGGCGAGTTCCTGCGCCGGAGCGGCGCGAGCGCCGCAATCGTGGGCTTCAGGGCCGCCGACGCGCCGTCCGTCATCACCGCCGCCGGGGCGGCCACGGCCTTCGGCGTCGCCTACGCGGCCTACGGCCTCTACGGCTTCGTCGGCCCCGGCCTCGCCTTCGTCATGCTCGGCGTGATCGCGGTCGCGACCATGCTCGCCGCCGTCCTGCATGGTCCGATACTCGCGCCGCTCGGGCTGCTCGGCGCCTTGGCCGCTCCTCTGCTGATCGGGGGAGGGTCGGATCAACTCTGGCCGCTCGTCCCTTATCTGCTCGCCGTCGCGGGTGCGGCCTGCGGCGTCGCGGAAATGCGGCGCTGGCGCTGGCTGACCCTTGCCGCCACGACGGGCGCCTTGCTCTGGTCGCCGCTCCTGATGGCGCAGACGATGCCGGCGCTCGCGCATATCGCCCTGCAGACGGCCCTGGCCGCCTTCTTCCTCGTCGCCCTGCCGTATCGCCATGCCCGCGCGAGCCGCATGAAGCTCGACCGGCAGGCCACGCTCGTGCTCGCCGCCTTCACCTTCATGGCGATCCTCGCCATCACGACCCTGTCGCCCGGCTCGCCGCTGCCCTGGTTCTCGGGTGTCGTCGCGCTCGTGCTCGTGGCGACGGCGGCGCTCTATCCTTCCGCCGCGACCGCCGCGCCCCTCGCCTTCGTTCTCGTCGCCGCAACGCTCTTCTTCTGGCCGGTCGCCCTCGAATCGCTCGACGAGCCCGTGACAATCCTGCCTGGCCCGCTTTCGCCGGGGCCTGTCCCTGACGCCTTCGGGCGCTTCGTCTTCTTCGCAGTCGCCATGTCGGCGCTGGGGGCCGGGGCGAGCCTCTGGCGGCTGGCGACCAGCCGGTTCCTGCGCCTTCCCGTGATGAGCGTCTACAGCGCCGCCATGGCGTCGGGGCCGCTCCTCGTCCTGATCGTCGCGTGGTGGCGTCTGACGGGGGCGGCGAACCTGCTTCAGGGCGAGCGCGACCTCCCCTTCGCAGTCGCCGCGGGGTTGCTTGGCCTCGTCTACGTCGCCGCGGCCCGGATGCTGATGATGCGCGGGCATGGCGCACCGGGGAGGCTGGCGCTTGGAGCGGCGGCAAGCGCGGCTTTGGCCTCCCTGGCACTCGGCCTCGTCTTCTGGCTCGACCGGGGCATGCTCACCGTGGCCTTCGCCCTTGCGGCCCTGGGGACGGCATATGTGGCGGATCGCACCGGCATCGTCGCGCTGCGCTGGGGCGTCGGGGCAACCGGGCTCATCATTCTCGCCCGTCTCGTCTATGATCCGAGCATCGTCGGGGGCGATCCGGGGCAAACAATCGTTTTCAACTGGCTCCTGTGGGGCTACGGCATTCCCGCGATCGCCTTCTTCCTCGCCTCCCGCGTTCTCGAGCGGCGCGGACGGGACCGCGTCACGCGGCTTGCGGAGAGCCTGTCGATCGTCTTTGCCGCGCTTCTCGTCTTCTTCCAGATCCGCCATGCGCTGCGCGCCGGCGATCCGTTCGGGGCGATATCCTACCATCTCGAAGCGGGACTTCTGGCAGCGGCAGGGCTCTGCTTCTCGCTCGTCATGGTGCGTATCGACGCCCGCCGTCCGGACGTGGTCACACGCTGGGCGGGGCTCGTCTTCGGGGCGATCACGCTCCTGACGGCGGCTCTTGGCCTCGGGCTGCTCGAGAACCCGCTCCTGACGAACGAGCCGCTGCTCGGCGGCCAGGTCTTCAACTCGCTTCTCGCCGCCTATCTCCTGCCCGCGATCCTCGCCGCCTTTCTCGCCCGAGAGGCCCGCGGGAGCAGGCCGCGATTCTATGTCGTGGGGGCGGGGGCGCTCGCCTTCGGGCTGCATTTCCTCTGGACGATCATGGCAATCCGCGCCTTCTGGCAGTGGCCCCGGGTCGGAATATGGCGTGGCGCGGGGGAGGCGGAGTTCTGGGCCTATTCCGCGGCGCTGCTCGTGCTGGGGCTCGTTTTCCTCGGCATCGGCCTGTGGCGCGACCGGCAAGTCTTCCGCTATGTCGCCGGGGCCTATCTTGTGGCGGCAGTCATCAAGGTCTTTCTCTACGACCTCGCCAATCTCGAGGGCGTCATGCGGGCGGTTTCATTCATCGTCCTTGGGGCCGTACTGGTCGGCATCGGGTTGTTCTATCAGAAGGTGCTGGCGCCGCGCCGCCCCGTGCCGGGCTCCGGCGTGGGATGAGGATCCGGGAAGCGCATACGGGTTTTTTCGTATGCAGGCTTTTCACTTTCCGAAAAAATGCACTACCTGTTGCAGTTGTCGGGCGGGCCAGTTGGTTCGCCCGCTTTCCATTCCCGTGACTCTTTCCGTTCCCATGACTGGAGTGTGCATATGACGATCAAGGTTGGTGACAGGCTTCCGGAGACGACCTTTCGCGTGATGACCCCGGACGGACCTGCGCCGATGACCACCGACGAGGTGTTCAAGGGCCGAAAGGTGGTCTTTTTCGCCGTCCCCGGCGCCTTCACTCCCACCTGCCACAAGAACCACCTTCCGGGTTTCGTCCAGCGATTTGAAGACCTCAAGTCCAAGGGCGTCGACGCGATCGCGGTCACCGCGGTCAACGATGTCTTCGTCATGGATGCCTGGGCGAAATCCTCCGGCGGCGACGGCAAGATCACGTTCCTCGCCGACGGCAGCGCCGATTTCGCCAGGGCGGTCGGTCTCGAGCTCGACGCGACCGAGCGTGGCCTTGGAATGCGCTCGCGGCGCTACGCGATGATCGTCGAGGACGGAACAGTCGCCTGGCTCGCGATCGAGGAAGCGCCGGGAGCTGCCGACGCGACAAGCGCCGACGCCGTCCTCTCCGCGCTCTGAGCCAGAGCAGGCTGCCAATACAACGCAACCGCCAAGCCCGGTTCTCCTCCTTGCGCGCAGGCCTGCGTCTTCGATTGACGGCGCGCGGGTGCGCGCAAGGCCTGTCGGGCCATGCGATAATGCAGATGGACGGCAGACGGGCCAGCAGTCAATGATTACGATCATTGGTTGTGGCGAATCGTCCGATGGATGCCGAAACTTTGCGCGCCGTCCAGGCGCCTCTCAAACGGAAATACCTGGACAACCCTGCTGCCGCCCTCGTCACGCTGAAGGCGCGGGGATCGGTCGATGCCGACGCCATCGCGTGCCGCGTGGACGCCGCCCGCTCGGTCGCGATCGCCGGGCTGCACAGGGCGGCGGGCGGTACGGGAGCGGATCTCTGCTCCGGCGACATGCTCCTCGAGGCGCTTGCCGCCTGCGCGGGCGTGACGCTCAAGGCGGTGGCGACGGCTCTGGAGATCGATTTGCGGAAGGCTGTCGTGCGCGCCGAGGGCGATCTCGACTTCCGCGGGACACTCCGGATCGACAAGGCCGCGCCTGTGGGTTTCCAGGCGATTCGCCTTGTCTTCGAACTCGAGAGCGACGCGCCGCAGGAAGAGATCGACCGGTTGCTTGCCCTGACCGAGCGCTCCTGCGTCGTCCTGCAGACGCTCGCCAACAGGCCGCAGCTCTCGCTCACCCTGATGCGCCCCTGATCCGGACACAGGTTTCGGGTGTCGCTGCCGGCCGATCGGCGTAGATTGGCGCGAGGAGACAGCCCATGACCCTCGCCCAGCAGATCATAGCCGCCGAACCCGATTTCGAATCCTCGCCGCAGGATTACGATCACGTGCGGCGCATCATCGCCTTCATCTCGCGGGAATGGCGCGGCCAGCCCTCGCTGGAGGTGATTGCGGAGCATGTCGGCCTCTCCACGACCCATGTCCACCATCTCTTCCGGCGCTGGGCGGGGCTGACGCCGAAGGCTTTCCTGCAGGCGATCACCCTGGACAATGCGCGCGCCATGCTGGCCGATTCCGCGAGCATCCTCGAGACTGCCTACGAGGTCGGGCTGTCGGGGCCGGGCAGGCTGCACGACCTGTTTGTGACGCACGAGGCAATGTCTCCCGGCGAGTTCAAGAGCGGCGGGGAGGGACTGGTCATGCGCTACGGCTTCCATCCCTCCCCCTTCGGAGAAGCGATCGTCGTCGCCACCGGGCGCGGTCTGGCCGGGCTCGGCTTCGTCGATGACGGCGACCGGGAGGCGGCGCTTGCGGATATGCGGCGGCGCTGGCGGAATGCCAGCTTCACCCGGGACGACGAGGCGACGCGCACGCTGGCGCTGCGCGTCTTCGCGAGGGAAGCCTGGCGGCCGGAGGAGCCCCTGACGGTCGTGCTGATCGGGACCGATTTCGAAGTGCGCGTCTGGCGGACGCTGCTTCGCATTCCCTTCGGACGCGCGGCGACCTATTCCGACATCGCGGAGCATATCGGCCGCCCGAAGGCGGCGCGCGCCGTGGGGGCGGCGGTGGGGCGCAATCCCGTCTCCTTCGTCGTACCTTGCCACCGGGTCCTTGGGCGCTCCGGCGCGCTGACCGGCTATCACTGGGGCGTGACGCGCAAGCAGGCGATGCTTGGCTGGGAGGCGGGGCAGGCCGCCTCGCCGATGCCGGAAACGCCGGCGGGCTTGCGGATGCCGCCCGGATCGTGAAGGCTCGCGCGAGCGATGAACGATTTGCGGAGCGCGACGTGCCTCATCCGAGCCTGCCGCCGGCCCTGTCCGGCGAACGACACGAACTGACGGGGCGGGCCGGTCGGCTGAGCTACTACGTGGCGGGGGAGGGGCGGCCGCTGCTCCTCATCCACAGCATCAACGCCGCCGCCTCGGCCTTCGAAATATCGCCGCTCTTCGAGGCGATGAAGGCGAACCGGCGCGTCTATGCGCCCGACCTTCCAGGCTATGGCTTCTCGGACCGGTCGCAGCGCGATTACGCGATCCCGCTTTTCGTGGACGCGGTGCGGGACATCCACGATCGCATCCGGGAGGAATGCGGGGGCGCGCCGGTCGATGCGCTTGCGGTCTCGCTCTCGAGCGAATTTCTCGCTCGGCACGCGGCGGAGCGGCCCGCCGGCTATCGAAGCCTCGCGCTGGTTACGCCGACAGGGTTCAATCGCAGCGGCCAGAACCGGCGCAAGCCGCCCGGCTCGACCATGGAAATCAGCGGCCTCTACAAGGGGCTCACCGTGCCTCTCTGGCGCGAGAGCCTGTTCAGGGCGCTCGTGAGCGAACGAAGCGTCCGCTATTTTCTTCGCCGCACCTTCGGCTCGCAGGACGTTCCGCCGGAACTCGTCCGCTACAGCTGGCTGACTTCGCACCAGCCGGGGGCGAGCCGGGCGCCGTTCGCCTTCCTTTCCGGGAAGCTCTTCTCCGGCGACGTCCGCGACCTCTACGAGTCGCTGAGCCTGCCCGTCTTCGTGCCGCATGCCACGCGAGGGGACTTCAAGGATTTTTCCGGCGCCGACTGGGCGCGGGAAAGGCCGAACTGGACCTTCATGCCCTTCGAGGCAGGGGCCTTGCCGTATTTCGAGCGGCCCGACGCCTTCCTTGCCGCCTATCGCGAGTTTCTCGCCAGCGTAGAATGAGCGCGTTGCCCTGCTGACGAACTGTAAATTCAATGTTACAGTTCGAACTGCATGAAAAAGTTTACAGACGACTTTCCTCCCAATGCACCGCCGCCGCCTCGTCCGCGTGCGGTCGTGATCGGCAGCGGTTTCGGCGGCCTGGCGGCGGCGGTAAGACTCGGGGCGCGGGGCTACCACGTGACGGTGCTGGAGAAGCTCGACCAGCCGGGCGGGCGGGCGCGCGTCTTCCGCCAGGACGGCTTCACCTTCGATGCGGGTCCGACCATCGTGACCGCGCCGTTTCTGTTCGAGGAATTGTGGGCCCTGTGCGGGCGCCGGATGGAAAGCGACGTCGAACTTCGCGCGGTCGATCCCTTCTACCGCATCCGCTTCGACGACGGCGAGAGCTTCGACTATTCGGGCGACCGCGCCGCCATGCGCGCGCAGATCGAGCGCTTCAGTCCTGCCGATGCCGACGGCTACGACCGTTTCATGGAGGCGAGCCGGGAAATCTGCCGGATCGGGTTCGAGGAACTCGGGCATGTGCCCTTCAGCTCGCTCCGCGACATGCTGCGCGTCGTCCCCGACCTGATGCGGCTGCAGAGCTATCGCAGCGTCTACGGGCTCGTCTCCCGCTATTTCAGGGACGAGCGGCTGCGCACGGTCTTCAGCTTCCATCCGCTGCTCGTCGGCGGAAACCCGTTCAGGACCACCTCCGTCTATGCCCTGATCGCCCATCTCGAGCGGCATTGGGGGGTGCATTTCGCCATGGGCGGCACAAATCGCCTTGTCGCCGGCCTCGTCGGCCTGATCGCCGGGCAGGGCGGGGCCGTGCGATGCGGCTCGGAGGTGACGGAAATCACGGTCGAGGGGCGGCGGGCGACCGGCGTTCGTCTGGCTTCCGGCGAAGTCCTTCGTGCCGACATCGTCGTCTCCAATGCCGATTCAGCCTTCACCTATCGCCATCTCGTGCCGGCGAAACTGCGCAGGCGCTGGAGCGACCGCCGCATTGCCCGCTCGCGGTATTCGATGAGCCTCTTCGTCTGGTATTTCGGGACGCGCAGGCGGTACGACGATGTCAAGCACCACACGATCCTCCTCGGGCCGCGCTACCGCGAACTCCTGTGCGACATCTTCGACCGCAAGATCCTGGCCGAGGATTTCAGCCTCTACCTTCATCGTCCGACGGCGAGCGATCCATCGCTCGCGCCCGCCGGCTGCGACGCCTTCTACGTGCTTTCGCCCGTGCCTCATCTCGCCGCGGATGTGGAATGGACCAAACGCAGCGAAGCCTATCGCCTGTCGATCTCCCGCTACCTCTCGAACAGCCTCCTGCCGGACCTCGAGGCGAACATCGCGACGTCGCGCATCATGACGCCGCTCGATTTCCGCGACGAGCTCTCCTCCGTCAACGGCGCAGCCTTCGGGCTCGAGCCGATCATGACGCAAAGCGCCTGGTTCAGGCCGCATAACCGCAGCGAGGATGTCGAGGGTCTCTATCTCGTCGGGGCCGGAACGCATCCCGGGGCCGGGCTGCCCGGCGTCCTCTCCTCCGCACGGATTCTCGACGAGGTCGTCCCGCATGCGCATGCCTTTGCCTGACGACGCGCGTCTCGCGCGCGCCGATATGCGAGCCTGCGCCGCCATGCTGCGGGACGGTTCGCGCAGTTTCCACGCCGCTTCCTTCGTCCTGCCCCGGCGCATCCGCGGACCGGCCGCGGCGCTTTATGCCTTTTGCCGCGTGGCCGATGACGAGGTGGATCTCGGCGCTGACAGCGAAAGCGCCGTGCGCGGGCTGCAGGACCGCCTGTCCCGGATATTCGCCGGCCGTCCCGCGGATACGCCCGTCGACCGCGCATTCGCAGAGGTCGTGGCTTCCTTCGCCATCCCCCGTGAGCTTCCCGAGGCGCTGCTCGACGGGTTCGCCTGGGATGCGCGAGGAAGGCGCTACGAAACGATTCGCGACGTCGAGGCCTATGCGGCGCGGGTCGCCGGCACGGTCGGCGCGATGATGACGATCGTCATGGGGCGGCGCTCCCCGGAGATCCTCGCCCGCGCCTGCGATCTCGGCGTCGCCATGCAGTTCACGAACATCGCCCGCGACATCGGCGAGGACGCGCGCTTCGGGCGTCTCTACCTTCCATGCGACTGGATGCGCGACGAGGGGCTCTGCCCGGAAGGCTGGATCGCCGATCCGGTCTATGACGACAGGATCGCCCGCATCGCCGCCCGCCTGCTCGATGCCGCCGAGATGCTCTATGAGAGGGCGGAGGCGGGTATCGCGGCGCTCCCCGCCGATTGTCGGCCCGGAATTCACGCCGCACGGCTCCTGTACCGCGAAATCGGCCGGGAGGCCCTGCGCCGCCCTGCCGCGAGGCTCTGCGAACGCGCCGTAGTGCCGGCCGGCCGCAAGGCGACGCTCATGGCCGAGGCCCTGCGGGTTTCCCTCCGCCAGACGCGATCGCCGGATGCCCCGCCCCTCGAAGCCGTCCGCTTCATGATAGACGCCGTCCGGGAGAACGCGGCCCCGCTTCGCCCGGCGGCCGCCGGGCAGGATCGCGTCGCCTGGCTGATCGCCCTGTTCGAGCGCCTGGAGCGCCGCGACGCCGTGGGGCGCATCGGTTCCTGATCGTCGTTCCCCTTTGATCCCGACAATCTTCCGCAAGCCCGCCCCGTTTTGACCCTTCGTTAACCAAGAAGGGCTCTCATCGGATGTGCGCATACGCCGCTTGCGCCCGTTCGATTCCGTTGACGACCATGGCAGCCCATGCTATCCCAAATCATCCCGTCCACGAAGCCTGAGTTCGAGCGGAAGGGTCGTCGCAACGGCGGCGGCGGCCGCGTGCGCTCTTGCGGCATCGGGCGACGTGACGGGGCGGGCGGCTCTGCCGTTCACGGGCTGACAACGAGGAACGGCCTGGCCGTTCCGGGGCTGACAACGGGGAGCGTTCGCTGGGCTGATGAACCGCTTCGTGTCCAATTTCACCAACCGGTTGGACTCGAAGGGGCGAGTTTCCATCCCCGCGACCTTTCGCGCCGCACTGGCGCGGGACGGTTTCGAGGGCCTCTACGTTCATCCGGCGCTCGATGCGCCGGCGCTGGATGCGGGGGGCAATGCGCTGCTCAACGAGATCGACGCGTTCCTGTCGAGCTTGCCGGCCTATTCGGACGAACGGGATCAACTCTCGACGGCCTTGTTCGGCACGAGCGAAATCCTGAAAGTCGATCCGGAGGGGCGTGTCATCCTGACCGAAAGCGTGAAGTTCCATGCCGGCATCAAGGACACGGTGTCCTTCGTGGGTCTCGGCCACAAGTTCCAGATCTGGGAGCCCGAGCAGTTTCGCGCGCATCTGGAGGCGGCGCGCGCGAAGGTGCGGGAGCTCAAACGGACCTTCGGGGTCCGGGATCTGACGCCGCCGAAACCAGAGGCGGTTTCGGCGGACGCGACCTCGCCAGGGGCGCGGGACCAATGACGGGCCGCGGCGACGGGATCTCCGAAGCCGCAGGCGGACCGGCCCGTCATGTGCCCGTGCTCCTGGAGGAGGTGCTCGGTGCGCTGGGGGCGGAACGCGGCGGCGTGTTCGTCGACGGGACCTTCGGCGCAGGCGGCTATACAGGCGCGATCCTCGAGGCTCATCCGGAAAACAAGGTCATCGCCATCGACCGCGATCCCGCGGCAATCGCGGGCGGGCAGGCGCTCGCCGCCGCCCATGCGGGGCGGCTCACCCTCGTCGAGGGGCGCTTCGGTGCGCTCGACGAGGTGGTCGGGAGAGCAGGGCGCAGCGGAACGGTGGACGGGATGGTCCTCGATATCGGGGTGTCCTCGATGCAGCTCGACGAGGCCGATCGCGGCTTCTCTTTCCGTCTGGACGGCCCCCTCGACATGCGGATGGAGCGGGCGGGCGAGAGCGCGGCGGATATCGTCAACGAGGGCGACGAGGCGCTGCTCGCGGACATCTTCTACCATTACGGCGAGGAGCGGCGGGCCCGCGCCATCGCCCGCGCAATCGTCGAGCGCCGCCGTCGGGAGCGCTTCGAGACGACGCGCGATCTCGCCGATCTCGTCGCCACGCTCGTGCGTGCGGAGCCCCATGGCCCCCACCCGGCGACCCGCGCCTTCCAGGCCCTGCGCATCGCCGTCAACGACGAACTCGGCGAACTGGTGCGTGCGCTTCACGCGGCCGAAGCGGTTCTTGCCCCGGGAGGGCGGCTCGTCGTGGTCACGTTCCATTCCCTGGAGGACCGGATCGTCAAGCAGTTCCTCGCCGCGCGCAGCGGCCGGGCTCCAGGGGGCTCGCGGCACATGCCGACGGTCGACGCCTCCCAGCCGAGCTTCACCCTCGTGACGAAGGGGCCGGTCACTCCCGGCGACGCGGAACTCCGAGCCAACCCCCGCGCGCGCTCCGCGAAGCTGCGGGCGGGCGAGCGGACCGGAGCTCCGGCTCAGCCGCCCCTTACCGCGATCGAGACCCTCGCGGCGCTGCCGAGAACCGCGCAACCGAGGGGGCGGCGATGATCAAGCTGCTTCATGTCGCGGCGATCGCGGGCCTGATCGGCTCGGCCGTCTATGCCTATTCGATCAAGTACGACAGCATCTTCCACGCGGAAGAGCTGGCGCGGATCACGGCGGAAGTCGACCGCGAGAACGAGGCCATCGCGGTGCTGAAGGCCGAGTGGGCCCTTCTCAATCGCCCGGACCGCGTCCAGGCGCTGGCGGACGCCTTTCTCCCGGACATCGTCCCGATGGATGCGGGGCGTCTCGCGCAATTCTCCGATCTTCCCGATCGCCCCGAGAAGGACGACGAAATCGGCCGCAAGCTCGAGGCGCTGGGACTTGCCGCTCCGACCGCGACGCCGGGCGACCGGAGCCCGCGCGGCAACGCGACCCCTTCGACCAACACCGCGACGAGGTGATCCGCCGTGTCTTCGCTCGACAAGAAGGGCCATCCGGATGCCGGTTCGGCGCGCACAGGCCTGCTCGGCGGTCTGCTTGGCGTCCTGCGCGGGCTGTTTCGCCTGCGCGGGGACAAGGGCCGCGGGCGGATCGGCTTCGCCGCCCTCTGCTTCACCATCCTCTTCGCCGTGATCGCCGGGCGGCTGGTCCAGCTCGGGCTCGACATCGACGAGTCGAAGAATGTCCGCCGCTCCTCGGCCTCCGATATCGCGGTGGCGCGGCCCGACATCGTCGACCGCAACGGCGAAATCCTCGCCACGGACGTGCTTTCGTATTCCGTCTATGCCGAGCCGCGCAACATCATCGACGCCGACGAGGCGACGGAGCTCCTGACCGCGGTCTTCCCCGAACTCGACGCCCGCAGCCTCCGGGACGAGCTCAGCACTGATCGCGGCTTCATCTGGGTGAAGCGGGAGATCTCGCCGCGGCAACAGGCGGAGGTGCATCGGCTCGGCATCCCGGGCGTCGGCTTCCTGCCGGAGAACAAGCGCGTCTATCCCAACGGCGTCGCGGCGGCGCACGTCATCGGGTTCTCGAATATCGACAATGCCGGCATCGCGGGGATGGAGAAGTGGATCGACGAGCAGGGGCTCCAGGATCTCGAGGGCGTCGGTCTCCTCGATAGCGCTGCCGATCTGAAGCCGATCGAGCTCTCGATTGACCTGCGGGTGCAGCACGCCCTTCGGGACGAACTGGCCAAGGGCATCGAGAAATTCAAGGCGATCGCCGGGGCGGGCGCAATCCTCGACGTGCGGACAGGAGAGGTGATCGCCCTCGTCTCGCTTCCCGATTTCGATCCGAACAACCCGGTCGACGCGCTGCAGCCGGACCGCATCAACCGGATCAATGTCGGCGTCTACGAGATGGGCTCGACGCTCAAGGCGCTGACCATCGCCATGGCCCTCGACAGCGGCAAGTATACGGTCAACTCAACCCTCGACGCGCGCAACGGGCTGCGCTTCGGGCGGCATACGATCGGCGACTATCGCGGACAGAACCGCGTTCTCAACGTGCCGGAGGTCTTCGTCCATTCCTCGAATATCGGCACTGCGCGCATGGCGATGGGGATCGGCGTCGACGGGCATCGGGAATTCCTGCGCAAGATGGGCCAGCTTGACCGGCTCCGGACAGAACTCCCGGAAAACGCCGCTCCGCTCGTGCCCGCGCGCTGGGGCGAGATCAACACGGCCACGATCGCCTTCGGCCACGGCCTCGCCGTCGCGCCGCTCCAGGCTTCCATGGCGACCGCGGCGCTGATGAATGGCGGCTACCTGATCACCCCGACCTTCCTCCGCCGTACGCCGGAGGAGGCGCAGCGCGTGGCCACGCGCGTGATCAGCCCGGAGACGAGCGAGGCAATGCGCTTCATGATGCGCCTGAACGCCGAACGGGGCTCGGCGGCGCGCTCTTCGATCGCGGGCTTCTATGTCGGCGGCAAGACCGGGAGCGCCGAGAAGGCGGTCAATGGCCGCTATGTCAAGGGCAAGCTGCTGACCACCTTCTTCGCCGTCGCCCCTGCCGACGATCCCCGCTACCTCTTCCTCACGATCCTCGACGAGCCGAAGGGCCTCCCCGAGACGCACGGCTTCGCCACCGCCGGCTGGAACGCCGCGCCGGTGACGGGGAACATCGTCGAGCGCACGGCGCACTTGCTCGATATCGCTCCCCGGTTTAACCCTCCCGATCGACCGTTTCCGTTGATGACGAGGCTGGGGGCCTGGGGCACGACACCATGAGCGACGAAGCGCCTTCGGGTGCGCAAGGCCAGAACCGAGGCGAGACCGAAAGGGCGACGCTCGCCGCCCTGCTCGGCAACGTCGGCGATCGCTTCGACGACCTTCCGATCGGCGGGATCACCGCCGACAGCCGCGCGGTCGAACCAGGCTTCGCCTTCGTCGCCATCCCCGGCACCAGGGCGGACGGCGCGCGATTCATCCCGGATGCGGTGGCGCGCGGCGCGGTTGCGGTGGCGGGGGAGGACGAGCGGCCGGCGGAACTGCCGGCGGATATCGCCTATCGCCGCGTCCCCGATGCGCGTCGCGCCCTCGCGCTTGCGGCCGGGCGTCTGCACCCGCAACAGCCCGCGTGCATCGTCGCCGTGACCGGGACTGCGGGAAAGAGTTCCGTCGTCGATTTCGTCCGCCAGATCCGCGCCCGGCTGGGCGACCGCGCCGCCAGCATCGGAACGCTCGGCGCCGTCACCTCCGACGGCGCAGCCTATGCGTCGCTGACCACCCCCGACGCCACCGCGCTCCACCACATGCTCGCGGAAATGGCGCGGGCGGGGATCGGGCATGTGGCGATGGAGGCCTCCTCGCACGGAATCGAGCAGCGCCGCCTCGACGCGGTGCGGCTCAGCGCTGCCGCCTTCACCAATCTCGGTCGCGACCATCTCGATTATCATGCGACGATGGAGGACTACCTGGCCGCCAAGATGCGGCTCTTCGACACGCTTCTGCCCCGAGGCGCTCCTGCGATCGTCAACGCCGAGGGCGACTATGCCGGCGAGGCCATCGTGGCGATTCGCCGGGCGGGCCGGAGCGTCCACACCGTCGGTACGACGGGCGGAATGATCAGGCTCGTGGAGAACCGGCCGCACGGCTTCGCGCAGGCGCTCACCCTCGAGCACGAGGGGCGTCGCTACCGGGTCGACCTGCCGCTGCTGGGAGCGTTCCAGGTCGAGAACGCCCTCGTTGCCGCCGCCCTCGTCATCGTGACGGGAGGCGATCCGGCGCGTGTCTTCCAGGCGCTGGAATCGCTTTCAGGCGTGGCGGGCCGGCTGGAGCGGGTGGGGGAGGTGAACGGCGCGCTGTGCATCGTCGACTACGCCCACAAGCCCGACGCGCTCGCCCATGTCACGGCGGCCCTGCGCCCCTTCACCCAAGGGCGCCTCGTCTGCGTCATCGGCTGCGGCGGGGATCGCGATCCCGGCAAGCGCCCGATCATGGGGCGGATCGCGGCGGAGCGTTGCGACGAGGTGATCGTCACCGACGACAATCCCCGCAGCGAGGATCCCGCCGCAATCCGCGCCCAGGTCCTCGCCGGCGCGCCCCAGGCCCGCGAGATCGGTGATCGGGCGCTCGCGATCCGGACGGCGGTCGCGGAGCTTCAGCCGGGCGATGTCCTGCTCGTCGCCGGCAAGGGCCATGAAACGGGCCAGATCGTGGGCGAACGAACCCTTCCGTTTTCGGATCATGAGGCCGTTCGCGCGGCCATTGCGGAGGCCGCCGCATGACGAGCCCACTCTGGACCGGCGAAGAGGCCATCGGCGCGCTGGAGGCGCGACTGGTCGGTGACCTGCCGGAGGCAATCGAAGGCGTATCGATCGACACGCGTTCGCTGCGTCCGGGCGACCTCTTCTTCGCCATCCGCGGCGAGGCGCGCGACGGACACGATTTCGTGCGGCAGGCGCTGGAGAAGGGGGCGGCGGCCGCGGTCGTCGCGGCCGACAGGGCCGACGAATTCTCGGGATCGGGTACGCTCTTCGTCGTCGAGGATACGCTTGCCGCCATGGAG
Source organism: Saliniramus sp. (assembly GCA_041686895.1). Lineage (GTDB taxonomy): Bacteria > Pseudomonadota > Alphaproteobacteria > Rhizobiales > Beijerinckiaceae > Saliniramus. The sequence goes on along the minus strand of JAWLCY010000002.1, from coordinate 317,054 downwards.
CGCCTCGGGCGCGCGGCGCGGGCGCGGTCGCGGGCGAAGATCATCGCGATCACCGGCTCCGTCGGCAAGACGGGCTCAAAGGAGGCGATGCGGCTGCTCCTGTCGCGCAGCGGCAAGACGCATGCCTCGGCCGCGTCCTACAACAACCACTGGGGCGTTCCGCTGACCCTCGCCCGGATGCCGCGCGACTGCGCCTTCGGCGTCTTCGAGATCGGCATGAACCACGCCGGCGAGATCGCTCCCCTCACGCGCCTCGTGAGGCCCCATGTGGCGATCATCACCACTGTGGAAGCGGTGCATATCGAGCATTTCAACTCCGTCGCCGGGATCGCCGACGCGAAGGCCGAGATCTTCCTCGGGCTCGAGCCGGGGGGCTTCGCGATCATCAATCGCGACAATCCCTATTTCGAGCGGTTGAAGATGCATGCGCTCGCGTCGAATGCGGGGCGGATCGTCAGCTTCGGAGAGAAGGAAGGCGCGGATATCCGCGCCGAGCGGATCATCCCGAAGCCCGACATGACGATCGTCGACGCTACCGTCTTCGGCCAGCCGCTGACCTATCGGGTCGGCATGCCCGGCCGCCACATCGCCATGAATTCGCTCGGACTGGTCGCCGCGATCCACGCGCTCGGCCTTGATCTCGCCCTCGCCGCGCTGGCCCTCGGGGACATGACCCCGCCTGCGGGACGGGGCGAGCGCTCGATCCTGCGCGCGCCGGGCGGGGAGATCACCCTCGTCGACGAGAGCTACAATGCCAATCCCGCCTCGATCCGGGCGGCGCTCGAGACGCTCGGCCAGACGGAGATCGGCTTTCGCGGGAGGCGCATCGCGGTCCTTGGCGACATGCTGGAACTGGGCGAGGATGGGCCGCGGCTGCATCGGGAGCTGGCGGCGGACGTCGCGGCGAATGGCACCGATCTCGTCTTTGCGGCGGGGCCCTTGATGAAAAATCTGATTTCGGCCCTTCCCCCGGAGCGTCGCGGCGGCTACGCGAATGCCGCCGTCGATCTGCGGGCGACGGTGGCCTCGGCGCTGCGCGCCGGGGACGTCGTGATGATCAAGGGATCGCGCGGCATCCGCATGGAAGTCGTCGTCGAGGCCATCAAGGAGCGCTTCAAGGCGCCCGCCGAGGCCCCGCTGGAGGGATAGAACGTGCTGGTGTGGCTTACTGAATTGAGCGCCTATGTCAACGTCCTGAACGTGTTGCGCTACATCACGTTCCGGACCGGGATGGCGACGGCGACGGCCTTTCTCTTCGTCTTCTGGTTCGGCCCCGCCATCATCGCCAATCTGCGCCTGCGGCAGGGCAAGGGCCAGCCTATCCGCGAGGACGGGCCGCAATCGCATCTGCTGACGAAGCGCGGCACGCCCACGATGGGCGGCCTCATGATCCTCGCGGGCGCGCTCGTCTCGACGCTGCTCTGGACGAACCTGACCAATCCCTATGTCTGGATTGTCATCTTCGTCACGGTCGGCTTCGGCGCGATCGGCTTCTATGACGATTTCCTGAAGGTGACGAAGCAGTCGCACAAGGGCTTTTCCGGGCGTTCGCGGCTCCTGATCGAAGGCCTGATCGCGCTCGCCGCCTGCATCGCCATCGCCTATGTCGCGACGCCGGCGCTGGCCAACAAGCTGGCCCTGCCGTTTCTCAAGGACGTGCTGATCGATTTCGGCTGGTTCTATGTCGCCTTCGGCGCGCTCGTCATCGTGGCGGGCGGGAATTCGGTCAACCTCACCGACGGGCTCGACGGGCTCGCCATCGTGCCCGTCATGATCGCCACGGCCACCTTCGGCTTCATCGCCTATCTCGTCGGCAACGCGATCTTCGCCAATTATCTGCAGATCCACTTCGTGCCAGGAACCGGCGAACTCGCCGTCATGTGCGGCGCGCTGATCGGGGCGGGGCTCGGCTTCCTCTGGTTCAACGCGCCCCCCGCGCAGGTCTTCATGGGCGATACGGGATCGCTGGCGCTCGGCGGGATGCTGGGGACGATCGCGGTCGCGACCAAGCACGAAATCGTGCTCGCCATCGTGGGCGGCCTGTTCGTGCTCGAGGCCTCGTCGGTGATCATCCAGGTCGCCTCGTTCAAGCTCACGGGCAAGCGCGTGTTCAAGATGGCCCCGATCCACCACCATTTCGAGCAGATGGGCTGGACGGAGCCGCAGATCGTGATCCGCTTCTGGATCATCTCGGTCGTGCTCGCCATGATCGGCCTCGCGACGCTCAAGCTGAGATAATCAGATGACCCCCTCGACCGTCTTCGCAGGCCGTGAGGTCGCCCTGTTCGGCCTCGGCGGCTCGGGGCTCGCGACCGCGCTCAGCCTCCAGGCCGGCGGGGCGATCGTCTCGGCCTTCGACGACAACGCCGAGCGCGTGGCGGCTGCGCGCGCGCAGGGCGTCGGCGTCGCCGATCTCGCGGATGCGGACTGGTCGCGCTTTTGCGCCCTCATCCTCTCGCCGGGCGTACCGCTGACGCATCCCGCGCCGCACTGGAGCGTCATCAAGGCGCAGGAGGCCGGGATCGAGGTGATCGGGGACGTGGAGCTCTTCTGCCGCGAGCGGGCGAAGCTCGCGCCCGATGCGCCCTTCATCGCGATCACCGGAACCAACGGCAAGTCCACCACGACGGCGCTGATCGCCCATATCCTCGCCCATGCCGGATTGGACGTGCAGATGGGCGGCAATATCGGCAAGGCGATCCTGTCGCTCGCGCCGCCCGCGCCCGACCGCTTCCACGTGATCGAGACATCGTCCTACCAGATCGACCTCTCCCCCTCGCTCGCCCCCACGATCGGCCTTCTCCTGAACATCTCCCCGGATCACCTCGACCGCCACGGGACGATGGAGAACTACGCATCGATCAAGGAGCGCCTCGTCGCGCGGGCGAAGCTCGCCCTGGTGGGCGTGGATGACGAACTCAGCGACGCGATCGGGCGTCGGCTGTCGCAGGTCCCGGGGGCGGATGTCTATCCCGTCTCGGCCGGGAAGGACCTGCGCTGGGGCTACTTCGCGCATGGCGACGCGATCGTCGCGCGCAATGCCGGGGAGGAGATCGTGGATGCGCTGGTCCTCGGCGATATCGGGGGAATCGGCACATTGCGCGGTCGCCACAACGCCCAGAACGCGGCCTTCGCCTGCGCCGCCGCCTGGCACGCGGGCGTCGCCCCCGAAATGATCGCGCAGGCGCTTCCCTCCTTCCCCGGCCTGCCGCACCGGATGGAGCAGGTCGGAACGATCGGCGGGGTCCTATTCATCAACGATTCGAAGGCGACGAACGCCGACTCGGCCGAGCGGGCGCTGGCCTCGTTCCCGCGCGTCCACTGGATTCTCGGCGGCAAGCCGAAAGCCGGGGGGATCGCGCCGCTCGCGCCGTTCTTTCCGCGCATCGCCAAGGCGTATCTGATTGGAGAAGCAGCGGACGATTTCGCGGCGACGCTTTCAGGGCATGCGCCATTCGAGCATTGCGGGACGCTGGACGTGGCCGTGCGCCGCGCCGCCGAGGATGCCGGGTGCTCCGGGGAGGAGGAGCCAGTCGTGCTGTTCTCCCCTGCTTGCGCCTCCTTCGACCAGTTCCGCAGCTTCGAGCATCGCGGGGACTGCTTCCGGGAATATGTGAGAGCACTGGCGAAAAGCTAAAGGCTCTCTTAACCAGACATTCACCACAATCGCGCGGTCGGGAATCGCGCGAGGGGGCGCGCGCCCGGCTCCGTTTTCTGGAAGGTCGAAGTCATGGTCTCGCGCGCGCAACGCTCCATTATCGGCGACTGGTGGTGGACGATCGACCGGGCGCTCCTCGCGGCGCTCGGCATCCTGATGATCGTCGGCCTCGTCCTGCTCATGGCGGGCGGGCCGCCCGTCGCCTCGCGGCTGGGGCTGCCGACCTTTCATTTCGTGAACCGGCAGGCGCTGTTCCTCGTCCCGGCGCTGGGGCTGCTCTTTCTCGTGTCGTTCCTCTCGCCGAGGCTGGTGCGGCGGGTCGCGCTCCTGACCTATGTCGCGGGCATGGCGCTCGTCCTCGCCGCGCTTGAATACGGGCCGGAGATCAAGGGCGCGCATCGCTGGATCTCCTTTTTCGGGATCGGCCTCCAGCCCTCCGAATTCGTCAAGCCGTCCTTCGTGATCCTCGCCGCCTGGGCCTTCTCGGAGGGTGCGCGCCGCCGCGACATGCCGGGCGCGCTGCTCGCCCTCGTCCTCCTGCCGATGACGATCGTCCCCCTGATTCTCCAGCCCGATTTCGGCCAGACGATGCTCATCACCCTCGTCTGGGCCGGCATGTTCTTTATCGCCGGGCTCCACTGGTTCTGGGTGATGGGCCTCGGTGCGGCGGGGGCGCTCGGAATCTTCGGGGCCTACCAGTTCCTGCCGCATGTCCGCGACCGCATCGAGCGCTTCCTCGACAAGGATGCCGGCGACACCTTCCAGGTCGACGCCGCGCTCGCCTCCTTCGCGCGCGGCGGCTGGCTCGGGCGCGGGCCGGGGGAGGGCTCCGTGAAGCGCATCCTGCCGGACGCGCATACCGACTTCATCTTCGCCGTCACGGCGGAGGAATTCGGCATCGCGGTGTGCCTCGTCATCCTCGTGGTCTACGCCTTCATCGTGCTCCGGGGCCTTCTTCTCGCCGGGCGGAACGAAGACACCTTCTCGCGGCTTGCCGTGGCGGGCCTGCTGCTGATGTTCGGCCTCCAGGCCACGATCAACATGATGGTGAACGTGCATCTCATCCCCGCGAAGGGCATGACCCTGCCCTTCATCTCCTATGGCGGCTCGTCCCTGCTGTCGCTCGCCCTCGCGATGGGCTTTCTCATCGCCCTGACGCGAAAGCGCCCGCGCTCGCAGCTTTTCGAGCGGGACTACGCACCGAGGGCGGCGGGCGCATGACGAAGCCTCCCCTCGTCATGATCTGCGCCGGCGGGACCGGCGGGCATCTCTTCCCGGCCCAGGCGCTGGCGGGCGTCCTGCGCGAGGCTGGCCTGCGGACGATACTCGTCACCGACGAGCGGATCGGCGCGATGGCGGAGAAGTTCCCCGCCGAGAAGGTGATCAAGGTCACATCCGCCACGCCCTCGCGCCGCTCGCCGGTGGAAACCCTGATGGCCTTCAACAAGCTCGGGCGGGGATTCGCCTCGGCCATAGGCCTGATTCGCCGCGAGCGGCCCGCGGTGGTGGTCGGCTTCGGCGGCTATCCGACGGTTCCACCCATGATGGCGGCGGCGCTCCTGCGCGTGCCGACGATCGTCCATGAACAGAACGGCGTGATCGGTCGCGCCAACAAGCTCCTCGCCCGTTTCGTCACGCATGTCGCGACGAGCGTTCCCGATGTCCGGGGGGTGCCAGGCTCCGCCGGCGGAAAGGTGGTGCGCACGGGCAATCCGGTTCGCGACACGGTGCGCGAGGCGGCGAAGACGTCATATCCCGCCTTGGAGGCGCAAGCGAAGCTGCGTCTCCTCGTCTTCGGCGGCAGCCAGGGCGCGAAGGTGATGGCGGACGTGGTGCCGAAGGCCGTGACGCAACTCCCGCCGGAATCCCTGCGCAGGATCGTGGTGACCCAGCAGGCGCGCGACGAGGATATCGACCGGGTGCGCGCCGCCTATGCCGGGACCGGGGCGGAGGTGGAGATCGCTCCCTTCTTCCTCGACCTGCCGCAGCGGATCGCCGACTCGCATCTTGTCATCTCGCGTTCGGGCGCGTCGACCGTGTCGGAACTTGCCGTGATCGGCCGTCCCGCGATCCTCGTCCCCCTTCCGGGCGCCCTCGACCAGGACCAGGCGGCCAACGCCAGGATGCTGGCGGATATCGGCGCTGCCCTCTTGCTTCCACAAAGCGACTTTACGCCGACGCGGCTCGCAGCCGAACTGCAGGCGCGTTTCGAGGACCCCGACAGCTTGACGAAAGCCGCCATGGCGGCCAAGAGCGCAGGGGTTCCCGATGCGGCCGAACAGCTCGCCGCGCTCGTCATGCGGCTTGCCAGGGTCGCGCCGCAGACCCAGACCTGAGAGACACGCGATGAAGCTGCCCCCCAAACTCGGCCCCATCCATTTCATCGGAATCGGGGGCATCGGCATGTCCGGCATCGCCGAGGTGATGCACAATCTCGGCTACACCGTGCAGGGCTCCGACGCGGCGGCGGACAACTACAACGTCAAGCGGCTGCGCGAAAAGGGGATCAGGACCTTTGCGGGCCATGCGGCGGAAAATGTGAAGGACGCGGAGGTGGTCGTCGTCTCGACCGCGATCCGCCGCGATAATCCCGAACTCGTCGCCGCCCGCGAAATGCGCCTGCCGGTCGTGCGCCGGGCCGAGATGCTGGCGGAACTGATGCGTCTCAAGACGAGCATCGCGATCGCCGGCACCCATGGCAAGACGACGACGACCTCCATCGTCGCCACCCTGCTCGAGGGCGGGGGATTCGACCCGACCGTGATCAACGGGGGCATCATCAACGCCTATGGCACGAATGCCCGCATGGGCAATGGCGACTGGATGGTGGTCGAGGCCGACGAATCGGACGGGACCTTCCTCAAGCTGCCCTCCGATTACGCCATCGTCACGAATATCGATCCCGAGCATCTCGATCACTTCAAGACCTTCGACGCCATCAAGGACGCCTTCCGCACCTTCATCGACAACATCCCCTTCTACGGCTTCGCGGTGATGTGCATCGACCATCCGGTGGTGCAGGACCTCGTCGGGCGCATCGAGGACCGGCGGGTGATCACCTACGGGGTGAACCCGCAGGCCGACGTGCGCATGCTCGACGTCGACCTCTCCGGCGGCGTGAGCCGGTTCCGCGTGATCATCCACGATCGCAAGCGCGGCGAGAGCGTCGAGATTCCCGACCTCGTGATGCCGATGCCGGGGCACCACAACGCGCTGAACGCGGTCGGGGCGCTTGCCCTCGCCTATGAGCTCGGCATGAAGCCGGATGCGATCCGCAAGGCGCTCGCGGGGTTCGGCGGCGTGAAGCGGCGCTTCACCCGCACGGGCGAATGGAACGGGGCCGTGATCTTCGACGATTACGGGCATCATCCCGTCGAGATCACGGCGGTGCTCAAGGCCGCGCGCGCCTCGGCGGAGGGCAAGGTGGTCGCGATCGTCCAGCCGCACCGCTACACCCGCCTCAAGGCGCTCTTCAATGATTTCTGCACCTGCTTCAACGATGCCGACACCGTCGTCGTCGCCCCCGTCTACGCCGCCGGCGAGGAGCCGATCGAGGGAGCCGATCGTGACGCGCTCGTCATGGGATTGAAGACGCGCGGGCACCGCAACGCGATCGCCCTCGAGAAGCCGGAGGACATCCCCGAGATCGTGCGCGGGCTCGCGAAGCCCGGCGACTACGTCATCTTCCTCGGGGCGGGCAACATCACGCAATGGGCCTACGCGCTTCCGGGCCAGCTCGCCCAATCTGCCGAGCCCGCAGCGTGAGCATGGCGTTCCCCGACCTGTCCGCCGGGATCCGCGACCGCGCTCCCGGGCTGCGCGGCGACTTGCGGGCGAACGCGCCGGCGGCGCCGCTCTGCTGGTTTCGCACCGGCGGCCCCGCGCAACTCCTGTTCACGCCGGCGGACGAGGAGGATCTTGCGCTCTTTCTCGCAAGCCTCCCGGCGGAGATGCCCTGCCTTGTCGTCGGCCTCGGCTCGAACCTGCTGATTCGCGACGGCGGGGTTCCCGGTGTGCTGATTCGCCTTGGCAAGGGGTTCGGCGCAATCACCATCGAGGATGGCCATCGCGTGCGGGCGGGGGCGGGGGCCCCCGACGTCAAGGTGGCGCGGGCGGCGGGCGAGGCCGGGATCGATGGGCTGAGCTTCCTGCGCGGGATACCGGGCGCGATCGGCGGCGCCCTGCGCATGAATGGCGGGGCCTATGGCGGCGAGGTGAAGGACGTCTTCGTCGAGGCCCGCGCCCTCGATCGCGCGGGTCGGCTCCATCGGCTCGACCATGCGCGGATGGATTTCAGCTACCGCCATTGCGGCGCGCCTGACGAACTCATCTTCACCGAGGCGCTGCTTCAGGGCGCGCCGGGCGATTCGGCGGCGATCCTCGCGCAGATGAACGCCATCACCGAGCAGCGCTCCGCCACCCAGCCGGTGAATACCCGCACCGGCGGCTCGACCTTCAAGAACCCGCCTGGGCGCAAGGCCTGGGAGCTGATCGACGCCGCCGGCTGTCGCGGACTGCGCATAGGCGATGCGCAAGTCTCTGAACTGCATTGCAATTTCCTGATCAACCACGGGGCTGCGACGGCTGCCGACATCGAATCGCTCGGCGAGGAAGTGCGGCGGCGCGTGCGCGAGACGAGCGGCGTGAGCCTCGAATGGGAGATCAGGCGGGTAGGGCTCCCGGACGCCGGTGGGTGAACCCCGGCCGGGAAGCGGGCGCGAATCGGAGGGTAGTCATGAAGCACGTCGCGGTCCTGATGGGCGGCTGGTCAGCCGAACGGCCGGTCAGCCTGAATTCCGGGCGCGCCTGCGCCGATGCGCTGGAGCGCGAGGGCTACCGGGTGACGCGCCTGGACGTAACCCCTGAAATCGTCTCCGATCTCGGGAAACTGCGCCCCGACGTCGCCTTCAACGCCCTTCACGGGCCGATGGGGGAGGACGGAAAAATCCAGGGCGTGCTCGAATTCCTGCGCATCCCCTATACCCATTCCGGGGTCCTCGCCTCCGCCCTCGCCATGCACAAGGACAAGGCGAAGGACGTGATGCGGGCGGCCGGCGTGCCGGTCCCGCAGGGGAAAATCGTTAACCGCTTCGACGTGGCGAAGCGTCACGTCCTGCCGCCGCCCTATGTCGTGAAACCCGTCGCGGAGGGCTCTTCCTTCGGCGTGATCATCGTGCGCGAGGAGCGCGCTCACCCGCCCCAGGAACTGAGCGGAGACGACTGGGTCTATGGCGATGAAGTCCTTGCGGAGCAATACGTTGCGGGGCGCGAACTGACCTGCGCGGTGATGGGCGGCGAGGCCCTCGGCATCATCGAGATCAAGCCCGCGACGGGCCTCTTCTACGACTACGATGCAAAGTATGCGAAAGGCGGCTCTATCCACGTCCTTCCGGCAGAAATTAAACCGAATATTTACCAACACATTCAACAGTTGGCGTTAACGGCGCATCAATGTCTCGGGTGCCGCGGCGTCAGCCGCACCGACTTTCGATACGACGACACGCCCGGCGGAACGGGCCAGCTCGTCGCTCTCGAGGTCAACACCCAGCCCGGCATGACCGAGACAAGTCTGGTGCCCGAAATGGCGGCCCATGCGGGCTATTCGTTTGGTGAGCTTGTTCGATGGATGGTGGAGGACGCTTCTCTGAACCGCTGACTGCCGGGTCTCCCGGCGGCGCGGCGGCGCGCGTCGGGGCCGAACCCCGCACCCGGGCGCGCTCGTCCGGGGCGAAGCCGGTTTCCCACGGGATTCTCGCTCCAGGAGCCTCCCCCGCCTCCCTCTTTCGCCCCTCCGCCGCGACGATCGGGTCGCTGGCCCTCGGCGCGAATCCCTTCCGCCGGCCCCGCGAGCAGCGCCGCCCGCGCTCCCTCTTCTCCCGGATCGAGCGCAAGCTTCCGCGATTCGTCGGGACCTGGCTCCTCGCCGGTTTTCTCGGCCTGACGACAATCGTCGGCATGAGCGCCGGGGGGCAGATCGAGGCCTTCTTCGAGGAGCATGGCCGGCCCCATCATGTGGCGGCCAAGATCCTCGGCTTCGGCATCGATGAAATTTCCATTTCCGGCCTGATCCAGCTGCGCGAGGGCGAGATCCTCGGCGCGGCCGGCATATCGCCCCGGGTTTCCTTGCCTTTCCTCGACGTGGCGCTCGCCCGCGAGGGGCTCGAGGCGCTGCCCCTGGTGCAGAGCGCCTCGGTGCGCAAGCTCTACCCCGACGGCGTGGTGATCTCCCTCGTCGAGCGCGAGCCCTACGCCCTCTGGCAGGTCGACGGCGAAGTCTACGTGATCTCGCGCGACGGCGAGGTCATCGACATCTTCCGGCCGGATCCGCGCTATGTGGCGCTGCCGCTGGTCGTCGGCGAATCGGCCAATCTTCGCCTCGCGGATTATTTCGACCTGATCGATTCGGCGGGGGCGCTGACGCAGCGCATCCGCGCGGGAACCCTCGTCGCCGAACGCCGCTGGACGCTCAAGCTCGACAACGGGATGGACGTTCGCTTGCCCGAGACCAATCCCAAGGGCGCGATCCAGCGCCTCGTGGAGCTCGAGGAGCGCCACGGGCTCCTGGAGAAGGACGTCATCGCGGTCGACCTGCGGATGGCGGACCGTGTCGTCGTCCGCCTGACCGTCGAGGCGCAGGCGGCGCGGGACGAAGCCAACAAGAAGCGCCATTTGCGCGGCAGGGAGGTGCGTACATGAGTTCCCTGCACGGCATGACGCCGCGTCTGAAGCCGCTTTCGGCGCGCAAGAGCGCGACCTTGTCGATTCTCGATATCGGCACCAGCAAGGTGGTCTGCATCGTTGCCGAATTGAACCCCTGGGAGGGCGTCGAGACACTCCGCCGGCGCACGCATCTCGCCCGCGTCGTGGGGATCGGCCATCATCGCTCGCAGGGCCTCAAGGGTGGGGCCGTGGTCGATCTGGAGGCGGTCGAATCCTCGATCCGCCAGGCGGTCCACGCCGCGGAGCGGATGGCGAAGGTCGAGATCCAGTCCGTGATCCTGACGCTCAGCGGCGGGCGCCTCGGCTCGCAGCACTTCCAGGCCGAGATTCCGGTGCGCGGGGAGCCGGTGAGCGAGAGCGACCTGCATCGGGTCCTGCGGCTCGCAGGCACCGAGGGCGTCAGCCGCGACAGGATCGCGCTCCACGCGCTGCCGACCGGCTTCGTCCTCGATTCGCAGAAGAATATCGACGATCCGACCGGGATGGTCGGCGAGAAGCTCGGGGTCGACCTGCACGTGGTCAGCGCCCAGTCGGCGGCCGCGCGCAATCTGATGCTGGCCGTCGAACGCTGTCATCTCGGGGTCGAGGCGGTCGTCGCAGCGCCCTACGCCGCGGGCCTGTCCGTCCTCGCGGATGACGAGATGGAGATGGGCGCGATCGTGCTCGATTTCGGCGGGGGCACGACGAGCTTCTCCGTCTTCGAGGGCGGGCATCTCGTCCATGTGGACGGCTTCGCGGTGGGCGGCCATCACGTCACGATGGACGTGGCGCGCGGCCTCACGACGCGGGTCTCGGCGGCGGAGCGTCTCAAGATGCTGCACGGCTCGGCCCTGTCGAGCCCCGCGGACGAGCGCGATCTCTTCGCCGTGCCGCAGGTCGACGAAGACGAGCGCGACGTCGCCAGCCATCTTCCGAAATCGCATCTCGTGCGAATCATCAAGCCGCGCATCGAGGAGATCCTCGAACTCGCGCGCGATCGCCTCGCGGCGGTCGGGTTCCCGCCCCATCCGGGTCGGCGGCTCGTCCTGACCGGAGGCGGCAGTCAGCTCGCGGGCCTGCCAGAACAGGCGGGCCGTATCCTCGAAGGACAGGTGAGAATCGGCCGTCCGCTCGGGATCAAAGGTCTGCCGGAAGCAGCAAAAGGCCCCGCCTTCGCCGCTTCCGTGGGGCTACTCGTCTACCCGCAGACGGCGCATGCGGAGTTCTTCGACATGCGCGGCGGCGGGTTCTTCGCAGGAACCGGAACCGACGGCTACCTCTCGCGGGTGGGCCGCTGGTTGCGGGACAGTTTCTAGATCGAATGGCTCCGCACGGCCTTGGCGGGCGATGCGGAGCAAATGAGCAGGGGCGCCCCGGGGCGCCTGGGCGCGGGAACAGGCCACAAGAGGGCTAAGGGTCATGGCAATCAGTCTGCAAGCTCCGGATATCCGGGAACTCAAGCCGCATATCACCGTCTTTGGCGTCGGCGGCGCCGGCGGCAACGCGGTCAACAACATGATCGAATCGGGGCTGCAGGGCGTCGATTTCGTGGTGGCGAACACCGACGCGCAGGCGTTGATGTCGTCGAAGTCGCAGCGCATCGTCCAAATGGGCATCGCCGTGACGGAGGGCCTCGGGGCGGGCTCGCAACCCGATGTCGGGCGCGCGGCGGCGGAAGAGGTGATCGACGAGATTCGCGACCAGCTCTCCGGCGCGCACATGGCCTTCATCACGGCGGGCATGGGCGGCGGCACCGGCACGGGCGCTGCTCCCGTCATCGCCCGGACCGCCCGCGAGATGGGCATCCTCACGGTCGGCGTGGTGACCAAGCCGTTCCAGTTCGAGGGCGCGCGCCGCATGCGTCTCGCCGATTCAGGCATCATGGAGCTTCAGCAGTCCGTCGACACTCTGATCGTCATCCCGAACCAGAACCTGTTCCGGGTCGCCAACGAGAAGACGACCTTCGCAGACGCCTTCGCCATGGCTGACCAGGTTCTCTATTCCGGTGTCGCCTGCATCACCGACCTCATGGTCAAGGAAGGCCTCATCAACCTCGATTTCGCCGACGTGCGCGCCATCATGCGCAACATGGGCAAGGCAATGATGGGGACCGGCGAGGCCAGCGGCGAGAACCGCGCCATGACCGCCGCCGCGGCGGCGATCGCCAATCCGCTCCTCGACGACGTGTCGATGCGCGGGGCGCGCGGCCTGCTGATCTCGATCACCGGCGGTCCCGATCTCACCCTGTACGAGGTTGACGAAGCCGCCACCCGCATCCGCGAGGAGGTCGATTCCGAAGCCAACATCATCCTCGGCGCAACCTTCGACGAAGGCCTCGAGGGGGTGATTCGGGTCTCCGTCGTCGCCACCGGCATCGATAACGAAATCATGGCGGCAGCGGACGAAGTGAACGCGACGGAGCAGCGCATCGCCGAGGTGGCCGAGCGGCTTCGTGCCGAGGCGCGCGCCCGCGCCGCCCAGGCAGCGGCGCAGCGCTCGCTGGTCGAACCCGCGAAGCCGGATATCCGGACTTCCGCGGCTCCGGCTCCGGCTCCCGCCCAGGCGCCGGCTCCGGCCCAGGCTCCCGCCCAGGCCCAGGCTGCCGCCCCGTCGGTTGGGGAAACTCCCGCTCCGGCGCAAGCTACGCCTCCCGCGGACGCGCAGGCCTCCGGCTCGAACGAGGCGCGCCTTCCCGCGGCGCAGCCGTTGGCGCGCGAGCCGATGCCGGCGCTCGTTGCCGCGGTCGCCGAGGCGGTCCGCGCGCCCATGTCGGCCGCGCCCGTCCCGGCTCCGGCGCAGGCTCATCCGCAGGACGTGCGTCATGAGCAGCAGCACGACGGGCCCTTCATGCCTCCGCAGCCGGAGCGCGTGATGCGCAACCCGCGCATGCCGCGCGTCGACGAGCTTCCGATGCCTGCGCAGAACCAGATCCGCGCCCAGCGCGGGGAGGTCGATGGCGAGCAGAAGCGCGTCGGCCTGCTGCAGCGTCTCGCCACGGTCGGCTTCGGACGCCGCGAGGAGCATGCGGCCCCGCCGGTCCAGGCTGCCGCTCCTGCTCCGGCTCCTGCTCCTGCTCCTGCTCCTGCGCCCGCCGCTCCGGTCGCGCCTCCGGTTGCCGCTCATCCGGCCCCCGAGGCGGCGCCGCAGCGCCAGGCAATGTCCCCCGTCCACGCGGAATATGCGCGTCGCCCGCAGGCTCCGCAGGCCGCCCCGGCGCAGGGCTACAAGCCGGCCCAGGGCAATCTCGATCCGCACGGCCGGGCGCCGGCCCCGAATCGTTTGCTCGACGACGATCAGCTCGAAATTCCGGCCTTCCTGCGCCGGCAGGCGAACTGAGCCGTCCAGGATTTGCAACAAGCGTCGCCGCCCCGGATTCACCTCCGGGGCGTCTGCATTTCAAAGCGCATGTTTTTCAGTGGCTTGCGCGCGGTCGTTCAGCTTCGGCATCTTGTAACAGAGCGAAAGAAACCGTGATTTGGCCTCAGATGGGGCGGCGATTATGGTGCGGCCACATCAAAACAAGAAGCGCGGCGCTTTTTATCGCGGCGTTCCGGGGCAGCAAACAGCGGACAGGCGTCGTTGAATCGGAAGCAGAAGACTTCCGAAGCGGGCTTCTGGCCGAGGTGGATCGAATGAAACAGACGCATCAGGTCACGTTGAAGTCGTCGGCGATCGTATCGGGGATCGGCGTTCACTCCGGCGACAGCGTGAAGATGGTCCTTCACCCCGCGGATGCCGATCACGGCATCGTCTTCCTGCGCACCAGCCTCCCGTCCGGCATCGACCGCCTGATCGACGCGCGCCATGTCAATGTCTGCGCCACCGAGCTCTGCACGGTCGTAGGGGATCGCGAGACCGGCGGCGTGGCTACGATCGAGCATCTCATGGCCGCGCTGGCAGGCATGGGGATCGACAACGTACTTGTCGAGATCGACGGTCCCGAGCTTCCCATCGTCGACGGCAGCGCCGCCCCGTTCGTCGACGCCATCGACAGTGTCGGCACCGTCGCCTCCGAAGCCCCGCGCCGGTTTGTGCGGGTGAAGCGTCCGGTGCGGGTCGATAACGGACGCTCGTTTGCCGAGCTGACGCCGCGCGACGGCGGCCTGCGCCTCGACGTCGAGATCGACTTCCCCGAGAAGGTGATCGGGCGGCAGCGCTGGGTCCACGAACTGGCTCCGGACGCATTCCGCCGCGACATAGCGCGCGCGCGCACCTTCGGCTTCATGCGCGACGTCGAGCGTCTGTGGAAGGCGGGCTTCGCGCTCGGCGCCTCGCTCGACAACACCGTCGCCGTCGGCGACGAGGCCGTGATCAATCCCGAGGGATTGCGCTACGCAGATGAATTCGTGCGCCACAAGCTGCTCGACGCCATCGGCGATCTGGCGCTTGCCGGCTACCCGCTGCTTGGGAATTACCGCTCCTATTGCGGCGGCCACCGTCTCAACTTCGCGGTGCTCGAGGCCTTGTTCGCCGATCGCGCGAATTTCGAGATCGTCGAGCTGACGGGGCGCCGGGAGGTCCCGATGCCGCTGAACGCCGCAGCCTATGGCGCGGAGCTCCGCTGAGGCGGTATTTCTTCCCTGCGGCGCACGGAATGCGATCCGGTCGCGATGATGCTTTGCGTCCGCGCCGTCGCTGAGGTAAAAGCCTCGGCGGCGCGTCGAGAGCGACGTTCATTATTCGGAGGTTTGACGGGGCATGTCTTTCGCGAATGCGTTTTCCGGCGCGAAGGCTTGCGCCGCTCGTACCGCTCTCATCGTGGCGCTCGGGATCGGGCTCGCGGGCTGCGATACCCTTGCTTCCCTCAACCCTCTCGACCGTCCGGAGACCTACGAGCCGGAGATCGTGGAGCAGGTTCCGGCGGAGGAGCTGTACAATCGCGGTCTTGCGCGGGTCGAGAGTGGCGATGCTGCCGGGGCCGCCGAGATCTTCGATGATCTCGAGAAGCAGTACCCCTATTCCGAATGGGCGCGCCGGGCGCTGATCATGACCGCCTACTCCAATTTCGAGGCGCGGGCCTACGATGATGCGATCGGCGCCGCCACGCGCTACCTGCAGCTCTACCCCGCGACGGATGACGCGGCTTATGCGCAGTACATCCTGGCTGTCTCCTACTACAACCAGATCCCGGACATCACGCGGGACCAGGAGCAGACGGGGCGCGCCATCCTCGCGCTCCAGGAGCTGATCGACCGCTATCCGCGCTCGGAATACGTCGCCGACGCGCGCGCCAAGATCCAGGTCGCCTATGACCAGATCGCCGGCAAGGAGATGGAGGTCGGCCGCTACTACCTCGAGCGCCGCAATTATACCGGCGCGATCAACCGCTTCCGGAATGTCGTGGCCGAATACCAGACGACGCGGCACGTCGAGGAGGCGCTGTCGCGGCTGACCGAGGCCTATTTCGCGATGGGCATCGTCGACGAGGCGCAGACCGCCGCCGCCGTGCTCGGCCACAACTTCCCCGACAGCCCCTGGTATCGGGACGCCTACACCCTGCTCCAGAGCGGCGGTCTCGAACCGCGGGAGAACCGCGGCTCCTGGATCAGCCGCGCCTTCGCCGGGTTCACGCGTACGGTCGGCCTGAACTGATCCCGCCACATGCTCGTCCAGCTCTCGATCCGTGACATCGTCCTGATCGACCGGCTCGAACTGCAATTCGACGGCGGGCTCAGCGTGCTCACGGGCGAGACCGGGGCGGGCAAGTCCATTCTGCTCGACGCCTTTTCCCTCGCCCTCGGCGGAAGGGGGGACGGCTCGCTCGTGCGGCATGGCGAGACGCAGGGCCAGATCACCGCCGTCTTCGACATCGGGCGCGACCATCGCGCGCGCCGGATCGCGGACGAGGCGGATATCGATACCGAGGGCGACCTGATTCTGCGCCGGGTGCAGATGGCGGACGGCCGCACCCGCGCCTTCGTCAACGACCAGCCCGTGAGCGTCCAGGTGCTGCGGGCCGTCGGCTCCGCCCTTGTCGAGATCCACGGGCAGCACGACGACCGGGCGATGATCGATCCGGCGACGCATCGCGCCATCCTCGACGCCTATGGCGGGCTGCAGGACGATGTCGCCGCCGTGGCGAACGCCGCACGCGCCCATCGTGAAGCGCGCCGCGCCCTCGACGAGCACCGCGCCCGCATCGAGAGCGCGCGCCGCGAGGCGGATTTCCTGCGCCATGCCGTGGAGGAGCTGACCGCGCTTGCGCCGCAGGAGGGCGAGGAGATCGCCCTTGCCGACAGGCGGCAGCTCATGATGCAGGCGGAGAAGGTCGCGGGCGAACTCAACGAGGCCTTCGACATCCTCAACGGCAAGGCCTCGCCCGTGCCCGTCATCTCCGCCGCCTTGCGCAAGCTGGAGCGGCGGGGCGCGCAGGCGCCGGGCCTCGTCGACGAATCGGTGCGAACCCTCGACGGCGTCCTGGTCGCCCTCGACGAGGCGAAGGCGGCGCTCGAAGAGGCCTTGCGCAAGGCGGAGTTTGATCCGCGCGAGCTCGAATCCGTCGAGGAGCGGCTTTTCGCCTTGCGCGCGGCTTCCCGCAAATACGACGTTCCCGCCGACGATCTCGCCGCCTTGCGCGAGCGATTCGCGGCGGATGTCGCCGCGATCGACGCGGGCGAGGAGCAACTGGCGGCCCTTGAACGCGGGGTCGCCGCCGCGGACGACGCCTTCATCCGCGCCGCGCAGACGCTCAGCCGGAAGCGGGCCGAGACGGCGGCCGCCCTCGACGCGGCGGTGCAGGCCGAGTTGCCGCCGCTGAAGCTGGAGCGCGCGCGGTTCATCACCCAGATCGATGTCGACGAGGCGTCGCGGGACGCCAACGGTTTCGACAAGGTCGAATTCTGGGCGCAGACCAATCCCGGCAC
Source organism: Saliniramus sp. (assembly GCA_041686895.1). Taxonomy (GTDB): domain Bacteria; phylum Pseudomonadota; class Alphaproteobacteria; order Rhizobiales; family Beijerinckiaceae; genus Saliniramus. The sequence continues at coordinate 299,834 of JAWLCY010000002.1, read as the reverse complement.
GCGCCCGGGACCGATGATGAAGGTCGCCTCGGGGGGCGAGTTGTCGCGCTTCATGCTGGCCCTCAAGGTCGTCCTCGCCGACAAGGGCTCCGCGCCGACCCTCGTCTTCGACGAAATCGATACCGGCGTCGGCGGGGCGGTCGCCGATGCGATCGGGCAGCGCCTGGCGCGCCTCGCGCGGGCGACGCAGGTCATGGCGGTCACGCATGCGCCGCAGGTCGCGGCCCGCGCCGAGCGGCATTTCCTGATCAGCAAGGAGCCCGTCACGGGTTCCGATCGCGTCGCCACGCAGGTCGCTCCGCTCAAGGCCGATCCCCGGCGCGAGGAGATCGCCCGGATGCTCGCCGGCGCGACCATTACCGACGAAGCCCGGGCGGCGGCGGTGAAATTGCTCGAGACGGCCTTGCGCTGAAAGCAAGCTTCGCTTGCACCTAGTGACAGCCCCGCGCTTTCGCCTTACATATCCGCGACTTCACGAAACGGCTGGTCTCATGTCGCACAACACCTTCGGCCATCTCTTCCGCGTCACGACCTTTGGCGAGAGCCACGGGCCGGCGCTCGGCTGCGTGGTCGACGGCTGCCCGCCGCTCATCCCGCTCACGGCGGCAGACATACAGGCGGAACTCGATCGCCGCCGGCCGGGCCAGTCGCGATTCACCACCCAGCGCCGCGAGCCGGACCAGGTGCGCATTCTCTCCGGCGTCTTCGAGGACGAGCGGACGGGCGGGCAGGTGACCACGGGGACGCCGATCGCGCTGATGATCGAGAATGTCGACCAGCGCTCGAAGGATTATTCCGACATCCGCGACAAGTACCGGCCCGGACACGCGGACTTCACCTATGACATGAAATACGGCGTGCGCGACTATCGCGGCGGAGGGCGCTCCTCCGCCCGCGAGACGGCGTCGCGGGTCGCGGCCGGGGCGATCGCGCGCCGGATCGTCCCGGGTCTCGTCGTGCGCGGCGCGCTCGTCCAGATGGGGCCGCACCGGATCAATCGCGACAACTGGGACTGGGAGGAGGTTGGGCGCAACCCGTTCTTCTGTCCCGATGCCGAGGCCGCCGCCTTCTTCGAGGGGTATCTGGACGGCATCCGCAAGTCCGGCTCGTCGATCGGCGCTGTCATCGAGGTTGTCGCCGAAGGCGTGCCGCCGGGGCTCGGCGCTCCTGTCTATGCGAAGCTCGACGCCGATCTCGCCGGCGCGCTGATGTCGATCAACGCGGTCAAGGGCGTGGAGATCGGGGCGGGCTTCGAGGCGGCCGCGCTGACGGGCGAGGAGAATGCCGACGAGATGCGCCCCGGCAACGCGCAGGGGCCCGTCTTCACAAGCAACAAGGCGGGCGGGATCCTGGGCGGGATCTCGACCGGCCAGCCCGTCGTCGCGCGATTCGCCGTGAAGCCGACCTCGTCGATTCTCACGCCCCGCGCGACCGTCACCCGCGCCAATGCGGAGGCCGACATCCTCACGAAGGGGCGCCACGATCCCTGCGTCGGGATTCGCGCCGTGCCGGTCGGCGAGGCGATGGCGGCCTGCGTCATTGCCGACCATTATCTGCGCCATCGGGGCCAAGTGGGCGAAGAGCGCCCGTGGCCGCCCGGCGCGGCACTCTGAGACCGGACGCGAACCGGTCCGCCGGATCAGGAAAGAGCAGGAAACCGATGCCCAACACGGTCACGCAAGCCATCGAAGCCTTCGCCGCCGGCGAGATCGTCATCGTCACCGATGACGACGACCGCGAGAACGAAGGCGATCTCATCGTCGCCGCCTCGCTCTGCACGCCCGAGAAGATGGCCTTCATCATCCGCAATACCTGCGGCATTGTCTGCGCGCCGGTCACGGCGAGCGAGGCGCGGCGGCTGCGGCTCGATCCGATGGTGGCATCGAACGACGCCCCGCTGGGAACGGCCTTCACCGTCTCGGTCGACGTCCGGCACGGGCTGACGACGGGAATTTCCGCCGAGCAGCGCTGCAATACCGCCCGCGCCCTCGCGAACGGGAACATGGGCGCCGAGGATTTCGTGCGGCCCGGCCACGTCTTCCCGCTGATCGCCAAGGATGGCGGCGTGCTGATGCGCTCCGGCCACACCGAGGCGGCGGTCGATCTGTGCCGGCTGGCCGGGCTCCCCCCGGTGGGCGTGATCTGCGAACTCGCCAATGACGACGGCACGGTGATGAAGGGCGAGCAGATCGTCGCCTTCGCCGAGGCGCACAACCTCAGGCGCGTTTCCGTGGCCGACCTGATCTCCTATCGCCAGGCCCGGGAAAAACTGGTCGACCGGCTGGGGAGCTTCAAGGTCGAGACCCGCTACGGCGAGATGACGGCCTATGCCTATTCGACGCCGTTCGATCCGGTCCAGCATTTCGCCCTCGTCCACGGGCCGATCGGGGACGGCGCGGATGTGCTGGTGCGGCTGCATCGGGCGAATGTCGTCGGGGACATCTTCCAGGGCGGCGGCGTGATCGATTCGGCGCTGGCGCGGATCGCCGGGGAGGGCAGGGGCGTCCTCGTCTATCTGCGGGAGGGCACGGCGGGCGTGCCGCTCACCTCCTACAAGGAGGACATGAGCGGGGCGGAGGCGGAGCGCACGCGGACCTGGCGCGAGGTCGGGCTGGGAGCGCAGATCCTGCGCGATCTCGGCGTGAGGTCGATCCGCAACCTGACCACCTCGAACCGCGCCTTCGTCGGACTCTCCGGCTTCGGCATCGATCTCATCGGCAGCGAGCCGCTGGAGGGATAGTGCGGCGGCGGTGCGGGGTAACGGCTCCCCGGCGCCGCAACAGGCTTGCAATTTCGCTCGCCAACCCTTATACGCCCGCCCATCACACACGCGAAGCCAGCCTCGTCACGGGACGGGGCACGCCCGGTGATTGGCCTGATGAAGGCCGGTTCACTGCTTCGCGGAGGCACAACCGGAGAATAGACATGGCGCTTCCTGATTTCTCGATGCGGCAGCTGCTGGAAGCTGGCGCGCATTTCGGCCACCAGTCCCACCGCTGGAACCCGAAGATGCTCCCCTTCATTTTCGGCACCCGCAACAACATCCACGTCATCGACCTGGCGCAGACCGTGCCGATGCTGCACCGCGCCCTTCAGGCGGTCAGCGATACGGTCGCCAAGGGCGGGCGCGTGCTCATCGTCGGCACCAAGCGCCAGGCGCAGGAAGCCGTCGCGGACGCCGCGAAGCGCTCCGCGCAGTATTACGTCAATTCTCGCTGGCTCGGCGGCATGCTGACCAACTGGAAGACGATCTCCGGCTCGATCTCGCGCCTGCGCAAGGTCGACGAGATTCTCGCCGGCGGCGGCCAGGGCCTGACGAAGAAGGAGCGCCTGATGCTCGCCCGCGAGAAGGAAAAGCTTGAGCGGGCTCTCGGCGGCATCAAGGACATGGGTGGCGTGCCCGACCTGATCTTCGTGATCGACACCAACAAGGAGCAGCTCGCGATCAAGGAAGCGCAGCGCCTCGGCATTCCCGTGGCGGCTGTCGTCGACACGAATTGCGACCCCGACGGCATCACCTTCCCGGTTCCGGCCAATGACGATGCCGGCCGCGCCATCGCGCTCTATTGCGACCTGATCGCCCGCGCCGCGCTTGACGGCATCTCGCGCGGACAGGGCGATATCGGCGTCGATATCGGCGCTTCCGAGGCGCCGGTTGTCGAGGAGCTCCCGGTGGCGGAGACCTCCGAGCAGACGGACACGTTCGAGCTTCTCGCCGCTCCGCGCGGCGCGCCCGACGACATGAGCAAGCTCACGGGCGTTGGTCCCGAGCTCGAGACGACGCTCAACGACGCCGGCATCTTCCACTATTGGCAGATCGCCGCCATGACCGACGCCGATGTCGAGAAGCTCGACGCCGACCTCAAGCTCAACGGCAAGATCAAGCAGAACGGCTGGGTCGCGCAGGCGCGCCAGATGCTCGAAGCGGCCGCGGCCTGATGCCGCGCCGTCGCGGCGACCGCAGATCCTGCGGCGCGGCGGCGGGCCTTCGAGACCACGTTTCAGCCCGGCGTCCTTCGCAAGAAGCGCCGGGCTCCATTTATCATCAGGAAAGGACGAGCCATGGCTAACATCACCGCGGCGATGGTGAAGGAGCTGCGCGAAAAGACCGGCGCAGGCATGATGGATTGCAAGGCCGCTCTCGGCGAGACGGACGGCGATATCGAGGCCGCGATCGACTGGCTGCGCACCAAGGGCCTCGCCAAGGCGGCGAAGAAGGCCGGCCGCGTCGCTGCGGAGGGCCTCGTCGCCATCGAGACGCGCGGGCCGGAAGCCGCGATCGTCGAGGTGAATTCCGAGACCGACTTCGTCGCCCGCAACGACCAGTTCCAGGAACTCGCCCGCGAATCCGCCGTCGCCGCGATCGCGACCGACGGCTCGCTCGAGGCGCTCCAGAACGCGCCCTACAAGGGCTCCTCCGTCTCGATCTCCGAGAAGGTCAAGGAACTCGTCGCAACGATCGGCGAGAACATGACCCTCCGCCGCGTCGCGAAGGCGAAGGCGAGCGAGGGCGTGGTCGCCTCGTACATGCACAACGCGGTCGCCGACGGCCTCGGCAAGATCGGCGTGCTCGTCGTCATGGAATCGGCGGGCGACAAGGAATTCCTGTCGAGCCTCGGCCGCCAGATCGCGATGCACGTCGCCGCGGTCAACCCCGTCGCCGTCGACGCCTCGGGCGTGGATCAGGAGACGATCGAGCGTGAGTCGGCGATCCTTCGCGAGAAGAACGCCGGCAAGCCTGATCATGTGATGGCCAAGATCGTCGAGAGCGGCATCAAGTCGTATCTCAAGGAAGTGACGCTGCTCGACCAGTCCTTCGTGCACGATCCCTCCAAGACCGTTGCGCAGGTGCTCAAGGAGGCCGAGAGCAAGGCCGGCGCCCCGGTCGCCATCGGCGGCTTCGTCCGCTATGCCCTCGGCGAGGGCATCGAGAAGGAAGAGAGCGACTTCGCCGCGGAAGTCGCGGCCCAGGCCGGCGTCAAGGGCTGACTTCAGCTGCCCCAGCGTTGCTCGCAGTGATCGAGGCGTCCCCGGAGGGCGCCTCGATTTTTTTGTGCGCCGCGAGCCCGATTATTTCGCCTTTGGGGTTGCCCCGGCGGGCGAGATCGGGAAGTTAGGCGCGTGATCGGCGGGCGGCTGGCTTGCGGTGATGGCCGCGCGGGCCGGCGCTCAATTCGGGAGGCGGGCGATGACGATGTCTTTTCGGCGAGTGCTGGTGAAGCTGTCGGGCGAAGCCCTGCAAGCCCCCGACGGGTTCTGGCTCGACGCGCAGACGCTCACAGCCCTGGCCGAGGATATCGCGCGCGCGACCCGCCTGGGATTCGAGATCGCCCTTGTCATCGGCGGCGGCAACATCATCCGGGGCGCGCGGATGAGCGCCGCCGGCTGGATCGACCGGCCCACCGCAGATTCGATGGGCATGCTCGCCACCGTGATGAACTCGCTCGCGCTGGAGACGGCGCTCAACGCGGCCGGCGTCTCGGCCCGGACCATGTCGGCCGTCTCGATGCCGACGATTTGCGAGACCTACGCGCGCCAGCCCGCGCTCCATCATCTGGAGAAGGGGCAGGTCGTGGTCCTGGCCGGAGGCACCGGCAATCCGTTTTTCACGACGGATACCTCGGCGGTCCTGCGCGCGGCGGAGCTGCGCTGCGACGCCGTCCTCAAGGCGACGCAGGTGGACGGGGTCTATTCCGCCGATCCCAAGACGCATCCCGACGCCGTGCGCTACGAGCGCCTGACGCATGACGAGGCCATCGCCCGGGACCTGAAGGTGATGGACACCGCAGCCTTTGCCCTGGCCCGCGACGGACGGCTCCCGATCATCGTCGGAAGCGTGCATGCGCCGAGCTCCATCGCCGCCATTCTGGAGGGAAGCGCCCCCTCTACCATTGTTGCCCCTTGATACGAAGCGTCTGGCGGCGTAATCGAAAAGATCAAGTTGGCGTAGGCAAGTTGGCGTAGGAACGAGAGATGACCACAGATTTCGATCTCGACGACATCAAGCGGCGCATGCGCGGCGCCGTCAATTCGCTCAAGAGCGACCTGGGCGGCCTCCGCACCGGACGCGCATCCGCAAGCCTGCTCGACCCGATCCAGGTCGACGCCTATGGGGCCGCGATGCCGATCAACCAGGTCGCCACGGTCTCGGTCCCCGAGCCGCGGCTGCTTTCGGTGCAGGTCTGGGATCGCGGGATGGTCGGCTCGGTTGAAAAGGCGATCCGGGATTCCGATCTTGGCCTCAACCCGCAGACCGAGGGCCAGGTCATCCGGCTCCGCATCCCCGAGATGAACGAGCAGCGCCGCAAGGAAATGGTGAAGGTTGCGCACAAATATGCGGAAGAAGCCCGCATCGCGATCCGCCACGTCCGCCGCGACGGCCTCGACCTTCTCAAGAAGCTGGAGAAGGATGGCGCGATGAGTCAGGATGACGAGAAGCGCCAGGCCGACCTCGTGCAGAAGGCGACGGACGAGCATGTCGCCGAAGTGGATTCGGTGCTCGTCGCCAAGGAAAAAGAAATCATGCAGGTCTAGGCTGACCTGCAACGATCGTCGGCATGATCCGACCGATCACGGAGACGAGGCTTCATGCCTGCTGATAATGGCGCGTCGGCCCTTGCTGTCCAGGAGGATTTGTCCCGGCTCTCCTCCGGTGGGGAAGGCGTGCCGCGGCACGTCGCCATCATCATGGACGGAAACGGCCGCTGGGCCGCGGAGCGGGGCCTGCCCCGGCTGGAGGGGCATCGCAGGGGCGTCGAGGCCGTGCGCCGCTGCGTCCGGCTGGCCCGCGAGTTCGGCATCGACTACCTGACCATCTACTCCTTCTCCTCCGAGAACTGGCGGCGTCCCGAGGAGGAGGTGTCCGACCTGATGGGGCTGCTCAAGCGTTTCGTGCGCACCGATCTCGCCGATCTGCACAAGAGCAACGTGCGCGTCAAGGTGATCGGCGACCGCGGCGGCCTCGCCTCCGACATTCTCCAGGCGCTGATCGACGCCGAGGAGCGAACGAAGCACAATACGGGCCTGACCCTCGTCGTCGCGTTCAATTATGGCGGAAGGCAGGAGATCGTGCGCGCCGCGCGGGCGCTGGCGGAAAAGGTGCGCTCCGGAGAGATCGATCCCGGCGACATCACCGTCGAAAGATTTTCCGACGCCCTCGACACCCGTGACATTCCCGATCCCGATCTGGTGATCCGGACCTCCGGGGAGCAGCGGATCTCGAACTTCCTGCCATGGCAGTCGGCCTACGCGGAATACGTGTTCGTGCCGGAGTACTGGCCGGATTTCGACCGGGCGGTCTTTGCCGCCGCCCTCGACGCCTTCGCGCGGCGCGACCGCCGCTATGGCGGGCTCAGCATGAAGGCGGCCCGTTGATGGCCGGGCATCTGCCGCGCGATCCGGAGCAGCCGTCGGGCGGCTTCTTCAGGACCGAGACCGGCATCCGCCTGCTCTCGGCGCTCGGCCTCGCCGCCGTCGCGCTCGTCTTCACCTATATGGGCGGCGTGCTCTTCGCCCTGCTCTGGCTCGCGGCAGGCGTCGCGGGTTTCCTCGAATGGGTGACGATGGCCGGCGTGACGCGGCGCATTCCGATGGTGATCGCCGCGGCCCTCGGCCTGACGGCCTATGTTCTCGCACAACTCACCGGCTGGCCCGCCCTCGTTCTGGCGGCGATCGTCCTCGCGGGCGGCGTCCTCGTCGTGATGTTCGGGACGAATCGGAGCGACCGCGTCTGGGCCGGGCTCGGCTATCTTGCGGCTGCGGTCGTCGTGGTGGTGCCGGTCTCGGTTCGGTCCGATCCCCTTCTCGGCTTTGCCGGAATCATCTGGATCTTCGCCGTTGTCTGGGGGACGGACATCGCCGCGTATTTCACCGGGCGAGCGGTGGGCGGGCCCAAGCTGTGGCCGGCGGTCAGCCCGGGAAAAACCTGGTCGGGCTTCTTCGGCGGCCTCGTCGCAGGCACGCTCGGAGGCGCGCTGGCGGGGCTCTTCGCCATGATGCTCGGCGCTAATCTCCCGCTTGGTCTCGGGACGCTGACCTTGTTGTCGGCACTTGCATCGCTGGTGGGGCAACTTGGCGACCTCGCTGAATCGGCGCTCAAGCGGCATTTCCACGCGAAAGATTCGAGCCATCTCATTCCCGGCCATGGCGGAGTCCTCGATCGGCTCGATGCATTCTGCGCGGTGTGCCTGCTCGTCGGCCTGATCATGATCTTTCCCTCGGCGCTGGGATATCTATGATCAGCCGGCATGAAGCCGCCTTCGGCGGCAGGAACGGGCGATGAAGCGCAAGATAACCATCCTCGGCGTCACCGGCTCGGTCGGCCGATCGACGGTCGACGTGATCGCCGGCCATCCCGACTCGTTCGAGGTCTCGGCGGTGGTCGGCGGGCGGGACGCCGCGGCGCTGGCGGAGGTTGCGCGGCAGCTCAATGCGCGATTCGCCGCCCTCGCGGACGATGCCGGGGGCGCCGCACTGGCCGATGCGCTTGCGGGCTCGGGTATCGCGCATGGCGCGGGCGCGAGCGCGGTGATGGATGCGGTCGATCACGAGGCGGATATCGTCCTTGCGGCGATCAGCGGCGCGGCGGGCCTCGCGCCGACCTTCCGGGCGCTCCGGCCGGGCAGGGCGCTCGCCCTCGCCAACAAGGAATCGCTCGTGAGCGCGGGCGAGGCCTTCATGCGGCGCGCGCGCGAGCTTGGCGTCCCGGTGCTTCCGGTTGATTCGGAGCACAACGCGCTTCAGCAGGCGCTCTGCGCGGGACGGATGGAGGATGTCACGACGCTGACGCTGACGGCGTCCGGCGGGCCGTTTAGGACATGGAGCGCACAGGAGATCGCCCAGGCGAGCCCGGCGCAGGCCCTGAAGCACCCGAACTGGTCCATGGGAGCAAAGATCACGATTGATTCGGCGACCCTGATGAACAAGGGCCTCGAGTTGATCGAGGCGCATCATCTCTTCGGGGTGGAGGCGGGCCGCCTCGACGTCCTCGTTCACCCGCAGTCGATCGTCCACGGCCTCGTCTACTGGCGGGACGGCTCGATCACGGCGGGGCTCGCGGCGCCGGACATGCGCATCCCGATCATCAATTCGCTGGCGCCCGCTTCGGGCCGTCTCGCTTTGGCGGCCCCCGCGCTCGACCTCGCGACGATCGGCAGCCTCACCTTCGAGCGCCCGGACACGCAACGCTTTCCCTGCCTTGGGCTGGCGCAGGCCGCGCTTGCCGAGGGCGGAGCGCAGCCGACGATCCTCAACGCGGCGAACGAAGTCGCCGTCGGGGCATTCATCGAGGGCAGGATCGCGTTTCTCGCCATCGCGGCGGCCGTGGAAGAGGCCTGCGGACGGCTTGCGGCACGGTACAACCGGGCGCCTGCCACCGTTGAGGAAGCGCTTGCTGTTGACCATGATTCAAGATCATTCACAAGAGAAGTCTTGCAACGCGGACGTATCGGCGCAAATTGAGAGCGGCGGTCGGCGCACGGGAGTGAAGTAGATGGATTTTTTCGGCCTGTTAGCGGGATCGACCTACGGTCTGGTCGTCGGCTATCTGCTCCCCTTTATCTTCGTTCTCGCGATCGTGATCTTCGTCCATGAGATGGGGCATTTCCTCGTCGGGCGCTGGTGCGGCGTCGGGGTGAAGGCTTTCTCAATCGGTTTCGGGCCGGAGATCTTCGGCTGGAACGACAGGCACGGCACACGCTGGAAGGTGTCGATCGTGCCGCTTGGCGGCTACGTGAAGTTTGCCGGCGATCTCAACGTCTCCAGTTCGCCGGATGCGGATGAGCTGGCGCGCATGAGCGACAGGGAGCGCGCGGAGAGCTTCCACCACAAGCCCGTCGCGCAGCGCGCCGCCATCGTGGTTGCGGGCCCCGTCGCCAACTTCATCTTCGCCGTTCTGATCTTCGCCGGCATTGCCTATTTCGGCGGCAAATACGTACTGGAGCCCCGTGTGGGGACGGTGATCGAGGGCAGCGCCGCGGAAGCGGCGGGCTTCCGCCCCGGCGACCTGATCGTATCCGTCGAGGGGCGAACGATCACGGGGTTTTCGGACCTGCAGCGGCTCGTCAGCTCGTCGTCCGGCGACAGGCTGGAGATCGTCGTCGAGCGCGATGGTTCACTCGAGACGCTCGTCGCCGTGCCGCGCCGGACCGAGACGGAGACGCCGCTGGGCCGCCAGCGCGTGGGCCTCCTTGGCCTTCAGGCCCTCAATGACGAAGGCGCTCTCCGGAAGATCGAGTACGGCCCGGTCGAGGCGGTGGGGCAGGGTTTCTACGAGACGTATTTCGTCATCGAGCGCACGATCGATTATCTCGGCAAGCTGGTGACGGGCCGCGAGTCGGCTGATCAGCTCACGGGTCCCATCCGGATCGCGAAGGTCTCGGGAGACGTGGCGAATTTCAGCGGCCTCCTCGGCCTGATCAGCCTGACGGCGCTGCTATCCGTATCGATCGGCTTCATCAATCTGTTCCCGATCCCAATGCTCGACGGCGGGCATCTGATGTTCTACGCGATCGAGGCGGCGCGGGGGCGGCCGCTCAGCGACCAGGCGCAGGAGATCGGGTTTCGAATCGGGCTGGCGCTCGTGCTGATGCTCATGCTGTTCGTCACGTGGAATGACATTGTTAACCTAAGCGCCTAAAATTTTAGCCAATTAACGTGACTGGAAGGCAACGCGTGTGAAAAATCCGTGTCTGGGGATGATCTCGGCTGTTGCAACGACACCGAACTTCGCTAGAAGCGGATAAGACCAGAAGGGTCGGCTGGCGCCCTGCGCCACCGAACATCGGGGATCAACCCGCGGCACACGAGAACGAGACGGGCCAATATATGTCGACGAAAAAGACTCGCCGGGGCGTATCGGCAAAAGGGACGACGATTGCGATCGCCACCTTGATGGCGGCATTCTCGGTCACCGAGGCTTTCGCCCAGCAAGTGGTTGTCGAGGGCAACCGCCGGGTCGATACGGAGACGATCCGCTCCTATGTCGTGGGCAGCAGCCCCGAGGAAGCGCGCCGCAACCTGATCGCGACCGGCTTCTTCAGCGATGTCCGTGTCTCCCGCAGCGGCGGAACGACTGTCGTTCGGGTGGCGGAGAACCAGGTCATCAATCGCGTCGCTTTCGAAGGCAACCGGCGTCTGCGCAGCGAGGCGCTTCTCCCTGATCTCCAGACGCGGGCCAATGCGCCCTACAATCCCGCCACGGTCGAGGCGGATCTGCAGCGGATCACCGAGATCTACCGCCGCACCGGCCGGGCTCTCGCGCGGGTCACGTCGCGCCTCGTGGACCTCCCGAATGGCCGTGTCGATGTCGTCTTCACCGTGGACGAGGGTGCGCGCACGGGCATCAAGTCGATCGAATTCATCGGCAACAACGCGATCTCGAGCCGCCGCCTGCGCGACATCATGACGTCGGAGGAAAGTGGGATCCTGACGCTGCTGAAGACGACGGACGTCTATGATCCGGATCGTCTCGCCGCCGATCTCGAGCTCATCCGTCGCTATTACCTGCGCCGCGGCTACGCCGACTTCCAGATCACGTCTTCCGACGTCTATTTCGACGACGAGCGCGGCGGCTACATCATCACGATCTCGGTCGAGGAAGGGCAGAAGTACACCGTCGGCAACGTCGCCGTCGATTCCCGCATCCCTGATGTCGACAACGCGGAGCTCCAGCGCCGTGTCCTCACGCGCACCGGCCGCACCTATGACGCGACCGAGGTCGAGCGCACCCTCGTCGACCTGACGACCGAGGTCTCCCGTCGTGGCTATGCCTTCGCGCAGGTGCGCCCGGTCGGCGTCCGCAATGTCGAGACGGCCACGGTCGACATCACCTACGTGGTGGAAGAGGGGCCGCGCGTCTATATCGAGCGGATCAACATCCGCGGGAACACCCGCACGCGCGACTACGTCATCCGGCGCGAGCTCGATCTCGGCGAAGGCGACCCATACAACAAGGTGCTTCTCGACCGCGCGGAACGCAGGCTGAACAATCTCGGCTTCTTCGAGACGGTTCGGATCAGCAACGAGCCGAGCATGTCGCCGGACCGGGTGATCATCAATATCGACGTCGAGGACAAGGCGACGGGCTCGTTCTCCATCGCGGGCGGCTATTCGACGGCGGACGGCTTCATCGGCGAGGTTTCGCTTTCGGAGAACAACTTCCTGGGCCGCGGGCAGGCGGTGCGCATCGCCGGGCAGCTCGGCGAGCGCTCGAACGGCATCGACTTCTCTTTCACCGAGCCCTATTTCCTCGGCTACCGTCTCGCGGCGGGCATCGACCTCTATTCGAAGTTCTCTGACGAGACGAGCTACGCGCGCTACGAGAACCGCCTGACCGGCGGCACGCTCAGGCTTGGCGTCCCGCTGACCGAAGAATTCTCGATCACGACGCGCTATTCGCTCTACCAGCAGGATCTGAAGATCCCGAACACGCGCCAGCAGCCGTTCAACAACTGCACGGTTCCGATCCCGGGCTACACGTCCCCCGGCGGCAATTGCGTCGCGGACGGCGAAGCCTCGCTCGCGGTCAAGGAATCGGCCGGTCGCACGATCACTTCTCTGGCGGGTCTGACCTTCACCTACAACTCGCTGGACAATTTCCAGAACCCGACCTCGGGCATCTTCGCCGAATTGCGGCCCGAGATCGCCGGGCTCGGGGGCGATGCGCGGTTCTTCCGGGTTACCGGCGACGCGCGCTACTATCATGAGCTGTTCGAGGACGTGATCGGCATCGCCCGTGTGCAGGGTGGCTATGTCCGTGGCATTGGCGGTCGCAGCTTGCGAATCGTCGATCATTTCTTCATGGGCCCCTCCCTGGTGCGCGGCTTCGACAGTTCGGGCATCGGGCCGCGCGACGTGTCCAACGCCGATGCGGCGGCGAACGCGCTGGGCGGAACGACCTATTTCGGCGGATCGCTGGAAGTGCAGTTCCCGATTCCCCTCCTGCCGCGCACCCTTGGCCTGAAGGGCGCGGTCTTCGCGGATGCCGGCACGCTCTTCGGTTACGAGGGCAATACGGTGTTCCCGAGCGGAACGATTACCGTCGCCGACAGCCGCGCAATTCGCTCTTCTGTGGGCGCCGGCCTCCTCTGGACCTCGCCCTTCGGCCCGATCCGGTTCGACTATGCCGTCGCCACCTCCAAGGCGACCGGCGACCGGACCCAGGCCTTCCGCTTCTCCGGCGGGACGTCCTTCTGACGTCACACAGCTTGTGCTGCCGCATGGTTTGGCGGCAGGATGGGATCCATGTCGGAACCTGAATTTTTCTCGCGCGCTTCGGCGGTCTCGCTTCGCGAGATCGCCGAACTTGCTTCGCTCCCCCTCCCGGAGGGGGCGGACCCCGATCGCGAGGTCTCCTCGGCGGCTTCCCTCGAGAGGGCGGGGCCCGACGATGTGGCCTATATGGACAATCCCAGATACGCCGATGCGCTCGCGGCGACCGGCGCCGGGGTTGTTCTGGTATCGCCGAAATTTTCCGCGACAGTCCCCGCCTCGGCGGTCGCCTTCATCCTGCGGCAGCCCTATCAGCTCTTCGCAACGCTGCTTGGGCGCCTTTATCCCGGCGCTCTTCGTCCGCAATCCGTCTTTGGATCTGATGGCGTTTCCCCGGGAAGCATCGTCCATCCCAGCGCCCGCCTCGAACACGGCGTCGTTGTCGATCCGGGCGCGGTGATCGGGCCGGGCGCGGAGATCGGAGCCGGCACCATCGTCGCGAGCGGGGCTGTCGTCGGGCCGCAGGTGCGGATCGGGCGCGACTGCTCCATCGGCCCCCATGTCACGGTCCTCAACGCGCTCCTCGGCAACCGCGTCATCCTCCATCCGGGGGTCCGGGTCGGGCAGGACGGGTTCGGTTTTGCCATGGGTCCGAAGGGCCGCGCGAAGGTCCCCCAGATCGGTCGCGTGATCATCCAGGATGACGTCGAGATCGGCGCGAACAGCGCGATCGACCGGGGCGCCAGCCGCGATACTGTGATCGGCGAGGGCACGAAGATCGACAACCTCGTCCAGATCGGGCACAACGTGGTGATCGGACGCCACTGCGTCATCGTCTCGCAGACCGGGATCTCGGGCTCTACGACCCTTGAGGATTTCGTTGTGCTTGGAGGCCAGGTCGGGATCGTGGGACATGTGCGGCTCGGAGCTGGCGCGCAGATCGCCGCCTCGAGCAACGTCAATTGCGACGTTCCCCCCGGCGCGCGCTGGGGCGGAACCCCGGCAAAGCCCGTGCGGGACTGGTTTCGCGAGATCACGACGCTCAAAACGCTTGCATCGCAGCGAAAAGTGGCCAAAGACGTCACCGCGCCCGGGGAAGACCAGGCTTCGTAAATGTTGAGGGCCGGGAGCCGCCGGCTCGCAGGGGGAGCGCTCGCATGTCAGAGACGCCGCAGAATCTCGCATCGGCGGATATCGTCAAAATTCTCGAATATCTGCCACACCGTTATCCATTTCTTCTCGTCGACCGGATCATTGACATCGACGGGGACAATTCCTGCATCGGCATCAAGAACGTGACCTACAACGAGCCGCAGTTCACCGGCCACTTCCCCTCGCGTCCGATCTTCCCCGGCGTCCTTTTGATCGAGGGCATGGCGCAGACGGCGGGCGCCATCTGCGTCGCGTCGAAGATCGCGGAGAACCTCCGGCCGAAGGAGGTCTATTTCATGACCATCGACAAGGCCAAGTTCCGCAAGCCCGTCATCCCGGGAGATGTGGTCGAGTACCACATGGCAAAGACCGCCCACCGCAGGAACATGTGGTGGTATCGCGGCGAGGCCAGGGTCGACGGCCAGGTGGTCGCCGAGGCGGAGATCAGCGCCATGCTGGTGGCCCCATGACGGGCGGCGGGATGAGCCATGCGGAAGGGCAGCCCCTGATCCATCCGAACGCGATCGTCGAGCCGGGCGCGCAGCTGGGCCGCGGCGTCAGGATCGGCCCGTTCTGCCTCGTGGGGCCGGAAGTGGTCCTTGGAGACGGCTGCGAATTGCTGAGCCATGTCGTCGTTACCGGAAACACGACGATCGGCGCGCGCACGCGGGTCTTTCCCTTCGCCTCGATCGGCCACGCGCCGCAGGATCTCAAATATGCCGGTGAGCCGACGCGCGTCGTCATAGGCGCGGATTGCATCATCCGCGAGAGCGTGACGGTCCATGCCGGCACGAAGGCCGGGGACTTTCTCACAGCGGTCGGGGATCGCTGCTTCATCCTGGCCTATGCGCATGTGGCGCATGACTGCCGCATCGGCAACAACGTCATTCTCTCGAACACGGTGATGCTCGCCGGCCATTGCCATATCGGCGACTTCGCGATCCTCGGCGGCGGCGTCGGCATCCACCAGTTCGTCAGGATCGGCGCGCACGCCTTCATCGGGGGGATGTCGGCGATCGAGAAGGACGTGATTCCCTACGGGATGGCGATGGGAAACCGCGCGGCGCTCGCGGGGCTCAACATCATCGGCCTCAAGCGCCGGGGCTTCTCGCGGGAGAAGATCCACGAGCTGCGGCGGGCCTACCGGCTGCTCTTCGCCAATGAGGGGACGCTCAAGGAGCGCATGGACGACGTCGCCGCCGACCACCCCGACCACGCGACGGTCCAGGAGATCCTCGCCTTCATCCGCGAGGGCGGGGATCGCTCGATCCTCACGCCGCGCGAATAGGCGGCAGGCGGCATGGAAACCGGAGCAGCAGGGCTCGTCGTCATCCTCGCGGGAGGCGGCGCGCTGCCCGTGATCCTCGCCGAGGCGCTGGAGCGGGAAGGGCGGGCGCGCCGCATCATTGCGATCCGCGGCTTCGCGGACCGTCCCATGCGCCTGCGCGCGGACGCGGCAATCGACATCCTCGACGTCGCGGGAGCGCTGAGGCTCCTCGACGCCTGGAAACCCTCCGGAGTCGTCCTCGCGGGTGCGGTGACGCGTCCGAGCCCGGTAGCGTTCATGGGCGCGCTCGCAGCGATCCGCAACGCCCGAGAGCTGAAGACGCTCCTGGCGCGCGGCGACGACCATCTGCTGCGGGCCGTCATCGGCATGATCGAGGAGCATGGCCATCGGGTCCTCGGCGCGCACGAGATCGCGCCGGAGCTGCTCGTTCCCGCCGGCATCCTCGGAAGCATCGCTCCGGATGCCGACGCCCGGCATTCCATCGCCATCGGCTTCAAGTGCCTTCGCGATCTCTCGCCCTATGATATCGGGCAGGCCCTTGTCGTCGCGGGAGAGCGCGTCACCGCGATCGAGGGCGCGGAGGGGACGGACCGGATGCTGCGGCGGGTGCGCTCGCTCTCGACCGGCCTTCTGGGGCGCGTGAAACCCTCGCACGGGATCCTGGTGAAATCGGCAAAGCGGGGACAGGAGCAGCGTGTGGACCTGCCTGCCGTCGGGCCGCGCACCGTCCAGCGCGCTGCGGCGGCGGGACTGGCGGGGATCGCGGTCGGAGCGGGGCAGACCCTCGTCATCGAGCGCGAGCGCATGATCGCGGAGGCGGATCGGCTGGGGCTGTTCCTCGCCGCCGCCGATCCCGACGCGGGCGGGGGAGAGGCTTCGTGAGCGCGGACGACAAGCTGCTGATCTATCTCGTCGCCGGCGAGGAATCCGGGGACCAGCTCGGCGCGGGGCTCATGCGGGCGCTCAAGGCGCGGCTCGGGAGCGACAGGGTGACCTTCGCGGGCATCGGCGGCGGGCGCATGGCCCGGGAGGGGCTGGAGACGCTGTTCCCGCTCTCGGACATCGCGGTAATGGGAATACTCCCCGTGATCGCGCGGCTGCCGGGCATCGTGCGGCGCGTCTACCAGACCGTGGCGGATGTCGTGCGCCGCCGCCCGGACGCGCTCGTGATCATCGACAGCCCGGATTTCACGCATCCGGTGGCGAGGCGCGTCCACAAGCGTGCGCCGGACATTCCCATCGTCAATTACGTCTCGCCTTCCGTGTGGGCCTGGCGGCCGGGCCGGGCGCGCAAGATGCGCGCCTATGTCGACCACGTCCTCGCCCTCAAGCCCTTCGAGCCGGACGCGCATATCCGCCTCGGCGGCCCGCCCTGCACCTATGTGGGGCATCCCCTGATCGAACGGCTCGACGCCCTGCGTCCGGCCCCCGGCGAGCGACGTCCGCTCGGGGAGGGGCCGCTCGAGCTGCTCGTGCTTCCGGGAAGCCGGCGCTCCGAGATCGCCCGCCTCTCCGAGCCGTTCGCGCAGGCGCTCGCGCTGTTCAGGGAGAGCCACAAGGGCGAGATCGCGCTCACGCTTCCCGCCGTGCCCCATCTCGCGCAGGAGCTTGCGCGCATCACGGAGCAATGGCCGGTGCGGCCTCGCATCGTGCTGGGGGAGGAGGAGAAGTTCGCCGCCTTCCGACGGGCGCATGCGGCCCTCGCGGCCTCGGGGACGGTGACCCTCGAGCTCGCGCTGGCGGGCGTGCCCATGGTCGTCGCCTACAAGGTCTCCCGGCTTGAGGAGCAGCTCAAGCATCTGATCACGGTCGACACGATCGTGCTCGTGAATCTGATTCTCGGGGAGAAGGTCATCCGCGAGTTCATCCAGGACGACTGCAATCCGCAGGCGCTTGCCGGCGCGCTCGGGGCGATCACGAGGCCGGGCGAGGAGCGAACCCGCCAGGAGGAGGCCTTCGCGCGGCTCGACGAGGCCATGAGCATCGGCGAGGAGACGCCGAGCGGGCGCGCGGCGCGGCTCGTCTGCGAGACGATCCAGCGGCGCAAGGAGGCGTGAGGAAGCCTCAGGCGAAGATCATCAGTCCGATGAAGCCCAGAGACCCGACGATGATCCGCCACCAGGCAAACAGTGCGAAGCCGTGCCGGGAGACGTAGTCGAGCAGCTTCTTCACGACAAAGAGCCCGGCGAAGAAGGCCGAGACGAAGCCGATCGTGATCATTGCCACGTCGTTGAAGGCGAGATCGCCGTAGCTCTTGGCCAGCTCATAGGTGAACGCGCCGGCCATGGTCGGCATGGCGAGGAAGAAGGAGAATTCCGCCGCTGCGCGCTTGCTGGATCCCATCAGCATGGCGCCGACAATGGTCGCGCCCGAGCGGGAGACGCCGGGAATCATCGCGAGGCACTGGATCACGCCGATCTTGAAGTACATCGAGAGCGGGAAGCGCGTCGCCTCCTCGTGGCGCGTCTCGATCTTCAGGCGGTCGACCCAGAGCAGGATGACGCCGCCGACGATGAGCGTCGTGCACACGACGCGCGGATCGAAGAGCACGCCGAGGATGAAATCGCGCGCCAGCACGCCGATCACGGCCGCCGGCAGGAAGGCAAGGACAACGCCGATCACGAAGCGCCGCGCCTTCGGATCATAGGGCAGCGCGGTTGCGATCACCCAGAGCCGCGCGAAATAGGCCGAGAGGAGCGCAAGGATCGCCCCGAACTGGATCAGGATCGCGAAGGTCTTGTCGGCCTCCCCGTCCAGCCCGAAAATTGATTGAAGCAGGATCAGGTGGCCTGTGGAAGAGACCGGGATGAACTCGGTCGCTCCCTCGAGAATTCCGAGAAAAAGGGCTTTGAGCGCCTCTTCAGGAGACATGCGGCTTCTTTCCGTGGCGAATCCGGCGGAAGCGCCGGCGCGGAGATGAATAGCCTCGTAATGCGACAGGCGCCACGATGAAGTGGTTACCGGTAATTAAACTTTTCAAAGCCTTAATCTTGCCCTGTTTCCGCGCGTTCCCAAGAAGATGGCAAAACTCCACCACTACCCTCTCTGCCCCCATTCCCGCTTCATCCGGCTCGTCTGCGCCGAGATGGGGATCGAACTCGATCTGGTGGAGGAGCGGCCCTGGGAGCGCCGCGCTGAATTCCTCGCCCTTGATCCCGCCGGCCTCACGCCGGTCTTCGTCGAGGAGGGCGGCGAGAATGATGGGCTTGTCGTTCCCGGCGCGCTCACGATCGCCGAATATCTAGACGAGGCCTACGGGCCGAAGGCCGAGGGCAAGCGCCTGATGCCGGGCGGTCTCGCGGAGCGCGTCGAGGTGCGCCGCCTGCTCGCCTGGTTCCTTGGCAAGCTGCATGACGAGGTCACCGGCTACCTCGTCAACGAGAAGGTCTACAAGCGCTTCATTCCCCCCGGCGCCGGCGGCGGCCCGCCGGAAATGAACGCGATCCGCGCGGCTCGCGCGAATGTGCGTTACCATTTGCGCTATGTGGGCTATCTGATCGCCAAGCGGAAATGGCTCGCCGGCGACGAACTCAGCTTTGCGGATCTCGCGGCGGCGGCCCATCTCTCCTGTGTCGATTATCTGGGCGATGCGCCATGGGGCGAGGACGAACAGGCGAAGATCTGGTACGCGCGGGTGAAGAGCCGGCCGTCCTTCCGCGCGCTTCTGGCGGATCGCGTCGCGGGGATGGCTCCGACGGATCACTACGCGAATCTGGACTTCTGAGCGCCGAACGCATGAAGCGGGCGCTCGCGGAGCGGGCGCGGGCGCTGGGGTTCGACGTGCTTCGCGTCGCCCGGCCCGATGGGCTCGCGGAAGCGCCCGGGCGTCTGCGCGACTGGCTCGACAGGGGCTATCAGGGCTCCATGGACTGGATGGAGGAGACGGCGGCAAGGCGCGCCGATCCGCGCGCATTATGGCCGGAGGTCCGCAGCGTGATCATGCTGGGGATGAATTACGGCCCCGGGACGGACCCGCTCGCGACCCTCGGCCAGCGCGACCGCGCGACGATCTCCGTCTATGCCCGCAACCGGGACTACCACGACGTGATCAAGGGCAGGCTCAAGGAGCTCGCCGGCTTCCTTGCGACCCGCGCGGGGGCGGATGTGAAGGTCTTCGTCGACACGGCGCCGGTGATGGAGAAGCCCCTCGCTCAGGCGGCGGGGATCGGCTGGCAGGGCAAGCACACGGTGCTGGTGTCGCGGGAGCTCGGCAACTGGCTCTTCCTCGGCGCGATCTTCACCACGGCGGAGCTGCCCGCCGACGCCCCCGAGACGGATCATTGCGGTTCCTGCCGCCGCTGCCTCGATATCTGCCCCACCGATGCGTTTCCCGCTCCCTATCAGCTCGATTCGCGCCGCTGCATCTCGTATCTGACGATCGAGCACAAGGGCCACATCGCGCGCGAGCTGCGCCCCGGCATCGGAAACCGCGTCTATGGCTGCGACGATTGCCTGGCGGTCTGCCCCTGGAACAAGTTCGCGCAAGCCGGGCGCGAGGCGAAGCTGCGCCAGCGCGAGGATCTCGCGGCGCTCCCGCTCGCCGAACTCGCCCGCCTTGATGACGCCGCCTTCCGGGCGCGGTTTGCGGGGACGCCGATCAAGCGCACCGGGCGCGACCGCTTCGTTCGCAACGTGATGATCGCGATCGGGAATTCGGGCGATCCCGCCCTCGCCGAGGCGGCGGCGGCGGCGCTCGACGACGCGTCGCCGCTGGTGCGCGCCATGGCGATCTGGGCGCTGGCGCGGCTCGCCCCCGAGCGTCTCGCCACGCTCGCCGCAGGCCGCCGTTCGAATGAGCGCGATCCGGATGTCGCCGCCGAATGGGGCCTCGCGCTTGCAGGGAAGGGAACTGCATGAACCTGTTCTGTTTCGGTCTTGGATTCAGTGCACTGCATCTCGTGACAGCCTATGCCGACCGTTTCGAGCGTATCACCGGCACGACGCGCTCCGCGGAAAAGCGTGAGCGGCTGGAGGCTCGGGGGATCACGACGCGCCTCTTCGACGCGTCGGGCGGAGAGGAAGCGATCGCAAGCGACTTGCGCGAGTCGGATGCGCTCGTCGTCTCCATCGCGCCCGGCGAAAGCGGCGACCCCGTCCTTGCCGCCCATGCGGATGCGATCGCCGCTTCGCCGCGCCTCGGCTGGATCGGCTACCTCTCCACCGTCGGCGTCTATGGCGATCATGGGGGGGCGTGGATCGACGAGGCGACCCCCGTCGCGCCGGTCAGCAGGCGCTCCCGGGAGCGCGTCGCCGCCGAGCGGGAATGGCTCGAATTCGGCGAGCGGACGCGAAAGCCGGTCCAGGTCTTCAGGCTCGCGGGCATATACGGCCCAGGCCGCAATGCGATCCGCCAGCTCCGGGCCGGGACGGCGCGCCGCATCGTCAAGCCGGGGCAGGTCTTCAACCGCATCCATGTCGAGGATATCGCGCGCACGCTTATCGCCTCGATGGAGAAGCCGCGCGCGGGAGCCATCTACAATGTCTGCGACGACGAGCCAGCCCCGCCGCAGGACGTCGTCGGCTTCGCCGCCGATCTCATCGGCGTGCCGCCGCCGCCGGAAATTTCCTTCGAGGAGGCCGATCTGTCCCCGATGGGGCGCAGTTTCTACGGGGAGTGCAAGCGCGTCTCGAACCGCCTGATACGCGAGGAACTTGGCGTCGACATCGCCTTCCCGAGCTATCGCGAGGCGATGCGCGATCTCGCGCGGCGCGGCGCCTAGTCCGGCTCAGGTCGCGACGCTCGCGCCGAATGCGGAGGCGCGCGGCAGCGCCGGCTCGGGAGCCGGGGCCTCAAGGGCGGCGATGAAGGCGGCGATCCGGTCGTTGACTGGCCCCTCGAGCAGCGGAGCGTGACCCTGCCCCTCCACGATCATGCTTTCGAGGCGCGGGTGACGCCGCTCCATGTCCGAGAGCGTCTGGGGGCCGAGGATGTCGGAATGCTCGCCCCGCAGGGCGAGGACCGGGACATGCGAGAGGGCCTCGAAGAGCGGCCAGAGCGGCGGGAGGGGCTGCTCGAGGTCGAGTTGCTCGAGGCCCTTGAGCAGGTTGGGATCATAGGCCGGCGCCAGTTTCCCGTCCTTTTCGATCCAGGTCCCGCGCGCGAGCTTCATCCAGGACTGCTCGGAGAGAGCGGGAAACTGCTTGTCGGAGAGCGTCCTGAGAATCTGGACGCCGTCAAGATAATTGCGTGGCTTGGGAAGCTTGCCGACATAGCCGCGTATGCGCAGGAGGCCCTTGGCGTCGATCACCGGCCCGATATCGTTCATCACGACCCCCCGGATGGCCGCCGGCCGCGCCGCCCCGAGCGCCATCGTGATCAGTCCGCCGCGCGAGGTGCCGACGAAGATCGCCTCGTGCACACCGGTCGCCGTGAGAACCTGAAGCACGTCCCCGAGTTCGATCGTGACGTCGTAGTTGCGCCAGTCCCGGTCCCATTCCGAACTGCCCCGTCCGCGATAGTCCAGCGCGAGGACACGCCGGGGCGTCCTGGCGTCGCGTGAGAGCGCGAGGGCGAGGTCGTGGAAGTCGAAGGCAGTCCGCGCCAGGCCGGGGAGACAGACCACGGGGAGGGCGGGGGACGAGAGGGGGCCGTAGTCGCGGGCGTGCAGCATCAGCCCGTCCGCGGCCGCGATCGACAGCGCGCGCCACCCTTCCTCCTCGTTCACGGGGCCGGCATGCATGGCGATGATCCTCCCTGGAAGCACAGGCGAGTTGTCGCAAGGTGGGCGGCGATGGGCAAGGCCTCGCGCATCATTTGCGGAGATCCGCCGCCCGCGCCTGATGACCATTTCTATATGCGTCTTCGCGGCTCTTGGCTGCGGCGCGGTTGCGGCGATACTCAAGGACGGGAAACGAACAAGGGGAACGACACCATGATCCTTCGCACGTCGCCGCCGTCGCCTTTCGGGCGCAAGGTCAAGATCGCCGCCGACATTCTCGGCCTCTCCGACAGGATCGAGGTGATCACGGCCGACACGACCGATGCGAGCGACCCCCTGCGCCAGCAGAACCCCCTGGGCAAGATCCCGGTCCTGATCCTCGATTCGGGGGAGACCTATTACGATTCGCGGGTCATCGTCGAATATCTGGACCATCTGGCGGGCGGCGGGAAGATCCTGCCCCAGGGCGAGGCGCGCTTCCCCGTCCTGCGGCTTCAGGCGCTTGCGGACGGGATCATGGACGCGAACATCCTGCGCATCTACGAGGGCCGCTGGCGCGATCCGAGCCGGCATGAGGAAAAATGGGTCGCCTACCAGACCGCGAAGGTCGACCGGGCGCTCGACTACGCCGAATCGATCGCCGACAGCTTCGCCGGAAAGATCGACGCGGGCACGATCTCGCTCGCCTGCGCGCTCGGCCACATGGATCTCCGCTTCCCTGATTCATGGCAGGGCGGGCGGCCGAAACTCGTCGCCTTCATGGAGGCTTTCGAGGCGAAGGTTCCCTCCTTCGCCAAAACCCGCGTGACCGCCTGACGGGAACGCCAGGATTTTTTGCATCCGCCCTTCCCGTGTATACGTATTTTCCACAATGCGTCGCGGGGAGGGCATGCCATGGATGTGGCTCTGGTGACCGGAGGGGCGCGGCGCATAGGCCGCGCCATCGTCGAGCGGCTGGCGCGTGAGGGTTTCGCCGTTGCGATTCATTACGGGCGCTCGCGCGACGAAGCCTCCGCGCTCGCCTCGCGGATCGAGGCGGATGGGGGGCGCGCCTGCATCGTGCAGGCCGATCTCGGGGATGCGGATGCCGTCGCGCGGCTCCTTCCCGAGGCCGCCGCCGCCCTCGGACCGGTGACGCTCCTGGTCAATAACGCATCCGAATTCGAGCCCGATTCCTTCGACGCGCTCGATCGCGAACTCTGGGACCGGCATTTCGCCATCAACCTGCGCGCGCCGGTCTTTCTCGCCAATGCGCTCGCGCAACAGCTTCCCGAGGGCGCCGAGGGCATGGTCCTCAACATGATCGACCAGCGGGTCTGGAAGCCGACGCCGCTCTTCGCTTCATACCAGCTTACGAAATCTGCGCTCTTCACGGCGACCCAGACCATGGCGCAGGCTTTCGCCCCGCGACTCCGGGTCAATGGCATCGGCCCCGGCCCGACCTTGTCGAACACGCGCCAGGCGGACGACGATTTTCGCAAGCAGGTTGAGAGCGTGCCGCTTCAACGCGGGCCTTCCCCTGAGGAAATCGCCGACACGGTGGTCTTTCTCTGGCGGGCGCGGAGCATCACCGGGCAGATGCTCGCCATCGACGGGGGGCAGCACCTCGCCTGGGAAACGCCGGACGTGGCCGGAATTACGGAATGAGCGTGATCGCGGAGATGAGCCTTCCGTAATCCGGCTCCTCCCGGTGCGTCGCCCGGCGGTAGCTGTAGAAGAGGTCGTCTTCCGCATAGGTGCAGCGCTCGAGGTCCGTGAAGGAGCCGATGCCCGACGCCTCGAGCCGCGCCCCGATATAGCCGGGGAGATCGAAGAAGGCGCGATCGCCCTTGCCGTCGCGGAAGAAGCGGCGGCTGGCGGGATCCTGCGCCACGAACGCGTCGAGGAGTTCCGGGCCGACCTCGTAGCTCGGCTGGCGGATCGTGGGGCCGAGCACGGAGGCGATGTCAGATCGCCGGGCGCCTAGCCCCTCCATCGCAGCGATGGTCGCCTCGAGCACGCCTCCCAGCGCCCCGCGCCAGCCCGCATGGGCCGCCCCGACGATCCCGGCGCGGGCATCGACGAAGAGGACGGGGCCGCAATCCGCCGTGGCGATGGCGAGGGCGAGGCCCGGCTTGCGCGTCACCATCGCGTCCGCCCTGGGCCGATCCGCATGCGCCCAAGGCTCCTCGGCGACGACGACTTCCGGGGAGTGGATCTGGTAGAGACTGAGAAAGCGGTCCTCCGCCACCCCGAGATGCCGGGCCATCAGCCCCCGGTTCTCCATGACCTTCGGACGCTCGTCGCCCGAGCCGATCCCGCCATTGAGGCTCGCATAGATTCCCGTCGAACGCCCGCCATGGCGCGTGAAGAAGGCGTGCCGGACGCCGTCGCGGTCACTCAGCGAGGGGGCTTCGAGCAGCATGTCGTCTCCTCTCAGGAAAAGCCGGGCAGGGCGCCCGTTTGTGGCGCGCTGACGCCGATCACCTTGAACAACTCGCCCATGTCCTCCTCGCCGCCGCCGGAGAGGCGCTTGAGGGCGGCTGCGATTTCCTGTTCGCGCGAGGGGGCGGCCTTCGCCAGCGCCGCTGCCCGAGCGGCGATCCCGAGCGCCCGCAGGAACGCTCCCTGCGTCGTCGGCCCGTGAACCCGTGCGCCGGCGGAACGCGCGGCTGAAGCGAGCTGCGCGAAGTCGACATGGGCCGTGAGATCGGCCTCGCCGGGTTCGGCGAGGGCGTCGGCGAAGGCGTGGCTCCTGACCGCCTGCAGCGTGTCGGCGAGCCCCGAGCGCAGATGGCCGTAATCGATGATCAAGGCTGCGCCGCCCTGCGCGACAAGCCGCTCCGAGAGGCCGCGCATGATCGCGAGACCGGTCGCCGGCCATTCGAGGACCGCGCCCTCCCGCCCCGCGACCGTGATCTCCGGGGTGGCCTCGCTCGCGAGACCGAAGGCGAGGGCGCCGTCATCGCCGAGCCCGACCAGCCGCTCGCGCCAGCCGCCCTCCGCCCGCACGAACTGGCGCACCGGCAGGGCGTCGAAGAACTCGTTGGCGATGATGATCGCGGGTCCGTCCCCGACCTCCGCCCAGTCCTTGTGCCAGGCGACCGGGACGGGGGCGGCGGCAAGGGCCGCCTGCTGCTTCTTCGTGAGGATCGGGCTCGTCTCGACGAGATGGAGGTGCGCCGCCTCGAGGAAGCCCGGGACGAGGCGCACCGCGCGCAGGGCGTCGGCCATCAGCGTGCCGCGACCGGGGCCGAGCTCGATCAGCCGGAATCGGGATGGCGACCCCATGTCGATCCAGACCTGGGCGGCCCACAGGCCGATCAGCTCCCCGAACATCTGGCTGATCTCCGGGGCGGTGATGAAGTCCCCCTCGAGCCCTAGCGGATCGCGGGTCATGTAGTAGCCGTATCTCGGGTCGGCGAGGCACATGGCCATGTAGCGCTCGACCGTGATCGGGCCGTCCAGCGCGATCAGCCGTTCGATCTCCCGGCCGAGCGGGCTCTTGCGGCGAGGGGCGCTCACGCGGCGTTCGTCCCCGTCTCGCCGGGCCGCGTCCAGCCCCGGCGCGCCGCCACGATGGCGGCGATCCCCGCCAGCGCCAGCGGGATCGAGAGCAGCATTCCCATCGTGAGGCCGCCGACGAGGAAGCCGAGCTGCGGATCGGGCTCGCGGAAGAACTCCGAGAAGATGCGCGCCGCCGCGTAGCCGACGCCAAAGATCCCGGCCATCATGCCCGGGCGCCGCAGGCCGAACAGCCGCACGGCGACCAGCATGACGACGAACAGGAGGATTCCCTGCGTGCCCGCCTCGATGAGCTGCGAGGGGTAGCGCGGGTCCGGGCCCGCATGGGGAAAGACCACTGCGTAGGGAAAGTCGGGAGCGACCCGGCCCCACAGTTCGCCGTTGATGAAATTCGCGATGCGCCCGAAGAACAGCCCGATCGGCGCGCAGACGGCGATGATGTCCAGCACCGAGAGTCCGGCAAGTCCGCGCGAGCGGCCGAACAGGAAGGCCGCGCCGATCGCGCCGAGAAGCCCGCCGTGAAACGACATCCCCCCGCGCCAGATGAAGAGGATCTCCCAGGGCTGCCTCAGATACCCCTCGAGATTGTAGAAGAGCACGTAGCCGAGCCGCCCGCCGATGATGATCCCGAAGGCCACCCAGACGAGCAGATCGTCGATATCCGCCTTTGTCGGCCGGGCGAGACTTCCCCAGAGCCCGCCCGCGGCGGCGAGCTTCCGGGCGAGATACCAGCCGCCCACGAGCCCGGCGATATAGGCGAGCGCGTACCAGCGCACGACCAGCGGCCCGAGGGAGAAGGCGACGGGATCAATCTCGGGAAAAGGCATGAGGCTGCAAGGCTTTCGCTGTTTGATGCGTCCATGAAGGAGGTGGACTGTCTCGATTGGCGCGTCAAGACCATTGCTTTGGCCGAAAATCGTATCCAGATAACAATCTGATCAGGCGGCGCACGCTGCTCCGGCCCTCTCCAGAGACGAAGGTAACATCATGAACCAGTCCGGGAACCGCATTTTCGACGATCTCTCCCGCCTGTTCACCGATGCCGCCGGCGCGGCGAGCGGCGCGCGGCGCGAGGTCGAGGGAATCCTGAGGGCGCAGGCCGAGCGTTTTCTCAAGGACATGGACGTCGTCACCCGCGAGGAATTCGAGGCCGTCCGGGAGATGGCGATCACCGCCCGAACGGAAAACGAAAAGCTCGCCGAGCGCATCGACGAACTCGAGGCGCGCCTCGTCAAGCTTCAGAGCCGCCCCGAATAGGGCGGTCGCGCCTTCACGCAGCCGCCCCGGCGGGATCAGGGTGCAAGCGCCTCGCCGGCGGCGGTTCCCGCGATCTTCCCGAAGACGGAGCCGGACATCAGCCCCGTCCCCCCTGGATAGTTGAAGTAGAAGATGCCGCCCACCAGTTCGCCGGCGGCGTAGAGGCCGGGGATCGGCTGCAGGTCGGTGTCCATCACCTGGGCCGTGGCCGGGTCGACGCGCAACCCGCCAAAGGTGAAGGTGATGCCGCAGCCCACCTGATAGGCCTCGAACGGTCCCTGGTCGATGGTGTTCGCCCAGTTCGTCTTGGGGATGTCGAGCCCGTCCGTCCCCCGTCCGTCCTTGACGTTGGGGTTGAATGGGACGTCGGTCCGAACAGCTTCGTTGTAGCGCCTGATCTCGTCGAGAAACGCCTTGGGATCGACGCCCTCGAGCTTCGTCGCAAGCTCCTCGAGCGTGTCCGCGCTCACCTTCGTCACGCGCTTGATACGGTACTCGTCGCGCAGGAGATGAACGACCTTCTGGTCGAAGATCTGCCAGGCGAACTGGTCCGGCTGGTTGAGGATCACGCGCCCGTACTTGGCGTAGGTGTAGTTGCGGAAATCCGCGCCCTCGTCGACGAAGCGGCGGCCCGTCGCGTTGACCATGATCCCGAACGGGTAGGAGTGCTTCTGGAAATTATCGCCGACGGTGAGATCGCCGAATTCGGGGGCGTTGTAGTCCCAGCCGACGGCGTGGCAGCCCGACCAGTTGCCGAAGGGCGAGGCGCCGATCTCCAGCGCCATGCGGATGCCGTCCCCGGTATTGAAGCGGGTGCCGCGCACCCTGGCGAGTTCCCAGCCCGGGCCGAGATAGCGCGTGCGCCATTCCGTGTTCGACTCGAATCCTCCGGCGGCGATGATCACAGCCTTCGCCTCGAGATCGAAGATGTCGTTGCCCTGCTTGACCTTCACGCCCCTGACCGCGTGCCCGTCATAGATCAGCGAGAGGGCGCGGGCGTTGTAGCGGATCTCGATCCCCTGCTTTTCGGCGATGGCCGTCTCCTGGTCGACGAGGCCCGGCCCGCCGCCCCAGGCCTCGACCGTCAGTCCGCCCCAGAACTTGAACTTGCCGTCGATCTTGAACGCCTGTCGGCCATAGATCGGCGCGAACCTGATCCCCTTGCCCTGCATCCACTTCATCGTCTCGAAGGAGCGGGTCACGAGCTGCTCGCAGAGTTCCGGGTCCGTGCGGAACCGCGTCACGCGGAACATGTCGTCGAAGAACTGGTCGGTGGTATAGGTGCCGAAATCGGTGTTGGCGATTTCTTCATCGGTGAGATCGGGCATGATCGCCTTCAGGTCGTCGACGCCGTCATAGGCGAAGCGGATTGCTCCGGCGGTGAAGCGGCTGTTGCCACCGTTCTCCTCCTGCGGCGCCCGCTCCAGCATGAGGATGCTGAGCCCCTTTTCGCGCGCCGCCAGCGCCGCGCAGAAGGCGGCGTTGCCCGCGCCCACGACGATCACGTCCCATTGCCTGCTCAAAGCGTCTCTCCCTTGTTGCGCGGGAGCTTTGTACACGTTTGCATACGGTTGATCAACGGCGCAGGGTTGCAACGAAGAGATGGCGAAGTTGCGCCGAAACGGCTAAGAGCAAAAACATGAGCATGCGAGACAGTGAAGACGACGATTCCGCCGGGACGCGCGGCCAGAACGCTTATCGTCTCGTCCTTTCGGCGATCCGCGAGGGCCTCTACAAGCCGGGTGACCGCCTGCGCGAGGAGGAGGTCGCCGCGCGCCTGGGCATGAGCCGGACTCCGGTTCGCGAAGCGCTCGGCCGGCTTCAGGAAAAGGGGCTCATCGAGGCGGCGGCGGGCCGCGGCCTCGCCGTCGCGACGCTAAACATGCAGCAGGTGCTCGAGCTCTACGCGATGCGCGAGGAGATGGAGGGCGCGGCCGCCCGCTTCGCCGCCGGGCAGACCAGCGCCGTCGAGATCGAGAACATGGAGCGGCTGAACGAGGAATTCCGGGCCGCGTCAGATGACCCGATTGCCGCCGCCCGCGTGAACCGCATGTTCCATGCGCGGCTCTATGACGCGGCGCGAAACCGGTATCTCCGCCAGGCGCTCGACGACCTGCAGGACAACATCGCCCTGCTCCCCGAGACCACCTTCGTCGAACCCGGACGAACCGACGTCGCATACCGGGAGCATCTCGTCATCCTGGACGCCCTGCGCGCCCGCGATGCGCAGCGCGCCTATGACAAGGCGGCGGAGCACATCCGCGCGGCGCTGCGCGCGCGCCTGCGCATGTCGAACTGAGCGGGGGGAGAATCAGACGAGCCCGGGATCGATTCCCACGCTGCGCTCCAGCCAGCCGGGGACGGGCAGGTTCTTCTCGCGCAGGAAGGCGGGGTTGAACAGCTTCGACTGGTAGCGCGTGCCATAGTCGCAGAGAATGGTCACGATGGTATGGCCGGGGCCGAGTTCGCGGGCAAGCCGGATTGCCCCGGCGACGTTGATCCCGGAGGAACCGCCGAGGCACAGGCCCTCGTGCTCGAGCAGATCGAAGACGATCGGCAGCGCCTCTTCGTCCGGGATCTGGAACGGGATGTCGACCGGCGCGCCCTCCAGATTGGCGGTGATCCGCCCCTGTCCGATCCCCTCCGTGATCGACGACCCGGAAGCCTTCAGCTCGCCATGGGCATACCAGGAATAGAGCGCCGCGCCCATCGGATCGGCGAGGCCGATCTTGATCTTGGGGTTGCGTTCCTTGAGCGCCATGCCGACGCCCGCCAGCGTGCCGCCGGTCCCCACCGCGCAGATGAAGCCGTCGACCTTGCCCTGCGTCTGTTCGTAGATCTCGGGGCCCGTTGTCTCTACGTGGCCCTGCCGGTTCGTCACATTGTCGAACTGGTTAGCCCAGATCGCCCCGTTCGGTTCGCTCTGCGCAAGGCGCTCGGCGAGGCGGCCCGAGACTTTCACGTAGTTGTTCGGGTTGGCGTAGGGGACAGCCGGGACCTCGACGAGTTCCGCTCCCGCGAGCCGGAGCATGTCCTTCTTCTCCTGGCTCTGCGTCTCGGGAATGACGATGACCGTGCGATAGCCGAGCGCGTTCCCGACGAGGGCGAGGCCGATCCCGGTATTGCCGGCGGTGCCTTCCACGATCACGCCGCCAGGCCGCAGCGCGCCCCGCGCCTCCGCGTCCCGAATGATGGCGAGCGCGGCGCGGTCCTTGACCGACTGGCCGGGATTCAGGAATTCGGCCTTGCCGAGAATCTCGCAGCCGGTCAGTTCCGATGCCTGCCGCAACCGGATCAGGGGCGTGTTCCCGATCGCCTCGGTTATGCCGTTTCTCACCATCGCCGATCCTCGCATCCAACACATCTGCAGGCGGCTTTTAGCTTATTTCACGCAGCAGGCGAGAGAAAAGCGCAAAACCGCTTTCATTTGTGTTCTGGCTCGCTCAGCCGCCGGTGACGCTCATGTGGCGGCCGACGGCGGGGCGGTTGTGGCGGCGGTCGATGACGAAATCGTGCCCTTTCGGCTTGCGGGTGATGGCTTCCTCGATGGCCGCGATGACCCGCTCGTTGCCCTCGGAGGCGCGCAGCGGCGAGCGCAGATCTGCGGCGTCCTCCTGGCCGAGGCACATGTAGAGGGTCCCGGTGCAGGTCAGGCGCACGCGGTTGCAGCTCTCGCAGAAATTATGGGTCATCGGCGTGATGAAGCCGAGCCGCCCGCCGGTTTCCTCGATCTTCACGTAGCGGGCAGGGCCGCCGGTGCGATCGGGCAGGTCGGTCAGCGTGAAGCGGTCCATCAGCGAGGCGCGCACTTGCGAAAGCGGGAGGAACTGGTCGATGCGCGCGGGCTCCACCTCGCCCAGCGGCATGACCTCGATGAGCGTGAGGTCCATCCCGCGGCCATGCGCCCATTCGAGCATCGGGACGATCTCGTCCTCGTTGACGCCCTTGAGCGCCACGGCGTTGATCTTGACGTGCAGGCCCGCCGCCTGCGCCGCGTCAATCCCCTCCATGACCTTGCCGAGGTCGCCCCAGCGGGTGATCGCCCTGAACTTGTCCGGGTCGAGGGTGTCCATCGACACGTTGATGCGCCTGACGCCGTAGCCGGCGAGCTCGGAGGCGTATTTCGCGAGCTGCGAGCCATTCGTCGTGAGCGTCATCTCCTCGAGCGCGCCGCTCTCGAGATGGCGCTGCATCGACGCGAAGAGGCTCATGATGTTGCGGCGCACGAGCGGCTCGCCGCCGGTGATGCGCAGCTTGCGCACGCCCCGTTCGACGAACACGGTGCAGAGGCGGTCCAGTTCCTCGAGGCTCAGCAGATCGCGCTTGGGCAGGAAGGTCATGTCCTCGGACATGCAATAGACGCAGCGGAAATCGCAGCGATCCGTGACGGAGACGCGCAGATAGCTGATCGCGCGTCCGAACGGGTCGACGAGGGGCCGGTCCTGTACGGGCGCGGTCGCGATTTCGGAGTTGATCATGTGACGCTTCACTCCCCTTGGAGCCCTTGGCCGCGCGCCCGACGATTCTTGTGTCGAATGCGATCCGCGACCGTGACTCTCGGCTTCCTCTGTCCAATATAGGAAGCCACGAGGATGGAAGCTACGCCCGCCCGCGTCAATCACCGGTTTGCCGGCGGTCAAGAGGCGCTTGGAAGTGTGGAGGACGGCGATGACTGATCAACGGCCCTGGCCCGAGGAGCTGCGCGTTTCGCGTGACCGGCGCACGCTCACCGTCACCTTCGACGATGGCAGGTCCTATGCGCTCCCCGCGGAGTACCTGCGCGTCACGAGCCCCTCGGCGGAGGTGCAGGGCCATAGCCCCTCGGAGCGCAAGACTGTGCCGGGGAAGATGAACGTCGAGATCATCGGCGTCGAGCCCGTCGGGAACTACGCCGCGAAGATTGTCTTCGATGACATGCATTCCACCGGGATCTACGGCTGGGACTATCTGCGCGGGCTGGGGGAGAACCAGGCGGAGCGCTGGGGGAACTACCTTGCGGAACTCGACGCGAAGGGGCTCTCGCGAGAACCCCTTCGCCGCTGAGCGTCAGCGCAGAACCACCACGCGCGCGCCGACCTGCACGCGATCGTAGAGATCCATCACGTCTTCGTTCGTCATCCGGATGCAGCCGGAGGAGACCGCCTCGCCGATGGTCTCCGGCTCGTTGGAGCCGTGGATGCGGTAGAGCGTGTTCCCCAGATAGAGGGCGCGGGCTCCGAGAGGATTGTCCTCCCCGCCGGGCATGTAGCGCGGGAGGTCGGGACGGCGGCGGAGCATCTGCGCGGGCGGACGCCAGTCCGGCCATTCGCGCTTCATGCTCACGCGCTGCACGCCGCCCCATTCGAAACCGGGGCGGCCGACGCCGACGCCGTAGCGGATGGCGCGGCCATTCTCCAGGACGAGGTAGAGGCGGCGCTCGTTCGTATCGACGACGATGGTCCCCGGCGCGTGCGTGGTTTCGTAGCGCACTTCCTGACGCCGGATTGGCGAGGAGAACAGGCTTCCGGTGGCGCTATAGGCGGCGGGGTTGATCCATCCGGTGTCCGACTGGGCGGAGGCCGGAGCGTGCATCGTGGCGACGCCGAGGGCGATGGAGAGGGCGGTGATAATGCGACGCATGACATCCTCGAGAAGTGCGGACGGAACGTGACTCGACGAGCCGGAAGGGGGCGGGGCGGCGCCTGCGCTTGCCGGCGACGCCATCCATAACGACGTCTTAAGGCAAAGCCTCTTAACTTCCAGTATCCGTCGCGCAGCGTTCTCCGCAAACAAGCGCTTGACGGACGGCTTCCGGCGACATAGTAACGCGAGCCTTAAGGGCGCGTAGCTCAGCGGGAGAGCATTCGCTTCACACGCGAAGGGTCACAGGTTCAATCCCTGTCGCGCCCACCATTCCACACCCGTATCTCCGGTCTTGAAGAATCAGCCGCCGCCGGTGCGCACGCGCATCCTGCCGTCGGTCCTGTGCGCGGGCGCGTCTGGACCGTCCCTCCCGAACCCGTCAGAAACGGCGTAGAAAAACAGGATATGGGAGAGTGACATGCGCCTTCTGGACCGTACTGCAATCGTCACGGGGGCCGCGCGCGGCTTCGGATTCGGGATCGCCGAAACCTTCGCCCGCGACGGCGCGCGCGTCGCCCTGCTCGATCTCGACGAACAGGCGGCGATCGCCGCCGCGGGCCAGATCGGCGGAAACGCCGTCGCCCTGCGCTGCGACGTCGCCGATCGCGCAGACGTCAACCGCGCCGTCGAGGCGGTGATCGAAAGCTTCGGCCGGCTCGACATCGTGGTCAACAATGCGGGCACCAGCCACCGCAACAAGCCGATGCTCGATGTCACCGAGGAGGAGTTCGACCGCGTCTTCGCCGTCAACGTGAAGTCGATCTACAACATGACCCTCGCCACGGTGCCGCATCTGCGCCAGGGCGCGGGGGGATCGATCCTCAATATCGGCTCGACGGCGGGCCTGCGGCCGCGTCCGGGCCTGACCTGGTACAACGCCTCCAAGGGGGCGGTGAACCTGCTCTCGAAGTCCATGGCGGTTGAGCTCGCGCCGGAGCGCATCCGGGTCAACGCCCTCGCGCCCGTCGCCGGCGACACGCCGCTGCTCGCCACCTTCATGGGCGAGGATACGCCGGAGCGGCGCGCGGCCTTCGTCGCGACGATTCCCTGGGGCCGGTTCTCGACGCCGCGCGACATCGCCAATGCGGCGCTCTTCCTGTGTTCCGACGAGGCCGACATGATCACGGGCGCCGTGCTCGAGGTCGATGGCGGGCGGTGCATCTGAGTGCGCTTCGAGAGGGCGGGGCGGGTTACGCCCTGCGCCGCCCCTCGACCACCCAGGCCGCGAGGGCCGCGCCGAGAAGCAGGACGAGCCCGATAATCCCCAGAGCCAGCGGCATGACCGAGACGCCGCGCACGATGGCCGAGCCGCTCGGCCTGATGCCGATCCAGTCGGCGCCCGCCATGGGCGAATTCGTGCGCACGGTCTGAATGCGCGGGAGCGTGACCGCGCCGTTCCCGGCGGCGATGCGCCGCACCGATCCCCCCGTTTCCCCCGTGATCGCCTCCAGATGCGCGGTGCTGGAGAAGACATCGGTCAGCTCGCGGGGATTGGCCGGGCCGACGCTGACGAAGGCGACGAGACTATCCGAGCGCAGGGTGTGCAGCCCCATTTCGCTGTCGCCCACCCGGGCGGTGAAGAGGCCGGGGTCGAACTCCTCGAGCGTGATCTGCCGCTCGGCCCCGGTGGGCGAGGTGAGGGTCACCGGCGAGGCGGTTTCCGCCATCGTCTGCCGCTCGATGCGGATCTCCCGTCCCGCCGAGGAGGCGCGCAGGGCCTCCTCTTCCAGCGCCGGCTCCTTCATCAGCCAGTGCGCGGTGCGGCGCAGGAGGTCCACATGCGGGCCGCCCTCGCGATAGCCGCGCGCCCAGAGCCAGGC
Source organism: Saliniramus sp. (assembly GCA_041686895.1). Lineage (GTDB taxonomy): Bacteria > Pseudomonadota > Alphaproteobacteria > Rhizobiales > Beijerinckiaceae > Saliniramus. The sequence continues at coordinate 265,323 of JAWLCY010000002.1, read as the reverse complement.
ATGGTCGGACAGAAGCAGCGCCACGCGCCCATCGCCCTGCCGCTCGAGCACGAGCAGGGGGCGGTCCCGGGCGCCTGACATGACGGTCGTCCCCGCGGTCACCTCGGCGTCGAGCAGCCGCAGCCATTCGCCCCAGGCGGGTGGCGACGTTTCCGAGCCCGGAAGCCCGCGGGTAACCGGATGGCGCGCCCCGATATCCGTGATGGCCGCCTTGTAGGGCTCCTCGTAGATCGTGCCCGTCGGATCGCCGGGAATGATCGGCGCGAGCCGCGTGCGGGCGAGGCTGGCGGGGCTCGCGAATTCGGGGCCGGCGGCGAAGAGCACCGCGCCGCCCTCGCGCACATAGCGGACGATGTTGTCGAAATAGATCGAGGGCAGGATGCTCTGGTTGGCGTAGCGGTCGAAGATGATGAGGTCGAACTCGGAGATCTTCTGCTGGAAGAGCTCGCGCGTGGGGAAGGCGATCAGCGACAATTCGTTGATCGGGGTCCCGTCCTGCTTCTCGGGCGGGCGCAGGATGGTGAAGTGGACGAGGTCGACATTCGCATCCGACTTCAGGAGGTTGCGCCATGTCCGCTCGCCGGCGTGAGGCTCGCCCGAGATGAGGAGAACGCGCAGGTTCTCGCGGATGCCCTCGATCGTGACGACGGCGCGGTTATTGGCGGTCGTCAATTCGCCGTCGAGGGGCGCGACCTCGATCTCGACGACATTCGCGCCGCCGCGATCGACGCGCACCGGGATGGCGAAGGGCGTCTGCGTGCGGACCTCGCGCCGGGCCAGGGTCTGGCCGTCCCGGCGCACGGTGACGACGGCCGCGCCCGTTCCGTCGCGCTCGGAGATCTGCGCCTCGATCGTCTGCTCGCGCCCGACAATGCCGAAGCGTGGCGCGCGCAGGAGATCGATCTGCCGGTCGCGCTCCTCCTCGCTGCCGGTGACCAGCGCATGGAGCGGGGCGCGGAAACCGAGTTGGTCCGCCTCGGCGGGGATGTCGTGCACGACCCCGTCGGTGATCATGATCACCCCCGCGAGGCGATCGGGGGGAACATCCGACAGGCCGTTGTTGAGGGCGGTGAAGAGGCGCGTCCCGTCATCGCCCTCGCCGTCGCGGACCTCGATGAACCGCGTCTCCACGTTCTGCATCGCCGAGAGACGCCGCTCCAGATCCTCGGCGGCGCGATCGGTCATCGCCGCGCGGTCGCCCAGGGCCTGCGATGTCGATCGATCCACGACGACGGCGACAATGTCGTCGATCGGCTCGCGCTCCTCCTGGATGAGGGAAGGATTGGCCAGTGCGCCGAGAACGAGGATCAGGGCGAGCGCGCGCAGGATCGCGGTCAGACCGCGCGCCGCGAGGGCGAGCAGGATGAAGATCCCGGTGACCGCCGCGAGGGCGATCAGGACAGGTTCGGAGACGAGCGGCGCGAAGGTCAGTGTCAGCAAGGCGTCGCTTTCCTAGTTGCCGAGGCGTTCCAGAAGGGCCGGAACATGGACCTGATCGGCCTTGTAGTTGCCGGTGAGGGCGTACATGACGATGTTGACGCCCGCGCGGAAGGCCATTTCCCGCTGGCGCGGATCGCGTCCCGAGAGCGGATAGAGCGCCTCGCCTCGTCGTCCGATCGCCCACGCCGCGGCGAGGTCGTTTCCGGTGATGATCAGCGGCGAGACGCCGTCGCCGGGGCGCGCGGGGCGGGCGTCCTCCTCGCGTTCGACCGGGGGAATCGCCTCCACCCAGGTCACGCCGTCCTCGTAGCGTCCCGGAAGCCTCCTGAGAATGTAGAAGGTCTTCGTGAGGACATGGTCGTGCGGCAGCGGCTCGAGCGGCGGGATGTCGAGGGTGGAGAGCATCCTGCGCAGGTAGTCGGCCTCAGGCGTCACCGGGCCGCCCGGCCTGGATTGCAATGCGTCCCGGGTGTCGAAGATCACCGTGCCGCCGTTCTTCATATAGGCGTCGAGCCGCCTGATCGCCTCCTGCGAGGGAGGCGGGGCCGTCGCCACGATCGGCCAGTAGAGGATCGGGAAGAAGGCAAGCTCGTCGCGCTCGACATCCACGCCCATCGGCGCGCCCGGTTCGAGCGCCGTGCGGTTGGCGAGCATCATCGAGAGGCCGTTCAGGCCGGCGAGACTCGTTGCGTCCACCTGCGCATCCTGCGTGATCACATAGGCGAGCCGCGTCACCATGGCCGCCTCCAGCTCCTCGATCGACGGCGGCGGGTCTTCGGGCGCCTGCGCGTGAACGGGAACAGCCTCGAGCGCGAGAACCCCCGCGACAGCGAGAGCCATCGCCGCGGCCGTTGCGCCGGCGCGGCGGAAACGCCCGAACAGCGAGGCGAGGTGGCCGCTGAGCATGAGTGCGAGGAGCGTGTCGAGCAGGAAGAGCCCGATCGCGGCGAGGAAGAGCGGTCCACGCAGATCGACCGTCTCCGCGCGCACGAGCGGCGCGATCCGCGCGTCGAGGGGTGCGAGGTCGAGAGGCGCCAGACGATCCTGCGCACTGAGCGCGTTCACCGCGAGACTGGCGTCCGGGGGGCCGTAGAAGCCGGGCGGATGCTCGAAAGTCGCGCGTCCGTCGAAGGCGCGGGTCACCGGCCGCGCATTCGCAGGCGGGGATATGAAGTTGCCGTAGCCGTCGAGGACGAGCCGGGGAGCGACCGGTTGCCTTTCCGCCGCGTCCGAATCGAGCCCCGCGCCTTCCGGGGCGGCGGCGAACTGCACGGTGTTGCGCAGCATGTCGACGAACAGGCCGGACAGGGGCAAGTTGGACCAGGACGCATCGGCCGTGACATGGAACAGGACGATCAGCCCTTCCCCGCGCCTGTCGGCGGTGACGATCGGCGTGCCGTCCTCGAGGGAGGCCCAGGTCTTCGACGCGAGATCGCCATCCGGCTCCGCCAGAATCTGGCGATTGATGCCGAGATCCTCCGGGACGGGGAGGCCATGGAACGGGCTCTCGCGGGTGAACGGGGCAAAGCTTCGCGGCGCGTCCCAGGAAAGCGCGCCCCCGAGATTGCGCCCGCCGCGACGCAGCCGCACGGGGACGAGATCATCGTCGCCCGCCGAAAGCCGCGGCCCCGCGAAGCGCAGGAGCAGGCCGCCCCGCTCCACGAAGTCGAGGATGCGCACCTGCGTCTCCCGCTCGAGCTGCCCGATATCCGCCAGAACCAGCACCGAGACCTGTTCGTCCAGCATGCGCTCGACCGCCTCCGCCGCGCTGCCGCGCGCGTCCCTGATATCGGCATAGGGGGCGAGGGCGCGGGCGATATAGAAGGTCGGGGCAAGCAGGGGCTGCGCCTGGTCGATGCTCGCTCCTGACACGATGCCGATGCGCTTGCGCCGGCTGCGCTCGTCAAGGAGCGACACCGCCCCCGCCGACCCCTCGCCAAGGATCTCGATGCGGCTGATGGCGTTGCGCAATTCCATGGGAAGTTCGAAACGCACCTCCGTCTCGAGCGAGCCGCTCTCGAAGGCGAAGGGCGTTTCGCCAAGCGAAAGCCCACGGGCGTCGACGGCGCGCGCCATTCCGTTGTCGCGTCCGTTCGCCTCCGCCCGCACAACCGTTGCGCCGAGCCCGGCTGCAGTGTTCTGCGCACCTGTGAGCGCGAGTGCGGGCGCGCGCTCGCTCCGGAAGATCGTGACCGGGCGGCCGGCGACCCGCTCGGCGAGCGCCCCGGCGAAACCATCCGCTCCCGCATGCGTCGCGCCGTCGCTGAACCAGATCACCTGCGCATCAGGATGCGTCTCGACGAAGCGCGCGATGGCGTCCAGCGAGGCCGAGCGCTCGGCGAGATGGGGCAGGGGGCGGATGGCCCGCAGGGCGTCGAGCGCGGCTGCCGGGGACAGCAGCGGCAGATCCGGCGTCGGCGCGGCCGTGGCGAGAACGCCCATGGATCGTCCGTCGCGCGCAAGGGCTTCGCCCTGCTCGATCATGATGGCGGAGCGGTCCCGCCAGTCATGGGCGGCGGTGAAGCCGTTATCGACCATGACCAGGACCGGCGCATCCGCATCTCCCTCGAGGGCAGGTGTCGGGTTCAGGACCGGACCCGCCGCCGCGAGGATGAGCAGGGCCGCGATGGCGAGCCGAAGGGCGAGCAGCCACCACGGCGTGCGCGCGGGGCTCTCCCTGCGGGCGAGGAGGTCGCGGAAGATGCGCAGGGGCGGGAAGGCGATGCGCCGCGGCTGCGGCGGCGTCACCCGCAGCAGCAGCCAGATCGCCGGAAGCGTGAGGAGGCCGGCGAGGACGAGCGGTGCGGCGAAGGTGAGCGGAAGCCCGAACATCCCTCAGCCTCCCGCGGTGAATTGCTGACCGACCTGCCCCGATCGGGCGGCGGCCACGAGGGTGACCACGCGCAAGGCGGCTTCGCTGGCGGGGCGGTCGGTGCGGTGGATCGTCAGCGTCCAGCCCCGCGAGCGGGTGAGGGCGAGGAGGCCGTCCCGGTGACCGGCGATCCGCCGCCGGTATTCCTCGCCCCAGGACGCCGCGTCGCCGATCCGCTGGCGGATCCCGCTTTCCGGATCCTCGAGCAGCGCCTGCCCCGCGAAGGGGAAGCTCTCCTCGACCGGGTCGACGATCATCACCAGATGGCCGCGCGCGCCGCGCGCCGACAACCGCTCGATCGCGCCGGTGAGGTCGTCGAGGGGCGAGAGGAAATCGCTGATGATCACGGCCTCGTCGAGGGTCGAGAGCGGCGGCGAGGGGGGGAGGTCGTCGTCGATCCCTCCCGCATCGGCGGTGATTGCCTCGGCGAAGCGCTCGATGATCCGGCGCGAGGCGCGCGGCGGAAGCATGCCCAGGAGCCCGACCCGCTCCCCCGCCTCGACAAAGTGGTCCGCGAGCGCCAGGCCGAGGACGAGCGCGCGCTCCGCCTTCGAGGTCTGCGCCAGATCGGAGGCATAGGCCATCGAGGCGGAGCGGTCGATCCAGAGCCAGACGGAATGCGCCGCCTCCCATTCGCGCTCGCGGACATAAAGCTTGTCGTCGCGCGCCGAGCGCCGCCAGTCGATATTCCCCGCGGCCTCTCCCGTGACGAAGGGGCGGAACTGCCAGAAGCTTTCCCCCGGGCCAGCGCGGCGGCGGCCGTGGATGCCGTGCGCAAGGGTCGCCGCCACGCGCCGCGATTCGAGCACGATGCGCGGCAGGCGGCTCGCAAGATCGAGCGCCGCGTCCGTCGCGGAGCGTCCGGGGGAACGCGCCGAGCTGTCGAGAACATGGACGCGGGCCATTGTTCCCGCCTCAGCCGCCGAGCCGCGCCGTGAGGCGCCGCACGATTTCGGGGATCGTCCGCCCGTCAGCGCGCGCGCTGAAAGTCAGGGCCATGCGGTGCTTCAGGACCGGTTCGGCGAGGGCGGCCACGTCGTCGATCGATGGCGAGAGGCGGCCCTCGATCAGGGCGCGGGCGCGGGTGGCGAACATCAGGGCCTGCGAGGCGCGCGGCCCCGGGCCCCAGAGCAGGCTGTCGGTGATGGCGGGGTCGCCCTCGCCGGGGCGCGCGGAACGCACGAGGTCGAGGATCGCCTCGACGACGCTGTCGCCCACGGGGACGCGGCGCGCGAGGCGCTGGGCGTTCATCAGGTCCTCCGCGCTCATGGCGGGGGTCGCCTTCGCCTCCACGTCGCCCGTCGTCTCGAGCAGGATGCGCCGTTCGGCCACGCGGTCGGGATAGCCCACGTCGATCTCGAGCAGGAAGCGGTCGAGCTGCGCCTCGGGGAGGGGATAGGTGCCTTCCTGCTCGATGGGGTTCTGGGTCGCGAGGACATGGAAGGGGCGGGGCAGGTCGTGGCGTTCGCCGCTCACGGAAACGTGATGCTCCTGCATGGCCTGGAGCAGCGCCGATTGCGTCCGCGGGCTCGCCCGGTTGATCTCGTCGGCCATGAGGAGCTGGGCGAAGATCGGCCCGCGCACGAAGCGGAAATGCCGGCGCCTGTCGGCGGTCTCCTCGAGAATCTCGGAGCCGATGATGTCGGACGGCATGAGATCGGGGGTGAACTGGACGCGTCGCGCATCGAGGCCGAGCACCGTCCCGAGCGTCTCGACAAGCTTCGTCTTTGCCAGCCCCGGCACGCCCACGAGCAGGCCGTGACCTCCGGCGAGGATGGTCGTGAGGGCGAGATCGACCACGGCTTCCTGCCCGAAGATCACGCTGTGGATGGCCTCGCGGGCGCGGCCGATCGTTTCGAGCGTCGTTTCCGCCGAGCGGATGATCGCCTCATCCATCGGGGTCGCGGAGCCTGCGGACGTTCCATTCATTCCCATCAACCTTCCAAAGCCGAACTGTGTTCACCATCTCGAGGGTGACATCGACACGCCCCTGATCAAGTGTGGAGCCGAAGGCACCGCCGATGCAAGCGAGGCGCGCCGCCGCAGGCGAGAAACCGCGACCGGGGATTGCCCCATGCGGGCGCCGGCGCGGGCCGGCATGGCGGATATGGCTTCCTCTGGTCTATCTTTTCGGCATGATTGCGCCATGAAAGAGACGATGACCGACACAGACAGAGACAATTCCCCCCCTGCCGATGCCCTCGGGCGATTGCTCGCGGCGGCGGGAAAACAGAAGGGCAAGCCGCCCGTCGAGCGCTGGAATCCCCCGTATTGCGGGGAAATCGGCATGCGGATCGCGGCGGACGGGACCTGGTTCTACCAGGGCAGTCCAATCGGCCGTCACGCGCTTGTGAAGCTTTTTGCCACGATCCTGCGCAAGGACCCGGACGGTCACGTTCTTGTGACTCCCGTCGAGCGCGTCGGGATCGAGGTCGAGGACGCGCCGTTCCTCGCCGTCGAGATGGCCGTGAAGGGGGAGGGGGAGGACCGCGAGATCGTCTTTCGCACGAATGTGGACGATCTCGTCACGGTCGGGCCGGAGCATCCGCTGGAATTCGAGCGAGACGCGCGAGGCGGCGTCAAGCCCTATCTCCTCGTGCGGGGCGGGCTGCGGGCGCTGGTGACGCGGTCTTTGATGTTTGACCTGATCGAGATGGGCGAGGAGCGCGTCGTCGACGGGAAGACCGTCTTCGGCATTTCGGCCGGAGGCGTGTTCCATGTGATCGATACGGGCGAGGCGGGAGCGGGCGATGCCGGCCGCGATTGAGCGCGAGCGGTTCCTCGACGTCGCCATGACGCGGCTGCGCTCCACGCCGCCGGGGTTCGATTCGCTGCGCGGCGACCACGACCTCAATCCCGACTGGACGTCATTTCCGCAAGGGGTGCGGCCGAAGGCGGCCGCGGTCCTGATCCCCGTGGTCATGCGCGCCGAGCGGCTGACAATCCTGTTCACGCGTCGCGGAAGCGCCCTCCGCTCGCATTCGGGCCAGATCTCCTTCCCTGGCGGCAAGGTCGATCCCGGCGATCCGGGCCCCTGGGCGACCGCGATGCGCGAGGCGCAGGAGGAGATCGGGCTCGACGAGCGCCACGTCGATCTTCTCGGCTACGGCGATGCCTACCGCTCCACGAGCGGCTATCTCGTGACGCCCGTGATCGGCCTCGTGCGCGACGGGTTTCGGCTCTCCCTCAACCCCTTCGAGGTCGCCGAGGTCTTCGAGGTTCCCACAGCCTTTCTCATGGATCCAGGCAACCACCAGATCCAGGTGCGCGCCTGGAACGGCCGTTTGCGCCAGTATTATGCGATGCCCTATGAACGGCACTGCATCTGGGGCGTCACAGCCGGGATCATCCGCAACCTTTTCGAGAGGCTGTATCCGTCATGACCCGCGCCCTGCTCGGCGAATTTCTCTTCTTCCTGCTGCCATTCGTCATTTTCTTCATCTATCTCGCGCTGCGCCAGCGCAATCCGTTGACTTTCGCCGCCTGGGAGAAGTCGATCCCGCTTCTCGCCCTGATCGGCGCCGCGCTCGTCGCAGCCTCCCTGATCTATGGCGGCATCACGGCGGATCGAAGCACGGGCGATTACGTCCCGCCGCGCGTCGAGGACGGCCGGGTGCAGCCGGGGCGCTTCGAATGAGCCGTCCTCCCGAAGCACCGCATCGTGGGGAACTCGACCGCGTACTCGCGGACGAACGGCTCCGCGACCTGCTGCACGCCCTCGACGGGAACGGCGAGGAGACGCGCGTGGTGGGCGGAGCGGTGCGCAACGCGTTGCTGGGCCTTCCGGTCAAGGACGTCGATCTCGCCACCACCGCCCTGCCGGAGGTGACGACGCGCCGCGCGCAGGCGGCGGGGCTGAAGGTCGTGCCGACGGGAATCGAGCACGGCACCGTGACGGTGATCGTCAGGGGAACGCCCTTTGAGGTCACGACCCTGCGCGAGGATGTCGAGACGGACGGACGCTACGCCGTGGTGCGCTATGGCCGCGACTTCGCCGCCGACGCGCTGCGCCGGGACTTCACCATCAATGCGCTCTCGGTCCGCGCCGACGGCGAGATCCGCGACTATGCGGGCGGCCTTGCCGATATCGCCGCACGTCGCGTGCGCTTTATCGGCTCGGCGCGCCAGCGAATCCGCGAGGATTACCTGCGCATCCTCCGGTTCTTCCGCTTCTTCGCCGAATATGCCGAGGGCCCGGTCGACGCCGAGGGGCTGCACGCGGCCATCGCGGAGCGCAGGGGCCTCGCGCGGCTGTCGCGCGAGCGCATCCGGACGGAGTTCCTGCGCCTGATGGGCGCGCGGCGCGTGCAGGAGACGGCGGCGCTTCTGGCGCATTCCGGCCTTCTGGACCGGCTCACCGGAGGGATCGGCGATCTCGGACGGCTTTCGCGGGCGATCGCCAATGCCCCGCCCGACCCGATCCTGCGGCTTGCCGCCTTCGACGTGATGAGTACGGGCGATGCGGAGCGCCTGGGCGAGCGCCTGCGGCTGTCGGGCGCGGAATCGGAGCGCCTCGATGCCTATGCGAAGGCGCTCGCCGCGATGCGCGGGCGCGAGACGCCGCTCACCGCGACATCAATGCGCCGCCTCGCCGCATCCTTCGGCGTGCAGGCGGTGAGCGACGCGGCCGCCGTGCTCCTCGGGGAGCCCCGTCCAGCCTTTTCGACAGAGGCCCTCGCGGCCCTCGAGAATTACCGCACCGGCGCTTCCACGGCCCCCGTCATGCCGCTCGCCGGCCGCGACCTCATCGCCAGCGGGCTCGGCAAGGGACCATCGATCGGCGCCGCCCTCGCCCGCGCCCGCGCCGCCTGGATGGAGGGCGGCTGCGCGGAGGGGGAGGACGAACGCGCGCGGCTGTTGCGGGTGGCGCTATCCTTTGACGCCGACGGGAGGGGGTAACGGATGGACGATCAGGAACGCAGGCGTCTCGCGGTGCTCATTGACGCCGACAATGCTTCCGCGAAGATCGCGGACGGCCTCTTCGACGAGATCGCCAAGCTCGGGGAAGCGAGCGTGCGGAGGATCTACGGTGACTTCACGCACCCGCGCTCGAAGGCGTGGACCGAGGTTCTCAAGCAGCACGCGATCATCCCCCAGCAGCAGTTTCCCTATACGTCGGGTAAGAACGCCGCCGACATCGCCCTCGTGATCGACGCGATGGACCTTCTGCACACCGGGCGGTTCGAAGCGTTCTGCCTGGTTTCTTCGGACAGTGATTTCACGCGCCTCGCAGCCCGAATCCGGGAGCAGGGGATCGACGTCTATGGCTTCGGCGAACAGAAGACTCCCGAGAGCTTCAGGCAGGCCTGCCGGCGGTTCATCTACACGGAGAATCTCTTGCCGGAAGCCTCGCTCGGCGACACGGTCGCTGCGACCAATCCCCTGCAGCCGCCGAAGGCCGCCATCCCGATCCTTCGGAAGGTCATCGCGCAGATGGAAAGCGAGGATGGCTGGGTCAATCTCGGCGGCGTCGGAAGCCAGCTGTCTAACATTGCCCCGGACTTCGATTCGCGCACCTATGGGTTCCGCAAGTTGAGTGATCTTGTCCGCGAGACGGACGCCTTCGAGATCGACCACCCCAAGGGCGGAGCAATGCGCGTGCGGCTACGCCCGCGCGCAAGAAAGGCATCCCCGACGCACGGCGCTGCGTCAACCGCGTGATTCGACTCGCATTTTCCTCCGCCGCGCCTAACATGAGGGCGTGGAGGAGGGCTTTTGCGATGACCCGGTCCCCCAATCGCAGCCCGGCGGATATCGCGCGCCGCTTCGGCGAGCGGACGCGCGCGCCCGGCGATCTGCCGACCGCATCAACCATCACGGATCTCGATTCGACGCCCCTCGGCTCGTTCAGCCGCCAGACCTACCGCATGCCCCGCGATCAGGCGCGCGAGACGGCGCGGGACTGGTTCGAGCGCTACCCGAAGGCCGCCTACATGACGAAGGTCGAGAGCTGGCGGGTGCTCGACAACGGACTGATCGAGTTCACGATGCGGCGGCTGCCGAGCGCCGACTGAGCTCCCGGAGTCTGGGACCGCCTTATCGCCCGCCATTCTCGCCGCGCGCCGTGACCCGCATCAGCAGGATCACCGGGATGAGCGCCACCGCGACGATCGCGAGCGCGCCCGTCGAGGCCTGCGCGAGGCGCTCGTCGGAGGCGAGCTGGTAGACGCGCACCGCCAGCGTGTCGAAGTTGAAGGGCCGCACGATCAACGTCGCCGGCAACTCCTTGAGGACATCGACGAAAACGATCAGCGCGGCCGTCCCCAGCGAGCCTCGCAGCAGCGGCGCGTGGATTCGGGCCACGACGCCCGCCGGCCGCTGCCCCAGGAGACGGGCGGCGTCGTCCATGTTCCGGGAAATCTTCGCGAAGCCCGATTCCAGCGCCCCATGGGCGACGGCGAGGAAGCGCACGAGATAGGCAAAGAGAATCGCGACGACGGTCCCCGAGAGCAGCAGGCCCGTCGAGACGCCGAACGTGCTGCGCATGAAGGAATCGAATGCGTTGTCGAAGGCCCCGAGCGGCGCCAGGACCCCGACCGCGACGACGGTCCCGGGGACGGCGTAGCCGATGCTCGCAAACCGCACGAGACCGGTCAGGCCGCGTCCGGGGGCGAGCCGCATCGTGTAGGCGAGCAGCAGGGCCACGGCGACGACGATGACCGCCGCCATACCCGCGAGGATGAAGGAATTGGAGGCGAACCGCCAGAACACGCCGCCGAGGATCGGATCGCCTCCGGCGAAGTGCAGCCGAAGCAGGATCAGGACGGGGGCGACGAAGCCGAGCAGGACCGGAAGCGCGCAGGCCGCCATGGCGAGCGCCGCCCTGATCCCGCCCAGGCGAAAGGCCGGGCTCGGCCGCGCGGAGCGTCCGACAGCCGTGAAGCGCTGCGCTCCCCGGCTGTGCCGTTCGAAGGCGACGATGGCGATGACGAAGACGAGAAGCCCCGTCGCAAGCTGCGCTGCCGCCGTCTTGTCCCCGAGCCCGAACCAGGTCCGGTAGATCGCGGTGGTGAACGTGTTGACGCCGTAATATTGCACGGTTCCGAAATCGGCGAGGGCTTCCATCAGGGCCAGAGCGATCCCGGCGGCGATCGCCGGCCGCGCCAGGGGAAGGGCGACGCGCAGGAAGGAATACCACGGGCCCCTGCCAAGGGCGCGCGAGGCCTCGAAGGCCGTCGCCGTGTGCGCCAGGAATGCGGCGCGCGCCAGCAGATAGACATAGGGATAGAGGACGAGGGCCAGCATCGTCCCCACGCCCCAGACATTGAAGACGTCGGGAAACCAGTAATCGCCGCGCCCCCAGCCGAAGGTCTCGCGCAAACCCGTCTGCAGCGGGCCGGCGAAGGCGAGGAAGTCCGCATAGGCGTAGCCGACGATGTAGCCGGGAATAGCGAGCGGCAGGAGCAGCAGCCAGGCGAAGACACCCGAGCCCGGAAAGCGGCATTGGGTAACCAGCCAGGCCGTCGCCACTCCGATCAGCCCCGTGCCGAGCACGACGACGAGGGCGATCGCGAATGTGTTGAAGAGGATGTCGCCGAGCACCGTGCTGACGAGGTGCGCCATGACCTCCGTGCGCGGGTTGAGGACGCTCGCGACAACCGAGAGGATGGGCAGCGCCACCAGCGCGGCGACGATGAAGGTCACGGCCACCAGTGTGCGTGGCGCACCTCCATGCGAACGGGCCCGCCTTGAACCGGCGAGCCCTCCGCGTGCCTCTGCGATGCGTGCCGACACTGGCGAGGCCAGAAGCCCCGCCCGGATCGGTGAACGGCGTCCCATCATTTCCAGCCGGCGCGATCCATGAGCATCAATGCCTTCGGGTTGTTCTTGGCGAAGGTCTCGGCGGAGAGTTCGTCCTCCTTGAACTCGCCAAGCTTCTGGATCCACTCGGGAGCAGCCACGCCCTCTACGACCGGATACTCGCTGTTGCCCTCGGCGAAGTACTGCTGCGCCTGGTCGGAGGCGAGATACTCGAGGAACAGCTTTGCGGCCTCGGGGTTCGGGGCGTTCGCGGCAATGCCGCCGCCCGAAATGTTCACGTGCGTTCCGCGGTCGTCCTGGTTCGGGAAGACGACGCAGATCTTCTCGGCGACGGCGCGATCCTCGGGGTTATCCGAGCGAAGCAGGTTGCCGAGATAATAGGTGTTGGAGATGGCGAGATCGCCCTCGCCCGCCGCCACGGCGCGGATCTGGTCGGTGTCGCCGCCACGGGGATCGCGGGAGAAGTTCTCGGAAAGGCCGCGCGCCCACTCCTCGGTCGCCTCCTCGCCCAGCGCGGCGAGGATCGAGCCGGTCAGCGACTGGCTGTAGATGTTGGTGGAGGAACGGCTCAGCACGCGGCCCTTCCACTCCTCGTCGGCGAGCGCCTCATAGGTCTGCGGCGGGTTCTCGACGCGGTCGCAGGCGTACATGATCACGCGGGCGCGCTTGGAGAAGCCGAACCACTTGTTCTCGGAATCCTGCAGGTAGTCCGGGACGCGCTCCTCGAGCAGCTCGGAGTCGAACTGCTGCAGCAGGCCGGCCTCGTCGGCGCGCTCCAGGCGGCCGGCATCGACCGTGATCAGCACGTCGGCCGGGGAATTCGCGCCCTCGGAGATCATGCGCTCGATCAATTCGTCGGCGCCCGCCTCGATGCGGTTGATCTTGATGCCGGTCTGCTTGGTGAAATTCTCGTAGAGCGCCTCGTCGGTGTCGTAGTGGCGCGACGAGTAGAGGTTAAGCTCGCCGCTCTGGGCGGTGGCGAGCGCCGGAAGGCCGACGAGGCCAGCGGCGAGCACGGTGCCGGCGAGAAGGGTGCGGTGGAGCTTGAAGTCGGTCATTTCATCTTTCTCCGTCACGAGCGGTCAAGGCGCTCGGGTGGATATTGCGGGCGCCGTTCGCGAGGCGTCGCGTCGGCGGTGGCCGCATAAAGACGTACTGACGAAACCGCGTCAAGCGTAAAAACGCACTTTAGAAAAAGTCTAATCTTGCGATAATTGCCTGATCGCAGAACAAGCATTGAAATATACATGCATACACAAGTAAAAATGAAGTGCTTTATGTAAATGTACTTGAAAGTCATTCCAAACTGCACGATCTGGCTTTGCATCAGGATTGAATGCATAGCCATTGCCCTTCGGGAATTCTGAAGCTGCCGCAACCGGAGTGCCAATCAGCCGGGGCTCCAATGCGTCGTGACTTCTGCTGGCAGATCGACTTGCGACGGGCGTCGCCATCCAGCGGTTTGCTCGGGAACCGAACGAGACCCTGTGTTGTTCGATCCGAGGCCGGCATATGCCGCGCCATTGACTTCTGTCGCAACAGCGGCCAAAGCGCCGGAGGCGTCGAGGGGCGGAGCTCCGGAAGCGCTTCATTCCCGAAGAAAGAGTTCCCCTTGTCGCTGCTTCCCCTTCTTGCCATCGGGCTCGGCCTCTTCGTTCTCGTCTGGAGCGCCGACCGCTTCGTCGCGGGCGCGGCGGCGCTCGCGCGCCATTTCGGAATGGCGCCGCTCCTGATCGGCATGCTGATCGTCGGTTTCGGCACCTCTGCCCCGGAGATGCTGGTTTCGGCGCTCGCGTCCTGGGGAGGCAATCCCGGCATCGCCCTCGGCAACGCCTTCGGTTCGAACATTGCCAATATCGGGCTTATTCTCGGACTGACCGCTCTTCTCAGCCCGATCGCGGTGCACTCGAACGTCCTGAGGCGCGAGCTTCCCGTGCTGCTGGGCGTGACGGTGCTGATCACCGTCCTCCTGGCGAACCTCGTTCTCTCGCGCCTCGACGCGGTGATCCTGCTCGGCGTGTTCGCGGGCCTCGTCTTCTGGTCCATCCGCGAGTCGTATCAACAGAAGTCGGACAGTCTCGCGGAGCAGATCGAAGCCGAGGGGGCGCACGCACTGTCGCTGCGGCCGGCGGTGATCTGGACGATCGTCGGCCTCGTGCTGCTGATCGCGAGTTCCCGCCTGCTGGTCTGGGGCGCGGTCGAAACCGCCACGGCCCTCGGGGTGAGCGACCTCGTCATCGGATTGACGGTCGTGGCGATCGGTACCTCCCTGCCCGAGCTTGCGTCGTCCATCATCGCCGTCCGCCGCAAGGAACACGACATCGCCCTCGGCAACGTCATCGGCTCGAACCTCTTCAACACGCTCGCCGTCGTCGGCATAGCGGGAATGATCGCGCCGATCGACGCCCCGTCGGAGATACTCTACCGGGATTTGCCGGTGATGGGGGTCTTCACGCTGGTGCTCTTCCTGACCTGCTACGGCTTCGGCAGGGAAGGGCGGATCAACCGCCTGGAGGCGGCAATCCTGATCGCGGGCTTCCTTGCCTATACGAGCTATCTCGCGATGACGGCCGCAAGCTGATCCTGACGTACAGGGATCATTGGTCCGGAAGCGGACTCAGGGCCAGCGCACCGTGGGCGGCATCGAGGAGAGGATCGACTCGACGTTCCCGCCGGTCTTGAGGCCGAAGATCGTGCCGCGGTCGTAGAGAAGATTGTACTCGACATAGCGCCCGCGCCGGACCTGCTGCTCCCGCCGGTCGGCCTCGCTCCAGGTTCTCCCGACATTCGCGCGCACGATCTTCGGATACACGGCGAGAAACGCCTCGCCGACATCGCGGGTAAACGCCAAATCGGCGTCCGGATCCCCGCTCCAGAGATAGTCGTAGAAGATTCCGCCCACGCCGCGCTGCTCGTTGCGATGCTTGAGAAAGAAGTACTCCTCGCACCACGTCTTGAAGCGCGCGTAATCCGCGACATCGGCATGCGCCTCGCAGGGCGCGCGCATCGCCGCGTGAAAGGCGAGCGTGTCCGGATCCTCCTGCGTGCGGCGGCGGTCGAGCATGGGGGTGAGGTCCGCCCCGCCGCCGAACCACGGCTTCGTGGTGACCACGAAGCGGGTGTTCATGTGGACGGTCGGGACGTTCGGGTTCCAGGGATGGGCGATCAGCGAGATGCCCGAGGCCCAGAAGCGCGGATCCTCCGCCGATCCCGGGATCTGGCCGCGAAATTCCGGGGCGAATTCACCGTGCACGGTGGAGATGTGCACCCCGACCTTCTCGAAGACGCGCCCGCGCATCATCGACATGACGCCCCCGCCGCCCTTTGCGCCGGAATGATCCGTGCGCTCCCAGGGCTTGCGCTCGAACCGGCCCGGCTCCTCCGCCTCGGGGAAGAACGGGCCGCTCGCCTCGTCCTCGATGGCCTCGAAGGCGCCGCAGATGCGGTCGCGCAGGGAAGCACACCAGCGGGGCATTTCTTCCTGGAGGCGGGAAATGTCGGCGTTCGGTTGTGTCATCGATCTTGCTCGTCATGGCTCGTCTGGCCAAGGTAGCCGCGCGAATGCTTCACGTATAGCCGGCCGAGCCGCTCGCGCCGTTTTCGCCGCCCGCCCCATTGCCACTCCCGGTCATCTGGCGTAACGGATCGGACCAGAACGGATGATTGCCCATGACCCAGCACGACAAGATCCTCATCATCGATTTCGGCTCGCAGGTGACCCAGCTCATCGCGCGGCGCGTGCGGGAGGAGGGGGTCTATTCCGAGATCGTGCCCTTCCAGTCCGCGGCGCAGGCCTTCAGGGAGATGAACCCCAAGGGCGTCATCCTCTCCGGCGGCCCGGCCTCGGTGACGGAGGCGGTCTCGCCCCGCGCGCCGCAGGAGATTTTCGACGCGGGCATTCCGGTGCTCGGCATCTGCTACGGCGAGCAGACCATGGCGGCGCAGCTCGGCGGTGACGTCGAGGGCGGGCATCATCGGGAGTTCGGACGCGCGGAAGTCGAGATCGTCTCCGAATCGAAGCTCTTCGAGGGAGTCTGGGAGCGCGGCCAGCGCTATCCCGTCTGGATGAGCCACGGCGACCGGGTGACGAAGCTTCCCGACGGGTTCGAGATCATCGCGACCTCCGAAAACGCACCTTTCGCCGCCGTCGGCGACGAGGCGCGGAACTTCTACGGCGTGCAGTTCCATCCGGAAGTCGTCCACACGCCCCACGGGGCGGGGCTCCTGCGCAATTTCGTGCGCAGGATCGCCGGCTGCTCGGGCGACTGGACGATGAAGGCCTTCCGCGAGGAGGCGATCGAGCGCATCCGTGCGCAGGTCGGCTCGGAGCGGGTGATCTGCGGGCTCTCGGGCGGCGTCGATTCCGCGGTGGCGGCGGTGTTGATCCACGAGGCGATCGGCGACCAGCTCACCTGCGTCTTCGTCGATCACGGGCTGATGCGCGCCGGCGAGGCGGAGGAGGTGGTGAGCCTGTTCCGCTACGCCTACAACATCCCGCTCGTCCATGTGCAGGCGCAGGATGTCTTCCTCGGCGCGCTCGAGGGCGTCAGCGACCCGGAAGTCAAGCGCAAGACCATCGGCAAGCTCTTCATCGACGTGTTCGAGGAGGAGGCGAAGAAGGTCGGCGGCGCGGCCTTCCTGGCGCAGGGCACGCTCTATCCGGACGTGATCGAGAGCGTGTCGTTCACGGGCGGCCCCTCCGTCACGATCAAGAGCCACCACAATGTCGGCGGCCTGCCCGAGCGCATGAACATGAAGCTCGTGGAGCCCCTGCGCGAATTGTTCAAGGACGAGGTGCGCGCGCTCGGCCGCGAACTCGGCCTGCCCGAGGCCTTCGTCGGCCGCCATCCCTTCCCCGGCCCCGGCCTCGCCATCCGCTGCCCCGGCGAGATCACCCGCGACAAGCTCGACATCCTGCGCAAGGCCGACACGATCTATCTCGAAGAGATCCGCCGCGCCGGCCTCTACGACGAGATCTGGCAGGCGTTCGCCGTGCTCCTCCCCGTGCGCACCGTGGGCGTGATGGGCGATTCCCGCACCTACGAATATGTCTGCGCGCTCCGCGCCGTCACCTCCGTCGACGGCATGACCGCCGATTTCTACCCCTACGACATGACCTTCATCGGCCGCGTCGCGACCCGGATCATCAACGAGGTCAAGGGGATCAACCGGGTGGTGTATGACGTGACGTCGAAGCCGCCGGGGACGATCGAGTGGGAGTGATCCATCTGCTTATTTCCGCTCCCGCATCGGATTCAAAACCTCAACCCCCTCGAAATCCTTCTCGTTGTCTGTGAGGACGACGCACTGGTTCGCTTCGGCGATGGCCGCGATGATCGCGTCGAGGGCGCTGCGGGGGCGGCCATTTCTTCTTCCGTCCGCCATGATGCGCGCCAAGATCATGGCGGCTTTCTCGTCAAATGCGAGGATGCGGCCGGCGAAGAGGGCTTGCGGTCCCTCTGCGCCCGAAAACCATGCCTCCAGTTGATCGCGTTTGCGGCCAGCGGGTTTTTCGAGAATGCCGCGTCGGATTTCTGCGATGGTCAGCGCCGAAATGAAGAGATCGGTGTCCACCTGTTCGCTCATCCAGGCGAGCAGCGCCCGTGATGGATCGGGCTTCGTCACGTTGCTGAGAATGTTCGTGTCGAGCAGGTAGCGCATTAAAGATCGATCTTCCGACCTTCTTCGCGCGGGCGCACGATGTCGAGATCGGCTCCGACCATGGGAGAGCGGCGAAGCGCTGCAAGAATCCCGCCTTTGGCAGGCGGTTCGTCCGCGATCGTCTGGTTGACCGCGGCGCGGAGGCGGGATGCGGCGGGGCTATCCTCGGCCAGGCGGCACGCAAGCGAACGGATGAGGTCGCGATCAGTCTCGCGTCCGAGCACCTCGAAGCGCGCCAGTCCGCGCTCGCTGAGGCGAGACCGGTAATTCTGTATCGCGCGTTTCTGAGAGTTGCTCATGATGATGTCCTACGTATATCCAGTAATATAGCCAGAGACATCGGATCCGGCAAGTTGGCGACGCGGCGTTTAGCTAGCCTGCGAGACCGGGGACGATGGGAATCCCGAAGCGCGGCATGCTCACCTCTATTTTGTTCGCGGAGCGATCGGTTCCGCAATGCGCGCCCACCGCGCCGCATCCCTCGCCCCCGGGAAACCGGCAACAACCCTTGCCACGGCATCCGGGTTGCCCGTGGTGAAATAGGCGTCGCCCTCGTCGGCGGACAAGGGCGTGGGAACGCGGCTCCTGCGCTCGACGTAGCGGGCCAGGCTCTCGGCGACGATCCGCGCCTGGTCGATGATCTCCGTCCCAGGCGGGAGAGCCTGCGCGAAGGCGTCGCGGACGAGGGGGTAGTGGGTGCAGCCCAGGATGACGCGCTGCGGGATGCGCCCCGTCCGCGCCGCGAGGTCGGCCACGTGGGAGCGGATGGCGGTCGCGATCCGGCCCGGGTCTTCGTCACGCTCGATCGCTTCCGCGAGGCCGGGGCATGGCTGCTCGTGTACCCGCACATTGGGAAGCAGCCCCTCGATTTCGCGGCGGAAATGGCCGGCGTGCACCGTTCCAAGCGTGGCGAAGACGGCGACCTCGAAGCGGGGGCGCGGATCGACGATGTCGTCATCCCGACGCCAGACGCGCCCGGTCAGGGTCTCCACCACCGGCACGAAGATCCCGAGCAGGCGGCGTTCTGGATGATGCAGCGGCAGCCAGGTCTCCTGAAGCGCCCGAAGCGCCAGCACCGAGGCAGTGTTGCAGGCCAGAACGACGACGTCGCAGCCCTGCGTAAACAGCAGTTCCGCCCCGAGCCGCGTGCGCTCCAGGATTTCCTCCGGCGGGCGGGGGCCGTAAGGCTGGAAAGCGTGATCGCCGAGATATGTGAAGCGGCGCCCGGGGAGCGTCTCGCGCAGGGCGGCGAGAACCGTCAGCCCGCCGCTGCCCGAATCAAACACGCCGATCATGCGAATCGTCCCGATCCCGTTGCCCACGCTCTGATTGACATATCCGGGTTCATGCGTCGACGCCTTGCTGAATCGGGTTGCCAACGCAACCGTTAATCCCTAGAACGCGGCGGTTTGGAGGTGAGACGATGGTCGCAGGCGTCGAGACATTGCTGTCTCCGGTGATACTCTTCTTCGTGCTGGGGGCGCTCGCCGCCTTCGCCCGATCCGACCTCGCCATTCCCGAGGCCATCGGCAAGGGAATCTCGCTCTATCTCATGGCCGCGATCGGACTGAAGGGCGGCGTGCAGGTGGCGGGAAACGGGTTCACGCCCGACATGTTCGCCGCTGCCGCGGCCGGCCTGGTGCTGAGCTTCCTGATCCCGCTTCCGATCTTCCTCGCCCTGCGCAGGCTCGGACGTCTTGATGCGGTGAACGCGGCGGCGGTGGCCGCTCACTATGGTTCGGTGAGCGTCGTCACCTTCGTGACGGGGGCGGAGGTCCTCACTTCCGGCGGGATCCCGCCCGCGGGCTACATGGTGGCGGTGCTTGCCCTGATGGAGACGCCGGCGATCATCGTCGGCCTCATGCTGGCGCGCCGCGGCGGCAGCGTGAAGGTGGAAGCGGGCGGGGGGCTCCTGCACGAGACGCTGCTGAACGGCTCTGTGGTTCTCCTGATCGGAAGCTTCGTCATCGGCCTGATCGCCGGGGCGGAGGATTATGCGCCCATCGCTCCCTTCTTCGAGACCGCCTTTCGCGGAATCCTCTGCCTCTTCCTCCTGGACATGGGCCTCGTCGCCGCCCGCCGCCTGCGCGAATCGCGGGCGCTGACCTGGCGGCTCGCCGCGCTCGGCGTCTTGTTCCCGATCGTCAACGGGACCATCGGCGTCTTCGTCGCCGCGATGATCGGCCTCGACACCGGCTCGACCGCGGCCCTCGGCATCCTGGCCGCGAGCGCGTCCTACATCGCCGTTCCGGCCGCGATGCGACTGGCTCTTCCCCAGGCTGATCCGGGGCTCTACCTTGCGATGTCGCTGGCTGTGACGTTCCCGTTCAACATCACTATCGGCATTCCGCTCTTCACCTTCCTGGCGACGCAGGTAACATGAGCCGCAGAAATCGACGCCGTCGACGAATCAAGGCAGTCCAATGATCGAGACAGTCCAGCGCCGCAAGATCGAGGTTCTCGTCGACATGCCACTCGTGCGCCGCATCACGCAGACGGCGGATGAAGTCGGCGTCACCGGCTATACGATCCTGCCGACCCTCGGCGGGGCCGGCCGGGGAGGGCGCTGGTCCGACGATCAGGTGACGGGGGCCGACGCCAAGGTCATCTTCGTGACCGTCACCTCACAGCAGAAGGCGGAGGCCTTCACCGACGCGCTCGCGCCGCTCCTCGAGAGCCACGGGCTGATGCTGATGACGAGCACGGTGGACGTGGTGCGGGCGGGGAAGTTCTAGCGCTTCAGAAGCTCCCCTTCACCCGCGCTCCAAGCCCGTGTTCGGAGGATCGCGGGCCGTGACGGCCGTCATAGGAGAGGCTCAACATCGCATTCCCGGCAATCGGGACGTCGATTCCCGCCTCCATGACCATGGCATTGCGTTCGAGCGGGGCGCCGGCGATCAGCACGGGGGCTGCGCCCGCGAGCGCGACCAGCGCAGAGGTCCGGGTGTGGTGGTAGGCGTGCCGCCAGCCGAGCATGCCGCGCACGGACAGCGCGCGGCCGCCGAGCTCGAATTCCGCGAAGGCCCGGAGGCCGATCGTCGAGAATCCTGTTCCCTGTCGGCTTCCGGAGACTTCGAGCGCCGCGACGCCGCCGCTTTCGCGATAGCGATCCCGGGCGAGGTAAACATAGGCGAGGCTGGCGAAAGGCTCGAAGGCGAAGGGCGCCGCGGTCAAGCGATAGGCCGCCTCTCCGAAGGCCTGGACGGTGCGGGCGCGGTAGGAGGCGCGCAAGGTCTCGCTCAGGCCGGGAAATGCGACGCTTCGCTCGGTCCTGGCGTTGTGCCAGGTCACGCTCGCTCCGCCCGAAAGGCGCAGATCGCCGAGCTCGGCGCCGCCGTGAAGACCGAGATGCGTATTGGCGCTTTCGCCGGTCGAAGAGCGCCCGGCGATGGCATGGTGCGACCGGCTGTAGCCGCCGAAGACGCCGAGCCGCATCGAGGAGACGATCTGCGGGAGGCCGAGCAGGTCCGCGACCTCCCGATCCGCGCCGACGAGAAGGCCTCCCTCGTCATGAACCATGGCGGCGGCATTGCCGTCGCCCCGGACGCGGCCCCAGGCGCCGAAGGCGCGTCCCCAGATATCGACGGCCGCCGCCCCTGCGGGATGCTCCTTGGCATTCAGGGAGGCATAGGCGGCGATGGGAGATGCGGGACGGCCGCCGCCGAGAGTGCCGCGCAGGCGCTGCTCGACGACGCCGCGCATCGCGTCGCTGGCGCCCATCAGCGCGGACTGCGCCGACGCATGTATCTCGCCTGAAAGCTGGTCGAATGCCGAGCGCGCCTGCGGCTCGTCGAGGACAACGACGGCGTCGTAAACCGGGTCGCCGAAGGTCAGGCCGTCGAGCGCGGTTGCGGCTGACTTCTGGTTGTCCGTCGTCGCGACCGCCGCGAAGACGATGTCGTTGCGTTCCAGGGTCAGATCGACGTCGTTCGCGCCGTAGCTGAGGCTGGGATCGAGGAAGGCGAAGTCCGAGCGCACCTCGTCGAAGCGGCCCTCGACGCCGCCAGTTGCGCTGAGGATGCGATAGGTCGCGCGGGGGCGGTACGTCCCCGCATCGCCTACATGGATCACGGAGCCGCCGTTGAGGATGGCGCGCCCGCTGACGGCGATGAGGTCGGAGGCTGTGCCCGCCGGATCGACCTCCACCTCGTAGCGCGAGCCGGGGGCGAAGGTGGCGTCGCCGTCGATGGTGAGGGTGCCGATCGAGTTGCCGGGGGCGATGGTTCCGCCCGATGCGATGGTCGCGGGTCCGAGCGTTCCCCTGCCTTCGACCCTGCCTGACTGCGAGACGCCGAGCGTGCCGCGCAGGAGGTTGTTGACGACGAGGGTGCCACCGGTGACGTCCGTCGCGCCGGTGAAGCCGGAATTGTCGCCCGTCAGCGCGGTTCGCCCTGCCTCGACCCGGATCGTCCCAGCCCCGGAGATCGCGGGGGAGAAGTTGTAGTTCTGATCCGTATGGTTGAAGACAATCCGGCCTGTTCCGGGGCCGACGGCGCTGAAGACGGCAGAGCCGGCGCTCACGGTACCAGCCGCCGTTGCGGGGTCGCCCGAGGCTGCGCCGATGGCAAGTGTTCCCTCGGAATCGGCGTGACGGGCGATGTGGATCGTTCCCGCGCCGGCATTTGCGGCGATGGAGCCTCCCTCAGTCACGGTCGCCGTGCCGCGCCCCGAGGACCCGATGACGATGTCGCGTCCGCTCGACCAGGTCGAACCAGTCCCCCGAATGCGAACGTCGCCGGTCGCGGTTGCATTGAACCCGACGAACGCATCCGAAATGCTCCCGTCTACTGTCGCCCCGTTGAGAACCTCGAGAGATCCGGCTCCTGCCTGTCCGACATACATGGAGGAATTCGCGGTCATGCGCGAATATGCGCCCGTTACGACAGCCGTTCCGCTGGCGCCGGGACCGGCGATCGACACGATGTCGGCATCCACGGCGCCTCCGTTCTCGACCGCCAGAGCTCCCGTTCCCTGCCCGCCGACGTTCAGGCTGTTGTTCGACGTCAATCTCGATCCGGCTCCGGTTACGACGACGGAGCCGGAGGAACTCGATTCGTCGGCGATCCACATGCTCCTGTTGCTCTGGACGCTTCCGCCATCTTCAATCCTCAGAGACCCGGTGCCGCGGTTCCCCACGTAGATATCTCGTGAATCAATCCAGTTCGAACCTGCGCCCGTGACAGTCACCGCACCGTTCGAGCCGACCCTGTCTCCAACTAGTCCATAGGCGCTCGTAAGCCTGCCGCCATCCGCGATCGTCAGGTTGGCAGCGCCCAGATAGCCAATCCTCAGACCGAGGCTGTTCGCCCAGAGCGAGCCGGTTCCGCTGACATTCACGACACCGATGCCGGATGAATTCCGTCCAATGTCGCTGAACCGGAGATCAACCTGTCCGCCGTTCGTGATCGCCAGCGATCCTGTCCCGGAAAGGCCGACAGCCAAGTAGTCAGTACCCGTCCAGACAGTGCCTGATCCGTCGACAGCGACGCTTCCCATAGAACCGAAGTAGTTCGCGATGTAGGCCTGCCTGGTCGTGAGAGACCCTTGCTCGTGAAGCGTGAGCGCCCCGACCGACGCCCTCCCGATGTGGAGGTCTCGCGCTTGTGCTGCTGCATTCGCGATGACCGTCGGAAAAGGCAGAATGAGGTCCAGATTGGCATTGGCGGCACTGGTGGGAATACCGCCGCTCCAGTTCGCGCCGACGAACCAATTGGACGAAGTCGCTGCAGACCAATTTTCAGTCTGTGCTGCTGCGGCTCCCGTCATCATGACCATGCCAGCGGCACCCGTCAGCAGTCGAGGCATCGTGCGGCAAAGGGCGGGCTTGTGCCGAAGGGCGCATGCCTTCGGTCCACACGGCCTCGCCTCGCTGCTTGCCTGCATGATGCGCATACCTTCTAATTTCAATTCAGCGATACCGACAATCACGTGTTCTGGTTACCGCAAGGTAAAATACAATCTATTATTGTTCAGAAAGGACGCGCGTGAGCAACTTTTCATCGCGAATTTCGCGACGGGAGGAAGTCTGAAAGTGTGCGGGGAAGCAGACGGCTTCGACCGTCGCTCCGCCATCACCCCCCGCCGCGAACCACCAGATCGTCCCGATGCACCATGGCGTCGCGCCCGCGATGCCCAAGAATTTCCTCGATTTCCCCGGTGCGGCGACCGATGATGCGCGCGGCGTCTTCGTGATCGTACGCGACGAGGCCCCGACCCAGTTCGTGGCCGGCCTCGTCGCGGATGACGACGGCGTCGCCGCGGGCGAAACTGCCTTCGATGCGCCTGACGCCCACGGGCAAAAGGCTGCTGCCCGCGCGCAAGGCCTTGGCCGCGCCGGCATCGACGACGAGCGTCCCCCGCGGCTCGAGCGAGCCGCCGATCCAGGTCTTGCGCGCGGTGGCGGGGGTGGAGGGCGAGAGGAACCACGAGCAGCGGCCGCCTTCGGCGACGAGGCGCAGCGGGTTCTTCACCCGCCCGTCGGCGATCACCATATGCGCCCCCGCCTGGGTCGCGATCTTGCCGGCCTCGATCTTGGTGCGCATTCCCCCGCGCGAGAGTTCCGACGCCGCGCCGCCCGCCATCTTCTCGATCGCAGGCGTAATGCGCTCGATGACGGGAATGTGGCGCGCGCTCGCGTCGCTCGCGGGGGGAGCCGTGTAGAGCCCGTCAATATCCGAGAAGAGGATCAGGAGATCCGCCCCGATCATGGCCGCGACGCGCGCTGCGAGGCGGTCGTTGTCGCCGTAGCGGATCTCGGTCGTCGCGACGGTGTCGTTCTCGTTGACGACGGGGACCGCGCGCATTTCGAGGAGCTTCGATATGGTGGCGCGGGCGTTCAGGTAGCGTCGGCGCTCCTCGGTATCGGCAAGCGTCACGAGGATCTGCCCCGCCGTGATGCCGTGATGCGAGAGCACCTCTGCCCAGACCCGCGCCAGCGCGATTTGCCCGACGGCGGCGGCGGCCTGGCTCTCCTCGAGCTTCAGCGCTCCCGCCGGGAGGCCGAGCACGGTTCGCCCGAGCGCGATCGCCCCGGAGGAGACGACGAGCACCTCCGCGCCCCGCGCATGCAAATCGGCGATGTCTTCGGCCAGCGCGGCGAGCCAGGCGGCATTCAGGCGGCCCCGCTCCCGGTCGACGAGAAGGGCCGAACCGACCTTGATCACGACGCGGCGAAACTGGGCGAGGGAGGGCGTCATCGGGCTCGGTCCCGTCGGGCGGTTGCGGATGCGATTGCTTTGCCATTATCCGCAAGCAATGCGCAAGCGGAGTCGCGGCGCGGGCGGGCGTTGATGCGGATCGCATAGCCGCGCAAACGCTATGGGATTGCGCCCGCGTCTGGCTTAAAAGCGATCGGCAGTCCGTCCGCCACTCGTGAAGCGTCGATCCATGGCATCCTCCCCCTCCGCCGCTGCGCTCGATCCCGGCCAGGCAGGCGCATTCGTCGCCCTCTGCGCGGGGGCGATCGCGATGGGGTTGTCACCCGTTTTCGTGCGTTTCGCCGCCGCCGATATCGGCCCGTTCGCGAGCGCGTTCTGGCGCGTCCTCCTCGCGCTGCCGGTGCTCTACGCCTGGATGCGGATCGACGAGGCGCGGCGTCCGGCCCTGCGCGGGCGGCTCTCCTATACGAGAGCGACCGTCCTCGCCGGGCTCGCCTTCGTGGGCGATCTCTTCTTCTGGCACCTCTCGATCCTCAACACGACCGTGGCCAACGCCACGTTCTTCGCGACGACCGCGCCGATCTTCGTCATCCTGATCTCCTGGGCGGTGCTGCGGATGCATATCGCGCGCGGGACCGTGATCGGGCTGGGGCTCTGCCTTCTCGGCGGGGCGGCGCTGATCGGGCAGAGCATGCAGGTCGCGCCCGAACGGATCACAGGCGATCTCTACGGCGTCGCCACGGCCTTCTTCTTCGCGCTCTACTTCCTCTTCGTGGAGAAGGCGCGACGCTTGGGCGGGAGCGCGGCGCGGGTGACCTTCGAAATCACCTGCGTGACCTCGGCGGGGCTCTTCGTCATCGCCTTCCTCTTCGAGCCGAAGATCATTCCGACGACCCTCGGGGGGATCATGGCGCTCCTGGCCCTCGGATTCATCAGCCATGCGGGCGGACAGGGGCTGCTTTCGGTCGCGCTGGGGCGGCTGCCGGCGGTGTTCTCCTCGCTCGTGATCTTCCTCGAAGCCGTGGCCGCCGCCCTGTTCGGCTGGCTCGTCTTGTCGGAGGCCCTGTCGCTGGTACAGGCTGTCGGCGGGGCGATGATTCTCTTCGGCATCTGGGTGGCGCGCCCCCGCGCGCGTCCGCCTGTCGCAACGCCATAGGAGCAGCGCATGACCGACGAAAACCCTCCCCGGGACAACGGAACACGCGCCAGGACGCTTCTCGCGATGTTCGAGGCCGCCGTGGCCGCCGCCCATCCGGAAACGCGGCTGGTCGAGCACCTGCCCCCGCCGCCGGAATCCGGCCGGCTGATCGTCCTCTGCGCGGGCAAGGCGGCCGCGAGCATGGCGCAGGTGGCGGAGGAGCACTACCGTAATGCTGGCCTCGACGCCGGACGCATCGTCGGCCTCGCCGTCACGCGTCACGGCTATGGAGGCTTCGCCGGATCGATCGCGGTGATCGAGGCAGGCCACCCGGTTCCCGACGAGGCGGGTGTCGAGGCAACGCGGCGCGCCCTCGCGCTCGCCGCCGAGGCGCGGGAGGAGGATCTCGTCCTCGTGCTCCTCTCCGGCGGGGGCTCCGCCAACTGGATCGCGCCCGCGGAGGGGCTCTCCCTCGCGCAGAAGCAGGAGATCACGCGCGCGCTGTTGCGATCGGGGGCGAACATCGTCGAGATCAACACGGTGCGAAAGCGCCTTTCGCAGATCAAGGGCGGGCGGCTCGCGCGGCTCGCCGCCCCCGCGCGCGTGCTGACGCTCGCGATCTCCGATGTCCCGCACGACGATCCCGCCGTGATTGCCTCAGGCCCCACGGTCCCCGATCCGACGACGTCGCAGGAGGCGCGGGCGATTCTCGAGCGGCGCGGCATTCCCGTCCCGGAGGCGGTCCAGCGCCTCATCGACGATCCCGCCAACGAGACGCCAAAACCGGGCGATCCCGTCTTCGAGCGTTGCGCATTCCGCATCATCGCGCGCCCGGCGGACGCCATGGCGGCGGCGGCGGAGACAGCGCGGGCCGCGGGCTACGAGGTTGTCGATCTCGGACCGGAGGTCGAGGGCGAGGCGCGCCTCGTCGCCGCCGAACACGCCGCGCTCGCCCGGGAGCTGCGCGGCGAGGGGCGGCGGGCGGCGATCATCTCCGGCGGCGAACTGACCGTGACGATTGCGGGGCAGGGGCGGGGCGGTCCGAATCAGGAATACGCGCTCGCCCTCGCCATTGCCCTCGACGGGATGCCCGGCGTCAGCGCCCTCTCCGGCGATACCGACGGCACGGATGGCGGCGTCGGCGAGGCCACGGACCCCGCAGGCGCGATGATCGACGACACCACCCTGGCGCGCGCCCGGCTCAAGGGGCTCGACGCGGAGGCGTATTTGTCGGACAACGACTCGACGACATTCTTCGAGAATCTTCACGATCTCCTCACCCCAGGCCCCACCCGAACGAACGTCAATGACTGCCGCATCATTCTGGTCGACTAGCCTCCTTCGCCACGCCCTCGTCGCGCTCGCCACGGCCGGCGCGGGCGTCGTGTCCTTTGCTCAGCCCGCGCTCGCGGATCTGCGCATGTGCAACATGACGGGCAGCCGCGTCGGGATCGCAATCGGCTACCGCGACAACCAGGGCTGGGTCACGGAGGGCTGGTGGAACATCGCGCCGCGCGCCTGCGAGACGCTCCTGTCCGGAGTCCTCAGCGCGCGGTTCTATTACGTGTACGCCGTCGATTACGATCGTGGTGGCGAATGGGGCGGGCGCTCGGTGATGTGCACGCGCGACCGCGAGTTCACGATCCGCGGAATCGAGGATTGCCTGGCGCGCGGCTATGACCGCAACGGGTTTTTCGAGGTCGATACCGGACAGCAGAGAAGCTGGACCATCCAGCTCACGGATCCGGGCCGGCAGGGGGGTACGCCACAGTGACACGATCGAGACGCACCAAGATCGTCGCGACGCTCGGACCGGCGTCGAACACGCCGGAAATGGTCGAGGCACTGCATCATGCGGGGGCGGATGTGTTCCGCGTCAACATGAGCCACCTCAACCGCGAGCACCTGCGCGCGCAGGTGGGGATGATCCGGGACGTGGAATCCAGGGTGCGCCGCCCGATCACGATCCTCATCGACCTGCAGGGTCCCAAGCTTCGCGTCGGGACCTTCGCGGAGGGTTCGGCGGTCCTCGAACCCGGGGCCGAGTTCGTCTTCGACGACGATCCAAGCCCGGGCGACTCGACCCGGGTGCATCTGCCCCATCCCGAGATTCTCTCGGCCCTCGAGGAATATGACACGGTCCTGATCGACGACGGCAAGCTCCGGCTGGTCGTGGAGAGCGTGGTGACCGGCCACAGCGCCCGCACCCGCGTCGTGATCGGCGGCGTGATCTCGAACCGCAAGGGGGTCTCGCTCCCCGATACGGCGCTTCCCGTCGCCGCGATGACGGAGAAGGATCGCTCCGACCTCGAGGCTGCGCTCGAGATCGGGGTCGACTGGGTCGCCCTCTCCTTCGTGCAGCGGCCGGACGATGTGGCGGAGGTCAAGAAGGTGGTGCGCGGGCGGGCGCTGGTGCTCGCCAAGATCGAGAAACCGCAGGCGCTCGCGCGTCTCGACGAGATCATGGAGGTCAGCGACGCCCTCATGGTGGCGCGCGGCGATCTCGGTGTCGAGATGCCGCTCGAGAAAGTGCCGGGGCTGCAAAAGCGCATCACCCGCGGCGCCCGCCGCCTGGGCAAGCCCGTGATCGTCGCGACGCAGATGCTCGAATCGATGATCGGCGCCCCCGTCCCCACCCGCGCCGAGGTCTCCGACGTCGCCACCGCGGTCTATGAGGGGGCGGATGCGGTGATGCTCTCGGCGGAAAGCGCCGCCGGGCAATATCCCGCCGAATCCGTCGCCACCATGAACCGGATCGCCGAGGAGGTGGAGCGCGACCAGCTCTACTGGACGATCATCAAGTCGCAGCAGGCGGAGCCGGAAGCGACCGGCTCCGACGCCATCGCCGCCGCGGCGCATCGCATTGCGGAAACGTTGGGAATCAAGACCATCGCCGCCTGGACGTTTTCGGGCGCGACGGCGCTGCGCATCGCGCGCGAACGTCCCAACGCCACCGTCCTCGCGCTGACGCCGAGGCGCGATACGGCGCGGCGCATTGCCTTGACCTGGGGCGTCCACGCGATCGTCACGCGCGATGCGAATGACGCCGACGACATGACCTTCCGCGCCTGCAAGTTCGCCGTGCGCGCCAAGCTCGCCAGGATCGGCGAGCGCATCATCGTCATCGCGGGCGTGCCCTTCGGAACGCCCGGCGCCACGAACATGATCCGCATCGCCTTCGTCACGAAGGAGCACGCGGACAAGGCCTGATCCGGAGGCGGGCGTGCCGCCTCCGTCGCTTCGCGTCAGGAGCGCCCGCGCGTGCGGGCCATGAAGTTGTCATAGGCCAGCTCGTTCACCGGCCACCAGAGCAGGGCGTCGTTGCGGTACTCGCGCATGGAGTCGTAGGCGCGCTTGAAATACTCGTTCTGCGCCGCCGTCTCTTCGTAATACTCGTTCGCGGCCTTCAGCGCGGCCTCCATCACCTCCTGCGGGAAGTAGCGGAGCTCCGCGCCGCCGGCGACGAGGCGGCGCAGGGCCGGCGCGTTGACGTAGTCGTACTTTCCGATCATCCAGTTATTTGCGCTCTCGGCCGCGTGGAACAGGATGTGGCGGTAATGCTCGGGGAGTTCGTTCCACTTCTCCTCGTTGATCACCGCGTGGAGCATCGCCCCGCCCTCCCAGAAGCCGGGCGCGTAGTAGTACTTCGCGACCTGGTGGAAGCCGAGCTTCTCGTCGTCATAGGGGCCGACGAACTCGACGGCGTCGATCGTCCCGCGTTCGAGGGCGGGATAGATATCAGCCGGCGCGATCTGCTGCGGAACGACGCCAAGGCGCGACATGACCTGCCCGCCGACGCCGCCGATGCGGAACTTCAGTCCCTGCAGATCCTCGACGCTGTTGATCTCCTTGCGGAAGAAGCCGCCCATCTGGGTGCCGGAATTGCCGCAGGCGAGCGAGGTGCAGCCGAGCGTGCCAAGCACCTCGTTGATGATCTCCTTGCCGCCGCCGAAATGCCACCACGAATGCTGCTGGCGGGCGTTGAGCCCGAACGGGACGCCCGTGCCGAAGGCGAGGGCGGGCTCGCGCCCGTAGTAGAAATAGGTGGGCGTGTGGCCCATCTCGACGGTGCCGTTGGAGACGGCGTCGAGAACCTGGAGGCCGCCGACGATCTCGCCGGGTCCGAAGACCTGGATCTTGAACCGGTTGTCCGTCGCTTCGGCGACGAAGCGGGCGAAGGTTTCGGCGGTGCCGAAGATGGTGTCGAGCGATTTCGGGAAGCTCGACGTCATGCGCCAGCTGATTTCCGGCGCGGACTGGGCGATCGCCGGAGCGGCGATCGTCGTGCCGGCGGCGGCGCCGACGGCGGCGAGGCCCGCGCCCTTCAGGAAACTTCTTCTCTTCACGTCGGTGGTCATGATGACTTTTCCTCCCCCTTTTGCGATAGATTCGCTTTAAACCAGCACGAGAAAGTAGTCGAGCGCCATGAAACTAGCTTCGCTCAAACACGGACGGGACGGACGTCTCGTCGTCGTTTCCCGCGACCTCACCAAAGCCACGGACGCGTTCGTCATCGTTCCCACGCTTCAGGCGGCGCTCGACGACTGGGAGCGGGTCGCGCCCTATCTCGAGGATCTTGCGCGCCAGCTCGAGACCGGCTCCGTGCCGAGCTTCCGTTTTCATGAACACGATTGCGCCTCGCCGCTGCCGCGCGCCTACCAGTGGGCCGACGGCTCGGCCTATGTGAACCATGTCGAGCTGGTCCGGAAGGCGCGCGGCGCGGAGATGCCCGCGAGCTTCTGGAGCGACCCGCTGATGTATCAGGGCGGATCGGATTCCTTCATCGGCCCGCGCGATCCGATCCGCATGGACGACGAGGCCTGGGGCATCGATTTCGAGGGCGAGGTGGCGGTCATCGTCGGCGACGTGCCCATGGGCGCCACGCGCGAGGAGGCGGAGCGGGCAATCCGCCTCGTCATGCTCGTCAACGACGTCTCGCTGCGAAACCTCATTCCGGGCGAACTCGGCAAGGGCTTCGGCTTCTTCCAGGCGAAACCTTCCTCGGCCTTCTCGCCCGTCGCGGTGACGCCGGAGGAGCTGGGCGAGGCCTGGAGCGGCGGCAGGCTGCGTCTGCCGCTCCTCTCGAGCCTCAACGGCAAGCCCTTCGGAAGGCCGAATGCCGGCGACGACATGACCTTCGATTTCCCCACCCTGATCGCCCACGCGGCGCGGACGCGTCCGCTCGCGGCGGGCTCCATCATCGGCTCGGGAACCGTGTCGAACAAGGATGCGGATGGCGGTCCCGGACGCCCCATCGCCGAGGGCGGTCTCGGCTATTCCTGCCTCGCGGAGCTGCGCACGGTGGAGACGATCCGCGAGGGCGAGGCGAAGACGCCCTTCCTGCGCTTCGGCGACAGGGTCAGGATCGAGATGAAGGACGCGAAGGGGCACTCGCTCTTCGGCGCCATCGAACAGGTCGTCGAGCGCTATCAGAGATAGCTTTTCTGCCGGAATTCGCTTCGGCGCACAACCTTAACCTTATGTTCGCGTTGCTTGGGGCATAAGGAGCCTGTCTGACGCCGCGCCCTGGAGCCACCGCGACGGACATTGCCTTATTCGTTCGCGGGGTGCGGTTTCATGATCTGGCGCTTTCTTGTCGCGATCATCCTGATCGGGGTGGTTTCGGGGGGGCTGGTAGCCTTCAATCTCTATCGCGAAAAGGCGATGGAGGGGTATTTCGCGAATGCGAAACCGCCACCGGTGGCGGTTTCCGCCACCAAGGTGGAGGCGATTGCCTGGACGCCGGTCATTGAGGCCTTCGGAACGCTCAACGCATCCCGCGGGGTGGAACTCTCCACGCAGACGGCGGGCATCGTGCGCGAGATCGCCTTCGCGGCAAACCAGTCCGTCTCCGAGGGCCAGTTGCTTGTCCAGCTCGACGACCGCATCGAGCAGGCCGACCTGATCGCGGCGCAGGCGGCGGTGGACCGCGACACGCAGACGCTTGAGCGCGGCCAGACCCTGAGCGAGCGCGGCGTTGCCTCCGCCGCGACACTCCAGGATGCCCAGACGGCTTTGGCCGTCTCCCGTTCCCAGCTCGAGAAGCTGCGCGCCGTCCTCGACCAGAAGGCGATCGAGGCGCCGTTTCCGGGCGTGATCGGAATTCCGCGCATCGAGGTCGGTCAGTTCGTTACGCCGGGAACGGCCATCGCGACCCTCCAGAATCTCGAGAAGATGCGGGTCGACTTCACAGTTCCCGAGCAGGATTTCGGGCTGCTGTCGATCGGCCAGGCGGTTCACGCCGGACTGGAAGACGATTCGGCGACCTATGAGGGCCGCATCGTCGGGATCGACCCGCGGGTCGACCCCGCCTCTCGCCTCGTTTCCGTACGCGCCGAGATCGACGCCGCCGAGGGGAGGCTGCAGCCGGGAAGCTTCGCGCGGGTCGAAGTTGTTCTTCCGCAGGAGCAGGGTGTGATCGCGCTCCCGCAGACAGCAATCGTGACGAGCCTCTACGGCGATTTCGTCTACCGGGTGGAACCGCAGTCCGGAAAGGCCGCGGGCGATGCGCAGGAGCATGTCGCGCAGCAGGTCTTCGTCACGACCGGGCGGCGCAGCGGAGGCATCGTCGAGATCGTCAAGGGAATCGCGGCGGGCGACCTCGTCGTCGATGCCGGCCAGAACCGCCTTTCGAGCGGCGCGCGCGTCACCGTCAATGACAAGGTCGAGCCCGCTGCCGCCGCGGCTCCGGTCGCGGCGAAGGCGGGGGCGGCGCAATGAGCTTCAGCGAAATCTTCATCCGCCGCCCGGTCCTCTCGACGGTGGTGAGCCTGCTTCTCCTGCTCCTCGGGGCCCAGGGGCTGATGAACCTGCAGGTGCGCCAGTATCCGGAGGTCGCGGAAACCGTCATCACGGTCTCGACGGCCTATCCTGGTGCGAACGCCGATCTCATCCAGGGCTTCGTGACGGCTCCGATCGCCCGTGCGGTCGCGACGACGGAGAACGTGGACTACGTCACGTCGTCAAGCCGCCCCGGCGCCTCGACGGTCACGGTTCAGATGAAGCTCGGCTCCGATCCGGATTCGGCGCTTACCGAGGTGATCTCCAAGGTCAACCAGGTGCGCGGCCAGATCCCGCCCGATGCGCGCGATCCCGTGATCCAGAAGGGGACCGGACAGCAATTCGCCCTGATGTACCTCGCGGTCCTGAACCCGCAGATGTCCGCCGAACAGGTTACGGAATATCTCGATCGCGTCATCCGCCCCCGCATGACGACGATCGACGGCGTGGCGGATGCGCAGATCATCGGCGCGCAGGATTTCGCCATGCGGGTCTGGATCGACCCGGTTCGCCTTGCCGCCCGCGACGTGACCGCGGCGGAGGTGATGCAGGCGATGAACGCCTCCAACTTCCTTTCCGCCCCCGGAAGCACGCAGAACGAATACGTCGTCCAGTCGATCACCATGCAGACGACGCTGCAGACGCCGGAGGCTTTCGGAGCGCTGCCGTTGCGCACCCGCGGCGACGAGGTCGTGCGGCTGCGGGACG
Organism: Saliniramus sp.; assembly: GCA_041686895.1. Classification (GTDB taxonomy): domain Bacteria; phylum Pseudomonadota; class Alphaproteobacteria; order Rhizobiales; family Beijerinckiaceae; genus Saliniramus. Next base: position 231,806 of record JAWLCY010000002.1, on the reverse strand, counting down.
TGGCCGATATCGAGCTCGGCAGCGCCAGCAACGACACGATCGTCACCTTCGACGGCCGCGCCGGCACGTTCCTCGGAATCTATCCCACGCCCAGCGCGAACCCGCTGGACACGGCGGCGGGGGTGCGCGAGGCGCTTCCCGCGATCCAGGCCGGCCTGCCGGAGGGGATGACGATCTCCCTCGTCTACGATTCGACGGTCGCGATCAGCGCCTCGATTGACGAGGTGTTCAAGACGATCGGCGAGGCGGTGATCATTGTCATCCTTGTGATCCTCCTGTTCCTCGGCTCGTTCCGGGCGGTGCTCGTCCCGATCGCGACGATTCCGCTCTCGCTGGTCGGCATCTGTTTCTTCCTCTACCTGATGGGCTATTCCATCAATACCCTGACGCTCCTCGCGATGGTGCTCGCGATCGGGCTCGTGGTCGACGACGCCATCGTGGTCGTCGAGAACATCCATCGGCATATCGACGAGGGGCTGAAGCCGCTCGACGCCGCGATCACCGGAATGCGGGAGATCACCGGGGCGATCATCGCGATGACGGTGACGCTCGCCGCCGTGTTCACGCCGCTCGCCTTCACCGAGGGCGTAACGGGCGCGTTGTTCCGTGAATTCGCCTTCGCCCTGGCGGGATCCGTGGTGATCTCGGGAGCGATCGCGCTCACGGTTTCGCCGATGATGGCGGCGCTGCTTCTGAAGGACGGGGCGCCGGGCCGGTTCCAGCGCATCGTCGACGGAACCTTCCTGCGCCTTGAGGCGTGGTACGAGCGCCGTCTTGCCTCGTCCCTCGATTACCGCCCCGTCACGCTCCTCGTCGTCGTGACGCTGGCGGCCACCACCGCCTTCATGTTGATGAAGACGCCGAGCGAACTGGCTCCGCAGGAGGATCAGGGCGCGTTGTTCGCGATTGTCAATGCGCCGCGCTACGCCACGGCGGACTACACGCAGCTCTATCTCGCCGAGTTCGACGAGATGACGCGGGATATCGAGGAGGTGCGGACGCGCTTCTCCGTCGTCGGGTTCGGCGGTCAGCCGAACACGGCCTTCGCGGTCTGGGCCCTGTCTCCCTGGGGCGAACGCGAGCGCAGCCAGAAGCAGATCCAGGCGGAAATCCAGGGACGGATCGCGGAATCGACCGGCGTTCAGGCCTTCGTCTTCGCACCGCCCTCGCTGCCCGGCTCCGGCGGCGGACTGCCCATCTCCTACGTGATCCGCTCCACCGGGCCGGCGGACCAGGTCTTCGAGGTCGCGGACCGCATTCGCGAGGCGGCGATGGCGACGGGACGGTTCGTGGTCGTGCAGAATTCTCTGTCCTTCGACGCGCCGCAGGTCTCCGTGACCATCGACCGCGAGCGTGCGGCCGCCCTCGGAGTCCCCGTCTCGCAGGTCGGACAGACGCTCTCGCTCCTCGTCGGGCAGGCCCCGGTGGGGCGCTTCGACCGGGATTCGAACAGCTACGACGTCATCCCGCAGGTGCCGGAGCAATATCGGGCCAATCCCGACGATCTTGGCGCGTTCTTCCTCCGCAGCGCCTCGGGCGCGATGGTTCCTCTTTCGTCAGTGGTGAGCGTGGCGACGCAGGCGGCGCCGGCCGCGATCGAGCAGTTCAACCAGTTGAATTCGGCGACGATCACGGCCCTGCCCATGCCGGGCGTGACGACGGCGGAGGGGCTCCAGGCCCTGCGCGGGATCGCCGCGACGCAGATGCCGGACGGCTTCTACGAGGATTATTCCGGGCAGTCGCGGCTTGAGGCGACGCAGGGCAACACCATCCTGACGGCGTTCATCCTCGCGATGATCGTCATCTATCTCGTCCTGGCCGCGCAGTTTGAAAGCTTCCGCGATCCGTTCGTGATCATGATGACGGTCCCGCTCTCGATCTTCGGAGCCGTCCTGCCGCTCAATCTCGGCCTCGCCACGCTTAACATCTTCACGCAGGTGGGCCTGATCACCCTGATCGGCATCATCACGAAGCACGGGATCCTGATGGTGGAATTCGCCAACCAGCAGCGGGAATGGCATGGCCATGACCGGCGGAGCGCGATCGTCGCGGCGGCGCGGGTGCGCCTGCGTCCCGTCCTGATGACGACGGCTGCGCTCGCGCTGGCGGTGATCCCGCTGATCACGGCGAGCGGCTCGGGGGCGGCGGCGCGTCACGCGATGGGGATCGTGATCTTCTTCGGGCTGCTGATCGGCACGCTCTTCACGCTCTTCGTGGTGCCGATGTTCTATACATACCTGTCGCACCCGGACCGGAAATCCGCTTCCGCGCCAGGGGAGGGGGCCCCGGCCACGGCAGCCTGAGCGGGGGACTACCTGTCCGCCGCCTGGGCCTTTTCGTCGGCTCTCGTCTCGAAGGAATAACCCGCGCCGCGGACGGTGCGGATCGGATTATGGGCGTCGGGCACGCTGATCGCCTTGCGCAGGCGGCCGACATGGACATCCACGGTGCGCTCGTCGATATAGACGTTCCGGCCCCAGACATTGTCGAGCAACTGCTCGCGGGTGAAGACGCGGCCGGGGCTCTGCATGAGGAACTCGAGCAGGCGGAACTCCGTGGGGCCGAGGTGCAACTCGCGCCCTTCGCGGCGGACGCGGCGCGCGTCCCGGTCGAGCTCGATGTCGCCCGCCACGAGCGTGCTCGAGAGCAGGGCGGGATTGGAGCGTCGCAGCAAGGCCTGGACGCGGGCGAGGAATTCCGGAAGCGAGAAGGGCTTGACGATGTAGTCGTCCGCTCCCGTCGCGAGGCCGCGAACCCGGTCGCCCTCCTCGCCGCGCGCCGTGAGCATGATCACGGGCAGACGCTTCGTCTCGTCGCGGGCGCGGATGCGCCGGCAGAGCTCGATCCCGGAAAGGCCGGGGAGCATCCAGTCGATGATGGCGATGTCGGGAACATGCTCGAGCAGGCGCAGTTCCGCCTCGTCGCCGCGCTCGACGCAATCCACCTCGTAGCCCTCGGCCTCGAGATTGTAGCGCAGGAGAAGCGTGAGGGCTTCCTCGTCCTCGACGACCAGTACGCGCGTCGGCATGACTGTGAGACCTTCCTGTTCAGCGGGAAGCGGGATCGATCGATTCGAGGCTCGTGCGGTCGTTCTTGGGCCGCTCCGCGGTGATCGTCTGCCCCGTTACGAGGTAGTGGACGGTCTCGGCGATGTTGGTCGTGTGGTCGCCGATGCGCTCGACGTTCTTCGCGCTGAAGAGCAGGTGCGTGCAGAACGAGATGTTGCGCGGATCCTCCATCATGTAGGTCAGCAATTCGCGAAACAGCGAGGTGTAGAGCGCGTCCGTCGCGCCGTCGCGCTTCCACACGTCGAGGGCGGCGTCGACATCGCCCGCGCTGTAGGCGTCAAGGACGTCCTTGAGCTGGGCGAGGACGAGATCGCTCATGCGATTGAGGCCGAGAACCACCTTCTGCGGCTCGAACTGGCCGCTGATGGCGAGGGTGCGCTTGCCGATATTCTTGGCCATGTCGCCGATGCGCTCGATGTCGCTGGCGATGCGGATCGCGGAGACAATCTCGCGCAGGTCTATCGCCATGGGCTGGCGCTTTGCGATGGTGAGGATGGCGCGCTCCTCGATCTCGCGCTCGAGCTGGTCGAGGCGCCCATCCATCGCGACGACCTTCTGCGCCAGCTCGACGTCACGGCGCACGAGCGCCGTCATGGCCTGCGACAGCATCTTCTCGGCGACCCCGCCCATCTCCATGATGGAGGTGCGAAGGCTCTGGAGCTCGGCGTCGAAAGAGGCGACGGTATGATCGGACATGGTTTCCTGCTCCTCGGACCGGTCAGCCGAAGCGGCCGGTGATGTAGTCCTGCGTGCGCTTGTCGCGCGGGCTGGTGAAGAGGTCGTCGGTCGGCCCCTCCTCGACAAGGTATCCCAGGTGGAAGAAGGCCGTCTTCTGGGAAACGCGCGCCGCCTGCTGCATCGAGTGCGTGACGATCACGATGGTGAAGTTCGCGCGCAGCTCGTCGATAAGCTCCTCGATCCGCGCCGTGGCGATGGGGTCGAGCGCCGAGCAGGGCTCGTCCATGAGGATCACCTCGGGGCTGACGGCGATCGCGCGGGCGATGCAGAGGCGCTGCTGCTGGCCGCCGGAGAGGCCGGTCCCGGGCTCGTTGAGCCGGTCCTTGACCTCCTCGAAAAGGCCTGCCCGGCGCAGGCTCTTCTCGACGATTTCCGCGAGCTCCGCCTTCGTGCGCGCGAGCCCGTGGATCCGCGGGCCATAGGCGACATTCTCGAAGATGGATTTCGGGAACGGATTCGGCTTCTGGAAGACCATTCCGACCCGGGCGCGCAGTTCGACCACGTCGAGGGACGGGTCGTAGACATCCATGCCGTCGAGGAGCACCTGACCCGTCGCGCGCGAACCTTCGATCGCGTCGTTCATGCGGTTGATCGTGCGCAGGAAGGTGGACTTCCCGCAGCCCGAAGGTCCGATGAAGGCGGTGACCGCTTTCTCCGGAATCTCGAGGGACACGTCGAACAGCGCCTGCTTCGTGCCGTAATAGACGCAGGTCTCGCGCGTCTCGATCTTGGTGCGCGGGGCCCCGGGCAGGGGTGCGCGCACGGTCTCTCTCATGCCCGTGACATCGGGGGCGACGCGGGGGGCGGCGGCGGAGATCGCGGTTGCGGCGTTCATGATCGGCTCCTGCGGAACTGGGTTACCAGCTGCGCTCGATGCGCTGGCGAATATAGATGGCGACGGCGTTCATGGTGATGAGAAAGCCCATCAGCACGAGGATGCCGGCGGAGGTCCGGGCGACGAAGCCGCGCTCGGGGCTGTCGGCCCAGATGAAGATCTGCGTCGGCAGGGCCGTCGACGGGTCGAGAATTCCCCCCGGCGGGCTCGTGATGAAGGCGTTCATGCCGATCAGCAGGAGAGGGGCGGTCTCCCCGAGGGCCTGGGCCAGCCCGATGATGGTCCCCGTGAGGATGCCGGGAAGGGCGAGCGGGATGACGTGGTGCATCACCACCTCGTGGCGCGAGGCGCCGATGCCGAGGGCCGCTTCGCGGATCGACGGAGGCACGGCCTTCAGCGAGGCGCGGGTCACGATGATGATGGTCGGCAGCGTCATCAGCGCGAGAACCATCCCGCCGACGAGGGGCGCCGAGCGCGGCAGGCCGAACCAGCCGAGAAACACGGCGAGCCCGAGCAGGCCGAACACGATCGAGGGCACGGCGGCAAGGTTGTTGATGTTGACCTCGATCAGGTCCGTCCACTTGTTCTTCGGGGCGAATTCCTCGAGATAGACCGCCGCCGCGATCCCGATGGGGAAGCTCAGCAGGAAGCAGACGAGCAGGGCGAAGAAGGAGCCGGTGATGGCCCCCGCCAGACCGGCGAGCTCCGGGAAACGGCTGTCGGCGTTGAAGAACAGGCCCCAGTTGAAGGGCGCCGAGACCCGGCCCTGCTCCGCGAGCGTGTCGAAGAGCGCGATCTGGCGGTCGGTCACCCGCCGCTGGTCTTCCGGCGTGTCGCGCCGGACCTGACCCTTGTTGAGCTGGTCGAACGGGTCGGAGGCGGGGACCGCGATGGTCACGGTCTGCCCGACGAGTTCCGGATTGCCCATGATCCGGTCACGCACGATGAAGGGCGTGTTGTTCGTCAGGATCTGCGCAGCGCTGCGCAACTCTGCCTGCGGCAGGTCCGGGAACAGGCCCGCCACCGAGTCGCGGACGACGTTGCGCCAGTTGCCGCCATGGATGTCGTCCGGCGAGACGTATTGCGGGTCGATATAGAACTCAACCGCCACATGGGTCTGGACGAAGGCGCGGTAGCCGTTGAGCGTGAGCGAACCCACCAGGATCGCGAGCAGCGACAACGCGGTCGTGATCGCCGCGAGGCCATAGAAGCGCAGCCGGGTCTGCCGGGCATGGCGCTTCTTGCGCCGCGCGGCGGCCTCGCCGGAGCCCCAGCTGGCGCCCGGCGCGAGGGGGTGGGCGATGTCAGTCATATTGCTCTCTGTATTTCTGGACGATCCGCAGCGCGATCACGTTGAGGCCGAGCGTCGAGATGAACAGGACGAGGCCCAGCGCGAAGGCCGCCAGCGTCTTCGGGCTGTCGAAGGCGGTGTCGCCGATCAGGAGGGTGACGATCTGGACCGTGACGGTGGTCACGGAATCGAGGGGATTGAAGGTCATGGTCGCGATCAAGCCGGCGGCCATGACGACGATCATCGTCTCGCCGATGGCGCGGCTCAGCGCCAGCAGGATGCCGCCCATGATGCCCGGAAGGGCGGCCGGCAGCAGCACCTTGGTGATCGTCTCCGCCTGCGTCGCTCCAAGCCCCATCGATCCCTCGCGCAGCGAGCGCGGCACCGCGCGCAGCGCGTCGTCTGTCAGCGAGGAGATGAACGGAATCAGCATGATCCCCATCACGCCGCCTGCGGCGAGTGCCGTGTTCGGGGCGATCGGGAGGCCGAGCGCCATGCCGGCGCTGCGGAGCGCTGGGGCGACGATAAGCACGGCGAAGAAGCCGTAGACGACGGTCGGAATGCCCGCGAGGATCTCCATCAGGGGCTTCACCGTGCGGCGCATCCGCTCGCTGGCGAATTCCGCGAGATAGATCGCCGAGAAGAGCCCGATCGGCACCGCGAACAGCATGGCGATCGTCGCGATCAGGAGCGTTCCGACGAAGACCGGGACTGCGCCGAACGCGCCCGCTCCGGCAATCTGGTCCGGTCGCATCGGGATCTGCGGCTCCCAGCGCGTGCCGAAGAGGAACTCCGACGGGGGCACCATCGAGAAGAAGAACCAGGCCTCGAAGAGCAGCGAGGCGATGATGCCCATCGTTGTGAGGATCGCCGCGATCGAGCACAGGATCATCAGCACCGTGACGACGCGCTCGAAGCCCTGGCGGGCACGAAAGCGCAGGCCCAGCCGCGAGCGTGCGAGGAAGAGCGCGGCGATCATCATGCAGACCGCGACGACGAACATCGCCCAGCGTGCAATGATCAGCCACCGCGCATAGCGATCGGCGGCTTCTCGGATTTCCGGACGCGGTTCGCCGAAGAGCTGTCCGTCCGCGACGTTCTTGATCTCGGCGAGGAGAAGGGAGCGGTCCGCCGTGCTCGCGCCCTCGAGGAGGGAGGCGGGGAGCGTCGAGAGGATCAGGTTGTCAATGACCGAGCCCTGGAGCAGCAGCCAGAGCAGCACGAGAATCGTGGCCGGAACGCCGACCCATACAGCGACAAAGGCCCCGTGGTAGACGGGGCGCGAATGCAGCTTTCCCTGGTCGGTGGCGGCAAATCGCCGTGCCTGGAGCAGTCCGACCGCGTAGGCGATGCATGACAGGGCCAGGATGGCGAGGAGGACGTTGCTGAGCATGATCTGGCGCCGGTTCTCCGAATGGAAAGACGGCCGCGGCGAATCTCACGCCGCGGCCGCCGGGCTATTAACTCACGAACCGTAGCGCGTGAAGCTCTTCGCGTTGGTCACCTCATCCTGCAGCTTGCCGCGCTCGGCGTCCGGCAGGGAGACGAGGCCGCGCTCGGCGAGATAGCCGTCGGAGGCGAGGGCGTTCTCGCTCATGTACTCGGCGACGAAGTCGTCAAGTCCCGGGATCACGCCGCGATGCGCGTTCTTCACGTAGAAGAACAGCGGGCGGGAAACCGGATAGCTGCCGTCGGCGATGGCCTCAAGCGAGGGCTCAACGCCGTTGATCGCAACGGCCTTCAGCGTGTCCATGTTCTCGTAGAGGAACGAGTAGCCGAAGATGCCCAGGGCCGTCGCATCCTGCTGCAGGCGCTGCACGATGAGGTTGTCGTTCTCGCCGGCTTCGATATAGGGGCCGTCCTGGCGCATGCGCGAGCAGACCTCTTCCCAGCGATCCTCATTCGAGTCCTCGAGTTCCTTGATCGCGGTGAACTCGTTGCAGCCGTCATGCATCACGAGCTCGACGAAGGCGTCGCGGGTGCCGGAGGTCGGGGGCGGGCCGAGGACGACGATCTCGGCGTCCGGGAGGGAGGCGTCGATCTGGTTCCAGCGGGTGTAGGGGTTCGCGACGATCTCGCCGTCGACCTCGACTTCGGCGGCAAGCGCCTGGAAGATCTGCGCCTCGGTCAGCGTCAGGTCCGGGCCGCCGCGGGACATGGCGATGCTCAGCCCGTCATAGCCGATCAGCGCCTCGGACACGTCCGTCACGCCGTTCTTGGTGCAGTGTTCCCACTCGGACTCCTTCATGGCGCGCGAGGCGCCCGTGATGTCCGGGAAGTTGGGGCCGAGGCCGTCGCAGAAGATGCGCATGCCGCCGCCGGTCCCGGTGGACTCGACGACGGGGGCGGGGTTGCCGGTCGCGTTGGCGTATTCCTCGGCGACAGCCTGGGTGTAGGGGAAGACCGTCGAGGAACCGACGATGCGGATCTGGTCGCGCGACTGCGCGGCGGCCTCGCCTGCCATCAGGAAGCCGGCGGCGGTGATCGCGATCGCGCTGGTGAGCGTGGTGAATTTCACAGGTCTACTCCTTGTGGAATGCGTCTGCCCCGGCTCCATACGCCGAAGGCAGGGCCCGAATAGCCCACCTGGATGACAGTTGGATGACAGTTCGTAACAAACAGGCGGGCCCTCAGGCCGCCTCGAAGGTCACCCGGTCGCGGCCCGCATCCTTCGCGTCGTAGAGTCGGGCGTCCGCAGCCCTCATGATGGCGTCGAAGGCGCGGGGAGCGCCCTCGCTGTGGCAGATGCCCGCGCTCACCGTCAGGGGCATGCGGCGTCCGTCATAGCTGATGACCGCGTCCTTGATGGACTGGCGCAGCTGGTCGGCGGCCCGGCGGGATTCCGCGGGAGAGGCATTCGGAAGCAGCACTCCGAATTCCTCGCCGCCGATGCGCGCGACGAAGGCGCCTTCGGGCAGGCGCCGAGCGAAGATCGACGCGCAGGCCCTCAAGGCTTCATCTCCGCCGCCATGGCCATGCTCGTCGTTGATGCGCTTGAAGTGATCGATGTCGAACAGGGCGACGGCGAAACGCGGCTGTTCGGGAGCGTCGATCAACGCGCGCAGCCTGGCGACGAAGGCCCGCCGGTTGGGGAGGCCGGTGAGGTCGTCGGACATCGCCGTCTGCAGCAATTCCCGGGCGCTGCGTTCATAGGCGATCGAGAGGGCGAAGGCGCCGCTCGCGGTGGTGTGGAACAGCGCCATCGCGAGGTGGATCTGGAGGCGGAAGTCATCGGGGGCGAGAAGGGGCATCCCCGCCCCGAAGAAGAGACCCTGGACGGCGCGCGCCCCGAATGACAGCCCGACGACGCCGTAAGCCAGGATCAGCCCGTAGCGGGAGGGCAGGCCATCGCCCCGGTCCCGCCAGAATTCGCGGGCGATCAGCACGGCCTGAATGCAGAGCATGGCGTTCACGATCGTGAAGGCCGCGCGATAGGAGCCGAAGAACCACGGCGAGAGACACAAGGCGAGGAAGAGAGCGCCGGGTACGATCACGTGCAGCTTCGGGGCGGGGCGGCCGCCGAACTCGCGAGCGGCGCGCCAGCGCAAGCCGAACCCGATTACCAGCAGGAGATTGGGAACGATCGTGACGACGAGATGCGGCAATTGCGGCCCTGCCATGAAGAACAGAAGCGCTATGCCGAGGGCGACGTTGCCCGCAGACCAGGAATGCCAGTATCTTTCCGTCCGCCGACCCATCCCGGCTGTCAGGAAAGCCCCTGCCAGCACGAACAGGATGATCGCGTTCGCAATCATCAGCATCAAGGATTCAGGCGCCATCCGCATCAGCCCGTCATGGCGCCCGACCCCAGATCCTGTGGAATCGATCCGCTTTTGCGTCGATCGTCTTGAGACAAGGCTAGCAGCTCAACCTTAACCGGTCGTGTCAGTGCCGACATCGCGTCGATCGCGGAGAGCTGCAAAAGCCCTCACGCGATCGACATGTCGAGCGGAGGCTCCACGCCCTCCGGGATCGGGGACACATAAGGGGTGCGCGCCGTCCGGGCTGCGAGATCCGCCTTGGCCGCCGCGAGCAGCGCCGGATCCGAAAGGACCGCCGCTCCCGTCGCGGCCATTGCCTTGGCGACCTGCACCATGGCCTTGTGCGCGTGGGGAGACTTGCCCTGGGCGACCACCTGCCAGGTATGCAGCGGCGTCCCGATCGCGATCGAGGGCGCATGCGCCTGGACGGTCGGCACGACCCAGCTCACGTCCCCGACATCGGTGGAGCCGATCATGGGCTTGCGCGGCGTGTCGAGCGGAACCGTGAAGTCGCAGAGCGGGGCATCCGTGGGTTCGCGGCCGATCACCTTGTAGGGCGCCGCGATGTCCTCCGGCCTCAGGGTCTTCTGGATCTCGCGGGCGAAGGCGCGGTCGGCATCGTCGAAATTCGGCGGGCCGAGCTCTTCCATGACGCGCTGCATGGTCTCCTCGAGGGGCCGGTTGCCGAGGATGTTTGAGACCGCGCTGATGATCCGCATCTCCATCTTCGTCTCGGTCATCAGCGCCGCGCCCTCGGCGACCTTGCGGACCCGCTCCACGAGTTCGAGCATCCCTGGCAGATCGGCGGCGCGGATCGAATAGCGCACGCGCGCGTGGGCCTGCACGACGTTGGGAGCGATCCCGCCCGTGTCGAGAAGCGCGTAGTGAACGCGCGCATCGCTCGGCATGTGCTCGCGCATGTAGTTGACGCCGACATTCATCAGTTCGACGGCGTCGAGCGCGCTGCGGCCCAGATGCGGCGAGGCGGCGGCGTGGGACGAGCGGCCCGTGAAGGTGAAATCGGCGCGGGTATTGGCCAGCGAGATCGGCGGGAAGACCTCCCAGAAGCTGTGCGGGTGCCAGGTGATGGCGACGTCGGCGTCGTCGAAGGCTCCGTCGCGCACCATGAACGCCTTTGCGGCCCCGCCTTCTTCCGCGGGACAGCCATAATACCGCACCCGTCCGGGGAGGCCCTGCTCCTCGAGCCAGTTCTTGAGGGCGACGGCGGCCAGCAGGGCGGCGGAACCGAGGAGATTGTGCCCGCAGCCATGGCCATGTCCGCCGTCCTCGACCGGACGCGGCTCGGCGACGCCAGCTTCCTGGCTGAGGCCGGGGAGGGCGTCGTATTCCCCGAGGAACGCGATCACGGGCCCGCCTTCGCCGGCCTCGCCCATCACGGCCGTGGGAATTCCCGCGAGATGCTTCGTCACGCGAAAGCCCTGTCGCTTGAGCTCTTCCTCATGCTCCAGCGACGACCGTGCCTCGGTGTAGCATACCTCCGGCATGGCCCAGACACGATCGGCGAGGGCAATCAGGGGCTCCTTGGCGGCGTCGACCTGACGCCAGATATCCAGTCGGTTGTCCATGTCTCTCCTCCGGCTCCCGTCTTGCGCCGCATCCCGAATTTCGGGCGATCCGCGCCGCCGGGAACTCATATGGCGCTGCTCTTCGCAGGCGGGTCGACGCGGTGCAATTCCGCATAACCGCAAAATTCGACCGGAAAACGGGCATCTGCGGCCCCGGCGCCGCGCGCCTTGATCACGATGACGAGGCCGGGCAGGCTGTGAAACGCTGAAGCGGAGAAAAACTTGGCTGAAAATTACCAAGAGCGGATCGTCGCCTTGTTCAGGAAACGCGTCGAAGCCGAGCTGCTCGAGATCGATGCGCTGATCGAGGATAACGCGCAGAACGCCGCGCCGGTAACGCTCGACCAGCAGAGCGTCGGCCGCCTCGCTCGGATGGGCGCAATGCAGGTGCAGGCGATGGCGCAGAGCGCGGAGCGCCGCCGGCGCGGGCGCAAGCAGGCCCTGCTCCACGCGCTGCGCCGGATGGAGGAGGGCGAGTACGGATATTGCGCCGAATGCGGCGACGAGATCGGCGAGGGCAGGCTCGGCGTCGATCCGGCCTTTCATCTGTGTGTGCGTTGCGCAAGGTGAGCGACGGGTGGTTCCGCGTGCGGCGCAAGATGTTGATTGAGCAGGGATCGGGGCACAGCTGCTCGGGTACGAGTCCGTAAACACTTTTGCCGTATGAAAAACGTGAAATAGAGCTCGAGCACGGAAGCGGCACTTGGACTATTGCGGTGGACTTGGATGGCAAATCGACACGCCGGTTCTTTTTGTGGCTGGGGTGGCGCTTGGGGTTCTCATGCTTTCCGCTTGGGTATCCAGGCAGCGCTTCTTTCCCGGTCGCGGATGTTTCCTCATTCTCCATGCCGGAATGCTGTGGTGGCTTGCTGCCGCGGCGCTCGAACTCGCCTCCATTTCGAGTGAATGCAAGATCTTCTGGGCAATGGCCGCATGGCCGGGGATCATCGCCGTACCGACCTTCTGGACGATCTTCCTCTGGCGCTATGTCCATTCGGTCCGGGAGGTGCCGTCACGGTCCGCCCGCCTCTTGCTCGTCGCGGCCCCGCTCGTCGGCGGGGCGATCGCCCTGTCCAATCCCTGGCACGGCCTCGTCTACGGCCCCGCGACCGGTCCCGCCGACGGGACGCCCGGAGCGGCCATCATCTATGATCACGGGCCGCTCTTCTATGCGATGGCGCTCTACCTCTATCCCTTCATGCTGTATGGCCTGGCGACGGTGGCGCGAAGCGCCTTCGGCGGTTCGCGTGTGCATCGATCCCATGCGCGGGTCTTCGTCCTCGTCACGAGCGCTCCGCTCGTCGCCAATATCGGCTATGTGGCGTTCGGCTGGACGATCTTCGGCTTTGATCCGACGCCCTTCAGCTTCGCCGTGACCCTCGGGGCGATCTCGTGGCTGATTGTCGGCGTGCGCCTGTTCGACGTCGTTCCGGTCGCGCATCGTCTTCTCCTGGAGGTGCTTCCGGACCCCGTGCTGGTGATCGATTCGCGGGAACGCATCATCGAGTGCAACCCTGCGGCTCTCGCTCTCGCAGGCGGGGTTGGCGGCGGGCATGCCCCGCATCTCGAGGAACTGCCCCGGATCGGCCCGGCGCTCGCGGGGCTCCTGCGGGAAGATCGGCATCGGCAGGCGGGACATCTCGTGGCATTGGGGATCCCCGAGCGGTATTTCGAGGTCAAGGTGCGCCCGATCGCCGGCGGAGCCGAGCCCCGCGCGCTCGATCTTGGCCGGATGATCTATCTGCGCGACGTGACGCATCTTCACCGCAGCACGCTCGAACTCAGCGACGCGCTGGCGACGAGCGAGGACCGGCTGCGCACCATCCTTGGCCTGCACGACCAGCTCCAGCAGCAGGCCCGGCGCGATCCCCTGACGGGCTTGTTCAACCGTCGCCACCTCGATTTCTATATCGAGCGCGTCACTGGTGACGCGGGGAGCGGGGATCGCCCCCTGACCGTCGCCATGATCGACCTCGACCAGTTCAAGGCGCTCAATGATCGCCACGGACATGTCGTGGGGGATGATGTGCTGAAGGGCTTTGCGGCCCGGCTCGAAACGCATCTCGCGGAAGGCGACGCGGCGTTCCGCCTGGGCGGAGAGGAATTTCTGGTCGTCATGCCCGGCAGCGACTCACTCTCGGCGCGGGAGCGGGTGGAGCGCCTGCGCCGGCAGATGGAGACGATCCCGCTCGATACCCGAATCGGTCCCCTCCCGATCGCATTTTCGGCAGGGATCGCCTCCCTCCCGTCCTCCTCCTGCCAGCTGGACGAATTGCTCCAGCGCGCCGATGAATCTCTGTATGAAGCCAAGCGATCGGGACGAAACCGGGTCATTGCGGCGGCCAATGGGGATGAGCCGGCGGGCCACGCGATTGCCAAGGCGAGCGAGCGGTGATTTTTCGCAGAATCGCGATTGCCGCGTTTCCCGCCCGGCCGGGGCGCAATTGGGCTAATCTCGCTGCCAATCCCCCATAGTGGAACCGCACCTTGTCCAGCCAGGAAGAACCGAAAAGCGCCGATTCACGGACATCGTTCTTCGCGCTCTTCCCCTCGATCATGCTGCCGATGTTCCTCGGCATCATGGACCAGACCATCGTCTCCACCGCATTGCCGGCAATCGCCGCCTCTCTGGAGGCGGTGGAGCGCATCGCCTGGGTCGTCGTCGCCTACCTGATCGCCACCGCCATCGCGGCTCCCGTCTATGGGCGGCTCGGGGACGCCTTCGGCCGGCGCAGGCTTCTGCTCGTGTCGCTCGGCGTGTCCATGACCGGCAGCCTGCTATGCGCTTTGGCGACCTCGATCGAAATGCTCGTCGCCGCCCGCGTGTTGCAAGGCCTTGGCGGGGGAGGGCTCATCTCCCTGTCGCAGGCGCTGATCGGGCAGACGGTGCCGCCGCGCGAGCGCGCCCGCTACCAGGGCTATATCGCCGCGGTTGCCGTTTGCGCGAGCACCGTCGGCCCGGTGATCGGCGGTGTCCTGACGGAGTTCTTCGGCTGGCGCTCGATCTTTCTCTTCAACATCCCCTTCGGTCTCCTCGCCGTTCTGCTCCTGCTGCGGCTTCCGGCCGGAACGCCCTCGCCCGATAAATTCCGCTTCGACTGGGTCGGCATGGTGCTCTTCGCGGCCTTCATCTGGAGCCTTCTCGTCCTCGTCGAAGCCCTGCGTGGAAGCGCCGGCTTCAGCCCCGCGGTCGCGGGGGGGCTTGCGGCAGGCGCGCTGCTCTCGGCTGTCCTCCTCTACTGGCGGGAAAAGCGCACGCCCTATCCCCTGCTTCCGGTCACGCTGCTCCAGAACCCGAGCATCTGGCGCGCGGACGCCCTCGCCATGGCGCATGGCGCACTGTTCGTTTCACTGATTGCCTTCATTCCGATCTATCTCCGCGCGGTCCACGGCGCCTCGGCGGCGGAGATCGGCTTCCTGATGCTGCCGATGACGGCGGGGGTCGGCTTCGGCGGATTCGCCGTAGGCCAGGTTGTCAGCCGCACCGGACGCACGGCGATCTTCCCGTCGCTCGGCCTCATGATCGTGGGGGTGATGCTGCTCTTCCTCAGCGGCTACGCTTCGGCCCTGAGCAAGGTCCAGATCGCCTGGTTCCTCGGCCTGATGTCAGTCTTCCTCGGCACCGTGATGGGTGTCGTGCAGGTCACGGTCCAGTCGGAGGCGGGAACGAAGATGCTCGGCGCGGCGGCTGCCTCGGTCGCCGTCTCGCGTTCGCTGGGCGCGGCGCTGGGTACGGCGATCGTCGGCGCGGTGCTCTTCGGCGCGGTCGCCGCGACCGGGGTCGAGATCGCCGGGCCGTTGGAGGCCGTGCTCCAGGGCAGCGCGACGGCGCTTGCGGGCCTGAGCCCCGAGGTCGAGGCGGGCATCCGCCAGGCCGTGGCGAGCGGGTTCGAGACGGTCTTCCTTGTGATCTTCGGTTTCTCGGTCATAGGCGCCGCGCTCTCCTGGTCAATCCCGCGCCGGATGATCTGAGGCCTCCTCAAAGCCCGATCGTGTAGCGCAGGCCGACGCCCGCGATCGCGCAACCCGCGAGGGTGGGTAGCACTCCCGCCTTCAGCCGGAAGATCGCGATGATCGCCGCGAGCGTGAGGAGCGCCGCCGGGATGTCGAGCGTTGCAGCGACCGGCACATCGACATTCAGGCCGTAGCCCCGGAAGACGAAGACTTCGCGGAACAGCACGTGCAGCGCGAACCACAGCGCGAGGTTCATGATGACCCCGACCACCGCCGCCGTGATCGCTGCCAGGGCCGCCGAGAGCGCGCGGTTCTCGCGCAGGCGCTCCACATATGGCGCGCCGAGAAAGATCCAGAGGAAGCAGGGGGCGAAGGTCACCCAGGTGGTGAGAAGCCCCCCCAGCGTCCCCGCGACCAGCGGCGCGAGCGTGCCGGGATCGCGGAATGCGCCCATGAAACCCACGAACTGCGTCACCATGATCAACGGGCCGGGAGTCGTCTCGGCCATGCCGAGACCGTCGAGCATCTCTCCGGGGGCGAGCCACCCGAAGGTTCCGACCGCCTCCTGCGCCACATAGGCGAGGACGGCATAGGCTCCGCCGAACGTCACGACCGCCATGGTCGAGAAGAACACGGCGATCTCGCTGAAGACGTGCCCGCCACCGAGGACCGCGACGAGGAGCGCCGTCGGTGCGAGCCACAGGGCGAGGAGGATCGCCCCCGTCCGCAGGGCGCGCGCGCGGTCGGGTCTTGCATGGTCCGGCAACCGGTCGCCCAGCGCCGTCTCCGCATCGCGGACGCGCATCACGCCGGCGCCGGCGTGTCCCTCGCCAGCATCGAAGATGCGCGAGCCGGCGCGGGCGAAAGCATAGCCGATCGCGCCGGAGGCTGCGATGATCAGCGGGAAGGGGACGTCGAAGAAGAAGATCGCGACGAAGGAGGACAGGGCGAGAAGCCGCATCGGCCCGTTGCGCAGGGCGCGTCCCCCGATCCGCACCAGCGCCTGGACGACGATGGCGAGGACCGCCGCCTTCAGGCCGAAGAAAAGCGCCTCGACCAGGCCGACATTGCCGTAGAGGGCATAGAGCCAGCTCAGCGCCATGATCGCGACGAGACCTGGCAGCACGAAGAGCACGCCGGCGATGATCCCGCCGATCGTCCGGTGGAGCAGCCAGCCGATATAGATGCACAATTGCTGCGCTTCCGGACCCGGCAGCAGCATGCAGAAATTCAACGCGTGCAGGAAGCGCTGCTCTCCGATCCAGCGCTTCTCCTCGACGAGAATGCGGTGCATGAGCGCGATCTGGCCCGCGGGGCCGCCGAAGCTGAGCATCGCGATGCGCAGCCACACAATGAAGGCTTCGCGGAGCGTGGGATAGGGAGCCGCCGTCGCGGCGGGCATCGGGGGCGCTTTCGACATCGAACCTTCAGGTGATTCCTCGACGGTCGAGATGTTCCATCGATTGCCGGCCAATGCCAGACAATTCATGGCATTGCCGGAAGCGGACCGGTCTCGACAAATTGCGCGCCGCGTGGAATGACAACCTGTCGAGAGTACAGGAGCGGTTCATGCTGGTGATCGCGGACAGCAATCCGGTGCGACACATCGGGCGGCCCTATGTGAACTACGCGATCATCGCGATCTGCTTCGCCGTCTTCCTGATCAGTCCGGACTACATCGCGTTCGGCTTCGTTCCCGCCCAGCTCACTGGCTTCGTCCCCATCAATTACGAGATCGGCGGCATTCCGGCGGAGGCGCGGCTTGTCAGCTACATCTTCCTTCACGGGGATCTCTTTCATCTCCTTGGCAACATGCTCGTCCTGTGGGTCTTCGGCGACAACATCGAGGATTCGATGGGCCACTGGCGCTATGCGCTCTACTTTCTCCTCTGCGGGATCGCGGGGGGGCTCGCGGAGGCGCTGTTCTCCCTGAACCAGGCGATCCCGGTGATCGGGGCGAGCGGCGCCGTAGCGGGCGTGATGGGCGGCTATCTGCTGCTTCACCCGCGCGCCCGCGTTCTCGTGCTCATCGCCTTTCGCTTTCCGATCCTGATCCCGGCGAGCCTCTTCGTCGGCCTGAATATCGGGACGGACGTCGTGATGGCGCTCTGGCCGGGAGAGGAGGAGGTTCTCGTCGCCTGGTGGGCGCATATCGGCGGCTTTACGGCGGGACTCATCCTCGTCGCGCTTCTGCGCTATCGCGACGTCGACCTGTTTCAGCCGGCGCAGGCCTATCCCGAGAAGGCCTTTGCTCCGCTGAACCGGCTGCTGATCGACATTTCGCCGCGTCCGGCGCTGGCAGGCGCGCCCGCCGGATGGTCCACCCGCGTCATCGCGGCGATGAAGACGATCTTCTATTTTGTGACGATCGTCATCATCGTCGAAGCGCTCGTAGGCTGAGGTCTTCCTCAGCCTCGCGGAGCGCCGCCGGCCATTGCGACTTCCGGCTCGCGGGGTCCGATCTCGCCGCGCGACCATGCCGCCTCGTTTTCTGCCAGCGCGCGCGCCAGCGAAGCGACATCCGTCGCCGCAAGCGTCGCGGGAAGCGGATCGGCGCCAATCGTGACGTGGACGCGGCCAAAGGCGTTGTGCAGCTCGGCCTCCGCGAGATCCTTGCGCAGCGCCGATTGCAGCGCGGAGAGCTCCGCCTGGATCGTCGCGAGTTCGCCTCCCGCGCCCGTCGTTTCGCGATTGCGCAACTGGACGAGGATCTTGCGGTCGAGCCTGTCGAGTTCCACCGCATGACCATATTGGCGCTGCGCATCCGCGTAATCGGCCCGCGCCACGTGGACCTGCGCGAGCACGGCCATGGTGAGCGCCCGGCGGCGCGCCACTGCGACGTCTTCGCCGGCTTCCGCCGCAGCCACCGTGGCAGGACCGGAGAACAGCCGGAGGAGGTTCCAGGTCACCTTGAGGCCGTAATCGGCCCAGTTGTTGTTGACGAGGAAGCTGTTGCTATCCGCGTGGACGCAGCCCGAGAGCTGGATGCCCGGAAGCAGGGCGAGGAGCGCCTTGCGGGCTTCGGCCGAGGAAATCCGCGCCTGGTAATCCTCTTCGCGCAGTTCCGGCCGCAGGGTCAGGGCCAGTTCCTCCATCCGGGACGGCTCGGAGGCGAGGCGGGCCCGCAGCGGCGCGCCAGCCGGCGCGAGCTTCAGCGTCGAGCCGGGCGGCAGGTTGATCAGCGCAGCCAGCTCGGTGCGCGCGAGGGCCAGCTCCTTGCGCTGCGTTTCGAGCTGCCGCAGCGCATCGACGAGGGCGCGGCGATAGGAGAGCGCCTCGATCGGATCGACGACGCCGCTTGCGCCCATCTCTGCGCTTGCGGCCTGCGCCTGCCGGATTCGCCCCGCGAGTCGGTCGATGCGGCCGATCAGGCGCTCCGCCGCCGCGGCCCGCCAATAGGCCGAGCGCACGTCCTGGATGATATTGTGAACGACCTTGCGCCGCCGCTCCTCGGCGATCAGCGCCCGGTCTGCCTGCTGCTTCGCCCCGATCCAGCTCACGCCGAAATCGAGGACATTCCAGACCACGTTCAGGTCCCCGACGCTGCGGTTGCGCTCCTGCGAAGTCGAGGGCTCGAGCGACTGGCGGCGCGTGATCAGGCTCTCGCTGCTCGCCGCGCTGACATTGTCGCGCCCGACGAAGCCGGCGTCAGCGGCCATGCGGGGGAGCATTTCCATGCTGGCGGCGTCGATCTGCTGCTGCGCGAGTGCATGCTCCATGACACGCAGCCGCGCCTCGAGATTGTAGGAGACCGCGCGCGCCATCGCCTCATGGACGCTCAGCGGCTTCGTCAAGGGCTCCTGGTCTGCGAACATCGCCACGAGGTCGGAATGGACGCGCAGCCGCGTGTCTTTGGCGGAGAAGGGCTGCGGCGTCACCGCGCAGGCGGAGAGCGTGAAGGCGCAGAAGGCTGCAAGAGAGACCTGTCTCATCGCGAGAAACCGGTTGCGCCTCGCCTCGAAGCTGCGTGTCATGGATCCGTTGCCTTGGGAGAGAGTCATGTTTCGCTTATCTGCTGAGGGTGGCGAGGGCGAGATCGAGCGCGGCTGCGCGTCGATCGAAACCGTCGACGATATCGCCGACCTGACGGGTGAGTGACGGAGCGCCTGCTTCAGATGCTTCGCCCGAAGGTTCGTCCGACTGCTCTTGAGGGGGTGTCCATGGGCGGAAGCCCTCCGGCGACCTGGGGTCGATGACGACCCACTCCCCGTTTCGGAGGAAGAGCATCGGCGTTTCTTCCTCCTCCTCCTCTTCTTCGGGGTCAAATTCCTCGTTGCCTCCGAGGTCCATCCTGCCCCGGAAAACCTGGGCGATGTTCGTCGCCGCGGCGCTGTCGTCGAAGAGGAACGGCAGCCCGTCGCCGATGATGGGGCTTTCTTCGCCCTCCTGGGGCGCGCTTTGCCCGCTCTCGCCCTGCTGCGGAGCGGCTGCGCTTCCGCCGATGCGGAAGATCACGTCGCCGGCGCTGTCGTCAGGCAGCACATTCACGACGAGCCCCGTCTCCGCGAAGGCGCCGGCGAGATCCGTCGCCCTGACGGTCAGCGCGAGGTCCGTCGCCACGGGGGCGAAGTCCGCGGGAGGCGTTCCGGTGAAGGTTCGCGTCGCCGCATCGAAGCTCAGCCAAGCGGGGAGTGCCGACCCATCCGCGCGGGTGACGCTGTATGTGATCACGTCCCCCGCGTCCGGATCGACGAATGTCGCCGCCGAGATCATGTAGCTGTAGGGCAGGCCGGCCTGGGCGCTCTGGCCTGCAAGCGGGGACGCCAGGCGCGGCGCGTCGTTGACTGCGGCGACCTGGAGGGTGACGTTGGTTGCCGCGTTCTGCGCGCCGCCCGCGCCGGTATTGCCCTGGTCGTTGACGGAGACGGCGAGGGTGACGTCCGCCGTGGCATTCGCCGCGGTGGTGAAGGCGACGTTCGAGCCGGCGATGAAGGCGTTGATCGCGGCCAGAGCGCCGGTGAGCGTGAGGGTGCCGGTGCCCGATCCGACGACCGCGACGCCGCCTGCGGCGGTGGCGGCGAGGGTTCCCGACGGGGCGGAGAGGGTGACGACGACATCGGCCCCGCCGGCATCGACATCCGCGAAGCTGATCCCGGTGAGCGCCGAGGCCACGTCCTCGGTGACGCCGATCGTGCCCGGCGCCGTGATCGTCGGCGCGTCGTTCTGGGCGGTGATCTGGAGGGTGACGTTGCCGTTATCGGTGAGGGCCCCGCCCGCGCCGGTATTGCCGCCGTCATTCACCCCGACGGTGAGAGTCACGTTGCCGTTGGCGTTCGCCGCCGTCGTATAGGCAAGGTTCGAGCCGGCGATGAAGGCGTTGATGTCGGCGACCGTGCCCGTGAGGGTCAGCGCCCCCGTTCCCGAGCCGCCGACGGTCACGCCGCCGCCGCTCGTCGCCGCGAGCGTGCCCGCCGGGACGGTGAAGGTCGCGGTGACGCTGCCGCCGCCGGCATCGACATCGGCGATGACGATGCCGGTGAGCGCCGAGGCCACGTCCTCCGTCACCGCGATATTGCCCGGCAGGGTCAGCGAGGGCGCGTCGTTGACGGCGGCGACCTGGAGGGTGACGTTGGTTGCCGCGTTCTGCGCGCCGCCCGCGCCGGTATTGCCCTGATCGTCGACGGAGACGGCGAGGGTGACGTCCGCCGTGGCGTCGGCTGCGGTGGTGAAGGCGACGTTCGAGCCGGCGATGAAGGTGTTGATGTCGGCGATCGTCCCCGTGAGGGTCAGCGTTCCCGTGCCCGATCCGCCGACGGCGACGCCGCCGCCGCTCGTCGCGGCCAGCGTGCCCGAGGGAGCCGAGAGCGTGACGAGGACCGCAGCCCCGCCGGCATCCACGTCAGCGAAGCTGATCCCGGTGAGCGCCGAGGCCACGTCCTCGGTAACCCCGATCGTCGCGGGCGCGGTGATCGTCGGCGCGTCGTTGACGGCGGTGACGTTGACGGTAACGGTCGCCGGCGCGCTTGTGGCGGAGCCGGGACCTGCCGCGGCGTCCCGGATCGACACCTGGATTGTCTTCGTCCCCGCTGCCGGATCATCGTTGTTGCTGTTCGAATAGGCAATTGCCTGCAGGACATCCGAGACACGTGCGGGTGTTGCGTCCGCGTTCAGCGAAACCACGAGGTCGACGCCGCCGACCCCGCCAGCCAATGTTCCCACCTCGACGCCATTCACGCGTACCGATGCGCCGATAACGGTCACATCGCCTGCATTGCTGATCGAGAGGAGGTCCTCTGCGGCGGCAGCGCCCGCCGTGATGCTCGCGCGCAATTCGCCGCCGTTGAAATTGGCTGAATCCGCATCGCTGACGATCGCATTCGCGCCCAGATCGAGCAGGACCGGGGCTCCGCCTTCCTGATAGGTGACGACGTCGCCATCAAGGCCCGTGATGACCGGCGGATTTGGCGTGACCTCTACGGTGAAGGCGACAGCCGCGCTTGTATCGCTCCCGTCCGAGATCGTCATCGAGAAGGTGCGGTTTCCGATCCCGGAGCCGTCATAGGACAGGTCGCGCACGAGCGCAGTAACGCGTTCCGGCGTCGCATTCGCATTGAGCGTGATTACGAGGTTGTTGCCGCCCTGACCGTTCTGGGCGGCATCAACCACACCGATATCAACGCCGCCGACGCTGATTGTCTGTCCTGATCCAATTGCGGCATCACCGCCGGAGGCGACGCCGGCCCCGCTGAGGCTGAAAGAGCCATTGGCGGTTCCGCCCGTCTGCGTGATCGTGAGTGCGCCACCGTTGAAATGAGCCGAATCGACATCGGTTACTTCGGCATTTGCCCCGAGGTCGATTCTCGTCGGCGAGCCTCCCGAGACGGTCGGGACGTTGTCCCCATTCAGTCCGGTGATCGTCGGCGCGTCGTTGACGGCAGTGATCTGGAGGGTGACGTTGCCGTTATCGGTGAGGGCGCCGCCCGCGCCGGTATTGCCGCCGTCATTGACGGAGACGGCGAGGGTGACGTTGCCGGTGGCGTTCGCCGCCGTCGTATAGGTGAGGTTCGAGCCGGCGATGAAGGCGTTGATGTTGGCGACCGTGCCGGTGAGGGTCAGCGCCCCCGTGCCCGAGCCGCCGACGGTCACGCCGCCGCCGCTCGTCGCCGCGAGCGTGCCCGCCGGGACGGTGAAGGTCGCGGTGACGCTGCCGCCGCCGGCATCGACATCGGCGATGACGATGCCGGTGAGCGCCGAGGCCACGTCCTCCGTCACCGCGATATTGCCCGGCAGGGTCAGCGAGGGCGCGTCGTTGACGGCGGCGACCTGGAGGGTGACGTTGGTTGCCGCGTTCTGCGCGCCGCCCGCGCCGGTATTGCCCTGATCGTCGACGGAGACGGCGAGGGTGACGTCCGCCGTGGCGTCGGCTGCGGTGGTGAAGGCGACGTTCGAGCCGGCGATGAAGGTGTTGATGTCGGCGATCGTCCCCGTGAGGGTCAGCGTTCCCGTGCCCGATCCGCCGACGGCGACGCCGCCGCCGCTCGTCGCGGCCAGCGTGCCCGAGGGAGCCGAGAGCGTGACGAGGACCGCAGCCCCGCCGGCATCCACGTCAGCGAAGCTGATCCCGGTGAGCGCCGAGGCCACGTCCTCGGTAACCCCGATCGTCGCGGGCGCGGTGATCGTCGGCGCGTCGTTGACGGCGGTGATCTGGAGGGTGACGTTGCCGTTATCGGTGAGGGCGCCGCCCGCGCCGGTATTGCCGCCGTCATTGACGGAGACGGCGAGGGTGACGTTGCCGGTGGCGTTCGCCGCCGTCGTATAGGTGAGGTTCGAGCCGGCGATGAAGGCGTTGATGTTGGCGACCGTGCCGGTGAGGGTCAGCGCCCCCGTTCCCGAGCCGCCGACGGCGACGCCGCCGCCGCTCGTCGCCGCGAGCGTGCCCGCCGGGACGGTGAAGGTCGCGGCGACGTTGCCGGCGCCGGCATCGACATCGGCGATCGAAATGCCGGTCAGCGCGGAGGCGACGTCCTCCGTCACCGCGATATTCGCCGGCAGCGTCAGAGCCGGGGCATCGTTCACGGCCGAGACCTGAAGGGTGACGTTGGCGGCCGTGTCCTGCGCGCCTCCCGCGCCGGTATTGCCCTGGTCGTCGATCTCGACCGTCAGGGTGACGTTCGCGGTGGCATTCGCCGCCGTGGTGAAGGTGACGTTCGGAAAGAACGCGAGATATCCGTTAATGGCCAGAATCGACCCGCTCAGCGTCAACGTGCCCGTGCCGGAGCCGCCGACGGTCACGCCGCCGCCGCTCGTGGCGGTCAGCGTACCCGACGACACCGAGAGCGTCACGACAACCGCGCTGCCGCCGGCGTCAAGGTCCGCAAAGCTGATCCCGGTTATCGCGGAAGCGGTATCCTCGGTGACCCCGATTGTGGCCGGCGCCGTAATGGTCGGCGCGTCGTTCTGCGCCGCAATCTGAAGGGTCGTCGCCGCGACGTCGTGCAGTGCGCCCCCGGAACCCGTATTGCCGTTATCGTTGACTTCCACGCCGAGAGTCACGTTGCCCGCGACATTGAGAGGCGGCGTGTAGGTCACGTTCGAGCCGGCGATGAAGGCGTTGATGTTCGCCACCGTGCCTGCCAGGGTCAGCGTCCCCGTGCCGGAGCCGGTGACCGTGACGCCGCTGCCGCTCGTGCCGCCGAGAGTTCCCGCGACGGCCGTAAGGGTCATCGTCACGCTGCCCGCGCCCGCATCCGGATCCGCAATGCTGATTCCGGTGACTGCCGACGCCACGTCCTCCGTGACCGCGATCGAGGCTGGCACGGTGAGACTCGGCGCGTCGTTCACGGGCGAGACCTGAAGCGTGACCGTGTCCGCCGACGAGCGCGCCCCGCCCGCCCCGGTATTGCCCTGGTCGTTGATATCGACATTCAGGGTCACGTCCCCCGTCGCGTTCGCGGCGGTCAAGAACCGAAGGCCCCCGAAGGTGATGAAGGTGTTGATCGCGGCGACCGTCCCCGTGAGGGTCAGCGTTCCCGTGCCCGATCCGCCGACGGTCACGCCGCCCCCGCTGGTCGCCGAGAGCGTGCCCGAGGGAGCCGAGAGCGTGACGAGGACCGCGGCGCCGCCGGCATCCACGTCAGCGAAGCTGATCCCGGTCAGAACCGATGAAATATCCTCCGTCACGTTGATGCTGGCCGGCGCCGTGATGGTGGGCGCGTCGTTCTGGGCCGTGATCTGCAGGGTGACGTTGCCGCTGTCCTGGAGCGCCCCGCCCGAGCCTGTATTGCCGCCGTCGTTCACCGTGACGGAGAGGGTGACGTTGCCGTTGGCGTTCGCCGCCGTCGTGTAGGTGACGTTCGAGCCGCCGATGAAGGTGTTGATGTTGGCGACCGTGCCCGTGAGGGTGAGCGTTCCCGTCCCCGATCCGCCGACCGTGACGCCGCCGCCGCTGGTCGCCGCGAGGGTTCCCGCCGGAGCGGTGAAGGTGAGCGTCACATTGCCGGCGCCCGCATCGATATCCGCGATCGAAATCCCCGTCAGCGCCGAGGCGATATCCTCCGTCACCGCGATATTGGCCGGAACCGTCAGGCTCGGCGCATCGTTCACGCCCGAGACCTGAAGCGTCACCGTATCCGCGAGCGAGCGCGGTCCACCCGCGCCCGTGTTGCCCTGGTCGTTGATGTCGACATTGAGGGTGACGTCGCCGGTGGCGTTGGCCGCCGTGGTGAAGGCGACGTTCGAGCCGGCGATGAAGGTGTTGATGTCGGCGATGGTGCCCGTCAGCGTGAGCGTTCCCGTCCCCGATCCGCCGATGGTCACGCCGCCGCCGCTGGTCGCGGCCAGGGTGCCGGAGGAGGCCCCGAGAGTGACCAGAACGGCGGCGCCTCCCGCATCCACGTCGGCGAAACTGATCCCGGTGATGGGCGAGGAGGTGTCCTCCGTCACGTTGATGCTGGCCGGCGCCGTGATGGTGGGCGCGTCGTTCTGGGCCGTGATCTGCAGGGTGACGTTGCCGCTGTCCTGGAGCGCCCCGCCCGAGCCGGTATTGCCGCCGTCGTTCACCGTGACGGAAAGGGTGACGTTGCCGTTGGCGTTCCCGGCCGTCGTATAGGTGACGTTCGAGCCGCCGACGAAGGTGTTGATGTTGGCGACCGTGCCCGTCAGCGTCAGCGCCCCCGTGCCCGAGCCGCCGACGGTCACGCCGCCGCCGCTCGTCGCCGCGAGCGTGCCCGCCGGGACGGTGAAGGTCGCGGTGACGCTGCCGCCGCCGGCATCGACATCGGCGATCGAAATGCCCGTCAGCGCCGAGGCCACATCCTCCGTCACGGCGATGTTGCCCGGCAGCGTCAGGGCGGGCGCGTCGTTCACGGCGGAGACGTTCACCGTCAGCGTGTCCGCGGCGGTGGCGCCCCCGTCGTCTTCGACGGTCACGGTGATCGTCCTCGCCGCGATGGACGGGGTGGCGTCGTTCGTGTTCGCGTAGGTGAGCGCGCGCGTGAGCGTGGTCAGCATGCCGGAGGCGGCATTGGCGTTGAGGGAGACGACGAGGTTCGCGCCTCCCGTTCCGTTGGAGGTGATGGTCCCGATAGCCGTCCCCGAGACCGATACGACACTGCCGTTCGTCATGCCGGCGCTGAGAGAAACGGCGCCGCTCGTATCGAAGGCGAGCACGTCCTCTGCGGCGGCGAGATTGGCCGTGATTGCCGCAGTGAGCGAGCCGCCGTTGAAATTGGGCGAATCGGCGTCGTTCACGGCCGAACTGTCGGTCGGATCGAGCCTCTGCGCGCCGGCGCCCTCGGTATAGTTCAGCGATGCGGGAATGCTGATGGTCGGCGCCTGATTGGCTGCGACCGAGAAGGTGAAGACGTCGGACTGCTTGATCCCGAGGAAGACATGGCCGTCTCCCGCCGAGACGAACGCCTTCGAGCCGATCAGCACATAGACGTCGGCTCCCGCCGGGAGGTTGGCGACGGGATCGATGGTGATTGTCGTCGTGCCCGCGCCGGTGATGCGGGCGGCGTTCGCCACGACGTTGATCCGCTCGATCAATGCGTGCGTCGTGGCATTGTAGATGGCGATGTCGCCATAGCCGGGCCCATGCGTCGGGCCGACCGCCCCCGTTCCGAGATTGACCGCCTCGGAGAAGGTGAGGACGATATTCGCGGAAGGTGAGACGCCCGCCGCGCCGAATGTGGGCGTGCTGGACGTGAGCGCCGGCGCCGTGCCGCCATTCTCGAAGACCTGGTCGAGCTGCACGTTGTAGATGTCGAGATCGCCGTCGCCATCCACGTCGAGGACCGCGACACGGTCGTGCATGAAGTTGGTGGCAATCGCGGCGAAGCTTACGCCGTCGAAGGGGTTGTCGGCCCCCGTGAGATGCGTCCAGGTGCCGTCGCCGTTATTGCGCCAGAAGACCAGCCTGTTGTTGTCCGTATGCCGCCCTACGAGATCCTCATGGCCATTGCCGGTGAAGTCGCCCGTCGTGAAAGCGCCGGTGGAGGTGGAGGTGACTGGCGCGTTGAAGTCATCAAGAGGATTGGCGGCGCCGCTCAGGATGGTGAATGAGGTTCCCCCGTCATTTCGCCAGAACGCGTCGGTCTGGTAATTGTAGATGTCGGTCCGGCCGTCTCCGTTGATATCCGCGACGACGACGCGGCCGTAGATGAAATTCGTGGAGACCCCGCCGAGATTGATCCCGTTGAAAGGGTTGTCGACGCCCGTCAGCTGCGTCCAGGTGCCATCGCCATTGTTGCGCCAGAACAGGATCGCCGTGTGGTCGTGGTTGCGCCCGAAGACGTCCTCGAAACCGTTGCCGGTGATATCGCCCTTGAAGATTGCGCTGGTCAGCGGGACGTTGGCGGCATCCTTGACCTCATCAAGCGGATTGGCGGCGCCCGTGAGCACGCTGAAGGAGCCGCCGTCGTTTCTCCAGAATGCCCGGGTCTCATGGTTGTAGATGTCGATGTCGCCGTCCCCGTCCATGTCCAGGACGAGAAGTCCTGCGCGGCGGAAATCGAGGAGGCCGGTCGCGATTCCGTTGAACGGGTTGTCGCCGCCCGTGAGCTGCGTCCAGGTGCCGTCGCCGTTGTTGCGCCAATAGAGGATGGCGTTTCTGGTGGAGTTGGCCGCGGCAATGTCAGCGTCGCCGTCCCCGTCGAAATCCGCCGTCACGTAGAAGCTCGAGCCGAAGGCCGTGTCCGGGAAGGCGTCGAGCGGATTGTTCGCGCCGGATTCCTGCGTGAAGGCGAGGAGCGACCCGAAGGCGGCCTGCGCCTGCCAGCCGACGGCGAGGGCGGCCTCGATCTCCCCGATGGCGCTTTCGAGAACCCAGTCTCCGCCGAGAGCCGCCGCGCCGGTAAGGTCGTCGGAAGCGGCGACGTCCGCGCCTGTGAGCGCCGCTATGCGCGCGATGAGCGCCGCGCCGTCCTCCCCGGCGGCGATGTCGCAGCCGTAGAAGAGGATATCCCCGGATTCCGACAAGGCCGCGCCGATCGCGCCGAGGGTCGCGGCATGATCATCGACATTGCCAAGATCGAGGCGGGTTCCGCCTATGAAGGCCGTTGCCTCAGCTCCGTGCGTGATGATGTGGATGGCGGACAGGTTCGTCCGCTGCGAGAGGTGCTCCGCAATCTCGGCGAGTCCGTTGCCGTCCGGGGAGAGGACGATTACCTCCGCCGTCGCCGGCAGGTCGAGGAGCAGGGTCTGCCAGTCGTCGATCGAAGGATCGATGAAGATGATCTCGGACGCCGCACCCGGTGCGGCAGGAGGCTCCTGGAGATGCGCCGCGTCAGGTTCGGCTTCGTCGGCATGCTCCGGCGCGAGAGGAGCGTCGAGCATCGTCGCGAGCGCCGCGGCATCGAGCAGAACGCGAGGCTCAAGAGCCGAAGCGAGCGCCGGAACCCGCCCCCGTCCTCGCTTGTTCCGCCGCTGCGATGGCAGCATGAGCTGCGGCATGACGATGCCCCTTACGCAAATCTGATTCGTGCCGTAAAACCGAGACAGTCATAATCCTGCGGATCGATGGTTGCAACATTTTATGATAAACAACCATGATCTACCTGTAGTAGATTATAAATGGCCAAAAATCACTTAGGATTGTGAATTTGTAAACGAATCGAGAATTAGCTTCGCCCTGTGAAGGCAGCGAAACGCGCTGCCGCTCGACAGAGGTTTTTTCAAGATGGAAGCATTCATTGGCACGATCATGGGGTGGGCGCCGAATTTTGCGCCGCAGGGCTGGGCGTTCTGCCAGGGTCAGATCCTGAACATCCAGCAGAACACGGCGCTCTTCAGCCTTCTTGGAGCGACTTACGGCGGCAACGGAACGCAGAATTTCGGCCTGCCGAATCTCGCCGGCCGCACGCCGCTCGGCGCGGGGTAGAGCCCCGGAACCAGCTTCCATCCGCTCGGCGCGACGGCGGGAACGGAGACCGTGACCCTGACGCAGGGTCAGTTGCCCGCTCACAACCATGCTGCGTCGAGCCAGCTCAGTGTGACGCTGGCGGCAACTTCCTCGGCTGCGACGACCAACGTCCCTGGCGGTAGCAGCATCCTTGCCGCCATGAGCGGCGAAACGGAGGATTCGCTGCCCGTGACTGTCAAGGGCTACGCGGCGGCAAGCGCGGCGAATACGAGTCTGGCCGGGGGCGGCGTCACGGGCTCCGTCGAGATCGGCATGACGGGCGGCAGCCAGCCCTTCGGCATCATGCAGCCGTACCAGGCGATCAATTTCGTGATCTGCATGTTCGGCATCTATCCGCCCCGCGCCGATTGATGATCAACATCCCGGGCGCCGCGCAACGGAAGCGGCGTCCGGAGACAGGCGCCCGCGATGACGGCTCGATTTCCCGAAGAAGTCCACAGGCTGCGGGCCGCAATCGCGCCCCTGCGGGCGCTCGCTTGCGACATGCAGCATGAGAGCAGCAGGCAGGAGGGCGGCAAGCGCGTGCGCCCGCCGCTGTGCCCCGCGCGTCGGCGCTTCGGCAATCTCGCCTGTTCGCATACAAGCGCGCGCCTCCTCCTGCGCGACGCCTGGCTCCTGCTGGAGAAGGCGGGCGATACGAATGCCCCGGAGCAGCTCGCCCTGCTCGCGAAGATCGATTACGAGATCTCGATCCTCGACTATCGCCGCTATGACGCGGAGGCTGCGGGAGACGCCGCCGCCGTGGCCGATTGCATCGCCTCGCACCGTTCGCTGGGGGAAGAGATCGAGGCGCTGAAGGCGACGACGCTCGCGGCGCTCGATGCGGCGTGGGTTGAGAATCCCGTCAGTTGAAGACCGCCTCGTAGAAGCGCACGTCCCTCGCCCGCTCCATGTCCTGCGCCGCCGGGACGACGGGGGTGAGGAAGACGCCCTCGATGATGCCGCGCACCGGGTGCCTGATGTTGTAGACCTGGGCAGCCAGCGACGGCTGCTTCGGCGCGACGAAGAGAATGGCGAAGGGGTGCCGTCGCACCAGGGTCGGCGTCGGATAGGGAGAGGGCCGCGCATCGAGGAGGGTGATCTCGATCCGCCCGCCTGGGCCGAAAAGCTCGAATATCTTGCCCTTCTGATCCTTGAAATCATCAATCGTGAGCTGGTCCAGCACGTCTGTCACCGCGAATCGTCATCGATTCGTCCACTATGGAGTATCGCACCGGCGATTGAAACTCGGGCGTGCATCGGTTACCGCTTGAGCATCGAAGTGGGGCTGGCGCCACGGATGCGGATGCGAACTTTCGGCAGTACGAGAACATGGTTCGCCGCCTGCCTGCTTCTGGCGGCGCTGCCGCTCCTCTCGCCGGCGATTGCGCAGCCGGGCGGAGACGCGCTCCTGCGCGATCCGCTGATCTCCGCTCCGCCGTCCTGGGAGCGGGCGTCGGATGAGAATGAAGGCTTTGAGGCGCGGGGGCTCCTGCGGGCGCGGTCCCAGGCCGTCATCGCGAGCGAGATCGCCGGCAGGATCGTCGACATGCCGTTTCGCGAGGGTGATCGTTTCGCGCAGGGCGATATCCTGGCGCGCTTCGACTGCGCCGTCTTCGAGGCGCAGCGCGCCGGGGCGGAGGCGGCAGAGCGATTTGCGCGGCGGCAGCTCGAGCAGAAGCGGGAACTGGTGCGCCTGCGCTCGGCGGGCGAGATCGAGGTCGGCCTCGCGGAGGCGCGGGTCGAGGAGGCGGTCGCGCAGACGGCCTTGCAGACGGCCCTGGCCGAGCGTTGCGAGGTGCGGGCACCCTTCGCCGGGGCGGTGGTTGAACGCCACGCCAATGTCGGCGAGAGCCGGACGCCGGGAGCGGACCTGATCGAGATCATCGACGACAGCGATCTCGAGATCCGTGTGCTCGCGCCGTCCTCATGGCTCTCCTGGCTCGCGCCCGGCCAAGCCTTCACCTTCCATCTGGAGGAGGCCGGCCCAGGCATCGCCGCGCGGGTCGAGGGGATCGGCGCGAGCGTCGACGCGGCCAGCCAGACGATCCTCGTGCGCGGCCGGTTCGCCGGAGAGCCGGGCGCGGTCGCCCCGGGCATGAGCGGTGGCGCGCGCTTTGCTCCGCGGGGGGCCGCGCGATGAGCGGCGAGCGCCGGGCCGGGAGCGCGGCGTCCGACCCCCGCGCATTGCCGTTCGCGATCTTCCTCGAACTCGAACGCGCGGCCCGCGCCGCCGCGACGCGCGAGGAACTCGGCTATCTGATCGTCAACGAGACGAGGCGGCTCGCGGCCTTCCGCACGGCGGCCCTGCTTCGCTTCCCGTCGCCGTCCAGAGCCCGGCTCGCCGCGGCGACGAACGTCTCCACGCCGGACCGGCATGGGCCCTTCGCCTTGTTCATGGAGCGCCTCGCGCAGGGGCTCGTGCGCGCGGGGAGCGACGCGCGCAGCCATGCGGTCTCGCGGGAGGGGCTTGCGCCGGAGGATTCCGCCCTCTGGAGCGAGGTTGCGCCGGCTCATCTGCTGTGGACGCCGCTGCGGCATCGGGGGATCACGACAGGCGGGATCGTCTACGGGCGAGAGACGCCCTTCAGCGCCGCGGAGGCGCTTCTGCTCGACCAGATCGCGGACGCCTATGCCCATGCCGATGCCGCGCTTGCCGGTCGGGGCAGGCGGATCGGGCGTGCTCGGGGGCCGAGGCGATGGCTCTTGCCCGCGCTCGTCGCGGGAATGCTCGCCAGCCTCGCGCTTCCCGTGAGGCAGGCCGCGCTTGCTCCCGCCGAGGTCGTGGGCGCCGATCCGCTGATCGTCGCCGCGCCGGCGGATGGCGTGCTCGAGAGCGTCGCTGTGGCGCCGGGGGAGCGGGTTGCGCAGGGCGACATCCTGTTTCGTCTCGACGATACGAATGCGCGCGCGCGCCGCGACATCGCAGAACGCGCGGTGGCCGTGGCGGAAGCGGAGTTGCGGCGCGCCGCGCAAAGCGCCTTCGGCGACCGGGAGGCGAGCGCCCAGATCGACGCCCTGCGCGCGCAGGTGGCCTTGAAGCGGGCGGAGTACGTCCATGCGAGCGAGATCCTCGAGCGTGGGGTCGTGCGCGCCGCTCGGGATGGCGTCGTCGTCATGGCGGACCCTTCCGGATGGACGGGCCGCCCGGTGCGCACGGGCGAGCGCGTCATGGAGATCGTCGATCTCCATCGCCCCGAACTCCGCGCGGAAGTGCCCGTGGGGCAGGTATTTGCCTTCGACCATGGCGCGCGGGTCACCCTCTTCCTCGATACGAGCCCGCTCGAACCACTGGAAGCGCGCCTTGTC
Source organism: Saliniramus sp. (assembly GCA_041686895.1). GTDB lineage: Bacteria > Pseudomonadota > Alphaproteobacteria > Rhizobiales > Beijerinckiaceae > Saliniramus. The sequence continues at coordinate 199,925 of JAWLCY010000002.1, read as the reverse complement.
AGGATGTCCTACGAGGCCGAACCGACGGAGGCGGGCGTTCTGGCGCACAGGGCCGTGGCGCGGTTCGAGACGGCGCAGGCGCCCCGCATCGGCGCGCGCGGCACGGCCCGGATCGAGGGGCCGCGCGTTCCGCTCGCGCTATTCCTCTTCGGCCGGCCGATCAGCGCGGCGCGGCAATTCCTCGGGTTGTGAGCATGGCGACGGCGTCGCTGCCCGCCCTGCGGGAGGATCTGGTGCTCGCTCCCGGACCGGCTGGGCGCGACGGCGCGCCTGGCTGGGTGCTCTTCGATCCCGTCCGCAACCGTTATTTTTCGCTCGAGGATGCCGCCGTGGGCCTCTTGCGGCAATGGCATCTCGGTGCGCAGGAGCGTATCCTCGCGGCCGCGCAAGCCGCCGGGCATCCGAGCGTCACGCAGGGGCAGGTTGAGGCTCTGGCGCGGTTCCTCTCCCATAACGAACTCCTCGACGCGGCCGATCCACGGCAGGAGGAGGCGCTGCGACGCGCAATCGCCGCAGTTGGAAAGAAGCCCCTCGCGCAACGCGCGCAGACGCTGCTCTTCCTGCGAATCCCGCTTCTGCGGCCGCAGCCCCTGCTGGACGCCTTATGGCCGCTGGTCGCCCCGCTGGCGGGGCGCGCAACCCTGATGATCGTCCTGGCGATGGGGCTCGTCGGGCTGTTCCTCGTCGGGCGGGACTGGGACCGGTTCACCGCGGAGGCCTACGCGCTGGTGACGCCGGGCGGCTTCGCGCTGTTCGCCCTCGCTCTCGCCGGCATCAAGATCCTGCACGAATTCGGCCACGCCTTCGCGGCGCGGCGCTACGGGCTGCGGGTCTCCGCCACGGGGGTCGCGATCGTGATCTTCATGCCGGTCCTCTATACCGATGTGAGCGATGCCTGGCGGCTCGCCTCCCGCCGCGGGCGGCTCGTCATCGGCGCGGCCGGGATCGGCGTGGAGCTGGCGCTCGCCTGCGTCGCGACCTTCCTCTGGCCGTTTCTCGCGCCGGGGATGCTGCGCGATGTCGTCTTCCTCGTTGCGGGCACGACCTGGATCCTGACCCTCCTCGTCAACCTCAACCCGCTGATGCGCTTCGACGGCTATTATCTGCTTTCGGATGCGCTGCGGGTGCCCAATCTTCAAAGCCGCGCCTTCGCGCTCGGACGATGGCGGCTGCGCGAGGCCCTGTTCGGCTTCGGCGAACCGCAACCGGAGGAATACCCGCGCGGCCTCCACCGGATCCTGCTGGCCTGGTGCGTCGGCGCCTGGCTGTGGCGGGTCGTCATCGTCGTAGCGATTGCAGGCGCCGTCTATCTCATGCTGCCGAAGGTGATCGCCCTGCCGCTCATCGTCTTCGAGACGGTCTGGCTGCTCGGGCGGCCTGTCGCCCATGAGATGAAGGAGTGGCTCGAGCGGCGCGGGAAGATGCGCCTCAATCGGGCGCTCCTGCGCACGCTCGCCCTGCTGGCGATCTTCCTGTCCCTGCTCGCCCTGCCGTGGCCGCTGGGGATCGAAGCGCCCGCGCGGCTCGAAGCCGTCCGGGCCACGCCAGTTCATCCCGCCGCCGCCGCGCAGCTCGATGCGATCCATGTCCGCGAGGGCCAGGGGGTCGCGGCAGGCGAGATCCTGTTTTCGCTGACCGCTCCCGACCTCGTGCACGATCTGGAGCAGACGCGGCGGCAGATCCTGATCGCCCGCACGATGCTGCATCGCGAGGCCGCGCTGCCCGAGGGGGCCGTCAGCGCGGGTGTCTCGCAGGAGCGCCTCGCCGCCGATCTCGCGAGCTGGCGCGGCCTTGCCGATCAGGTGCGCCGGCTCCAGGCGACGGCCCCGCATGACGGCGTCGTGCGCGACCGCGCGCGCGGGTTGTCGCCCGGGCTTTGGGTGGACGTCGAGCGACCGCTCCTGTGGATCGTCGAGGGGCCGGGGAGGGTGGTCGGCTATGTCGAGGGAGGCGATCTGGCGCGGGTCGAGCCGGGGCTGCGAGGGCGCTTCTTTCCGGACGATCCGGCTCGCTCGCCAGTCCCGGTGGAAATACTGCGGATCGCACCAGTGGCGGAGAACAGTCTCGCGAACGCGGCATTCGCCGTGGAGCACGGTGGAGCCATCCCCGCCCTTCGCGACGAGCGGGGCCGCTACGTGCCGCAGCGGGCGATCTGGCGCGTCGACATGACGATACGCGACGCGGAAATTTCGGAACAGCCGGCGACCGCGATCTCCGGCAAGGTCCGGTTCCGCGTGGCCGGCGACGCGCCTGCGGCGCGCATCTTCCGCGGCATCGCCGCGATCCTCATACGCGAAAGCTGGTTTTGAGGGCGGGCTGGACGGGCGGCGCCTCCGGCCTATGATCGCGGGATCCTTGGAAACCCCTCCGGAAGGTCATCCCATGCCGCGTCTGCCCCGCTTCGCCGTGACGCTCATCCTCGGGCTATGGACGCTTCAAGCCGTCGCCTTCGCGCAGGACGCCTCGCGGCCACAGCCCGAGCCCGCCACCGGCCCTTCCATCGCGCGGGACGCGGTTGCGCCGGTCGTCGCTGAAAGCGAGATGGTCGTCGCGGCCCATCCTCTCGCCGCGCGCGCCGGGGCGGACGCGCTCGCCGCCGGAGGCTCGGCGGTCGACGCGGCGATCGCGACGCAACTCGTGCTCAATCTCGTCGAGCCGCAATCCTCGGGCATCGGGGGAGGGGCCTTCCTGCTGCATCGCGAGGGCGGGAGCGGCGGGATCGTCGCCTATGACGGCCGCGAAACGGCCCCGGCGGCAGCGCGCCCGGACCTGTTCCTCGATGAACGGGGCGAGCCCCTGGCCTTCATGGATGCGGTCGTGGGAGGCCGCTCCGTCGGCACGCCGGGGCTGGTCCGCCTTCTCGCCCATGTCCACGAGAAGCACGGGCGCCTCCCGTGGGCAGACCTCTTCGCTCCGGCCATCAGGCTTGCGGAGGAGGGATTTCCCGTCGGCGAGCGGCTCGCGGCCCTCGTGGCGGGGGATGAGCGACTGCGGCGGCAGGAGGAAGCCCGGGATTACTTCTTTCCGGGAGGCGAGCCGATCCGCGCCGGCGACCGGCTTGTGAACCCGGCCTTCGCCGAAACGTTGCGGGCGATTGCCGAGGGCGGTCCGGATGCGTTCTACCGGGGCGAGATCGCCGCGGATATCGTCGCGGCGGTGAGGGGTTTCTCCGGGAACCCCGGTCTCCTGACCGAAGCCGACCTCGCCTCCTACGAGGTGGTGGAGCGCGAACCGGTCTGCGCCTGGTTTCGCGTCTACCAGGTCTGCGGCATGGGGGCCCCGTCGAGCGGCGCGCTAACCGTCGGGCAGATCCTCGGCCTGCTCGATCATTTCGACCTGGAGAGCCTCGATCCCCTCGGCGTGGACGCGACCCATCTCTTTGCGGAAGCTTCGCGGCTGGCCTTTGCCGACCGGGCGCTCTACATCGCCGATCCGGATTTCGTGCGGGTTCCGGGGCCGGGCGCCCTGCTTGACGACGCCTATCTGACATTCCGCGCCCAGCTCATCGACCGTGCGCGCGCGGCGGAGAAGGTGAGCGCGGGCAATCCGCCATGGCGCGACACGATGCGGCTCGCTCCGGACGAGAGCCTCGAACTGCCCTCCACGAGCCATATCTCGATCGTGGACCGCGACGGCAATATCGTCTCGATGACAACGACCATCCAATCGGGGTTCGGCTCCCGGCTGGTGGTGCGCGGGTTCCTCCTGAACAACGAGCTCACGGACTTCTCCTTTCGGCCGGAAGCCGACGGCCTGCCCGTGGCGAACCGCGTCGAACCCGGAAAACGGCCGCGTTCCTCCATGGCCCCGACCATCGTCCTCGACGAGGCCGACGCGCCGGTCCTCGTCGTCGGAAGCCCCGGCGGCGCCCGCATCATCCCCTACGTGGCCCGCACCATTCTTGGCGTCCTTGTCTGGGGCATGGACGTCCAGGACGCCGTGAACATGCCGCATGTCACGAATCTCGGCGGGGGGACGGATCTGGAGGCCGGGACGGGCGCGGCCGATCTCGCTTCCGCACTGGAGGAGCGCGGGCACCGCGTCGCCGTGCGCGACCTCAACAGCGGCATTCACGCGATTGCCGTTGCGCCGCCGGGTTTCGTCGCCGGGATCGACCCGCGGCGCGAGGGGGCGGCCTTCGGACGGTGAAGCGGAGGAGCTCCGCCGGAACCGTAGCCGCTCCCCGGCGGTTTGCCTGGGATAGCCGGTTCTCAGGAGCAAAGGTTTCCCGATGACGTTTTCAATCGTGGCGCGATGCCCGCATACGGGGCAGTTCGGCGTGGCGGCGATGACCGCGCTTCCCGCCGTCGGCAAGCTCGTGACGCACGCCCATCCCGGCGCCGGCGCCGTCGCGACCCAGGCCCGCCTCAACCCCTATCTCGGCATCGACGGGGTGGCGCTCCTGCGCCAGGGACTGGGGGCGGAGGCCGTGCGCAGCCGGCTCGTCGCAGCCGATCCGCGGATCGAGGCGCGGCAATTCGCTGTCGTCGACGCGCAGGGACGGACGGCGGTCTTCACCGGCGCGGAATGCCTGGACTGGGCGGGATCGCGCCAGGGAGACGGGTTCAGCGTGCAGGGGAACCGGCTTGCCGGCGAAGACGTGGTCGAGGCGATCGCCGCCTCCTTCGGTGCGCGCCCCTCCCGCTCGCTCGCTGAGCGCATGATGAACGGGCTGGAGGCGGGGATGGAGGCCGGCGGCGACCGCAAGGGCGAGCGTTCGGCCACCATCTACATCGTCGAGTCGGAAGAATATCCCCTCTGGGACATCCGCGTGGACGATCATCCGGAGCCGCTCGCCGAGCTGCGCAGGCTGCACGGCGTCTTCGCGCAAAAGCTGCTCCCCGAGATTCGCCGGATGCCGAGCCGTGCCGATCCGGCGGGGAGCGGCGAGGAGGCGATTGCCTGATCAGACGGCGACGAAGGGCGCGATCTCGATCCCGGCCTGCGTCAGCGCCGCACGGACGGCCCGCGCCATTTCCACCGCGGCGGGATTGTCCCCGTGCACGCAGATCGTGTCGATCGCCGCGGGCAGGCGCTTGCCGCTGACCGTGACGATCTCCCCGTCCTGCACCATGCGCACGACGCGCTCCGCCGCATAGGCGGCGTCGTGGATCACCGCGCCCTCGACCTTGCGGCTCGTGAGATTGCCGCTGTCGTCATAGGTGCGGTCGGCAAAGACCTCGCGGGCGACGGCGAGGCCGAGCTTCCCGGCGGCGCGTTCCGTCGCGAGACCGGGCATGACCATGTAGACGAGGCTCGAATCGACGCCCTTGATCGCCCGCCCGAGGGCCATGGCGATGTCGTCCTCGTCGTTCGACATGTTGCCGAGCGCGCCATGCGCCTTCACATGCGTCACCTTGTGGCCCGCGAGGGCGGCGCAGGCTTGGAGCGCGCCGATCTGGTAGGCGATCTGCTTCTCGAGTTCCGACATGGAATGGCCGCGGATGACCCGGCGGCCGAAGCCCCAGAGATCGTTGTATCCCGGATGCGCCCCGATCGCGACGCCCTTCTCCTTCGCGAGCGCGGCGGTGTGGTGCATGATGACGGGATCCCCCGCATGCCAGCCGCAGGCGACGTTCGCCGAAGTGACGATGTCGAGCATCGCCGCGTCGTCGCCCATCTCCCAGGGGCCGAAGCCCTCGCCCATGTCGCAGTTCAGGTCGACGCGCATCATGCGAACTCCTCGTTCAGATCCGTCCTCGCGCAGACGAAGCCGCCGACGAGATTGAGCGAGAGAAGCCGCTCGCTGCTGAGATCGACGGAGCCTGCAATCTGCAACCGATCGCGCAGGGATTCAATCCGCCGTGCATGGGCTCGCGTCGCCTCGATCGCTTCCTGCACCGGAATCGCCTTGAACGTGATCTGCGAGCCGGGCCGCATCTGCGCAAAACGCGGGAGATCGCAGGAGATGATCGTCGCGATCTTGGGATAGCCGCCCGTGGTCTGCCGGTCCGCCATCAGGACGATGGGTTCGCCCGATCCGGGGATCTGGATCGCGCCGGTGACGATGCCGTCCGAGACGATGTTGAATCCGTTCGCATGCGCGACCTTCGGCCCGCTCAGCCGGTATCCCATCCGGTCGGCCTGCTGGCTCACGGTGTAGGTCGAGGACAGGAAGGTTTCGATTCCCTCGGCGGTAAAATGATCGTCCTGAGGACCGAGAACCACGCGGATCGGGCCATGATCGGCCGCCGGCGGGTCGATCAGGACGAGATCGTCTCCCTCGACGCGGTCGCGCCGCAGGGGGATGACGTCGCCGGGCCTGAGCCCGCGTCCGTTGAGGCCGCCGATTCCTGCGCGCATGTGGAGCGAGAGGCTGCCGAGCTCCGGGGGCACGCCCAGCCCGCCGGCGAAGGCGAGCATCGCAAAGAGCCCGGAGCGGGTGGGGCCGACGCTGAAGACGTCGCCCGCGCGCAGGGTCGCGCTCGTGAAGGGAGGAACCGCTTCGCCCTCCACCGTCAGAACCGCGTCCGCGCCCGCAAGCGCGATGCGGATCTCGCCCTCGGTGACGCGGAAGCGCCCGCCCAGGCCGGCGAATTCGATCGCGGCCTCATGAGGGGTGTTTCCGACAAGGAGATTCGCAATGGCGAGGGCGGTGCGGTCCATCGCGCCGGCGGGGCCGACGCCGAAACGCTGCAGGCCATAGCGTCCGGCGTCCTGGATCGTCGTCGCCGCGCCGCAATCAAGGATCTCGATTTCAGCCATTCGACACTTCCTCCGCAACCCATTCGCCCGCGGCTGCCGCCCGGTCGAGCCTGTCCCACTGCTCCTCGGGGGTCGGCGCGAAGACGACCTCGTCGCCTGCATCGATCAGGAAGACCCGCTCGCGGCCGGGCATGAAGGGACGCGCGGGCGTGCGGCCGATCAGGTGCCAGCCGGATGGCGCTTCCAGCGATGCGATATTCGCCTGCGCGCCGCCGATTGCGATGGTGCCCGCCGGGGTCACCGCGCGCGGGTCGGTCCGGCGGGGCGTCGCGATCGACGGATCGAGGCCGGCAAGATAGCAGAAGCCGGGCAGGAAGCCGAGCATCGCCACCGTGTAGACGGCCTCTGAATGGCGTCGTATCAGCTCGTTTGGAGAGATCGCGTGGCGGTCCGCCACATCCTCGAGATCGATCCCGTAGGCGCCCCCGTAGACGACGGGAACCCGCCAGCGGCGGGGCTTCGCACGGCGCTGATCGATCGATGGCAGGGCCTCGCGGATCTGCGCTTCCAGGGCGTCCGGGCTGGTGACGAGCGGATCGTACTGGACGAGGACGGAACGATAGGTCGGCACCGTCTCGATCACGCCGGGAAGATGCGCATCGCGCAGGGCGGCGTCGAGACCAAGCGCCAGCGCGTTGAAGGCGGGCGAGATCTCGGAACCGAACTCGACCGTCACGGCGGTGTCGCCGCACGGCAGGAAACGTGGCGAAGGTACGCTCAACACTTTGCTCCCGTGGCATCAGAGACAGACGCCGAGGATGCAACGTAACGCAACATCGGCTAGAATGAATACATTTTATCACCATTTTGTCGACATACAAGCAGATATGACGACCTCCTCCGATCTCGTCCCCCATCGCTTCCGGCTGGGCCGGGTTCAGCTGCCCGCTGCCATCCCTTTAGCGAATAATACCGGCCACTTACCGTTGCTGCGCTGCAGCAATTTCTTGACCGGGCGAGTTTTCTACCCGCCGGGCGGTGGCTGACGAGCCGCTTCCCCAACGGTCGGGGAGGAGCGCTTCCAGCCATAGACCCAATCGTAGCGCCGCGTCATCCCCTCGGCCCCGAGGCGGCTCATGACCAGATCGCGTCCGAGCGCGACGAGGCTGCCGGCATGATAGACCCGCCCGTTCTTCCGGGCGGCGTTCTGGATCCGGCGCGCCCGCGGCAGGCGCTCGCGGCCATATTCGCGAAGCTGCAGGGCCTCATCCTTCCCCCGCGAGAGATGATCGGCAAGCGCGGCCGCGTCCTCGATGGCGAGCGCCGCCCCCTGGGCGAGGAAGGGGAGGACCGGATGCGCGGCGTCCCCAAGGAGGGCGACGCGCCCGCGCGCCATCATGGTCGCCGGAAGATCGTAGAGCGACCACAGGAGCCATTCGGCTGGCGCTTCGAGGAGGGCGCGAAGCGGAGCGGCGCACGGAGAGAAATGGGCGAGAAGTTCGCGCCGCTCGCCAGGTTCCGCCCATCCGGCCACGGGCGCCTTCCGCTTCTGGATGGCCACGACATTGATGCGCGAACCGGCCGAGACCGGGTAGTGCACCACGTGACCGGCCGGACCGAGCCAGAGGCCGGTCTCGTCGCCCGCGAGCGCCTCCGGCGCCTGCGCGCGGGGAATCGTCGCGCGCCAGGCGACGTGGCCGTGGAAGCCGGGCTGCCGGGTATCCCCGATCAACGGACGGACCTTCGACCAGACGCCGTCCGCGCCGATCACGACTCCGCTCTCGATCTCTTCCCGCGCGCCGCCCGCCCGCTCGAGCGTCAGCCGCACGAAATTGTCATCCTGGCGCAGATCCGTCACGCTCCGGCCCATGAAGAGCCGGATGCCCGGGGTCGCGCGCACGGCGTCGAGGAGAATCGTCTGCAGGTCCGCCCGGTGGATGACCTGATAGGGTGCGCCGTAATGGTCGCGCATGAAGCGTCCGAGCGCCACCTCGCCGAGTTGTCGTCCCGACGCGATCGCGCGCACCACCACCCGCGACGGTTCCGTCGCGGCGCGTGCGAGGGCCGGGCCGAGCCCGAGGCCGGAGAGGATGCGATTCGCGTTCGGCGACAGCTGCAGGCCGGCGCCGACCTCCACGAAGCCGGTGCGACGTTCGACCAGGGTGACGGAACGCCCTGCGCGCGCCAGCGCAAGCGCCGCCGTCAACCCGCCGATTCCGGCGCCCACGACTGTCACGTCGAGGCGCGACATGGCTTAGCGCGAACGGGAGGCGAGAAGATCCGCAGGCTCCGTGACGCCGCCGTCCCAGAGGCATTCGGCAGGCTCCGCGCCGCCCGCCCCGAGCTCCGGCTTGTAGCGGAACAGCGTCGAGCAATAGGGGCAGATCGCCTCGTCCGCTCCGCCCATGTCGATGAATTCATGCGGGTGGTCGAAGGGCGGCCTAGCCCCGATGCACATGAATTCCTTCGAGCCCGTGTAGATCACGCGCACGCCGGCTTCGTTCTGGAAATGAAGTACGCTCGTCTCGGCCATGTCTCGCCCGGTCAGCTTGGAATGCGGCCGCACCATAGAGTCAGAGACGCCATGCGGCTAGTGCCCGCGTCGATAAACCCCCTCGCGGCGCATGTCCACCATCAGGCGGCGATTGCGAGGAGACCGGTTGCGATCACGAGGATCACGAGCGTCGTTGCGCTGACGGTGGCGACATGGCGCCAGCCGAGCGCAGCGATCGCGCGCGGGGCGGTGCCCAGCCCCAAAGCTGCGATCGCGATGAGCAGGCCCCAGGTCGAGGCCGTGACCAGCACGTCGCGAACCGGGATGTAGAACGGCGCGAGGGCGGGCATGGTCAGCGCGAAGCTGTTGACGATGCACAAGGCGAGGAAGACGATGGCAAAGACCGGCACGGGCACCTTCGCCGCGCCTGCTTCCTGCGCCCGCGCCCCGGCAAAGTACCAGCCGATCGCAAGCACCACCGGCAGCAGGAGGAAGACCCGGAAGAGCTTGACGATGACGGCGCTGTTGCCGGCCTCCTCGGAGACGGCGTAGCCCGCGCCGACGACCTGCGCGACGTCATGGATCGTCGCGCCGAGCATGACGCCGGTGAGCCGGTCGTCGAAGCCGAGCCAGAGGCAGAGCGGCGGATAGACGACCATGGCGAGCGTCGAGAGCGCGTTGACCGCCACGACCACGAAGACGATATCGGCCTCCTTGCCCTTGTATTGCGGCAGGACCGTCGCTGTCGCCAGCGTCGCGGACGCGCCGCAGACGGCGGTCGCGGCCCCCGCGAGGGCGCCGTATGCCTCGTTCTGGCGGAACATCCGCGCCACGACAAAGCCCGCGGCGATCGTCGCGACCATTGAGACAATGACGATGAGCGCGGTGGCGAGGCCGAGATCGATGATGTCTCCCAGCGCGATCCGCAGGCCGAGGAGGGCGACCGCGACACGCAGGAGCTTCTTGACCGAGAAGGCGAGCCCCGGCGCGAAGACGGGGCGGGCCGCGAAGGCGCTCATGGCGATTCCGAGGAGCAGCGCCAGCACCATTGCGGGTATGGCGAAGATCGTGGCGACGACGGGCGCGGCCAGGACCGCCGCTGTGGCCACCAGCGACGCGAGGGCGAGGCCGGGTCCGCAGCGGGAGAGAAATTCCCGGCTCTTCTGGTAGCCGCGCGTCGCCAGCGCATTCATCCGCCGCTCCGCCGGTTTTCCCTGTCTTCGCGCATCCGGCTAGAAATCAGCCGCCTGCCTTTGGGTCAATCGGCGCATGGCGCGCGATCGTCTTGGGGTTCTGCCACGAGGCGCGGATGGGCGGCGCCGACTAGAGCAAGCCGAGCCGCACGCCGATGGCCGCGATCCAGACGAGCCCGGCCAGGACCAGGGCGCAGAAGACGGCGGCGGACCCGGCGTCCTTGACCGCCCCGATGCGTGGGTGGATCTCCGGCGCCACATGGTCGCAAAGCCGCTCGATCGCAGTGTTGAGCAACTCGGTCAGCATGACCAGGATCACCGACCCGACCATCGCGACGTACCAGCCCGCGCTCTCGGCGATGACGAGGGCGAGGATGAGGGCGAGCACGAAGGACGCCGCCTCCGCGCGGAAGGCCGCTTCGTTGCGCAGCGCAAAACGGATGCCGTTGATCGAATTGATCGTGGCGCGCATCCACCGGTTCATGACGCTCATCCCTTTCACAGACGCCGGCCTGCCGTGACCCGCCGGGATCGTTCGGCGGCCGTTTCTACCACGTCCCTAGCGAAACACGACTGTCCGGTTGCCGTTGAGCAGCACCCTCCGCTCGACGTGGAAGCGAACGGCGCGGGCGAGGACGGAGCATTCGACGTCGCGGCCGGCGGCGGTCAGCGCCTCCGGCGTCATGTTATGGTCGACGCGCGTGACGTCCTGCTCGATGATCGGCCCTTCGTCCAGGTCCGACGTCACGTAATGGGCCGTCGCGCCAACCAGCTTGACGCCGCGGCGATGCGCCTGGGTATAGGGTCCCGCTCCCTTGAAGCTCGGCAGAAAGGAGTGGTGGATGTTGATGATGCGCCCCGGCATCGCGTCGCAGAATTCCGGCGACAGGACCTGCATGTAGCGGGCCAGCACGACGAGGTCGATGCGCTCCTCGGCGATGAGTTCGCGCAGGCGCGTTTCCTGTGCTGCCTTGGTCTCACGCGTGACCGGCATGTGGTGGAACGGGACGTCGTAATTCGCCGCGAGGCGATAGAAGTCGCGGTGATTGGAGACCACGGCGGCGATCTCGGTCTGGAGCAGGCCCGAGCCGAAGCGGTAGAGCAGGTCGTTGAGGCAGTGGCCGAACTTCGAGACCATCACCAGCATGCGCGGACGATAGGCGGCGTCCGCCACCCACCAGTCCATGGCGAAGGGGGCGCCGACGGCCTCGCCGAAGGCGGTGCGCAGTTCCTCCTCCGGGAGGCCGATCTCGAAATGCACACGCATGAAAAAGCGCAGCGCCTCGACGTCGTTGTACTGCGCGCTCGCGAGGATGTTGCCGCCGCGCTCCGCGAGGAAACCCGCGACCGCTGCAACGATCCCGATCTTGTCGGGGCAGGACAGGGTCAGGACATAGTCGCGTTTCATGGTACGCATCCTTCGATCGCCGTTGCGCATGAGCATTCCCCGCGATATGCGGTGGCATCTGCGAATAGTGCCTAGCGGTGAATGCTTCAAGAAGCGTTGCAGGCTTGCGTCTGAGCGGATGTTTCGGGGAGACGGCATCGAAGATGGAAGGCACGCACGTTTTTCAGGAGATCGCCGGGATATTGACGCTCGCGGCCGGGATCGGGATCGTCGGATTGCTCCTGAGGCAGCCGCTCGTCGTCGCCTTCATCGCCACCGGCATCATCGCGGGCCCGGACGTCCTCCACATCGTCAGCGATGCGCAGAATATCGACCTCCTGGCGGAGATCGGGATCGCGGCGCTGCTCTTTCTCGTCGGCCTCAAGCTCGACGTGCAGATCGTGCGAAAACTTGGCGCGGTTGCTGTGGCGACCGGGCTGGGGCAGGTGGTCTTCACGGCCGTCTTCGGCTTCCTGATCTGCCTCGCCCTCGGAATCGACTTCATCACGAGCGTCTATATCGGCGTCGCGCTCACCTTCTCCTCGACGATCATCATCGTGAAGCTCCTCAGCGACAAGCGCGAGGTTGATTCGCTTCACGGCCGGATCGCAATCGGCTTCCTGATCGTGCAGGACATCGTGGTGGTGCTCGCCATGATCACCCTCTCGACCATTGGTGTCGGGACGGGAGGCAGCCAGGCCGGGTTTGGCGTGATCGGCGTCTTGGCCTCGGGGGTGCTGCTCGTCGGCGCGGTGGCGCTCTTCATCCGCTTCCTGGCCGAGCCGCTCCTGCGTCACATCGCGAAAATGCCGGAACTCCTGGTGACCTTCGCCATCGCCTGGGCGGTCTTCTTCGCCGCGACCTGCGACTGGATCGGCCTGGGGAAGGAACTGGGCGGATTGCTCGCGGGCGTCTCCCTCGCCACGACCTCCTATCGCGACGCGGTCGCCTCGAGGCTATCGAGCCTTCGCGACTTTCTCCTCCTCTTCTTCTTCATCGATCTCGGCATGGGGCTGAGCCTCGGCTCGCTTGGAGAGCAGATCCCGTCCGCGATGCTGCTCTCCGCCTTCGTGCTGATCGGCAACCCGCTGATCGTCATGGCAATCATGGGCTATATGGGCTACCGCAAGCGCACCGGTTTCCTCGCCGGGCTGACCGTGGCGCAGATCAGCGAGTTCTCGCTGATCTTCATGGCGATGGGCGTGACGCTCGGGCATGTGGCGGATGCGTCGATCGGTCTGGTGACCCTTGTCGGGCTGGTCACGATCACGCTTTCAACCTACATGATCCTTTATTCGCATACCCTCTACGGCTGGTTCGAGCCCTTCATCGGCTATTTCGAGCGCGCGACGCCGCACCGGGAGGAGGATACCGGCCCGCCGGTCGGGGAGTCGTTCGACGTCATCCTCTTCGGCGTCGGGCGGTACGGGCGCGAACTGGCGCGCGTACTTCATGAGGGCGGAGCGCGGGTCCTCGGCATCGATTTCGATCCCGAGGCCCTGGAGGACTGGCGGCGTCGGGGACTTCCCGGCATCTACGGCGACGCCGCCGATCCGGAATTCGCCGTCTCGCTTCCCCTGGAGAACGTGCGCTGGCTCATCATCGCGACGCCCTGGGTCGGCCCGTCGGTCGTCCACGATGACGGGCGGCTCGTCCTGATGCGGGAGATCCGGGAGGCGGGTTTCGCCGGGAAGGTCGCCATCCGCAGCCATGACGCGGCGGATGCGGAACTGCTGCAGAAGGCGGGCGCCGACCTTGTCCTCCAGCCCTTTGCCGATGCGGCCTCGCGGGCGGGCGAGATGATCGGCTTCTTCCGGGAGGAGACCCGGTTGCTGTAGCGGTTACGCAAGGTCATTTTGCGGGCGGCCGCTGCCGCAAATTTGGGCAGCCGGGCGTCATCGGGATATTGCCGAAGGCGCGAAGCGGGGCGATGCTGCTTCACCGAGGCCCGCATGCTCATGTCCTTCTCCCCGCCCGCGAGTTCCCCGCCGCGCCATCTGCGCGCTCATGGCGGCGTGCGCCTGCGCGTGGCGTCGACCTTGCGCGGCTCGGCGCCGCTCGAGATCGCGGAGAGCGGCGGTTACCGCGTGCGCTTTCCCCGCGGGCGCGACTGCGAGGGCGTCTTCATCAATACCGGCGGCGGCATGGCCGGCGGCGACACGATGGCGCTCGACGTGGCGCTCGATCCCGGCGCGGCGGCGGTGCTGACCACGCAGGCCGCCGAGAAGCTCTACCGCGCGGAGGGGGAGGCGACGCGGATTGACATCCGCCTGTCGCTCGCGGCCGGATCGCGCCTCGACTGGCTTCCCCAGGAGCAGATATTCTTCGACGGCGCGCGGCTGGCGCGGCGTCTCGACGTGACGATGGAGGCCTCGTCCCGGCTCCTGCTCGTGGAGAGCATCGTGTTCGGGCGCGGGGCGATGGGCGAGAGCGTTATCGCCGGAAGTTTCCGCGATTCCTGGCGGCTGCGGCGCGCGGGCAGGCTCGTCTTCGCCGAGGAGATCCGCCTCGAGGGCGGCATCGCGGCCCGTCTCGGGCGCAAGGCGGTCGCGGACGGAGCCCGCGCCATGGCGACGTGCCTCCTCCTCTCGCCGGACGCGGAGGCGCTGCGCGACGAGGCGCGGGGGTTTCTTGGGGATGCTGCCAGCGCCTGCGCCGTCAGCGCCTTCGACGGCATGCTCGTTGCAAGGATGCTGGGGCGCGACCCGCAGGCGCTGCGCGCCGACCTCGTCCGCTTTCTCGAACGGCTGCGCGGCCGGTCGGCGCCGCGCAACTGGAGCATCTGAGGCAAGGCCAACCGAGGCAGGAACATGCAGCTTTCACCCCGCGAAAAGGACAAGCTCCTCGTCTCCATGGCCGCGATGGTCGCGCGCCGGCGTCTGGAGCGCGGCGTCAGGCTCAATTATCCGGAGGCGATCGCCCTGATCACGGATTTCGTGGTCGAGGGCGCCCGCGACGGCCGGTCCGTGGCGGACCTGATGGAGGCGGGGGCGCATGTCGTGACAGCCGACCAGGTCATGGACGGCGTCGCCGAGATGATTCACGACGTCCAGGTCGAGGCGACCTTTCCCGACGGCACGAAGCTCGTCACCGTGCACGATCCGATCCGGGGGGCAAGCGGGGCGCTCGAACCGGGAGCCGTCATCGCCCCGGAGGGCGAGATCATCCTCAACGAGGGCCGCGAGACGGTGACGCTGACGGTCGCCAATACGGGCGATCGCCCGATCCAGGTCGGCTCGCACTATCATTTCTTCGAGACCAATGCCGGCCTCTCCTTCGACCGCGACAAGGCGCGCGGCATGCGGCTCGACATCCCCGCCGGCACGGCGGTGCGCTTCGAGCCGGGCCAGTCCCGCGAGGTCACGCTCGTCCCGCTCGTCGGGGACCGCAAGGTCTACGGCTTCCGCCAGCAGGTGATGGGGGATCTGTGAGAATGGCTGCGAACGAGCGCCGTTTCCCCTCCCCCCGCCCACGGCGGGGAGAGGCTAGGGGTGGGGGGCGCTCCCGGAATGAGAATGGCTGCCTGAATTGCGCCGCCGTCGATCCCGCTCGCGCTTCGACCGACCCCTTGCCTTTTCCTGCACGCCCCCCCACCCCGACCCTCCCCGCCGCAAGCAAGGGGAGGGGGACCGTCGCGCCCTTGATCGATCGCCCGCCCGTCTCTCACTGAAAGCGCCCCCATGCCATACCGCATTCCCCGCCAGGCCTATGCCGACATGTTCGGGCCCACGACCGGCGACACCGTGCGCCTCGCGGATACGGATCTTGTGATCCGCGTCGAGCGCGATTTCACGATCTACGGGGAGGAGGTGAAGTTCGGGGGCGGGAAGGTCATCCGCGACGGGATGGGCCAGAGCCAGCGCACGAACGCGCAGGGCGCGGTGGATACGGTCATCACCAACGCGCTGATCCTTGATCACTGGGGCATCGTGAAGGCCGATATCGGCATCGCGAACGGGCGCATCGTCAGGATCGGCAAGGCTGGAAACCCGGACATCCAGCCGGGCGTCGACATCGTCATCGGGCCGGGGACGGAGGCGATCGCGGCGGAGGGGAAGATCGTCACTGCGGGCGGATTCGACGCGCATATCCACTACATCTGCCCGCAGCAGGTGGAGGATGCGCTGATGTCCGGCGTCACCACCATGCTCGGCGGCGGGACCGGGCCGGCGGACGGCACCAACGCCACGACCTGCACGCCCGGCCCCTGGCACATGGAGATGATGCTGCGCGCCGCCGACGGCCTGCCGATGAACCTCGCCTTCTCCGGCAAGGGGAACGCGTCGCTCCCCGGGGCGCTCGTCGAGATGGTCGAGGCGGGCGCCTGCGCCATGAAGCTGCACGAGGACTGGGGGACGACGCCCGCCGCGATCGATTGCTGCCTCTCCGTCGCGGACGAATACGACGTCCAGGTGATGATCCACACCGACACGCTCAACGAAAGCGGCTTCGTCGAGGACACGATCGCAGCCTTCAAGGGCCGCACCATCCACGCCTTCCATACCGAAGGGGCGGGAGGCGGCCACGCGCCGGACATCATGAAGGTCGCGGGCTACGAGAACGTGATCCCGTCCTCTACCAATCCGACCCGCCCCTTCACCGTGAACACGATCGACGAGCATCTCGACATGCTCATGGTTTGCCACCATCTCGACCCGTCGATCCCGGAGGACCTCGCCTTTGCGGAAAGCCGCATCCGCAAGGAGACGATCGCGGCGGAGGACATCCTCCACGATCTCGGTGCGCTCTCGATCATGGCGTCCGACAGCCAGGCCATGGGCCGGGTCGGCGAGGTGATCACGCGCACATGGCAGACGGCGCACAAGATGAAGACGCAGCGCGGGACGCTCGCCGAGGACGCGGGCACGGGCGCGGACAATTTCCGGGTGAAGCGCTACATCGCGAAATACACGATCAATCCGGCGATCGCGCACGGGATGAACAGGCATATCGGCTCGGTCGAGCCGGGCAAGATCGCCGACCTCGTCATCTGGGACCCGGCCTTTTTCGGCGTCAAGCCCAAGCTCGTGATCAAGGGCGGGGCGATCATCGCGGCGGCGATGGGCGATCCGAACGCCTCGATCCCGACGCCGCAGCCGGTGCATTACCGCCCGATGTTCGCAGCCTTCGGCAAGGCGCTGCAGGCGACGAGCCTGACCTTCGTCTCGCAGGCGGCGATGGCGCGGGACGTGCGCGGGCGGCTCGGCCTGGGCAAGGAATGCGTGGCGATCGAGAATGTCCGCTCGGGCATTTCGAAGAAGAGCATGATCCACAATGACGCGACCCCCGTGATCACCGTCGATCCGGAGACCTACGCCGTCACGGCGGACGGGGAGCTTCTCGTCTGCGAGCCGGCGAAGGAGCTGCCGCTGGCGCAACGCTACTTCCTCTTCTGAGGGAAGCACCATATTTCCACGCGTGCCGCTCTCGGCTAATGTCGCGGG
This sequence comes from Saliniramus sp., assembly GCA_041686895.1. Lineage (GTDB taxonomy): Bacteria > Pseudomonadota > Alphaproteobacteria > Rhizobiales > Beijerinckiaceae > Saliniramus. Next base: position 182,762 of record JAWLCY010000002.1, on the reverse strand, counting down.
CCGGATTCAGGCCGGAAGAAAAGAAGGTTTCCCATGCTGCGCGCCACCTCCGTTCTCCGCAAGCCCGCCGTCAGGCCTGAGAAGGTCGTGGACACGGTGACCCTCGACCACGAGGGCCGCAACCGGCGGCGCATCGCGCTCAAGGGCGATGGCGGTTTCGATTTCCTGCTCGATCTCGACAAGGCGGTCGTCCTCAATGACGGCGACGCGGTGAAGCTCGAGGACGGGCGGCTCGTACAGGTGAAGGCCGCGCCGCAGCCGCTCCTTGAGATCCGCGCCGAGAACCCGCTGCGCCTGATGCGCATCGCCTGGCATATCGGCAACCGGCACACGCCCGCCGAGATCACGGCGGACGCGGTCTATATCGAGGAGGATCATGTGCTCGCCGAGATGGTGCGCGGGCAGGGCGGGACGGCAACGAAGGTCGAGCGCCCGTTCCAGCCGGAGCGCGGGGCCTACGATCACGATTGCGGCCACGATCATGGTCACGGTCACGGGCATCATCACCATGCCCACGATCATGGCCATGCTCACGGGCACGATCATGGGCACGATCATGGGCATTCCCACGATCACGCGCATCATGATCACGCGCATGATCACGGGCACGAGCACAAGCACGGGCATTGATGAGCGCTCACCTGCCCCTGCTGGTCTGGCTCTCACCGTCGTTCCCCGTCGGGGCCTTCGCCTATTCACACGGGCTCGAATGGGCCTTCGAGGCGGGCGAGGTGGCGGACGCCGCCGGTCTCGCGGAGTGGATCGCGGATCTCCTGCGGCACGGAGCCGGACGCAACGACGCCATCCTTCTCGCCGAGGCGCACCGGGCGGCGGGGGACGTCCCGCGTCTCCTCGAACTCGCGGAACTCGGCATCGCCCTCTCCCCCTCGGCGGAGCGGCGGCTCGAGACGGTGACGCAGGGCAACGCCTTCATGCTCGCGATCGGCAAGTCCTGGCCCTGCCCGACGGTAACGGCGTTCGGCGCGGCGCATGACGGCGACACGCCCTATCCCGTCGCCATCGGCCTTGCCGCCGCCGGCCATGACATTCCCCTCGCGGATACGCTTTCCGCCTTCCTGACGGGGTTCGTCGCAAATCTCGTCTCGGCGGCGATCCGCCTCGGAATCACCGGGCAGACCGAGGGGCAGGGCGTGATTGCGAAGCTCCTCCCCGACGTCGAGGCCGTGGCGCGGGAGGCGGGCGAGGCGGGCATCGCTGGTCTCGGCGGCTGCGTCTTCGCCTCCGATCTCGGCTCCATGCGCCACGAGACGCAATACAGCCGGCTGTTCCGCTCCTGACGCCGCGAACTGCCCAGCGATTGGGCAGCGTGTGGGAAAGTTTGGTCACCGGCGCGATTGCCACTTTCCGCCGCCGTTCCTAATCTCGGCAATGCATTCTTCCAGCCGGAGCAAGACCATGACGCAATCCCCCCACGGTCCCCTGCGCGTCGGGATCGGCGGCCCCGTCGGCTCGGGCAAGACGGCGCTGATGGAGGCGCTCTGCAAGCGTTTTCGCGGCGTCTACGATCTCTGCGCCATCACGAACGACATCTACACCAAGGAGGATGCGCGGCTCCTCACGGTCGCGGGTGCGCTGCCCGAGGAGCGCATCATGGGCGTGGAGACGGGGGGGTGCCCGCATACGGCGATCCGCGAGGATTGCTCCCTCAATCTCGCCGCGATCGAGACGATGCGCGGCAAGTTCCCGAATCTCGACCTGATCCTCCTCGAATCGGGGGGTGACAATCTCGCCGCGACCTTCTCGCCGGAACTCGCCGACATCACGATCTACGTGATCGACGTTGCGGCAGGGGAGAAGATCCCGCGCAAGGGCGGGCCGGGGATCACCCGCTCGGACCTCTTCGTCATCAACAAGATCGACCTCGCCCCGCATGTCGGCGCGGATCTCTCCGTGATGGAGGCCGACACCCTGCGCATGCGCAAGGGCAAGCCCTTCGTGATGACGAACATGCGCACCGGCGAGGGCGTGGAGACCGTTGCGCGCTTCATCGAGGAAGCCGGAGGGCTGCGGGCCAGGGCGGCGTAGAGCGGGCGCGACGAACGGGCGCGGGATTTGCTTTTAGACCGGCAAGAAGCTGGTGACGGGGGCTGAACGATGATGAAACGTGCAGGAACGATGCTTGCGGCTGCGGCCGCAATTCTGGTCGCGGGAGGCGGAAAGCCCGCCTTGGCGCATGTGGGGCAAGGGGATGGCGCGAGCTTCGCCGCCGGGCTCCTGCACCCGCTTACGGGGCCGGATCACCTCCTCGCGATGATCGCCGTCGGCATCTGGGCCGCGATGATCGGGGGGCGGGCGCTCGTCGCGCTGCCCGCCGCCTTCGTCGCCGTCATGACGCTCTCCGCGCTTGCCGGGATGGGGCTCTTCGGCTTCCCCGGCGGCGAAATCCCGCTGGTCGAGACCGGCATCGCCCTCTCCGTGATCGCGCTCGGCCTCGCCGTCGCCCTCGACCTGCGCGCCGGCGCCGCGCTCGCCGCCGCCGCCTGCGCCCTCTTCGCCACCGCCCACGGCTACGCCCACGGCGTCGAACTTCCCATTGGCGCAGGGGCGCTGGGTTACATCACCGGCTTCGCCGCCGCGACGCTGGCTCTCCACGCGGCGGGCATCGCGCTCGGGATGCTGGTTGGACGCGGGGGTGCGGGATGGATTGCCCGTGGGGCAGGGGGAGTGACGGCGGTGCTGGGGGTGGGGTTCCTGGTGGGGTGATGGCCAAGAACGGACGCCTGCTCTTCCCCTAAATCCCATAAAATCCAACCAATCCACCTAACCGCGCCAAAACCCGCCGCTGCCATGCTCGGGTCATGTTTACGAGCATGTCCATTGCGGCGACCGGGCTTCAGGCTGCTTCGATGCGGCTGGAGGCGAGTGCGTCGAATGTCGCGAATGCGCGGACCAGCGGGCCCTTGCCGGGGACGCCGCCGAATATGGCGGTCGGGCGTCCGGAGAACGGGGAGCGGCGGGTCTACCAGGCGGTGGAGGTGGTGCAGTCGTCGCTCGATGGCGGCGGGGTGCGGGCGCAGTTCCGGGACCGGCTCCCCGCCTATGTCCCCGCCTACGATCCGTCCTCCCCCGACGCGGACGCGCAAGGGTTCCTCGCCGCGCCCAATGTCGACTATGCGCAGGAAATCGCCGACCAGATGATCGCCGTCGTCACCTTCGAAGCCAATATCAAGGTGTTCAAGGCCGCGAGCGAGATGGCGAAGAGCGTGCTCGACATGAAGGCCTGAAGCGGCGGCCTCCGGCGCCTCCCCGGCCAGCCGCGCGTCAGCCCGTGACGCGGTTGACCTGGCTGATGACCCGCTTCGCGCGCAATTCCGCGATGATCCCGTTGAGGTGCTTGAGGTCCCAGACCGAGACATCGACCGTGACATCCGTGAAGTCGGGGGTGCGGCGCTTCATGGCGATGTTGTCGATATTGCCGTCATGGTCCGCGATGACCTGCGCGACCTGCGCGAGGCTGCCCGGCTCATTGATCGATTGCAGGTGGATGCGCGCCGGAAAACGCTGGGTCGCGATCGCCTCGACATCCCAGCGCACATCCACCCAGCGATGCGGCTCGTTATCAAAGGCGGCGAGGCCGGTCGACTGGATAGGGTAGATCGTGATGCCTTCCCCCGGCGTGATGATGCCGACGATCCGGTCGCCTGGAACGGCCCCGCCCTCGGGGGCGAAGCGGATCGGGAGATCGCCGTTCAGCCCGCGGATCGGGATCGCGTATTCGTCGTCCGGGCCGTTGGGGATCTTGATCTTGACCACGGAATCGTCGGCCACGTTCATCCATTCCGAGCCGTTCGTCGCCGCGACGCCCGAGCGCCGCTCCTCCTTGTAGTCGGGATAGACGGCCTTCACGACGTCGCCGGAGAACATCTCCCCGCGCCCGACGGCGGCCATCACGTCCTCGATCGAGGAGCGGGCGAGGCGGGGCAGGGCGACCCGAAGCTTGTCCTCCGAGAAGACTTTCCCGCCACGCTCGAAGGCGCGTTCGAGGATCTGCTGGCCGAGCCCCGCATATTGCCGGCGCACGGCGGCGCGCGTCGCCCGCCGGATCGCGGCGCGGGCCTTGCCGGTGACGACGAGGGATTCCCACGCCGCCGGCGGGGTCTGGTTCGCCGAGCGCACGATATCGACCTCGTCGCCATTGGCGAGCTCGGTCAGGAGCGGCGCCATGCGCCCGTTGATCTTGCAGCCGACGGCGGTGTTGCCGACATCGGTATGGACCGCATAGGCGAAGTCGATCGGCGTCGCGCCGCGCGGGAGCGCGATGAGGCGGCCCTTGGGGGTGAAGCAGAAGACCTGGTCGTGGAAGAGCTCGAGCTTCGTGTGCTCGAGGAATTCCTCGGGGTTGTCGCCCTCGGCGAGGAGGTCGATCGTGCGCCGCAGCCATTGATAGGCGCGGCTCTCGTTGACGAAGCGCGAAAGCTCCGCCCCCTCCTTGTAGAGCACATGGGCGGCGATGCCGTATTCGGCGATCTCGTCCATCTCGCGGGTGCGGATCTGCAGCTCGACGCGCTGCTGGCCGGGGCCGACCACCGTGGTGTGAAGCGAGCGGTAGTCGTTCTGCTTGGGCGTCGAGATGTAGTCCTTGTAGCGGTTGGGCACCATCGGCCAGGTCGTGTGGACGACGCCGAGGGCGCGGTAGCAATCATCCACGCTGTCGACGATGATGCGGAAGCCGAAGATGTCGGAAAGCTGCTCGAAGGCGACGGATTTTCGCTCCATCTTCTTCCAGATGGAGTAGGGCCGCTTGCGCCGGCCCTTCACCTGCGCGGACAGCCCCTTCGCCTCGAAAAGCGCGGAGAGGATGCGCTCGATCTCCTCGACCAGCCTTTCGCTCTTTTCGGAAAGCTCGTTGAGGCGCTTCGTGATCGTCTCGAGGGCGTCGGGGCGAATATTCGCGAAGGAAAGCTCCTCGAGTTCCTCGCGCATTTCCTGCATCCCCATTCGCCCGGCGAGCGGCGCGTAGATCTCCAGCGTCTCCTCGGCGATGCGCGCGCGCTTGTCCTCGCGCATGAAGTGCAGCGTGCGCATGTTGTGCAGGCGATCGGCGAGCTTGACGAGGAGCACGCGCACATCGGCGGCGATCGCGAGCAGCAGCTTGCGGAAATTCTCTCCCTGCGCCGCCCGCTTCGAAACGAGGTCGAGCCGCTTGATCTTGGTGAGGCCGTCGACGAGCGCCCCGATCTCCGGATTGAAGGTTCGGTTGATCTCCTCGAGCGTCGCCTCGGTGTCCTCAATCGTGTCGTGAAGCACGGCGGCGACAATGGTCGCGTCGTCGAGCCTCAGGTCGGTCAGGATGGCGGCGACTTCGAGCGGATGGGCGAAGAAGGGGTCGCCGGAGGCGCGCTTCTGCGACCCATGGGCGCGCATGGCGTAGATATAGGCCTTGTTCAGAAGAGTCTCGTCGGTCGCCGGGTTGTAGCGTTTCACCCGCTCGACAAGCTCATACTGCCGCATCATGCGCCGGGGGCTCCCCAGATTTCGACGTGATTGCTCATTCTAGTCAAGATAGGAACCGAATCGCTAAAAATTATCGGTTCGGTGGGCGCAAGAGACGAAAAACCCGGCGCTTGGCCGGGTTTTTAGAATGCCGGTTCAGCTGGCGGAGCGTCAGGCGCCCTCGTCCTCGTCCTTCGCGGCCGGCGGCTGGAGGCCCTCGAGGCCGCGCAGCAGATCTTCTTCGCTCATCCGGTCGAACTGGACCTCGCTGTCATCCGCACCGCCGGGCACGGGCGCGCTGATCATCGGCACCGATTCGGCCTCCGGCTCGTCGACTTCGACATAGCGCTGCATCGAATGGATGAGCTGCTCGCGCAGGTCCTCCGGAGCGATCGTCTCGTCCGCGATCTCGCGCAGGGCCACGACGGGATTCTTGTCGCGGTCGCGGTCCACGGTCAGCGGCGCGCCCGAGGAGATCATGCGGGCACGGTGGCCGGCCAGGAGGACCAGCTCGAAACGGTTATCGACCTTGTCGATGCAATCTTCGACGGTCACGCGAGCCATTGAGGGCTCCTCTCGGAAGTTCGTTTGGAAAGTGAAAAGGGCTCTTACAGCGTTTGCAGAGGAGATACAAGGGGTTCGAGGTCAATTCCGCCCTCGCGGCGGTCAGGCCCGAATCCCGTCATCCGGGGCGGGAGGCGCGGTTTCCGGCGGGATCGCGGCGGCGGGCGCAACCTTCTTGCGCCGCTTGACCAGGAACCTGTCGAGATAGCGCCTGATCGGCCGGATCTCCTCGATTTCATCCTCGTCGAACTCGACGGTCGCGGCCGAAACCTCGTCGTTATGCACCCCGGTCGCGAGCAGGAAGGCGGGTTCGATGGCAATGCGGTCGCCGGTATCGACGCGGTCCTCGAAGCGCTCGTCAAAGGCTTCGGCGATCGTCATCCTGCGCAGGTCGGCCGGAACGTGCAGCCCGTAGAGTTTCGCGACATCCTCGACCCGCGCCTGCCCGCTGAAGCTGAACATGCCCAGCGCCGGGGGCTGCCCCCCTTCGGAAGCGGCGAAGAGGCGGTCGAGGCGGGGAACGCGCGCGGGCGGCGCGAGGAAATAGGCGTAGTCATTCGCTTGCAGCGCACCGGCGGCCTCGGGCGTGAGAACCTCGCCGTTGCGCACGACGAGTACCGTGCGCATCCAGGAGGGGAACACGGCGCGAGCAAGCACGGGGCTGTTCTCCGCGATGGGATAGCCCACCATCTCCAGTTCGAGCTGGCCCGGCAGATCGATCTCCAGGCGCTTGATGTCGGGCGCCTTTTCCCCGGACCTCTGCCCGAGCCGCCCGGCCATATAGGCGACGCTCCAGCCTTGCACGAGGAGGGAGACGAGCACGACGAAGAAGGCCACGTTGAAATAGACGGCGGCGTTCGGCACGTTCGCCAGGGTGGGGATGGCGGCGAGAAAGATCGAGACCGCGCCGCGCAATCCGACCCAGGAGATGAAGTACTTCTCGCGCTTGCCGAAGCCGAAGGGGGTCAGGCAGAGCCAGACCGCGACGGGTCGGCCGACGAGGATCAGGAAAACCGCCACGACCAGCGCGGGGAGCGCGTAATGGATCAGCGTCGACGGCGTGACGAGCAGGCCGAGGACGAGGAACATCACGATCTGGCTGAGCCAGGTGGCGGCGTCGAGAAAGCTGAGGATCGTCGGGAAGGCGCGGACGGGGCGATTGCCCAGGATCAGCCCCGCCAGGTACACGGCGAGGAAGCCCGACCCCTGCAGGACGGAGGCGACCGAGAAGATCAGGACGGCGACGCAGACCGCCATCAGCGGATGCAGCCCGTGGGGCAGGGTGAAGCGGTTGAGCGCCCAGGCGAGGCCCATCCCCCCGGTGACGCCTACGGCGGCGCCTACCAGTACTTGCTGGCCGAGAATTCCCGCGATCGCCCAGCCTGGATCGAAGCCCTGCGCGAGGACAAGTTCGACAAGGACGATCGTCAGGAAAACGGCAGCCGGATCGTTGGTCGCCGATTCGATCTCCAGCGTGTTGTTGACGCGCCTGCGCAACTGGACGCCCTTCGAGCGCATCAGGAAGAACACGGCGGCGGCGTCGGTCGAGGAGACCACGGCGCCCACGAGCAGGCCTTCGATCCAGGACAGGCCGAGGACGAGGGAGGCGATCGCCCCGGTCAGGACGGTCGTGATCAGAACGCCGACCGTCGCGAGCATGCCCGCCGGGACGAGGACACCCCGGAAACTCGCGAAGCGTGTCCGCAGCCCACCGTCGAAGAGGATGATGGCGAGCGCGGCCGAGCCGATGACATAGGTCGCGCTGAAGTCGTCGAAGACGATCCCGCCGGGCCCGTCCTGCCCCGCGAGCATCCCGAGGCAGAGGAAGACGAGCAGCAGGGGCGCGCCGAACCGGGAGGCGATAAGGCTGGACGCGATGCCGATCAGCACGAACAGTGCGCCGAAAAGCAGCGCGATGTTGGCGATCGTCAGATTCTCCATGCGGCGCGATCCTCAATGGGGATGTCGGGAAGGTTCAGTATCCCTCTCATTGCATTGAGACAACAGCGGGGCTTCGAGGGAAAGCAAATACTTCCCGGACGGACTCCGGGCGCTAACGCGCCGGGCGCAAGGAACGCTTGGCCCATGGCCGCGTTTCCCTTCATGAACGGAAGGAGAATAACCATGCGCAAGCGCCTGTTTGTCGCCGCGCTCGTCTACCTGCCGACCAACGCGGTCCTCTTCGGCATCGGCGCGATCACGATCCTCGCAATTCCGGCGCTGAATGCCCAGGCTTCGACCCTGTTCCCGATCGTCGTGGCCGCCAGCTTCATTCTGGCGGCGCCCATAGCATGGATCCTCGCGCCGCGCCTGCAATCGCGCAGTTTCAGGAACTGGCGTGGCAGGGCGGCGCCGGAGGCGGGCGCCACGGATCGGGCTGGTTCACAGCGTCCGGTGAGCGATCCGACCAAGCCCTGATGGAGCGCATTTCTCCGCTCTAGAACTTCCTTGACACGAGCAGGGGAGAGGCGCTGGCCGGGCGAGGGCCCGCTGCTCCGGCCGGACGATACCCGTTCGGCTGCCCCGAGCGCCCGAGCTCCTCTGCGATCCCCCGCACGAGGTTCTCCGACACGGCGCGGGCCGTGGCGAGGACGACCTGGTTCGTGGCGATGACCTGGGCAAAGGCGGTGTGGTCCTTCTTCAGGATTTCGAGGCCTTGCGGGGCGAATCGCGCGAGCGCTACCGCATTCGCCTTGAGCGTCTCGAGGCCCTGGAGGTAGCTGGTCGTCAGTTCGGCCTTGCGTGCATCCTGCGCCAGTCCCTCCGCCAGCCGTCCGACCCGCACATGCTCGGTCTCGATGGTCAGGAGCTTTTCGAGGGCGGCCATGGTCGTGCGGATATCGTCGATCAGGCTCTTGGCGTCGGCGGGGCTGGCGACGCGTCGCGCCGCGGCGGGAGGTTTCGGCGCGTCAGCCCACATTGTCTCGTCCCTCCTGCAGCTTCAGCAGCTCCGCGTAGATCTGGTCGGACAGGCCCACGCCGCCGCTTTTCGCGACCATGCCGGAATATTCCTTGACCAGCATCGAGCGATAGACTTCCGCACCCGGCCCCGCCTCGGCGAACATGCCCTCGTCTCCCCCAGCCGCGAAGACCCGCTCGAACATCTGCTCGAGGAACATCGACTCGAATTCCCGGGCCGTCTCCCGCAGCCGCTGGTCGGATGCGGAAGAGCCGGCGAGCCGGTCGATCGCGGCGCCGGCGGCTCCGGTCGCGGCGCCGAGCGCGGCGGTGACGGCGAATCCTGCGAGCGGCATCACCATCACATCACCTCGATATCGGCCTGGAGCGCGCCCGCGGCCTTGATCGCCTGCAGGATCGCGATGAGATCCCGCGGACCGATTCCCAGGGCGTTCAGCCCGTCCACGAGTTCGCGCAAGGTCACGCCCTCGTTGACTACGGCGAGCTTCCGGTTCTCGTCGGTCGTGACCTGGAGCGCCGTGCGGGGCAGAACGACGGTCTCGCCTTCCGAGAACGGGTCCGGCTGGCTGACGACGGGCTCCTCCGCGATCGAGACGGTGAGGTTGCCTTGCGCCACGGCGACCGTGGAGACGCGCACATCCTTGCCCATCACGATGATCCCCGAGCGCTCGTCGACCACGATCCGGGCCGTCTGGTCGGGTTCGACGCGCAGTTGCTCGATCTCCGTCAGGAGCTGGATGATGTTGCCGGAATAACGCGGCGGCACGACGATCTGCACTGTCGAGGGATCCGTCGGCTCGGCCGTGTCCATGCCGATGAAGTCATTGATCGCCGCGGCGATGCGCTTGGCGGTGGTGAAATCCGGGTTGCGGAGCGCGAGCCGCAGCCCCTTCTTGTCGTTGAGGGTGAACTCGATCTCGCGCTCGATGAGCGCGCCGTTTGAGATGCGCCCGACGGTCGGGACGCCGCGCGTAATGCTCGCCGCCGCGCCCTCGGCGGCAAATCCGGCGATCGCGACCGATCCCTGCGCCACGGCATAGACCTCGCCATCGGCCCCGAGGAGCGGCGTCACGAGAAGGGTCCCGCCCTCCAGGGACTTCGAATCCCCCAGCGCCGAAACGGTGACGTCGAGCCGTGTGCCCTGGGTCGAGAAGGCGGGGAGGTTGGCGGTCACCATCACCGCCGCGACATTGGCCGTGCGCAGGTTGGCGCCGCGGGTATTGACGCCGAGGCGCTCGAGCATGGCAGTCAGCGACTGCCGCGTGAACGGCGAATTGTTCAGGGTATCCCCCGTGCCCTGCAGGCCGACGACCAGGCCGTAGCCCACGAGCTGGTTCTGCCGGACGCCCTCGACCTGCGCCAGGTCCTTGATGCGCGAAAGCGACGAAAGGGGACGCGCCACGTCGGCGAGGGCAGGCGTCGCCAGCATCGCCAGCGCCGTCGCGGCGATGGTGAGGGTGCGAAGTCGGAGCATCTTGATCAGGCGCATGGCGGTTCCCGTTTTCCGGGTGGCACGAAGCGAAACCCATGCCAGCATAAATCTGCTGCCAGATCGTTGATTTCATGCTCGAATTGCTGCCCGAAGGGGCCGTGCGAAGACGCCGCTGCAGGGTTGATCCTGCCGGGTGGGCAGGAATTGCCGGGTCGTTAAGCATGCATTAACCACGATTGCGGAGACTGAAGGGGCGGGATTTCCGTCAATCACGAGAGCCGCCCACGGGAGCCGCAGATGCGCATCGATCCGAAGTCTTCAGCCACTCCCGTTGCCTCCGTCACGCCTGCGCGCCGCGCCGGCTCCGGGGCGACTTTCAACGTCGAGACGAATGCGCGACCGCGCGCGGCGGGCGGTGCGGGGTCGGTCGGGCCGATCGCGTCGCTCGACGCCATCCTTGCGCTTCAGGAGGAGGGACAGGGCGGGGAGAAGCGGCGGCGGGCTGCGAAGAGGGGGCACGAGCTGCTCGACGCCCTCGACCGCCTAAAGGCGGCGCTTCTGAACGGGCGCGTTCCCGTCGCCGATCTCAAGGCGATCGCGGCGCGCCTGTCGCAGCGCTTCGAGGCGACCGGCGATCCCGGGCTGGACGAAGTCATTGCGCATATCGAGTTGCGCGCCAAGGTCGAACTGGCGAAGCTTCAGGAGCGGGGCAGCCGGGCCATATAGTTATCTTAAGTTTTATTGACAAAACGTCGCTATTTTGCAGACGAAGGATGTTGTACTTCTGCCATAGCCATCAGCGGCAGCGTAATGTTCACGAAAAATTCGTCTGAATGTCCGAATATTTGGCCGCAATGCGTCCTCCTGATCGATTGTCGCGAGCAGCGGCCTTCGCTATAAGGGCGCCGCGAAGCGAGGAGGCAATCGAGACGCTTCCCCGTGGTCGCCAGGCGAGCGAGTAGGGCCACAATGACGAACACATTGATTGATTCGGGCTACCGTCCCACAGAAGACGAACCCTTCATGAACGAGCGGCAGCGTGAGTATTTCCGCCGCAAGCTTATACAGTGGAAGCAGGATATCATCCGCGAGTCGCATGAAACCCTGGCGACGCTGCAGAACGAGAACGAAAACCATCCTGACATCGCCGACCGCGCTTCTTCCGAGACTGACCGGGCGATCGAACTGCGCGCCCGCGATCGCCAGCGCAAGCTGATCGCCAAGATCGACGCCGCGCTCGCGCGGATCGACGAGGGCAGCTACGGCTATTGCGAGGAAACCGGCGAGCCGATTTCCCTCAAGCGCCTCGAGGCGAGGCCGATCGCGACGCTTTCGCTCGAGGCACAGGAGCGCCACGAGCGCAATGAGCGCGTCCATCGGGATGACTGACCGGCCGACAGCCACCGACCGGATAAAGATTCTATAAAGGGGCGGTGCATTACCTTACGGAAGCTCGGCGGAAAAACCGAGCTTGCGTTTGGTTTGATACGAGGCCGCCGCCCCGCATGAGAAAATTCTGGCTCGATCAGGAAGTCCACGATGGCGAGCGGAGGGGAGGCGTGCGGCGCCCCCTTCGCCTGCAGGCTGTCGGTTACCTGAAGGACAATCATCTTCGCGTTCCCTGCACGGTGCTCAACATATCGCAGACCGGCGCCTCCCTGCTCTTCGAGAAGGGCGAGGACATCCCCGAGAGCTTCTCGATCTTCCTCGCCAACGACGAGAACATGCGCCGCGAATGCGTCGTCGTCCGTCGCGACGGCGGCAGGATAGGCGTGCGCTTTCGCCATCGCTGACGCGGGGCCGCTATTTTCGGCTTTGCTAGTTGCGACGCGGCAGCTCGATCGCGGGCAGTTCCAAAGCGGAGGCCCCTCCGGGAACGCGCGGCGTCGCTCCTGCCTGAAGGCCCTGCGCGCGGCGCGCGAGGGCGACCGTCAGCCGCTCGGCCGCCTCGGGCGACATGACCGCCAGAACCTCCGCCATCTTGCGCGGGTTCATCTCGAGGACCACGGGCACGAGGACGTCGAGGTTGAGACGGTCGAAGACGCGCGCGGCTTCCTTCGGACGCATCGTCTCGTACATCACGACAAGGTTCTTCAGCCCTGCCTTCGCGGCTGCGCTTCCGCCGGCTCCCGCTTCGTCCGCATCCCGTTCGCGCTGCTCCTGCAGGCGCGCTTCGAGTCGCTTCTCGGCTTCTTCCAGCATTTGTTCACGAAGCTGGAGATCCTGCTGACGCTGCTGCAATTCCTGCCTTCTCTGGCCGAGCCGGTCGAGGATCGTCTCCTCCGAGCGGGACGGCGCGATCGGGCCGCCGAGCTGGTCGCGCGGAGGCGGCATCTCTACGCTGGTGGATTCCGTTTCCCCCGCCGAGCCGGTCGTGACCACGTCGGGAGGCATGTAGTTCGTCCGCGCATGCGCGAGGACGCGGGCGAATTGCGGGAGTTGCTCGCTGCCCGGGACGACGCTCGCCGCGAGGTCGGCGGGCGCATCCGACCCGCGCAGATAGTCGAGCCCTTTCAGCGCCAGGAGCGCAGTCGCTGCGATGACGACGGCGTCGACGAGGCGCAGGCGCTTGATCATGCGGCGCTATCCTGCACATCAACACGTCGCATTGCCCGCTGGGCGAGGAGTTCGGCGGCGTCGCTGATCCGGTCGCTCACGCGTCGCTCCGCCTGGACGGGAGACGGGGCGGGAGCCGGGGCCGGGGCGGGAGCCGGGGCGGGCGCCGTGGCCTTGGCGGGCGCGGCATCCTGCGGAACGAAAGCCGCCCGAGGGGCGGCGCGAGGGGCGGCGTCGGTCGCGGGATCAGGGCGGTTCCGGATCGCCTGCGACGATTCCACGATCGTCATCATGCGTGACATCATGCTTTCGCCCGCCTCGACCTGCTCCGCAAGGTCGGAAGCGTAGCGCTCGGCCACCCGCAGGCGCTCGGCGAGCGTCTTTTCGCAATCTCCCAGCGTCGTGCGCAGTCCCGCGATGGCGCGTTCCGCGGTCTCCGTCGCCCGCATCAGTTCGACGATCGTCGCCCGCATGGTGGCCTCGTCCGCCTGCAGGCGGCTGATCCGGCGGCTCAGGCGCACTGAGGTCAGGACGGTCGCCACGAGCAGGACGGCGACCAAGATCTCGGCGAACAGCATGAGGATCGATGACATCGCGTCAGGCCTCGCTCTGGTTCTTGGCGCTCGCCTCGAAGGCTGCGAGCGTCGTGCGCGCGCGCCGCAGCGGCCGGGCGATCTGGACGGCGATCTTGTCCTCGACGCGTCCCACGCGTCCCTGGGTCAGCCGCCAGTCGCCGCAATGCAGCGTCACCAGATCGTTCGGCTTCACGTCGAACATCAGCGTGTCGCCGACCTCGAGCTTGAGGACCTTCTTCAGCGGGATGCGCATTTCGTGCAGGACGGCCTTCACCTCGAAATCCGATTGCCAGATCTCGGTCGCGAGATGCCCCTCCCAGATGGCGTCGCGCCCGAGCTTCTCGCCCATGAAGCTCTGGAGCAGCAGGTCGCGGATCGGCTCGATCGTGGCGTAGGGAAACAGGATCTGGAAGACGCCGCCGCGACCTTCCATGTCGAGCTTGAGGTCGATCAGGATCGCCGCGTTGGCGGGGCGGGTGATCGTGGCGAAGCGCGGATTGGTCTCGATCCGGTCGACGACGAATTCGACGGGCGAAAGCGGCGCGAAGGAAATCTGGAGATCCGTGAGGACGATCTCGACCATGCGCTTGACGAGCTGCATCTCGATCGTCGTGAAGGGCCTTCCGTCGAGGCGCGTGTCCTGGCTCCCGCGCTTTCCCCCGAGCAGGAGGTCGAGGGTCGAATAGGCGAGATTCGATTCGATGGTCACGAGCCCGCCGGAGCTGTCCCAGTTCTCGCAGCGGAACACCGCGAGCTGGACGGGCAGGGGAATGGAGTTCAGGTAGTCGCCGAAGCGGACGGAGCGGATGTTGTCGAGGGTGACCTCGACATTGTCCTGGAAGAAGTTCCGCAGGCTCGTCGACAGGAGGCGAACCATCCTGTCGAAGATGATCTCGAGCATGGGCAGGCGTTCGTAGGAGACGACGCCTGAATCGACGATGGCGCGGATGCCGCCCGCGCCGCTTGCCGAGAGTTCGTGAAGCGAGAATCCGAGGAGCTGGTCGATCTCGTCCTGGTTGAGAATGCGGTCGGCGCCAGCCATGTCCGGGCTGTCGTCATCCGTGCTCTCGTCGATCATGGTCGCCCACTCGGCGGCCATGTCGCTGACGGCGGCGGCCGAGCCCTGCTCGGCGAGCGCCGCGCCCCATTCGTCGGCGAGGGCGGGATCGTTGTTGCCGGAATTCTGCTCGGCCATGGCGGCCGCCCAGTCGTCGTCGAGGGCCTCCTCGCCGCCGTTGCCGCCGTTCTGCTCGATCAGGGCGGCGGCCCAGTCATCCTCGACATTGCCGTCGCCGCCGGGGGTGTTGTTATCGTCGTCAGCCACGCTCATGCCCCCTCATTGCACGACGACTTCCTTGAACAGGACCGCATCGACCTTGGCCGGATGGACGGCGATATTCACCCGGCGCAGCAATTCCTCGCGCAGCCGGTAGACCCCGGCCGAACCTTCGAGTTCGCTCGCCCGCAACTCGCGCACGAAGACCTGGAACGTGTCCTCGATGCGCGGCATGAGCGGCTCGATCTCGCCGGGCGCCCCCGGGTCGCTCACCTCGAGCGCCACGCTGAACTTCAGGTAGCGGGGGCGCTCCTCGTTGGGTTCCGGTGCGAGGTTGACGATCATTTCCCGTACATTGACGAAGGCGACGTTCTTCGACACGGCTTGCGTCGCGACGTCCCCGTCCTCTTCCGAGCCGCCCATGAAGAAGAATGCGCCGCCTCCCGCAAGCAGGAGCGCCACGGCGCCGGCCGCGCCGATCATGATCAGGCGCTTGCGGTTGGAAGGCTTTTCGACGGTTTCCTGACCGTCTTCCTCCTCCGCCTCATCCTGCTTGGTCGGTTTCTTCGCCATTGCCCCCTCCAGCGCGCGGCGCATGCCTCGACGCGGATAACGCCCTACCATCCGCATTTACGGTTAATGCCTCGTTAAGGCGGCAATTCCTGCCGGGTCATTTTTTCCGGGAGGATGAGACGACAGTGAGACATGATCTCTCGAATTTCATGCAAATCACTGACGGAATTGACGATTGTCCCGATTAACCAAGCTGGCATGCCTCCTGCGTCGGCATCTCCGTCGGAACCGCGCTGGGGAGCGCCGAGGGGCCGGCGGGGAAAAGGGAACGGGAGCGGCTCTCATGGAGAATACGCTTCTCATCGGCCTGTCACGCCAGGTGGCGTTGGCCCGTGAGCTCGACGTGATCGCCAACAACATGGCGAACGTCAACACCAATGGCTTCAAGGCGCGCTCGTCGCTCTTCGCCGAGTACGTCATGCCGACGGCGAGCGCGGAGGAGTTTCCTGCGCCCGATCGCAGCCTCTCCTACGTCATCGACGACGGGACGCCGATCGACTTTCGGAGCGGCGCGCTCGAGCGCACCGGCAATCCGATGGACGTCGCGATCCAGGGCGAGGGGTTCTTCGTCGTCGAGACGCCCGGCGGCGAGCGGTTCACGCGCAACGGCGCGCTCCAGCTCGACCAGGAGGGCCGCCTCGTGACCAGCGACGGCTGGCCGATCCTCAGCGAGGATGGTCCCGTCGCGTTCGGACCCGAGGAAACGGGAATCGCGATCGCTGCCGACGGATCGATCTCGACCGACCAGGGCGCGCGCGGCCGCCTTCGGGTGGTGCAATTCGAAAATCCACAGCTCCTGCGGAACGAGGGGGCGAATGTCTTCGCCTCCGAGGAGCCCGCCTTGCCCGCGATAGCCCGGGTCGAGAGCGGCGTGATCGAGCGTTCCAACGTCAACGCCGTGCTCGAGATGTCGCGGCTGATGGAAGTCAGCCGCTCCTACACCTCGGTCGCCAACACCCTCCAGCGCCTCGGCGAGCTGCAGCGGACCGCGATCCAGCGGCTCGGCGAAGCGGTCTGACGGCGACAAGGGAGAACGAGCCATGCGCGCACTCTATACCGCCGCCACCGGCATGATGGCCCAGGAACTGAATGTTCAGGTCATTTCCAACAACATCGCGAACCTGCGCACCACCGGGTACAAGAAACAGCAGGCGCATTTCCAGGACCTGCTCTACCAGGACCTGCGCCGCTCGGGATCGACCACCTCGAACGACGGGACGGTCGTGCCTGCGGGCGTCGAGATCGGCACGGGCGTCAAGACGGTCTCGACCGCCCGCGCCATGACGCAGGGCAACCTGACGCCGACCGACAAGGACTTCGACGTCGCCATCCGCGGCGAGGGCTTCTTCCGGGTCCGCATGCCGGACGGCCGCACCGCCTTCACCCGCGACGGGGGCTTCGATCTCGACGCCCAGGGCCAGATCGTGACAAAGGACGGCTACGTCGTCGAGCCGGGCATCCAGATCCCCGGCGACGCACGCAGCATCTCGATCAGCAACCAGGGCCAGGTCCAGGTGCTGGTCGGCAACGATCCGCAGCCGCAGGAGATAGGGCAGTTCCAGCTGGCGCGCTTCGTCAACAAGGTCGGCCTCGAATCCATCGGCGACAACCTCTTCGTCGAGACGCCCGCCTCCGGCGAGCCGATCGACGGCCAGCCGGGCGAGGCGGGCTACGGCAACATCCAGCAGGGCTTCCTCGAGGAGGCCAATGTCAACGCCGTGACGGAGATCTCGGCCCTGATCGCGGCCCAGCGGGCCTACGAGATGAATTCCAAGGTCATCAGCGCAGCTGACCAGATGCTGACGGCGGCCAACCAGATGTTCCGGGGGTAACGCAGGATGAGCCTTGATCTTCACGTTCCGGCGCTCGGCGCCGCCCGCGCCAGCCGCCTCGATCGCGCGATCGTCATCCGCGCCCTTTGCGCCGCGGTGGTCGTCGCAGCGACGCTGCTATCGCTTCCCGCCATCGCGGATGAGCGGCCCTCACTGCGGGGCGACATCACCGCGAGCAGCGACGTCATCACCTTCGGCGAAATCGTCTCGGGAGCGCCCGAGGAGATCGCCGGGACGCCGGTGTTTCGCGCCCCCAATCTCGGCGAGGAGGGAACGATACAGACCGCGCGCATCCTCGCCGCCGCCGAGGCGCTCGGGCTCGACAGGGTCGAGACCTTCGGCCGGTCGCAGATCAGCGTGCTGCGCGCGGCTCGACGGGTCGCCGCGGAGGAGATCGCCGCCGCCCTCAAGGCGGAGATCGGGCAGCGCTTCGCGCTCGATGCGGGTTCCCTCTCGGTGGTGTTCGACGGCCAGCCGCCGGCTCTCGTCGTCGCGCCGGACGTGACGGAGCCCGTCGGCGTCATCGACCTCGCCTTCAATGCGGATAGCCGCCGCGTCTCCGGGATCGTCTTCGTCGGCCCGAGCGCCGCGGAACGGCGCTCGCAGATGCTGGTCACGGGAAGCGTGATCGAGACGGTCGAGATCGCGCTCCTCAATCGCGCCGTCGCGCGCGGCGAGGCGATCCGTCCCGCCGACGTGACGGTCGAGCGCCGCCCGCGCGGCGCCGTTCCCGTCGACGCCCGCCTCGAGAACGTCGAGATCGAGGGGCGGGTCGCGCGCCGGTCCCTCTCGGCGGGAGCTGCGATCCGCCAGGGCGATCTCGTGCGGCCGGACCTCGTGGCGCGCGGCGAGAACGTGCTCATCGTCTATCGCAGCCGCGGCCTGACGCTCACCATGCGCGGCTCGGCGAACGAGGCTGGCGCGCTCGGCGACGTGATCAACGTCACCAATCCGCAATCCAAGCGAATCCTCCAGGCGACCGTCTCCGGCCCCGGACAGGTCGTGGTGAACGCGCCGTCCCTCGGCCCGGTCGCCTCCGCCGCCGCGATCGCGCAGTGAAGGGGAGAGCCATCATGTTCAGCTTATATGCAACACGGGCAACAGCTCTTGCCGCCCTCGCCCTCGCCCTCGGCGCCTGCGGGACGGCCGACCGGCTCGCGAATGTCGGACGCGCTCCCGCCCTCTCGGCGATCGAGGATCCCACGGCGCTTCCCGGCTACAAGCCGGTGCGCATGCCCATGCCGGACGTGGCTCCCGCGGCCTTTGCCTCCAACTCGCTGTGGCGCCAGGGCTCCCGCGCCTTCTTCAAGGACCAGCGCGCGTCGCGGGTCGGCGATCTCGTGACGGTGCGGGTGCGCGTCACCGATCGCGCCCAGTTCGACAACCAGACCCGCCGTTCGCGGCAGGGCGCCGAATCGCTCGGCGCGGGCAGCCTGTTCGGGTTCGAGACGCAGCTCGACAGGGTATTTCCTGACGACGTCAATGCGGAGGCGCTGGTCGGGGTCGACTCGACCTCCTCGAGCCAGGGCGCCGGATCGACCCGCCGCTCCGAGCAACTGGTCACGAATGTCGCGGCCGTCGTGACCCAGGCGCTGCCGAACGGCAATCTCGTCATCGAGGGCAAGCAGGAGATCCGCGTCAATTTCGAGGTGCGCGAACTGATCGTGGCGGGCGTCGTGCGGCCGGAGGATATCGAAGCCGACAACACGATCGATTCCACGAAGATCGCCCAGGCCCGCATCGCCTATGGCGGGCGCGGCCAGATCACCGATGTCCAGCAACCCCGATACGGGCAGCAGGTGATGGACATCCTCCTGCCGTTCTGAACGCTCCGGCGCGAGGCCGGAAGTTCATCCCAGCTTGCGGCGGCGAAAGCCGCAAGGTCCCCCCGCGAGGCATCAAGGGCGCGCTCCCCAACCTGCCCGGTCCTCGTGGTCCCGGAGCGGCCCCGGACGAAATCCGGGGCCGCTCTCCCCCTCTCGTCCGGCCCGTGTTTGGCGCTTGCCATCGCGAAGGCGTTCTGTCACAGGAAACGCGTTTGCGCCGCCAGCCACGATGAGGTCCGAGATGACGAGTTTCCCCGACAGAAGCCTGATTGCCGAACTGACGGCGAGAATGCTCCTCGAGGTCCAGGCCGTTCATTTTCGCGCGGACGAACCGTTCCGCTTCACCTCCGGCTGGGCGAGCCCGGTCTATATCGATTGCCGCAAGCTGATCTCCTATCCGCGCGTGCGCAACACATTGATGGATTTCGCCGCCTCGATCATCCTGCGCGAAGTGGGCTTCGAGACGCTCGACGCCATTGCCGGCGGCGAGACGGCGGGCATCCCCTTCGCCGCGTGGATCGCGGACCGGCTGTCGATGCCGATGCAGTACGTCCGCAAGAAGCCCAAGGGCTTCGGGCGCGACGCCCAGATCGAGGGCCAGTTCGTCGAGGGATCGCGCGTGCTCCTCGTCGAGGACCTGACCACGGACGGGCGCAGCAAGATCAAGTTCTGCGACGCGATGCGCAAGAGCGGGCTTATCGTGGAGCACGCCTTTGTCGTCTTCCATTACGACATCTTCCCCCAGACGAAGGAACTGCTGGCGGAGAACGGGATCGCCATGCATGCCCTCGCCACCTGGTGGGACGTGCTGGCCGTCGCGCGCAAGATGGATTATTTTGACGAGGAGACGCTGAAGGAGGTCGAGGCCTTCCTTCACAATCCGACGGAATGGTCGGCGGCGCACGGCGGCGCAGCCTCGATCGCGGCGACCTGAACGCGGCGCTGAACCGATCGGGCGATCGGGCGTTGTCCGAGCGTAGCCGTGTTCCGGCGGCACGCTCGCCACAGGCCCGTGGATATCCCGACGGAGCGATCGCTTGTCCCGCTTTTTCAATTCGAGCGTCCTGGTCTTCGTCGCGATCATCGTCCTGATCGTCGGATGGATCGGGTCCGGCGCGCTGACCCGCGATGAGGTTGCACCGCCGGCCCCGCCCGAGCGCAAGGCGCCGGCGGTGGGGGCCGCATGGAGCGAGGCGCAGCGGATCGAGCGCATTCTCTCGCTTTACGGGGAGGTCGAGCCGCAGCAGATCGCGGTCGTTCGGGCGCGCACATCCGGAATCGTCGAGGAAGTCGCTGTGCGTCGCGGCGCCTTCGTGGAGGCGGGAGATCGTCTGGCGCAGCTTTCCCTCGATGATCGCCCCGCGCGGCTCGCGCGCGCCGAGGCCGAACTCGCGGCTGCGCAGCGTGATTTCGACGCCGCCGCGGAGCTTCTCGAGAGGGGGACGGGAACGGAAGCCGCCGAGCGGACCGCCCGTGCGCAGCTCGAGGCCGCGCGCAGCGCTCTCGAGGCGATCGAGCAGGAGCTTGCGCTAACGGAGCTGACCGCCCCCATCGCCGGAATCGTCAACCGGATCATCTCCGATGTGGGAGCGGTCGTGACCATCGGCGCCGACGTGGTCGAGATCATCGACAACAACCCCCTGATCGCCGTCGTGCAGGTTCCGCAATACGCGATCGGCCGGATCAGCGTCGGGGGGCCCGCACGGGTAAGCTTCACCACGGAGAACACGCGCGAGGGCGTGGTTCGCTTCGTTGCCCCCATCGCGGATGCCGCCACGCGGACCTTCCGGGTGGAGATCGAGATCGACAATCCCGGCCGCGACTTGCCGTCGGGCCTCAGCGTCTCCGTTGAAATTCCCACCGAAGAGGTGCTCGCCCATCTCGTCTCCCCCGCACTCGCCACCCTGGACGAGGCCGGCAATGCAGGACTTCAGGCGGTCGACGAGGAGGGCCGGGTCGAATTTTATCCGATCGAGATCGTCCGTGCGGAGGCGCGCGGCGTCTGGGTTACCGGCCTGCCCGAACGGGTGCGGCTGATCACGATCCGCCAAGCTCCGGTTTCCGTCGGTCAGCAGGTCGCCGTTCGCGAATCTCCGCCCGGCTTCGGTCTCACGCCGCCCGGTCCGGTCGATTCGGCGCCGGAAACAACGGTCGGGCAGGAGGGCCCGGCGGGGGGCGTGCTGCAGTGAACGCGATGATCGCAGCCGGTTTCGGGCGTGTGCGCGCGGTCGTGCTGATGTTCCTACTCCTGCTCGGCGCGGGGGCTTATGCCTACTGGACCATTCCCAAGGAAGCCGCTCCAGAGATCACGATTCCGACCTTCATCGTCAACGTGGTCTATTCCGGGATCTCCGCCGAGGACAGCGCGCGCCTTCTGGTGAGGCCCATGGAGCGCCAGCTTCAGGGCATGCCCGGCCTGCGCCGCCTGTCCGCGCAGGCGGGCGAGGGCTTCGCCATCCTCAATGTCGAGTTCGAGCCGGGCTCGGACACGCAGGAGGCGCTGATCGAGGTGCGCGACAAGGTCGAGATCGCCCGCACGGATCTGCCGCCGGGCGCGGAGGAGCCGACCATCACCGAGATCGACACCTCGCTCTTTCCCGTCCTGACGCTCGGTCTTTCCGGACCGGTTCCCGAGAGGGCGCTCGTCAGCCTGGCGCGCGACCTGCGCGACCGGATCGAAGGCGTCGCCGGCGTGCTCGAGGTGGATATGGCGGGCGACCGCGAGGACATGATCGAAGTCCTCATCGACCCGCTCGCCATCGAGTCCTACCGCATCTCCTATGAGGAGGTCATCAGGGCGGTGGAGCGCAATAACCGTCTCGTTGCCGCGGGCGCGTTCGATGCGGGAGCGGGGCGCATCGCCGTCTCGATCCCCGGCGTCATCGACGGGATCGGCGACGTGCTCAACATCCCCGTCCTCGTGCGCGACGGCACGGTGGTGCGCGTCCAGGACGTGGCGATCGTGCGCCAGACCTTCGAGGACCCGCTCACCTTCGCGCGGATCGACGGCGAATCGACGATCGCCCTTGATGTGCGAAAGGCGGGAGGAGCCAACATCATCACGACGGTCGCGGACGTCTTCGCCGTCGTGGAGGCGGCCGAGGCGGAATGGCCCGAAGGCGTCGAGGCGACGACGCTGATGAACCAGGCCGACGATATCGAGACGCTACTGGGGGATCTCGAGAACAACGTCATTTCCGCCGTGCTGCTGGTGCTGCTGACGATCATCCTCGCCCTCGGCGTGGGGCCGTCGCTCCTCGTCGCGGTCGCCATCCCGGGCTCGTTCCTCGCCGGGATCCTGGCGGTCTACGCGATGGGCTTCACGCTCAATATCGTCGTTCTCTTCGGCCTGATCCTGGTGATCGGCATGCTCGTCGACGGCGCGCTCGTCGTGGTCGAGCGGGCCGCGCGGCTGATGGAGGAGGGGAGCCGCCGGTCCGAGGCATTCCTCATGGCGGCGCAGCGCATGGCCTGGCCGATCATTGCCTCGACGGCCACGACGCTATCTGTCTTCGTGCCGCTGCTGTTCTGGCCCGGCGTCGCCGGCGAGTTCATGCGCTACCTCCCGGCGACGGTGATCGTGACGCTGACCGCCTCGCTGTTCATGGCGCTGCTCTTCGTCCCGGTGCTGGGCACCCTGCTCGGGCGAGGGAAGGCGGCGCCCGTCGCTTCGACGACGCAGGATCGGGACCCCGGGCGCTACGAGCGGGCGCTGCGCCACCTGATCGCGCGGCCCGTCCTGACGCTCGGCCTGGCGATCCTGATGCTCCTGGGCTCGTTCTGGCTCTACTCGCTGCTCGGGCGCGGCGTCGAGTTCTTCCCCGCCGTCGAGCCCGATGTGGCGCAGATGCGGGTGAGCGCACAGGGCAATTTCTCCGTTCGCGAAGCCGATGCGCTCGTCGCTCTGGCGGAGGAGAGCGTGGCGGATATTGCGGGCATCGAGCGGATCTACGCGCGCACGATCGGAGATGCGCGGGCGCGGCTGACGGCCAATCTCCCCGGCGACGTGATCGGAACGATCCAGCTCGATTTCGAGGACTGGCGCGTGCGCCGGCCTGCTTCGGAAATCATTGAGGAGGTGCGGGCCCGGACCGACGGGCTGCCGGGCGTCGCCGTGCAGGTGCGCGAGCAGGAGATGGGGCCGCCGACGGGATCGCCGATCCAGATCGAGGTCGCGGGTCCGGATCGCACCATTCTCCTCGACACGGTGGGCCGGATGATGGCGCTGATGGATGAAATCGGCGGCTTCGTCGATGTCACCAGCGACGCGCCGGTTCCCGGAATCGAGGTGCGCCTGCGCATCGACCGCGAGCAGGCGGCGAGCCACGGCGTCGACATCGCCACCCTCGGCACCGCGGTGCAATTGCTCACCCACGGCGTCGTCCTCGGCAGTTATCTTCCGGAGGAGAGCGACGAGCAGGTCGATATCCGCCTGCGCTTTCCGCCCGGCGACCGCACCTTCGCGCAATTGCAGAACCTGCGGATCAACACCCCGCAGGGTCTCGTGCCGATCGCCAATTTCGTCGACCTCGTTCCCGCGCCCGCGACGAGCCTCGTCCTGCGCGCGGAAGGGCGCAACCTCTATACGATTTCCTCGGACATCGCGGCGGGGACGACGGTCGACCAGCAAATCGCGCGCTTTCAATCCGCGCTGACGGATGTTGAGCTTCCTCGCGGCGTAAACGTCTTGCTCGGCGGGCAGGTGGAGGATCAGGAGGAATCCGCGAACTTCCTCGTCGGAGCGTTTCTGATCGCCGTCGCCCTGATGTTCATGATCCTCGTCGTGCAGTTCAACAGCCTGTTCCAGGCGCTCCTCGTCCTGAGCGCGATCATCTTCTCCGTGGCCGGGGTGCTGATCGGGCTGGTGATACGCCAGGAGAACTTTTCGATCGTGATGAGCGGCATCGGAATCGTGGCCCTCGCCGGGATCGTCGTGAACAACAATATCGTCCTGCTCGATCGCTACAATGAATTGCGCGCCGATCATTCCCCCGCAGAGGCGGCGGCGCTTACCGGCGTCGACCGGCTGCGGCCGGTGCTCCTGACGGCGGTCACCACGATCGCCGGCCTCATGCCGATGGTGATGGGCCTGACCATCGACTATGCGGGGCGCGACATCTATTTCGGCGCGCCTTCCGGCCAGTACTGGATCCAGCTCGCTACCGCCGTCGTCGGCGGGCTCGGGGCGGCGACGCTGATCACGATCTTCTTCACCCCCGTCATGATCGCCTGGCGCGACAGCCGTCGCGAGGCGCGGCGGCAAGCGAAGCTCAAACCAGCCGTCGGTTGAAGCACCCGGCAGGGTGCGCTTCAGCGACGCCCGCCTCCGGATTTGGAACGGATCGGCGGAACGAGCTGTTCTCCGCAGGGGCATGGGGGCAGCTCAGGAAATCAGCCAGGATGGACATCATGAAGAAACCGACCCTTGCCATCGCCGCAGCCCTTGCCGGGGCCACCCTCGGATTCGGACACGTCGCCATTGCCCAGGAACAAACGGCCACGGCGCAGTTTGTTGACCAATCGGGCGCGGAAATCGGCACCGCGACGCTCACCGGAACGTCCGAGGGCGTTCTGGTCGAAGCCGAAGTCCGGGGACTTCCGGGGGACAACTGGGTCGGCTTCCATTTTCACGAGAACGGGGAATGCGATCCGCAGGGCGGCTTCCAGTCCGCGGGCGGCCATTTCAACCCGACCGGCCGCGAGCATGGCTATCGGGTCGATGGCGGTCCCCATGCCGGGGACATGCCCAATCAGTATGTCCCCGCCGACGGGGTGCTGCGCGCGCACGTCTTCAATTCCGCCGTCGCGCTGAACGAAGGGGATGCCGCTCTCTCCGGGCGGGCGATCGTGATCCATGCGGGAGCGGACGATTACGAGAGCCAGCCGAGCGGAGATGCGGGCGACAGGCTCGCCTGCGCGATCATCGAATAAGGTTCGAGAGATGGTGAGGCCGCCGCGTGGCGGCCTCGTCAACTCCGGGAGAAGGCGCGAACGGTGACGGCGATCGAGGCGAGCGATCCGCGGGACGACTCGCCCGCGCCTGAACTGCCCGCTTCGAGCCGCCGCAGGTCGCCCAGCGCCGACTTGCGTAGGCGGTCGGGATCGCGTTCCCCCTGCCGGATGCCGTCCATCACCGATTGGGAGAGGCGTCGGCGGATGGCGTAGGGATGGAGGTCGCTGTCGCCCACCTCTCCGAGAGCCTCGTCGAAGACGCGGCTGGCCAGCCGCAGATCCTCCGGATCCAGGACGCTTTTTGCATTCATGAACGCTTCCCCTGAAGTGTCGCCGTGTTCTGTTCTTTTCCGCCTGAGGCGGTGCGATCTTCAATTCCGTAACGCCGTTTCGGTTCCCGCGCCACGTCGTGATATCGCCATCTCCGTATTCGTCCGTAGGGGTGTCCGGGTACCGTGTCAGCTCGGTTCCCGCAATCCCATTCCTGCCACGTTCGCCGCGGCGCTCTCGCTCGTCCTCGCGTTGTTCCGCGCGCGGGAGAAGGCGGGGGCGGCGTTGAGTTCGCCGGCGAACCAGGCGATCGTCGGCGGCAGGCCGTCCGCAATCGATATCTTCGGCCGCCACTTCAGCAGCTTTCGTGCGCGCGAAATATCGGGCCGGCGCCGCGTCGGATCGTCCGTGGGGAGTGGCCGGTAGGCGATTGTCGAGTCGGATCGCGTCGACGTGAGCACGAGCGTGGCCAGCTCCCAGATGGTGAATTCCTCCGGATTGCCGAGATTGACCGGCGCATCGGGAGCTTCTTCCAGCGCGCCGAGGGCGAGGAGACCCTCGACAAGGTCGTCCACGAAGCAGAAGGAGCGTGTCTGCTCGCCGTCGCCGTAGATGGTCAGCGGTTCTCCCGACAGCGCCTGGCAGATGAAGTTCGAGACGATGCGCCCGTCCTCGGGGCTCATATAGGGCCCGTAGGTGTTGAAGATCCGTGCGATCCGGACATCGGCGCCGCGCGTGCGGACGAAGTCGAAGCACAGGGCCTCGGCCGCGCGCTTGCCTTCGTCGTAGCAGGCGCGCGGGCCGCAGGGGTTGACGTTGCCCCAATAGCTCTCCCGCTGCGGATGCTCGCGCGGATCTCCATAGACCTCGCTGGTGGAAGCCTGGACGAAGCGGGCCCCGCAGGCGACCGCATGGTCGAGCAGGTTTCGCGTCCCCAGCACGCTCGTCATCATCGTGTGAATCGGATCCGCCTGGTATTTGGGCGGCGAGGCGGCGCAGGCGAGGTTGAAGACGAGGTCCGCGGCAAGGTGCGGCGGGATCGGCTCGCAAACGTCATGCTCGATGAACACGAAGCGGGGATCATGACGGAATTCCGCGATATTCTCGCTATTGCCCGTCTGCAGGTTGTCCATGCAGTAGACGCGACAACCCTCCGCGAGGAGGCGCTTGCACAGGTTCGTCCCGAGGAAGCCGGCGCCTCCTGCGACAAGGGCGGAGGCGGGGGAGCCGTTTTCCGAATGGCGAATCTGTTTCATGGGTCCATCCATCAACCTTGCGGAGAAGATCTCTCTCCAGATCATGATCAGGAACGCGCGGAGGCGCGGGGAAGGTCCAAGCGTCAAGTTTCGAAGATCGGTTGCATTTCCTTTGCCTCCACAGCCTCCCGAAGGGCCTCGGCGACTTCGCCCGCGCGCTTCTCCCCCGTGTGATGCGCAAGCACCCGACCGCGTGCGGCGGCTGCGAGCCGCTCCCGGCTTTCGTCCGTCGTCTGCGTCAGGATGGCGATCACGTCCTCGCTGTCCCGCGCGAGCCGGATCGCCTCGCCGTCGGGCAGGAATTCCGTGATGCCGGGCCAGATGTCGCTGATGATTGCCGTGCCGCATGCGGCAGCCTCGAACAGCCGGACGCTCGGCGACCAGCCCGCCCTGATCATGTCCGTGCGGGTCACGTTGAGTGTGAAGCGCTGTCGGCTGTAGCAGGAGGCGTGGAAGGCGGGGCTCAGGTGTTCGATACGCTCGACGTTGTGCGGCCAGTCAATGTCCGGATATTGCGGACCGGCGACGAGAAAGCGGCGATCGGGCAGGCGGCGCGCCGGTTCGAGCAGGAGCGCGTCCAGCGTAGGCTGCCGGTCCGGGCTGTAGGTGCCGATATAGCCGAGGTCCCAGGCGAAGGGTTCACCCGTGGGCCGGTACTGGTCGGCGCGAACGGAACAATAGAGGGCGGCGGCGCGGCGCGCGCCGAATTCCTCCTCCAGCCGGGTGAGGTTCGGCCCGCCCGCGAATGAGAAGTAGATGTCGAGGAGGGGAATCTGCCGCGGGTGGATGAAGTCGCATTCTTCCCTCTCGAGCATTCCAAGCGTCACCGGCGTATCGATGTCGTAGAAGCTCACGGCCCCGCGCGCGGTGGCGAGAACATGGTCGAGGACGGCGATCCCGTCGGGAACATAGGAGCCGACGACCACCGCATCCGCGTCGCGAATGGTGCGCGCGAAGCGCTCCCGCAGGTCGTCCAGATCCGTATAGAGATGGAGTTCGCAGAATTCGGGATCGGGCAGGTCCTGGTTCTCCGCGTACCAGGGCACGTCGCGCTCCAGGAACGTGATCCTGTGGCCGAGCGCGTGAAGGCCCGCGATGAGCGCCCGATAGGTCGTGGCATGGCCGTTGCCCCAGGAGGAGGACAGCGACAATCCGGCAATGACGATGTTCAGCTTGCGATCCTTCATGCCGCAAGCTCCCGCCGCCGCGTCTCGAGCGCCTCGCGCAGCACCCTGTCCGCCAGGATCGCCCGGCGGTCGTAGGTATGGTCGCGCAGCACGCGGGCGAGGGCGTTGCGGCCGATGCGCGCCGCCCGCGCGGCGTCGAGCTCGGCGAGAACCGCGACGACGTCCTCCCGGTCCCTGACCGGAAGCACTTCCTCGCCGGGGGTCAGGAACAGTTCGAGCCCCTCCCAGGTGTCGGTGATCAGGCAGGCCCCCGCGCCGGCCACCTCGAAGACCCGGGTGGCCGGCGAGAATCCCGTCGCGGCCATGCTGTCGCGGCTGACGTTCAGGACGGCCTTGGGGGTGGCGTTGAAGGCGTTGTGATCCTGCATCGCGACATGGCCGCGATACGAGACGTTTTTCGGCATCGCGAGCTCGCCCCAGCCTGACCCGCCAAGGAGGAAGGAGTTCGCCGGCAGCCGGCGCGCCGGGGCGAGGAAGAATTCCTCGACCCGCGCCTCTCGATCCGGAAGGCGGTTCCCCAGAAAGGCGAGGTCACAGGCGAAGCGCGGATCGGGGGGCACCGGGAAATGGGTCGTCGGGTCGAGCGCGTTGTAGATCGGGATGCAGGCTCGGGCTCCGAAGCCGCGATAGCGCGCGACGACAGGGTCTCCCCCGCCATAGGTGAGGACGAGGTCGAGTTCCGGCAGGGCGCGGCGCAGGGGGTGGTCCCCGTCGGCGGCGAGTTCCGCCAGGGTGGCGGGGGCATCGACGTCCCAGAAGATCCTGACCGCCTTCGGCCTTGCCGCCTTCATGACGCCCGCGAGGAGCGCGTCGTCGGCAAATCCGACACCGCTTGCCTTGACGACGGCGTCCGCCGCCGCCGCCTCCGCGATGACGCGAACAAGCGCCTCGTCGGTGGGCTCGTAGACGACGACGCGGCACCAGTCGGGGGCGTCGAAGTCCCGGTTCTTCTGCCGGTCATAGACGTCAGGCTCGTAGAAGGTGATCTCGTGGCCGAGAGACGCCAGCGACCGCAGCAGGCCCCTGTAATAGGTCGCCGCGCCGTTCCAGTAGGAGGAGAGCAGGCTGGAGCCGTAGAAGGCGATCTTCATTGCGCGGCCTCCGCTTTCGGAATGTCGCCGGAGAGGCGCTGGAGGATCGCCAGCAGCTCGTCGACGCGGTGCGCACAGGTATGCCGCGCGCGGATTCGCTCGAGGCCCGAGTTGGCAAGCGCCGCCGCACGGTCCCGGTCGTGCAGGATGTCGCGCAGCAAGCGGGCCATCTCCGCGCCATCGCGGGCGACGAGATAGTCCTGCCCCTCGCGGAACAGTCCCTCGCTGTCCGGCCAGGGGGCGCAGATCAGGGGTATGCCGCAGGCCAGCGCCTCGAAGACGCGGATCGTCGGGATGCCGGGAAGCGATTGCACGTAAGGCCGGCGGGGGATGTGGAGGGTCGCCCGGTGGCGCGCGAAGACCTCGGGGACGTCGATATTCGCGAGCCACCCGCAATAGGCGATGCCGGCGGAGGCGAGATCCCGCAACGCCTCCTCGGGATAGCGCACGCCGTGGGCGAGGGCGCGGGCGCCCGTCTCGCGCACGGGATCGACGAGGAACGAGCGCAGCTCTTCCGTGCGCTCGCCGTCACCCCAGTTCCCGATCCAGACAACGTCGCCCTCCTTCGGCTTGCCCGGAAGCGGCCGGAAGAGGCGCGTATCCGCGGCTTCGTGCCAGGTGAACACGCGCCGGCCCCAGCCGCTGCGGATATAGCGCTCGCGCAAGGTTTCGCCGAAGGCGAGGATGCCGTCGTAATGCTGGAGCGTCAGATCGGCGATCGCGCGTTCCTGCGAGACCGCGCGGTGATGCGTGTCGTGAAAGAGCAGGGTGAACCGTCCCCCGTCCGCGCGGGCGCGGCCGATGCGACCGACCAGGTCGGCGTCGGTCCATTCATGGACGACGACGACATCGGCCTCCGCCAGTTCCTCTTCGTGCGCGAAGTCCTGCCCGTAGAGACCTTCCGTGAGTTCCGGAAAGGCCTCCCGGAAACGGCGCAGGGGAGCATCGCCCTGGTCGGCCACGAGGTTCGAGCGGCTCCAGCCGTCGCTCGGCGCCAGCGCGCGCGTCCGGTTGCCCCGCGCCTCCAGGTCGCGCATGACGCCCCGCAGGAAATGGGCGTTGCCGTGGTTCCAGTCGGAGGCCAGCGAGTGGACGTAGAAGAGAAACCGCATCCCTCACGCCCCCGCGATCGCCTGGCTTCGCTCGCCCGGCGACATGGCGCGGGCGTAGATCCGCAACATGTCGTCCACCTGCGCGTCGAGCGTGAAGTTTCGTGCCCGCGCCTGCGCCCGCTCCGCCATCTCCCGCCGCAGGCCCGGCTCCTGCGCGAGCCAGTCGACGAGAAGCGCGACTGCCTTCGGATCGTCCGGGGAGACGAACATCGCCGCGCCGTCCCAGATTTCGCGGAAGGTGGGGATGTCGGAGAGAACCAGCGCGCATTCGGCAAGAGCCGCCTCGAGGATGGCGAGTCCGAACGGCTCGTAGCGCGCCGGAGATACGAAGATCGCGGATTGCGCCATGGCGGCCCGGGTCTCCGCGGCAGGGCGCTCGCCCAGAGCCTCGGCATGGCGCGCCGTGAATTCCTGCCCGTTGGGAGCGCGCGCCGGTCCCATCAGCTGGATCGGCGTGTCGGCGAAGGCCGCTGCGGCGTCGAGACACGACGCATTCTTCGCCTCGTCCCACCAGCGTCCGGCGGCGAGGGCGACGCTCTGCTTGTTCTCCGTCGGTGCGAGGAAGGGGTGCGCGGCATTGAGCACCACGTCGAGCCCCTCGATCGGGCCATAGGCCCGCTCCAGCGCTTCCGCGTGGCTCCCGCTCGGGGCGATCACCGCATCGGCCGCGTCGAAACCTTCACGGTTGCGTCGGCGCTGCCCGCGCCAATCCTCGGGCAAACGCTCGCGGCGCATGGCGGCCCACCAGGTGACGACGCAGGAATGCGAGGCGACGACCACGGGCCTCCCGCCCGCGAGGCCGCGCGCCTGCGAGGGGAGGTTGAGATGCAACAGGTCGGCTTCGTGGCGGTCGGCGACGCGCTCGATTTCGGAGGCTATTCCGGAGAGCGCCTCCTCGTCCTCCACCATCCAGTCGAGGGGATGATCGCTCCAGACGAGGCTCGCGCTCGCGACGCCGCTCGCCTCCTCGACGCGGTCGGAGGAGGGCGGCGGGCCGAAGCCGAGCAGCACGCTTTCGATGCCGGCAGAGCCGAGGCCGCGGGCGAGATCGAGGCCATGGCGCCAGACGCCGCCGACGGCGTCGACGCTGATCAGGACACGGCGGGGCGTCGTCAGTGGTTCCTGCAGCATTGGTCTTCCAGTTTCGACAGAGGGACGGGGCGCTCGTCCTGAAGGTCGCTGAACGCGTCGAACGCCGAGAGGTAGTGTTCGTGGGCGCGCTCCCAGGCCGCATCGTCCGGCTCGCCCCAAAGGGCGCGGTAGCTCGGGGAGCTGGGATAGGGGTAGAGCGGGACGGGATCGTTGGCCCAGACGCCGTTCTCGATGAGATGACCGCGCCAGTAGGCGACGAGCTCGGGATCGTCCTCGACGGATCCGATCAGGTTCGCCTGCACGAAGGGCACGTGCCGGCGCGCATCGATGAGGAGCGCGGCAAGTTCCTCCGTCCCAAGCCGGCAGCGCTTCGCGAGCGCCTCCCGGCCCTCGACGGTGAGGCTTTCCAGCCCCGCCTCGATCGAGACGCAGCCCGCGCGCCCGAGGAGTTCCAGAAGATCCGGCTTCCAGAGGTCGATGCGCGTCTGGACGCCGAACTGCACCTTGCGATCGATCAGCGCTTCCAGCAGCGCCTTCTGGGGCAGGAAGATCTCGTCGATGAAGTAGACATAGCCGACGCCCTGCGCGATCAGCCCGTCGATTTCGGTGAGGATCGCATCCAGGTCGCGGCGGCGGTATTTGTCCCGGAACTCGATCTTCGCGCAGAAGGAGCAATTGTAGGGGCAGCCGCGCGAGGCCTCGACCTCGGCGCCGAAGCCCCAGCCCTGATCGTCGAAGCGGTGATGGTGATGCGGGTGGTGCGCCAGCCATTCGCGCGGCCAGGCCAGGGCCGGATGGTCGACGAAGCGGCTTGCCTGAACGGGGCCGTTGAGGCGCAGTTCCCCCTCGTCCAGCCAGCCGACGCCCGCAACGCTCGTCCAGTCGCGCGTCCCCGCCAGTGCGGCGACGGCTTCCTCGCATTCGCCACGCACGACGATGTCGCAGTCGAGCTTGCGCAGTGTCGCGCCCGGCGTCGCGGAGCCGTGCGGCCCGACCGCGACCGTCGCTCCGCCGCGTCCGTCCAGCCGGTCGAGGAAATCGCGGGGGACCCGCAGTTCCGGCGGGGCGCAGCGCCAGAAGAGGTAGGTGGGCGCCGTGGTGACGACGGTGAAATCGGGCGCATAGTCGGCGACCGCCTCCGCGAGGGCCGCATTGTCGCGACCCTCGATCTGGCCGTCGAGCATCATGACCTCGTGCCCGTCGCGTTCGAGAAAGGCCTTGGCATAGCCGAGTTCCAGCGGAAGGTGCTCGGAGCGGCAGCCGAAATAGATGCTGCCGTCGTAGCTCCAGGCGGGATTGACCAGCGCTACTTTCATGCGCTCGACCTCCTTATGATCCGGGGCGGCTGGATGACGGGCGCGGGTTCTCGGGGCTCCGCCGCCAGGCGTTGCGGCGCGAATTGCCGGCCCTGCGTCTCAAGCCAGGAGTGCAGGTCGCGAAGTCCGTCGCGCCAGCCGATAGCGGCCTTCCAGTCGAGTGTCCGCTGCAGTTTTCTGGTGTCGGCGACGAAGTAGAACTGGTCGCCCGCCCGCCAGTCCTCGTAGCCGATGGCCGGCTGCCTGCCGGTCGCCCGCGCGATCTCGTCGAGCACGAGGCGCAGGCTGACCGCGTTGGACGGGCCGCCGCCGAGATTGAAGGCCTCTCCCGACACGGTGTCGATCGCGCCCAGGACCGCGCGATAAGCCGCCACGGCGTCGTGCACGTGGAGGATGTCGCGCACCTGCTTGCCGTCTCCGTAGACGGTGATCGGCTCGCCCGCGAGCGCGCGGATCAGGAAGTGGGCGACCCAGCCCTGGTCCTCGGTTCCGAACTGGCGCGGCCCGTAGATGCAGCTCATGCGCATCACCGCCGTCGGCAGCGCGAAGGATTTCGCATAGTCGAGCACATACTGGTCGGCGGCGCCCTTCGAGCAGCCGTAGGGCGTGCAGAAGTCGAGCGGCCAGTCCTCACCGATTCCGAACGCCTCGATCGCGGCGGGCGGGCGGTAGCGGTCGCGGCCTTCGCTGACCCGCATGTCGGCGAGTGCGCCATAGACCTTGTTCGTCGAGGCGAAGACGACGGGGATGCGCCGCCCCGTCTGGCGGACGGCCTCAAGCACGTTGAGCGTTCCCAGCGCGTTCACGGCGAAGTCGATTGCGGGATCCTCGAGGCTTGTCGTCACGGCGACCTGGGCCGCGAGATGGAAGACCGCGCGCGCGTCGCCGATCACCTCGTCGAGGGCATGGGGGTCGCGAATGTCGGACAGGATCGAGTGGACAAGTTCCCCGTGCTCCTCCTTGAGCCAGAGCAGGTTGTGCTCGACTCCGGGCCGGCGGAGGTTGTCGACGACGATGACCTCCTCGCCGTCGCGCAGGAAGCTGTCCGCGAGATTGGAGCCGATGAAGCCGGCGCCGCCGACGATAACGATGGCCCTGTTCCGGCGGGCGAGGGCAGGGGAGACCATCGAGGCGACGCTGGCGGCCTTTTGAACCCCGCCCGACTGAAGCAGGCGGGAAAGCAGCTTTGGCTGGCCCCGCGCATTGACGATTCCCATGTGATAATGCCGGTCGTCGAAGCGCAGGCCCTCCTGGACCGCGATGTCCTTGGGGATGTCCTGCCAGCCGTACCAGTAGAGCCGCTGCGCGGGCGCGCGCAGGGCCTCGAGAAAGCGGTGGACCTGCTCGATCTCGTCGTGCCGCCAGGTCGCGTAGC
Organism: Saliniramus sp.; assembly: GCA_041686895.1. Taxonomy (GTDB): domain Bacteria; phylum Pseudomonadota; class Alphaproteobacteria; order Rhizobiales; family Beijerinckiaceae; genus Saliniramus. The sequence goes on along the minus strand of JAWLCY010000002.1, from coordinate 149,104 downwards.
CGGCTTCGGTGATCCAGATCTCGGCATTGGGATTGTATCGGTCGATGATCGCGCGCATCCGGGCGAGCAATCCCTCCCAGCCGATCCAGGTCGCGTGCTCGGAATCCCATGTGCCGGGAAAGCCGTGGAGGCCGACGGCCGCCATCTCTTGAAGCAGCCCGCGCTGTCCCATGAGGTCGAGCCAGTTCTCGTCGAAGGGCGAGGGCCCCGCCAGCACGGGTTTCCAGCCGCGCTCGTTGATCCAGGAGGCGGCGGCGCCGGCCATCTCGCAGAAGAGGCGCCAGTCGATGTCCTCGCGCCAGTCCCAGTCGAGGATGTTGTTCGGCTCGTTCCAGATCTCGACATGGGTGAAGTGCTCGCCGTAGCGAGTCAGCACCTCGTCGATGAAGTCCGCGTAGTCGAGAAGCCTGATCGGCGGACCGGAGGTCGTTCCGGTCCGCGAGCGGGAAGGCGGCGTGTAATGCACGCAGGGCAGGAGGTCGAATTCCTGCCCGAGAAGGGGAATGAGCCAGTCGTACCACTGTGCTCCCTCCGGGGTGTGGAAATCGGCCCAGGATAAATGGGTGCGCAGCCTGGTCGCGCCCGACGCCTTCATGCCCCGCACGGCCGATCTGACGCGGTCATGCTCGCCGGGGCGAAACCACTCCGCGAAGCCGAAGCTTTGGTCGAGCTCTCGGCCGGTCATGAGACGAGGCCCCGCTCTTCCAGCTGTCGGCGCATCTCTGCGCCGCGATCGACGGATGTCTGGGTGGCGACCCATTCGGCGAGCTCGGGGAGCGCCTCGGAAAGCGTCCGTTCGGGTTCGAAACCGAGCAGTTCGCGGGCTTTCCCGATATCGGCAAAGCAATTGCGCACGTCGCCCGCCCGCGCCTTCTGCGTGATCTCGGGGGCGATATCCCGCCCCAGGGCGGAGGCGACCCGCTCAGCCACTTCGCGGACAGTATATGAGCGGCCGCTCCCGATATTGATGATCTCGCCGCTGGCCGGGCCGATCTCCATGGCGAGCCGGAAGGCGCGGGCGACGTCGGTGACGTGGACGAAGTCGCGCCTCTGCTCGCCGTCCTCAAAGATCGTGGGCGGCTGGCCGTTCATCAGCCGGGCGCAGAAATTCGCCAGCACTCCCGTATAGGGATTTGAGAGCGCCTGACCCGGGCCGAAGACGTTGAAGAGGCGCAGCGCGACGACATCCATGCCGTAGGCGGGCCCGGCGATCATCACCGCCTGTTCCTGGGCGAACTTCGTCAGGGCGTAGATCGAGGCGAGATCGATTCGCTTCGTTTCGGGCGTCGGAACGGGGGTGAGCGCTTCCCCGCGGTGCTCCGGATCCCACCTTCCGCTTCCGGTCGCCCGCGAATCGCGCCTTGCATCCTCGACGAGTTCGTCCGCCATCGTCCTGTACAGGCCTTCGCCATAGACGCTCATCGACGAGGCGACGACGATGCGCTCGACGGGGCGCTCCGTCAGCGCCTGAAGCAGCGCGGCCGTTGCGAGGTCGTTGCCGCCGACATAGCGTTCGATCTCGTACATGCTCTGGCCGACGCCGACCTCCGCCGCGAGATGGAACACGCCGTCCACCCCCTGAAGGGCCCTCCGGAGGGCGTCCCGGTCACGGAGGTCCGCGTGGATGAACTCGACGTCCCCGTCAGGCGCGGCCGTCACGCCGGCATCGGTCCGGTCGCCATGCACCTGCTCCACGAGGCTGTCGACCACCCGAACCTCGTTTCCCGCCGCCAGCAACTCACGCGAAACCGCCCGACCGATGAAACCCTTGCCGCCTGTGATGAGATAGCGTGCCGCCATTGATTGCCTTCCTGAACGAAACGGATCATGCGCATCTTCAACGTTATGGTGCGGTGCCCGTTCCATGTGGCGATGAAGTTGTAGATGAATTACTAATGGTTGCGAAGTATTAAGTTCGATACAACAAATAAGCGGTGCAGTATTGTTGATCACTACGGCGTTGAAATATTGATAAAAATTATTTACGTCGGATTCCGTTTTGAAGCTTCGTCGGCATCCCGCCTTGACCCCGTCCGCTTCTCGTCCGTCTCCGGCTTCAACTGGGGCTGGTGCGGATGCGCGTCGTCGCCGTGGCGGGTTCCGTCGACTTTCTTCGTCCGCGCGCGGGGGGCTGCGGCACTCTCGCTGATCATCGCCTTGTTCGTCATCGTTCACGCCTCCTGACCTGGATGTCCAAACGCAGGTTGTCGCGCGGCGTTCCGGCACGACGTGAAAAAGCCGGGACGCAAAGCTGCGCCCCGGCTGCCGTGTCGGATGTAGAAAGGCGTTACTGTGGCGCCGTGCGGGGAGTCGCGCCCGAACCGCCCGGCGTGGACGGTACGTCGATGCTTGGCGTCATCCGCGTCGCCGGGTCCTGCGCTACGCCCGGGGCCGTCGAGTCGATGGCCGGCGAGGCGCCGAGATCGGGCAGGGGCGCGACCGTGCCCGTCGCCATCGGATCGCTGATATCCTGTCCGCGCATGACGATGACGGTCATGTCGTCATCAAGATCGCCGAGAACGAAATCGGCCTCCTCGACAACCTCGATCGACGTGAAGCCCGCCTCCTTGAAGCGATCGCGGAGCTCGTCGTCGCCGAGAGCGATTTCTGCATCGGAGCCGAGGTCACGGGGGCTCACCAGCATGAAGACCGTCTCGCCAGCTTCGGTAGTGGCGCGGACAAGCTTGCCGCCGAAATCACGCCGTTCCTCGATGCCCGCATCACCGAGGCGCTCGCGAACCTGCTCCAGATCGGCGCCCTGACTTGGCTGGCCCGTCTGCGCGACGGCGGGAAGCCCCATCACGAGGGTCAGGGCGGCGGCGGAGAATAGGGTAGTCTTCGACATATTGGTTCTCCTTGGTTGGACGATAAACGCACAACACCCATTTCTTTCTGCAGTTCCATCTTTGCAGTAAAAATCAAAAAGTTACGCTGGAGGGATAAATTAATATTGTGGAGTATTAGATTAACAACTTGTCTTTATAAGTGGACTCCAGATTTTTGCTTGTGTTACTAGGCTTTTTCCACTGCGTCAGTGACCGCGCCGGCAGTGAACCAACCGTCCCGCCGCAGGTTATCCGGCCATCGTCGCGGGACGATCGCTTCGGCTTCCGATGTCCGGCGGAGGAGGCAGCGGATGGTACATGGCATTGATGATCTCGCGCGGGCGATCCGAGAGCGGCGCGCCATCCTCTTCGTCGGCGCGGGCGTTTCCATGAGCGTTGGTCTGCCGTCGTGGGAAGAGCTTGTCGCGCATATGTGCGAGGAGCTCGGCGTTCCGCCCGGGGAAGTCGAGACCGGTACAGGGGCCGGTTACCAGATGCTTGCCGAATACTATCGGATCACGCGTGGCAGCATCGGTCCGCTGCGGAGCTGGATGGACAGGCGCTGGGCGGTATCGCCCGAGCAGGTGGCGAAGTCGAAGCTGCACGATCTCATCGTCGCCCTCGACTTCCCGATCATCTACACGACCAATTACGACCGCAATCTCGAGGTTGCCTACGAGTTGCGCGGGCGTCCCCACATCAAGATCGCCAACGCGAAGGACCTGACATCCGTGGCGGACGGGCCCACGCAGATCGTCAAGTTCCACGGCGATTTCGAGGACGACCGTTCGCTGGTCCTGACGGAGAGCGATTATTTCTCGCGCCTCAGCTTTGATAGCCCCCTCGACGTCAAGCTGCGCGCCGATGCCCTCGGACGCACGGTTCTCTTCATCGGCTACAGCATGTCCGACCTCAATATCAGACTCCTGCTGCACAAGATCTGGTACACGTGGCAAGCCTCCGGCTTCGAGCGTGACAGGCCGCGATCCTACGTTTTCATGGCACATCCGAACCCGATCCAGGAGGCGATCCTCGACAGTTGGGGGATCACAATCCTCAACGAGAGGGGGAAGAATCCGGAAGAAGCGCTTGTGCGCTTCCTTGCAGAACTGAAGAAGCGGGCCGCGGAGGAATGAATCAGGTTAAGGTGTCAAGCGTTGCTGGAACTATGCGCGGAAGAGACGGTTGACCTGTCAAGCGGGCGATCCGGACTTTGCCGGGAAAGATCCGCAACCCTGAGAATCAAGATTCCGGAGTCGAGGATGACCAGCCACGCTTTCGATATCCGCAGCGCCGCTCCGGCGCTTGCGACAGACCTGTCTTCACGGTTCGAGGCCGTGCGCGCGCAGAGCGAAAGGCTCGCCGCACCGCTTGCCGCGGAGGATCAGGTGGTGCAGTCGATGACCGATTGCAGCCCGACGAAGTGGCATCTGGCCCATGTGAGCTGGTTCTTCGAGACCTTCCTGCTGCAGCCGCATCTGAAGGATTACAAGCCGAAACATCCCCAGTTCGCCTATCTGTTCAACTCCTATTATGAAGCCGCCGGCGAACGCCATCCGCGTTTCGCGCGCGGCCTGATCACGCGGCCCACCGTGGCGGAGGTTGCGGATTATCGTGCTCACGTGACCGATGCGATGCTGCGGCTCCTCGCGACGATCGACGAGAGCAAGGTCGTCGAGATCGCCCCGGTCGTGGAAATCGGCCTCAACCACGAGCAGCAGCATCAGGAACTTATCCTGATGGACATCCTCAACCTCTTTTCCCGCAATCCGCTCAACCCGGTCTACATGCAGCGGCTGGATGCGCCCGTACGCGAGGCCGCGCCGCTCGAATGGTGCGACTTCGAAGGTGGAATCTTCCCCGTCGGACACGAGGGCGACGGCTTCGCCTATGACAACGAGAGCCCGCGCCATGACGCGCTCGTGCGCCCCTTCCGCCTCGCCTCGCGGCTCGTGACCAACTCGGAATGGCTGAAATTCATGGAGGACGACGGCTACCGCCGCGCGGATCTCTGGCTCGCCGACGGCTGGGCGAAGGTCAACGAGGAGGGATGGCGCGCTCCGCTCTACTGGGAGGAGCGCGACGGCGGCTGGAGCGCCATGTCGCTGAACGGCCTGCATCCCGTCGATCCGCATGCGCCTGTCTGCCATGTCAGCTTCTACGAGGCGGACGCCTACGCCCGCTGGAGCGGCAACCGCCTGCCGAGCGAGGTTGAGTGGGAAATCGCCGCCCGCGTTCAGGAGCCCGTCGGGAACACGCTCGGCAGCGGCTTTCTCCGCCCGGTTCCGGCTTCTCGCTCGGAAGGGCGTCCGGCGCAGATGTTCGGGGATGTCTGGGAATGGACTTCGAGCTTCTATGGCGCCTATCCTGGCTACCGCCCCGCGCCGGGAGCGATCGGCGAGTACAATGGGAAGTTCATGATGAACCAGATGGTCCTGCGCGGCGGAGCCTGCGTCACCCCCGACGGGCATATCCGGGCAACCTACCGCAACTTCTTCTATCCGCATCAGCGTTGGGCTTTCGCGGGCCTGCGGCTCGCGCAGGGCTTCTGACCATGGTCCAGGCCCAGAGAGCCGTCCCGCCCGCAGCCGAAGATCTTTCGCCCGAGGAGGATCTTTTTCGCCAGGATGTGCTGCGGGGGCTGGGCGCGACGCCGAAGACCCTGCCCTCGAAGTATTTCTATGACGAGGAGGGGTCGCGCATCTTTGACCGGATCTGCGAACTGGAGGAATATTACCCGACACGCACGGAACTCGCGATCCTCGAGGACAATGCACCCGAGATCGTCTCGCTAATCGGGGAGGGGGCGGTGCTGGTCGAGCCGGGGGCGGGCTCATCGCTGAAGGTACGCCGGCTCCTTGACGCAGCAGGACGATCCCTTTCAGCCTTCGTGCCCCTTGATATCTCGGGCGAGCACCTCGTCGCCGCAAGCGAGAAGCTCGCCGAAGACTATCCGCAACTGAAGATCATCCCGATCGTCGCCGATTTCTCGCAAAGCCTGGACCTCGACCAACTCGTCCCTGCCGGACGTCGCGTCGGATTCTTCCCGGGCTCGACGATCGGGAACTTTACCCCGAAGCAGGCGCGGGGATTCCTCCGAGGCTTGCGCGACATGCTCGGGGAGAACGGCGGGCTGATCATCGGCGTCGATCTCCAGAAGGACCGCCGGATCCTGGAAGCCGCCTATGACGATTCAGACAACGTGACGGCGGCCTTCAACCTCAACCTGCTGTCGCGGATCAACCGGGAACTCGGCGGCGATTTCGACATCGTGCGCTTTGCCCATCGCGCCATCTACAACGATGTGGAAAACCGCATCGAGATGCATCTCGTGAGCCTCACCGACCAGAGCGTGACCATCGACGGCGTCCAGATCGACTTTGCCGACGGCGAGACCATCCACACCGAGAACTCCTACAAGTACACGGTGGAAGGCTTCGCCGCGCTTGCGGAATCGGCGGGATGGCGGCCGGTGAAGGTCTGGACCGATCAGGCCGGCTTGTTCAGCGTTCACTACCTGGCAGGAGCGTGAGCCTGGGCAGGAGGGGAACCCGCGCGTTGGCCGCCCGTTGAGTCGGCAACTGATTCGGTAACGGAGATGAACGCGATGGTTTCGCTCGGCCGACCCGTCTGGTCGGGGCAGATTCGCCTGTCGCTGGTGGCGCTTCCGGTGAAGCTCTACACGGCCACGGATTCGGCCTCGAAGCTCTCCTTCCACCAGGTGCACGAGCCCTCCGGCAAGCGCATCCGCTACGAGAAGGTCGCACCGGGAATCGGCCCGGTGAAGAGCGAGGACATCATCAAGGGCTACGAATACGAGAAGGGCAAGTACGTCCTGCTCGAGCCCGGCGAGATCGATGCGATCAAGCTCGACGCCAAGAAGACCCTCGAACTCGTCCAGTTCGTCGATCATTGCGAGATCGACGCGATCTATTTCGACCGTCCCTATTTTGTGGTGCCCGATGACGAGCTTGCGGAGGACGCCTTCCGCGTGGTTCGCGACGCCCTCAGGCGAAAGCGCAAGGTCGGGCTCGGCCAGATCGTGATGCGGGGGCGCGAATATATCGGCGCGCTCAAGCCGTGCGGGAAAGGCCTTCTGCTCGAAACGCTGCGCTTCGAGGACGAGTTGCGCAAGAGCGACCACTATTTCGAGGGAATCTCCGACGAGAAGAGCGACGAGAAGCTCGTCGCTCTTGCGGAAGAACTGATCGAGCGCAACGCCGCCCCCTTCGACGCGAGCGTCTTCGAGGATCGCTATTCCAAGGCGCTCCTCGACCTCGTGCGCTCCCGCGTCAAGGGCCGCAAGACGACGGCGATCGGCGACGAGGAGCTCGCGCCCAAGGGCGGCGAGGTCGTCGACCTCATGGAGGCCTTGCGCAAGAGCCTCGGCGGACAAGGCAAGGGCCGCGGCGCTGCGAAGCCCGCCGCGAAGGGGAAGTCCGGCGAAGACGGATCCGGCGAGGGCGGCAAATCCTCCGGCGGCAAGACTTCAAGCGACAAGTCGACTGCCAGGTCGTCCGCTGCAAAGTCCTCCGCTCGCAAGCCGCGCGCGAAGAAGGCGGCGTAGGGCGGGCAGGGGCGATTCATGGCGCAGCCGAAGCTCGCAACCTATCATGCGAAAAGGGACTTCTCCCGCACCGACGAGCCGCGCGGGGACGCCAGGGGCGAGGCCAAGGGGCTTTTCATCGTGCAGAAGCATGCGGCGCGCCGCCTGCATTACGATCTGCGTCTCGCCCATGACGGGGTGCTGCTCAGTTGGGCGGTGACGAAGGGTCCGAGCCTCGACCCCGCCGACAAGCGTCTCGCGGTGCGCACGGAAGACCATCCGATGGACTACGCCTCCTTCGAGGGGACGATCCCGAAGGACCAGTATGGCGGCGGAACCGTCATGCTGTGGGACCGGGGCCGGTTTCGCGTCGAGGGCGATGTCGGCCGGGCCCTGGCGGAGGGCAAGCTGAAGATCGCATTCGAGGGTGAGCGGCTGCAGGGCGGGTTCACGCTCGTGCGAATGAAGGGAAAGAAAAACGAAAAGCGGGAGAACTGGCTCCTGATCAAGGAGCGCGACGAGACGGCGGACGAGACGTGGAGCCCGGACAGCTTCGCAACGAGCATCGCGACGGGCCGAACGATGGAGGAGATCACGAGCGGTGCGAAGCCCAGATCCGTCAGCTCGGGGAAAGGCGCCAAGGGCAAGCGCGCGACGGCGAAGGCCGCTTCAGCAAAGCCCGTAACTGCCCAAGGCGACCTTCCGGACTTCATCTCGCCCCAACTCGCGACGCTGGCCGAGGAAGCGCCGGCGGGCGAAAACTGGCTTCACGAGGTCAAGTATGACGGCTACCGCCTGCTGGCGGCTGTCGATGGCGCGGCGGTGCGCCTCTACACGCGCTCGGGCCTCGACTGGACGGACCGTTTCGCCGGCATCGCGAAGGATCTTGCCAGGCTGGGCCTTCGCCGCGCGCTTCTCGACGGCGAGGCGACGGCGGCGGGGAAGGGCGGCTCCAGCGATTTCAGCGCGCTGCAGCGGGCCCTGAAGGAGGGCAAGGGAGATATCGCCTATTTCGCGTTCGACCTCCTTAAGCTCGGCGAAGAGGACCTGCGCGAATTGCCGCAAAGCGAGCGCAAGGAGAGACTGAAGGAGCTTCTTGCCGGTGCGAAGGGTCTCGTGCGCTACAGCGATCACATTCGCGGCAGCGGCGACCGGGTGGCCGTCAATGCCTGCAAGATGGGGCTTGAGGGAATAATCTCGAAGCGCGCCGACGCTCCGTACCGCTCGACCCGTTCGCGCAGCTGGCTGAAGGTCAAGTGCGTGAAGCGCCAGGAATTCGTCATCGGCGGCTTCACGCCCTCGTCGCGGGGCCGCCCCTTCTCGTCGCTGATCGTCGGCGTCTTCGAGGGCGACGAGCTGCATTATGCGGGCCGCGTCGGCACCGGTTTCGACGAGCGGACCCTCGATGAACTGGCCGAGGCGATGAAGCGGCGCGAGCGCAAGACGTCCCCCTTCGCCGATGCGCCCGCTGCGGTGTCGCGCAAGGCGAAATGGTGCACGCCCGACCTCGTCGCCGAAATCGGCTTCGCCGAATTCACCGATAGCGGCACTCTCCGTCACGCCGTCTTCGTCGGCCTGCGCGAGGACAAGCCGGCGCGGAGCATCACGATGGAAAAGCCGAAAGCCGCGCCTGCCACGGATGAAGGACGCGCCGCGCCCGCGATCGATATCCGCCTCACCAGCCCCGACAAGGTGCTGTTCCCGGCGATGGGAATCACCAAGCGCGATCTCGCGGATTATCTCGGGATGGTCGCCCCGCGCATGCTCCCGCATCTGGTCGGACGGCCCGTCAGCCTCGTGCGTTGCCCGGCGGGCCGCAACAAGTCCTGCTTCTTCCAGAAACATGTCGGCAAGGGGATGCCCGAGGCCTTCGGCAAGGTCGCCGTCTCGGAGAAGGACGCGAAGAAGGCGGATTACATCCTCGTCGAGAGCCCCGAAGCGCTTGTCTCCTGCGCCCAGATCGGCGCGCTCGAACTCCATGTCTGGGGCAGCCGCAGGGACCGGCTGGAGCAACCCGACCGGCTCGTCTTCGACCTCGATCCCGGCGAGGACGTTCCCTTCGCGCAGGTTCGCAAGGCCGCGCGCGAACTTGCGGCGGTCCTCGAGGAGGCGGGGCTCGTCTCCTTCCCTCTCGTGACCGGAGGAAAGGGCGTGCATATTGTCGTCCCGCTGACGCGCCGTCACGAATGGCCGACGGTCTCGGGATTCGCGAAGGCGTTCGCGCAGAAGATGGCGGACATCGACCCCGACCGTTTCGTGGCCACGATGACGAAGGCCGTGCGGGGCGGGAAGATCTTCATCGACCATTTCCGCAATCAGCGCGGATCGACGGCAATCGCCCCTTACTCACCCCGCGCGCGCGAAGGGGCGCCGGTAGCCATGCCGGTCACCTGGAAGGAGCTGGGCAAGCTCGAATCCGCCGCAGCTTTCTCCATCGCCTCGGTCGGGGATCGGATTGCGCAGCCCGACCCCTGGGCGGATTACGACGAGATCCGCCAGGGCCTGTCGCAGAAGCTGGCGAGAAAGATCGGAATCAGTCTCTGACCACGCTCACCCCTCGCCATAGGCGATGCTCGTCATCAGCGCGATCTCGGCGCGGCGGGAATCGAGGCGGGTATGCTGGACCACGATCGGGACGTCGCTCGTGATGACGCAGGCGTAGTCCGTGTCGAGCGGGACGGGTTCGGGATCCTTGAAGTCGTTGAAGCGCAGATGCGCCGTCCGCCGCGCCGGGACGGACACGACATAGGGACCGGCTGGTTCGCGGTCCGTGAAGTAGATCATGAATGCGACATGCGCGTCGCGATCCCCCGCATTCAGGATGCAGGCCGTCTCGTGGGAGAGCAGGGCGGGATCCTGCGACACGCTTTCCGACGGGATATAGCCTTCCGGGATGACCCAGGTGGTCTTTCCGATCTGCGTCATGTCCGTTCCTTTCGAAGCCAGCGGCAGCCGTTGCCGTACTCCAGCGACAATGCCCAACCGGCATGGAGGTTCGGATGTCGCGGTCCTGCGGGACGCCCGCCCGGAACGTTCGGGTGGTCGGGCCGTTAGCCCGGATCAAGCCATTCCAGCGCGAGGGGTCATCATGCCGCGTCACACGTCCCGCCGAGACTTCGAAGGCCGCAATGTCGTCATCACCGGAGCGAGCGCGGGCGTCGGACGAGCAGCGGCCCGCGCCTTCGCCCGCGAGGGAGCCCGCATCGGGCTGATCGCCCGCGACCGCGCGGCCCTCGAGGCGACGCGGGCCGAAATCGAATCCATCGGAGGCCGCGCCATCTGCCTGCCGGCGGATGTGTCGGATCCGGGGCAGGTCTTCGAGGCGGCCGAGGAGTTCGAGCGGCAGGCGGGACCGATTCATGTCTGGGTGAACAACGCGATGGTCACGGTGTTCTCGCCGGTCTCCGAACTAACGCCGGAGGAGATCCGGCGCGTGACGGAGGTGACCTATCTTGGCGCCGTCAATGGCACGCTCGCGGCGCTGCGCTCCATGCGCAAGCGCGATTCGGGCGTGATCGTGCAGGTGGGCTCCTCGCTCGCCTACAGGGGAATCCCGCTTCAGGCGCCCTATTGCGGGGCCAAGCATGCGCTGCGCGGCTTCACCGATTCGCTGCGCGTCGAGCTGATGCACGAGGGAAGCGGGATCCAGGTCAGCTCGGTGCACCTCCCCGCGATCAACACGCCGCAATTCGAGTGGGCGCGCGCCCACATGCCGCGCGCGCCGCGCCCGGTCGCTCCCGTCTATGCCCCGGCAGTCGCCGCCCGCGCCATCCTCCAGGCCGCGCGACATCCGGTGAGGGAATACTGGCTTGGGACGCAGACTCCGCTCCTCCTCCTCGCCAACAGGATCGCGCCCGGCCTCCTCGACCAGGTTCTCGCGGCGAAGGCGGTTTCAGGACAGCAGCGCGAGCGGCGGATCGACCCCGCGCGGCGCAAGGACAACCTGTTCCATCCGGTACGCGAACACCATCGGACCGAAGGCGCGTTCTCGCGCGAAGCACGCGCGTCGACGCTTCTCTTTCCCGCTCCCGCACTGCGGATGGGAGCGGCCGCAGCGGGCGTGCTCGCGGTATGTCTCATTGGAGCGACGGCGGCGGCGATGTCCTCGCGACGCTGAGAGGAAATACCGTCAAGCCAACCGTCAACCTGAAGCCTGGCGATACTTGTTTTATACGGAACCCCGGAAGGTTTAAGCCGTTGATTGCTGGGCAAAAACAGATCAATTGGAGTTCAGCGACATGGCAGCCAAAGAAAAAGCTCTTGACGATCTCTTCCTCGAGACTCTCAAGGACATCTACTACGCCGAGAAGCAGATCTTGAAGGCTCTTCCTAAGATGGCGAAGAACGCGCAGTCCTCGGAACTGCGGCAGGCGTTCGAGAAGCATCGCGAGGAGACGGAAGGCCAGATCGAACGCCTCGAAAGCGTCTTCGAGATGATGGGCAAGTCCGCGCGCGGCAAGACCTGCGAGGCGATCCAGGGTCTCGTCGAGGAGGGCAAGGAGGTCATGGAAGACTTCAAGGACAGCCCCGCCCTCGACGCCGGCATCCTGGCGGGCGCGCAGGCGGTCGAGCACTACGAGATCTCCCGCTACGGCACGCTCCGGAACTGGGCGAACGCGCTCGGGATGAAGGATGCGGCCAAGCTCCTCGAGCAGACCCTCGAGGAGGAGAAGAAGACCGACGCGCTCCTCACGCGTCTCGCGGAAACGGCCGTCAACAAGAAGGCGGCCTGATCACGATCCCGGAGCGCCTTCACGGCGCTCCGTTTTCCTTTTCGCAGCGCCTTCAGGCGCTTCGTTTTCGTTTTCGCAGCGCCGCGAGGGCGCTCTTCCCCCAGCACAGCGCCGAGGAACATGATGAGCGACCAGAACAAGCCGCCGCAGACGCAGGACCGCCAGCCGGGCATCGAACGGGAAATGCGGCCCGAGCCCCGGTCGGAGCCCCGCTTTCCGGGTTCGGGCCGCCTCGAGGGCAAGGTGGCCCTGATCACGGGCGGGGACAGCGGCATCGGACGCGCCGTGGCGCGCGCCATGGCGCGCGAGGGGGCCAACATCGCCATCGCCTATCTCAATGAACACGGCGATGCGAAGGAAGCGGTGCGCATGGTGGAGGAAGAGGGGCGCGAGGCGATCGCGATCGCCGGCGACCTCGCCTCGGAGGCGCATTGCCGCGAGGTTGTGGACGAGACGGTTTCGCGCTTTGGCCGGCTCGACATTCTCGTCAACAATGTCGCCGAGCAGCATGAGGTCGACGACCTCGCGGAACTGGCCGCCGAACAGCTCGAGCGCACTTTCAAGACGAACGTCTTCAGCTATTTCTACATGGCCAAGGCGGCGCTGCCGCATCTCGAGAAGGCTGGCGGGAACATCGTCAACACGACATCCGTTACGGCCTACAAGGGCAGCCCCAAGCTCCTCGATTATTCGTCGACGCGCGGCGCCATCGTTGCGTTCACCCGCTCCCTCGCGGTGGCGCTCGTCGGTCGAGGCATCCGGGTCAACGGCGTCGCCCCGGGGCCGATCTGGACGCCGCTCATTCCAGCTTCCTTCGACGAGGAACGCACCGCCTCGCATGGCGGAAGCGCCCCGATGAGCCGCGCGGGCGAGCCGAACGAGGTGGCTCCGAGCTATGTCTTCCTCGCTTCCGCGGACGCCTCCTACATGAGCGGACAAATCCTTCACCCCAATGGCGGGACGGTGGTCGGCTCCTGACCGGACCAAAGCCCGCCGGTAAGCCGTCCGACTTTGCGTCGCCGGCTTTTTGCTGCGCCAAAACGCAGGCGAGAAAGCATCGTTCCTGATTTCGCAAAACCGTGAAGGCGATTAAGTAAGCGGGATGATGATCCTGATCGAAGCGGAACCAATAGCTTTCCAACCAGTTTCAACCGCAGAGCAGAAACCAAGGAGGCTCCTGATGAAGAAGATTTTGTTTGCGCTCGGAACCGTCGCCTTTGCCGCCGGATGTACTGCGACTGAGCGCGGCGCGGTCATCGGAGGCGCGACTGGCGCGGCCGTCGGCGCCGCGGTGACGGGCGATGTCGGCGGCGCTGCGATCGGCGGCGTGACGGGCGCTGCCGCCGGCGCGCTGATCGGTGCGGCCGCGGAGCCCGGCCGCTGCGTCTATGAGGATCGCGCGGGCCGCCGCTACGTCGCCGCCTGTCCCTGATCAATCGTCCGGAGACGCCATGCCCGACCGGGTGTGGCGTCGCCTACCTGTCTTCCTTCCTGTGAGGCATATATTTTTCGACCATCCGCACGATCGTCAGGATTACCAGCCCGAACACGACGCCGGCGGTGACGATCACGTATTGTCCGGCCCCCGCGCCGATTCCCACCGCCGCCGCCAGCCAGATATTTGCCGCCGAGGTCAGGTTGTGGACCTTGCTGCCCGCGACGAAGACTGCGCCGGCCGCCACGAAACCGACCGCTTGCGCCAGTCCCTGAATGACGCGCAACGGGTCGATAATTGCCCCGTACGGCGCCAGCTCCTCGAACATCACCAGCGCCGACACGGTGATCATGGCCGAGCTCATGCAGATCATGGCATGGGTGCGCAGTCCGGCGGCGATGCCGCGAAGCTCGCGATCAAGGCCCAGGAGAAGCCCGGCGGCGGTAGCGACGCCAAGGCGCAAAAACACTTCTTCAGTGCTCATGATCATCTCCCGGAACGCGCGGAAAAGCAGCGCGCGCAGGAGAAACCGCCACGCTCTCCGTTCGGTTCCTGTCTCCAGCGCCCTGCTCCTGGATGGAGCGCTGCAGCGCCGCAGTCCGGAACGGCTTCTGGAGCAGGCCGTGGCGCCGGAACTCCTCGGGAAGCACCTGCGCATCGTAACCGCTCGCGAAGATGACGGGGACGCCACGCTGCTGCAGGAGAATCGCGACAGGAAAGGAAACCTCGCCGGCGACGTTGATGTCGAGGACCGCGAGGTCGAAACTGCCGCTGCGCGCGAGATCCAGCGCCTGGTCGATGCGCGTGGCGACGCCCGCCACGACGTGCCCGAGTTCCTCGAGCATGTCCTCGAGGTCGAGAATGACCATCATCTCGTCCTCCACCACGAGGACCCGCAGGGGGGAAACGGACATCATTGGACGGGCTGCTCCTCGGCGGCGGGGACGGGCGCGTCGACAAGGCAGACGATGCCTTCCGGCGCGAAAAGAATTCTGACTTCGCCCCCCAGTTCCCGCGACAGGCCGCTTTCGATCAACCGCGATCCGAAACCCCGCCGAGCGGGCGCAACGACCGGCGGCCCCCCCTGTTCCTCCCACCGCATGAGCAAGCGCTGCTCGCCGCCACGCTGCGCGATGCTCCACGTCAGCGCCACCTCGCCGTGCTCGGTCCGCAGCGCCCCGTACTTCACCGCGTTGGTGGCGAGTTCATGCAGGGCCATCGCGAGGGCGATCGCGGTCCGGGGCACGAGGCGCAGCCGCGGGCCGCTGAGCCTCACCCGCGCGCCTGCGCCGAAGCGATGGGCGGCGATGGCCGCGATGTCCCGGAGTTCCGCCCCTTCCCAGCTCTCCCGCGTCAGGATGTCGTGCGCCCCGGCCATCGCCGTCAGCCGCTCGAGGAAGGATTCTCTTGCCTCGTCGAGGGACCGCGCGTTGCGGAAACTCTGGGAGGCGAGTGCCTGCATGGCGGCGAGCGTGTTCTTCACCCGGTGATTCAGTTCGTGCGTGAGCAGCCGCCTGCGCTCCTCCTCCTTCTTCCGCTCCGTGATGTCGAGAGCGACGCCGACGGCCCTGGCCGGACGACCGGCTTCATCTCCCTCCAGTTCCGCACGCAGGAGGAGCCAGTGAACGGACCCGTCGGGCCAGACGACGCGGAATTCGGCCTCCGCGTAGCTTTCACCGCTTTCGAGGGCCGCCTTCGCCGTCTCAAGCAGCTTGTCCCGATCGCCCGGATAGTATCGCTTGCGGATCTCCTCGGTGCTCGGGCGCGCATCTTCCGGGAGACCCAGGAGGCGGTTCAATTCCGGCGAGGAGGAAATCGTATCCGTCGCAAGTTCGCTCTCCCACACGGCCATGCGGCCGGCGTCGATCGCAAGGCGCAGCCGGGACTCGCTGGTCCGCAAGGCTTGCTCGACCCGGCGGCGCTCCCGGACGACCGTCACGTATTGAGTCAGCGTGCCGAAAAAGGCGAGATCCTCGTCAGAGAAGCCGGCGCGACTGCGGGTTCCAAAGGAGAGCGCCCCCAGGAGCCTGCCATTGGCGATCATCGGGTAGCAGGCATAGGCGTCGAGGCCGATCGAGCGGGCGAAGGCCAGCGACGGATCCTGAGAATTACCGAGGCCGGATGCGTAGGCCATCTTCCTCGTCGCGAAGGCCTTGCCGCAAAGGTCGTCAGCCTCGACGACGACATCGCCGGGGATCCCGGCCGAAGTCGCGAGGCGCATGACGCCGGCTTCCTCGTCGCAGTTGAAGCTGAGCATCGCGTCGACCGCAAGATCCTGGTTCATCGCGCGAAACAGGCCCGGCATCGCCTCCTCCGGCGAGCGCGTGCCGAGAAGATCGGCGGCGACGGTCGTGAGAATCTCGAGGCGGCGCGTGCGATGCGCTTCGGCTTCCTCCACCTGCCGCTGTCCGGTCCTGTCGCGAAGGATCTTGAAGTAGCCCTCGACCTCACCCTCGTCATTGCGCAGCGGCATGAGCATTCCGGTGGCCCAGAAACGGCTTCCGTCGCGCCGCATATGCCAGCGTTCGTCGTCCGCGCGCCCCTGTTGGAGCGCATTCCGCATCTCTTCCTCCGGCGCGCCCCGGGCACGATCTTCCGGTGTGAAGATGAGGATTCCGCTGCGGCCGATGATCTCGAAATCCTCATAGCCGAGGAGGTTCTGGGCGCCGGAGTTCCAGGTGTTTACGACCCCGTTCAGGTCCATCGAGAAGATCGCATACTCGGTGGCGCTCTCGATGATCAGGCGCGAGATTTCTTCCGAAACCCGCAACGCGGCCCGGTCGGCGCGGCGCTCCATGACGCTGTCGGTGACATCTTCGACACGATGGATGATGAACGCGACGCGGCCGTCGCGGCCGGGCATCGGCGTATTTATCGGGCGCCAATGGCGCTCCTCGAAGCCTCCCCCAACCTCCGCCGGTCGGGGAATGTCGTAACGGGTCACCGGCATGAAGTCGGCTTCGCCGGTCTCGACGACCTTGTTCAGCGACGCCCGCAAGGCGCTCTCGCCCTCCGCCTGACCGGGAAAGGCGTCGAAGATCGAGCGGCCGATCAACTCCTCTCCACGGCGCATGGTGGTGTCGAGAAAGGCCTGGTTGGCGGTCACGATACGGCAGTCTGGCGACAGCACGAGGAAGGGGGTGGGCAAGGCATCGAAGATGCCGTGAAAATCGACCTTCCCCTTGTTATTTGCTTTGCTGTCTCTCATACGAGCCTTCTTGACCGGAACGGCCCCGTCGAGGGCAACGAAGCCACGCCGTCGCGCGTTCCGGCTACTCGGCCGGAGCCAGGGCTTCATTGCAGGCCCGCTCGCATGCGGCGCACGATTCAGCACAGATCCTGCAATGCTCGTGCATGGCTGCGTGCTTGCGGCATTCCTCGCCGCAGGTTCGGCAAAGGCTGGCGCATGCCTGGATCAGGGCCTTTCGCGACCGCTCGTCGCCTCCCACGTGGCGCGTGAGGATCGAGCCGGTCGCAAGGCAAAGGTCGGCGCAGTCGAGATTCGTGCGGATGCAGTCGCGCAGATTGTCGACACCGTCTTCGTAAAGGCAGGCATCGGCGCAGGCCGTGCAGGCCTGAGCGCACGCGAAACATTCCTCGATGCACGCCCAAAGGGCATGGCCGTATTCCGCCGAATTGGGGTGGGTTTTCGCCATTTCCCTGACATGCATGGAAGCCTCCTTCGATCGCATCCGAGCCTTCTCTGCCCGTACGGAAAGAAACGGCTGGCTGGCGGGCGTTGTTCCGAAGCAGGGGGCCTGAAGCTGCGGAACCCGCGATCCGTCGGCGCCGTTGACTGGTCAACCAAGGAAAGGAGCTTCCAATGGCTAGTTACGACAGCACCGGAACGCAGTCCGGAAGCGTTGCCACCAACGAGACCGATCGGCTGATCGCGTCCGACAAGGTCGAGGGTACGGCGGTTTACAACCGCGCCGGCGAGAGCCTCGGGACCGTCTACAACTTCATGGTGGACAAGTATTCGGGCAAGGTCGCCTACGCCGTGATGTCCTTCGGCGGATTTCTCGGCATCGGCGAGCGCTACCATCCCATTCCGTGGGACAAGCTCGATTACGACCCGCGCCTCGGCGGATATGTCGTCGATCTGGACCGGGCCGTGCTCGAAGGCGCGCCGCATTACAGCCGGGAGGAGTCTCCCTGGAACGACCCGAGCTACGGTCGCAACGTCTACGACTATTACGGCGTCCCGTATTACTTCTGAGCCCTTGCGAAGCCGCCCGGCCTGGGCGGCTTCGTTCCGCCTTTCGGCCGGGTCGTCACGGGGCTTCCCGAGATGCGGAGGCCCCCGTCAACGGAAAAAGATGGCTTCGAACTGAACATTGAGCGGGCAGCCGCGTTGTCGCGGCGAAACCGATACAAGACAACACGAACTGTAGGAGATCATTACGATGAGACATTTCGCTTATCTGCCACTCGTCGCCGTGCTAGCGCTGGCGGCCTGCGAAGACGAACAGCGCGTTGCGGAAACCGAGCCCGAGGCTCCGGTGACCAGCGCGCCGGGTGACACCGCCGTGACAACGCCGCCGCCTGCGGCCGAGGAAACCGCGGAGGCTCCGCCGCCCGCGACCATGGAGCAGGACACCGCTGCGGCTCCGACGGTTACGGAAACCGAGCCGGCTCCCGCCGACACCGCTTCGGCGCCGCCGCCCCCGAGTGGCGATACGACCACGACCACGACAGCTGCGCCCCCGCCGTCCACGCAGGGAACGCAGCAGGACACCGCCTCGGCTCCGGCGACGGGCGCTTCGGGTGATCAGGTCCAGGCCACTGGCGCCGTGTCCGGGGACATGATGATCGAGCCTGGCCGTTATCAGTCGCAGAACGTCGAGCTGATGCTTGAGCAGGATGGCCGGTTCACGCTGACCAACCCGCAGACGGGCGACACCGCGTCGGGCGATTACCAGCTCGAGGGCGGCATGCTCACGCTCACCTCGACCGAGCAGACGGCCGCGGGCCAGTTTCCGATGAACTGCGAGATCACCGAGCAGGGTGAGGGATTCCAGGTGAACGCCTCCGATCCTTCCTGCGAGGTCCTCGACGGCGAAACCTTCGAACGCGAAGGCTAACCTTCAATCCCGACAGTCCGGCCTATGGGCCGGACTGTCCTTTCGGGAGATCAAAATGAGTCGCTATCCGCTTGCCGTCCTTGTGTTTCTCCTGGTCGCGGCGCCGAGCGTGGCGCAGGCGCAGTACACTGCTCCGGGCGCGCCGCTGCAACAGGGTCAGCAGCGCCATCCGGACACAACCGTCGCTCCATCAGGCTCCGCACCCGCAGCCACGACACCGAACGGGACCGAGCGGCATATCATGTCGGCCTCGGACATTGCCGGGGCGGAGGTGATCAACGAGTTCGGCGAATCCGTCGGCACGGTCCGGCGGCTCGTCGAAGGAGACGGGGGGCTCAATTATGCGGTCGTGACGCTGGATGGCGAGGAGGGCCAGGTGGTCTTCCCGATCATGCTGATGGGCGCGCAAGACAACCAACTCGTGGTGCGCGGCTATGGGCGGGACATGCTGCGTGCGCAGCGCATCGACAATGAGGCGCTGGC
Source organism: Saliniramus sp. (assembly GCA_041686895.1). Classification (GTDB taxonomy): domain Bacteria; phylum Pseudomonadota; class Alphaproteobacteria; order Rhizobiales; family Beijerinckiaceae; genus Saliniramus. Next base: position 129,998 of record JAWLCY010000002.1, on the reverse strand, counting down.
CGCGTTCAGCGAGATTCATCCCGACTCGAGCATAGCGCTGCCGCGCGTCCAGGTGAGGCAGCAGAGCGGGGGCTGAGCGACCAGGCGCGCCACCTGCCCCTGCCATTGATTCATTCATCTACGACGAGTCCCGCCCGCGGCCTAGCGGGTACCCGGCTTCACGGTCCGGGGCTTTTTCGGTCTTGAAGGCTTCTTTCCGACGCGCGCCCCCGAAGCGGACTTCGCCTTGGAGGCGGGGTTTGCCTTGGAGGCGGGGTTTGCCTTGGAGGCGTCGGGATGAGCCTCACCGGAACGGCTTGCAGCGCTTCCGGCTTTGCTCTCGGCTGAGCCCGTCGGCGCGGCGGGTGTGGCGTCGGCGATTTTGGCCTCCGTCGGCCGATCCAGGGGAGGGGTTGCGCGCCTGCTCGATCGCCAGAACGCCCAGCCTGGAAGAATCTCTGCCATGAGGCTTTTGAAGAAATTGCCCATCATTCCTCCGCTACCTCAGTCCGACTTCTTCTCGGGAAGCTTCTCGCGCTTTGTCTTCGCGAGCTTCTCGAGTTCCTTCTCGCTCATGGAATCCACCATCTGCTTCGAGGCTCCCTTGAGGCTCGACTTGGGCTGTTCGCCCCGCTTGGCGGACAGTGCGGCCCCTGCGGCCATCTGCTGCTTCTTCGATTTCGCGGGCATCGGATCCTCCGGTTCTCGCTTTCCGGAGGCCAACGTCCGGCGGGCGCATTCGATCCGTGGTGCACTCCGCCCTTGTGCTCCGTAGCCGACCGAACGGGAACTTTTCAGCTTCGCCGTACTTGGGAGGGCAGGGCTTCTACCTCCGGCGCCTGTGCCGGGCCTCGCATGCAGACGGGATGCCGTGAAACAACCTCGCGCATGGCGCAAGCGGCGCGCGCCTGCTGGAACCGAAGTCCGGGAAGAGGGGGGACATGGTCTGGCTCAAATTCCTGCATGTGACGGCAATCTCGTTCTGGGCGGGAGGGCTCATCTGCGTGATGTTCCTGCACCCGCGCCTCAATGCGAAGGTATCGTTTCTTCGGCTGCGGGAGATCATGCATTACAGCCTCCAGGTCGTCATCGCGCCGGCGGCTTATCTGGCGATCGGAAGTGGAGCCGCACTGATTTTCCTGCGCGAAACCTTCGTTCCCTGGTTCTCCCTGAAGCTGGTGTTCGTGGGAATCCTCGTCATCGCCCACATGCTCGTCACGCGTGCGATCCTCAACCTGTTCAAGCACGACGTCTCGAATTCCGGCTGGTATCTTGGAGGCCTGTTCACGGCAATTTCGCTGGCTACGTTTGCGGTGCTCGCGCTGGTTCTCGCCAAGCCATCCCTTCATGCATCCGAGTTTGCAGCGCTGTTCGAGCCCGGGGGGCTTCGCGTGCTGGCCGCCCGCTACACGCCGTTCTGAGAGGGGCAAGCCGACGATGACCCTGGCTCGACGCCCCCTTCTGATGTCGCTCATCGTCGCCGGTTCCGGTCTCGCGGGCTGCACGGGGCCGCTTTCGACGCTCGAGCCGGCCGGCCCGGCCGCGGAGCGGATCGCTCTCCTGTGGTGGATACTCCTGGCGGTCAGCGGGCTCGTCTTCGCGCTCTTGTCGGCGGCGCTTCTCGCCGCTGCCCTGCGCCCCGGCTGGGTTCGCGCGCTCTCGCCGCTGCAGTGGATCATCTGGGGCGGTCTCGTCCTGCCCGGGATCGGCCTCGCCGGTCTCGTCGGCTCCGCCGTCTGGCTTGGCGAGACGCTGATCCCCAGGGCTGGCGCCAATGCGGCGCTGCGGATCGACGTGACCGCTCGCAGATGGGCATGGGAGTTCAGCTATCCCGATGCAGCCGGAGCCCCGCAGTCCCGCAGCACGAATGTGCTTCATATTCCCGTCGACCGTCCGGTGGACCTGCATGTCACCAGTGAAGACATCATCCACAGCTTCTGGGTGCCGCGCCTCGCCGGCAAGCTCGACGCCATTCCCGGACACGTGAACGTGCTGCGCCTGCAGGCGGGGGCCGAGGGAACCTATGGCGGCGTCTGCGCGGAATATTGCGGCGTTGGCCATGCGGGGATGGTCTTCAGCATCCGCGTCCACGCCGAAGATGATTACGAGCCGGCGCTGCGGGCGCTCGCGGCTCCGGGAGGCTGACGATGGAGTTCACGCCGCGCAGGCCGTCCTCCCCGATACGGCTCCACAAGGAACTCTCCGCGATCTGGGGAACGGGGCCCGGTCTCCAGCGCCTCGCCGCCGTCAACCACTCGGTGGTGGGACTCCGTTTCGTCGTGACCGCCTTCGTCTTCTTCGCGATCGGCGGCGGGCTCGCCATGCTGATACGGGCGCAACTCGCGACGTCGCAAAGCGCCTTCGTGGATGCCGAGACCTATTCCCAGCTCTTCACCATGCACGGCACGGTGATGATGTTCCTCTTCGCGATCCCGATGCTGGAGGGTTTCGCCATCTACATGCTGCCCAAGCAGCTCGGGGCGCGCGACCTCGCCTTCCCGCGGCTGACGGCCTTCGGCTACTGGTGCTACCTGTTCGGCGGGTCGATCCTCATCGTGGCAATGCTCGCCGGCGTCGCTCCGAATAGCGGCTGGTTCATGTACACGCCGCTTTCCTCGAGCGTCTATTCCCCCGGCATCAACTCCGACGTCTGGCTGCTCGGCATCACCTTCGTCGAAATCTCGGCCATGTGCGCAGCGGTCGAGATCATCGTGACGGTGCTGAAGCTGCGTGCGCCGGGAATGTCCCTCGACCGGATGCCCATTCTCGGCTGGTACATGCTGGTGACGATGGCGATGATCCTTCTCGGCTTTCCGCCGCTGATCCTCGCCTCGATCCTGCTCGAGATCGAGCGCGCCTTCGACCTGCCGTTCTTCGACCCGGCGCGGGGAGGGGACCCGCTGCTGTGGCAGCACCTGTTCTGGCTGTTCGGCCACCCGGAGGTCTACATCATCTTCCTCCCGGCGGCCGGGGCGATCTCGACGATCGTGCCCGTCTTCGCGCAGCGCGACCTGATCGGCTACCGCGCCATTGTCGTCGCCATCATCGCGCTCGCCTTCCTCTCCTTCGGCCTCTGGGTGCACCACATGTATGCGGTGGGCATCCCGCATCTCGCGCTCGCCTTCTTTTCCGCAGCGAGCGGCCTCGTCGCCATCCCGACGGGCGTGCAGATCTTCGCCTGGATCGCCACGATCGCGTTCGGGCGGCTGCGCTGGGACGTGCCGATGCTCTACCTTCTCGGCTTCTTCGTGGTCTTCGTGCTGGGCGGCCTGACGGGCGTGATGCTCGCGCTGGTGCCCTTCAACTGGCAGGCGCACGATACCCATTTCGTCGTGGCGCATCTGCACTATGTCCTCTTCGGCGGCTTCGTCTTCCCCATGCTTGCCGCCGCCTATTACTGGCTCCCGCTCGTCACCGGCCGGGCGGCGCACCAGAACCTCGCCGTGCCGGCCTTCTGGCTGATCTTCGGCGGCTTCAACCTGACCTTCTTCATGATGCACCTGACGGGATTGCGGGGGATGCCGCGGCGCGTCCACAACTATCCGGAAGCGTACGGGGTGGACTGGCTGAACCTGCTGTCGTCCCTCGGGGGATTCATCATGACGATGGGCTTCGCGCTCTTCGTCATCGACATGGTCATCCACCTGCGCTTCGGGCGCGTCTTCCGCCGCAACGAATGGAAGGCGGGCACCCTTGAATGGGCCATTCCGAAGCCGCCGCCCGCCTATGCGTTCGCATCCCTCCCCACTGTCGAGGATCGGGCGGACCGACTTTCCCCCGGTGCGATGGGGGCGCCGCTGGCGCGCGGCGACGGCTATCTCGGCTTCGTCCGGAACGGATGGATGGAGACGCTGGGCGTCGACATGGTGCGGGGCGAGATCGACGAGGTGATCATCCTGCCCCGCCCGACGCGGCTGCCCCTCTGGACGGCGCTTGCGATTGGCGGCTTCGTCCTGTCCTTCCTGTTCAGTTTCTACTGGATGGCGGCCGCGTTCACCGGGCTCGTCGTCATCCTCTTCCTCGCCTGGACGCCCGAGAGCGGCTCGCGCGAGGATATCGGCAAGCTGCCGGTGGGCGGAGGGAGAAGCGCCGTCGTCCACTGGGAGAGCGATGGCCCGCCCTCCTACTGGGCCATGGTCTTCACGCTGGCCGGAAACGCGGTCTTGTTCGGCTCGCTGCTGTTCGGTCTCTTCTTCCTGTGGATTTCCGCCCCGCTTTGGCCGCCCTCGGACATGATCGACTTCGGCGTCACCGCGCCCGCGACCCTTCTCGGCGGTCTCGCCCTGGGAGCTGTCGGCGGCTGGCTGGCGGTGCGGGCGACGCGGCGCGCGGCGTCGCCGATCCCATGGCTGCTGCTGGCGTTTTCTGGCCATGCGGTCGCGCTCGCAGGGCTCGCCCATATGGGGTACGAAGGCATCCCCGATCCCACGCGCCACGCGCATGCCGCAACCGGCCTTGCCGTCATTCTCTACCTCGTCCTTCATGCGGCGCTGGGCGCGCTTTTTGCCGCCTTCGGCCTCTACCGGCACCTCGCGGGATACATTTCCGCGCGGCGGATCAACGACCTGCGGATCGGGCTGCTCTGGCACGGCTACACATTCTTCGCCGGCATCGTCGGGATTGCCGCCATCCTGATCGTCACCTGGCTCGCGGAGGGGAGGCCGACCACCCCATGAGCAGGAGCCCGCACTGGAAGATCCTCATGCTGGTCGCCGGCTTCGCCCTGTGGGGAGCCGCCTTCGTCGTGCTTTATTCCACGCAGGCGATCGGATGCGGACTCGAATGGCACCTTCGTCCGCTGTTCGGCGAGGTGTCGCTTCTGCGCATTCTGTTGGTCGCGCTTCTTGCGGGCTTCTGCCTTGCGGGCCTCGCGCTGGCGCTGAAGTTCCAGCGGATGCTGCAATCGGCGCGCGGGGAGGGGGAGTCGGCGGCCCCCGCGCATTTCCTCGACAGCGTGGGAACGTTTGCAGCCTATGCGGCTGCGGTCGCAACCCTGCTCACCTTCATGCCGATCCTTTACGCCTCACCGTGCATCTGAGCCCGCGACCGTTCAAGGAACCATCAGCCGCGAGACCTGTTTTTCACGGGAGTGCGGTGGCAAAGCTTCGCAAGAGGGAATGTGTCTCATGAGCAAATCGGGTGGCCGCGACTTGCCCCAGGGCGTGACGGAGGAGGAGATACCTTCTGCAGTGGCGCTGGCCGGGCATCCGATTCACGCGATGATGGTGCACTTCCCGATCGCCCTGGTATTCGCCACGCTCGGCGTGGATCTATTCTACTGGTGGACGGCGGACCCGTTCTGGCTCCGGGTCGGAATCTGGTCCTCGGGCTTCGCCTTCGCGACCGGTGTCGCGGCGGGCCTTTTCGGAACAGTCGAACTGCTCCTCGTCCAGCAGATCAGGCGGCGGCTGCAAAGCTGGAATCATGCCGTCATCGCAATGAACCTGATCGCGATAACGGGTCTCAACTGGGGTGTGCGCCTTGCGGACGACGCCTCCGTCCTCCCCCACGGCCTTCTCCTCTCCCTGCTCGCCAGCGTCTTCACGGGACTGGCTGGCTGGCACGGAGGCAAGCTGATCTTCAATCACGGCGTCGGGGTCATGGTCGCCCCGGCGGAAGACCAGCCATAGAGACCGGTCTCAGCCGCCGGCGACGGGTGTCGTCACCTTGCCGCTGCCGCCGCATTCCGGGCAGGTCTTGCCCTCGACCTTGCCCGAACCGGAACAACGTCGGCACAGGTTCTCGCCCGCGCCTTTGGTCCCCGGCGGAACGGCTTCCGGATTGTCTTTCCTGGTCATGGCTTTCCTCCTCGAACAGGGGTAGCAACGGAGCGAGAAGGCGGGTGGTTCCGCCGTCAGTCGCGCAGTCGCGCCGTAAGGAGGGCAAGCGTGGCGGCTTCCTGCGGCTCGAGAGCGTCCGGCGGGTTGCGCTCCGCTTCCTTCCTCGCCCGATCCAGTTCGTCGTGGAAATCCCCTTCGAGATAGAGGTCGATGACCGTCGGATGGACGTAGCACTGGCGACAGATCGCGACCGTGTTGCCGAGGCGCTCCGCTACCTGCGAGATCGCGCCGCGCAGACTCCGCTTCGCTTTCGTAGCCGAGCTGAAGCGTTCCGCCTCCCGCAGCGCCTCGACCGTCAGGACGGTCCCCGCCCAGGTACGGAAATCCTTGGCGGACACATCCGCGCCAGAGACGTCGCGGAGATAGGCGTTGACGTCCGCCGAGGTGACGGTGTGACGTTGCCCCTCCTCGTCGAGATACTGGAACAGCCGCTGGCCCGGAATTTCCTGGCAGGCGCGGATGACGCGGGTGACGCGGCGGTCGCGGAGCCGGAGCTTCCATTCCTTTCCGCTCTTGCCCCTGAACACGAAGCGGATGCTCTCCGTCGCCGCCTCCACGTGACGGCGCCGCAAGGTCGTGAGGCCGAAAGACCTGTTCTGCTCGGCATAGGCCGCATTGCCGATACGGATCAGCGTCTTGTCGAGAAGGCGGACGACTGCGGCGAGAACCCGCTCGCGCGTCAGGCTGCGCCGGGCCAGGTCGCGATCCACGCGCTCGCGGATCAGCGGCAGGACCCGCGCGAAATCGACGAGATGGTCGTACTTGTTGCTGTCCCGGATGTCGCGAAAGCGCTGATGATAGCGATATTGCTTGCGCCCGCGCGCGTCGCGGCCCGTGGCCTGGAGATGGCCTATCTCATCGCGGCAGATCCAGACATCCGTCCACGCCGGCGGGATGGCGAGGGCGCGGATGCGCGAGAGGGTTTCAACATCCTCGACACGCCCTCCTTCCGGCCGGGTATAGGTGAAGCCACGGCCAGCCTTGCGCCGTGAAATTCCGGATTCGTCGTCGTTGACGTAGCGCAGCCGGGCAGCCGCTGCTGCCTGCTCGGGGGTAAGGCCCTGTTCGCCTCCCTGTTCCCCCGCAGAAAGCGGCAGTCGCCGCGTCGATTCGGTGTCCAGCATTTATGTCCCGCGGTCTGCCGTACATGTCCTGCGGAAATAGAAGGGCGGACGATGCGGGAAGTTCCATTGGCAAAGTTTTCATAATGAAATCGATGAGTTAATCGTAGCAATAAGCGTCCAATCGACAGACATGCGTAAAGCGTAGCTGTATTTGAAAAATTAGTATTGATTAAGAATGCACAATGCGCCGCTACTGCTTTGTTTTGGAGGAACAAAACTGCGCAGTGAGACTTGTCTGTGCAAGTGGGGGCTCGATGGAAGGAAATTATACCATGAAGAATCTTTTCTTGGCAGCGGCGCTCGGCGCGACGGCGCTCGTGCCGGTGTCCGCCCTTGCGCAGCAGGCTCAGCAGCCCGCTCAGCAGCAGGGCCAGCAGATGCAGCAGACCCAGATGCAGCAGGGTCAGGTCCAGGAGATGGCTGTCTCCGAACTGATGAACCGTGAAGTCTATGACGAGCAGGGCCAGCAGGCCGGCACGGTCGCGGGCATCGTCGAGCGCGGCGGATCCGAGCGGTTCGTTCTCATCGAGATGACGCAGGATCAGCGCCAGGTGCTTCTGCCGGTCGAGCAGGTCTCCATGGAGGGCGATCAGCTCGTGGCGCAGAATCTGCGGGGCGCGCAGGAGTTCAGCCAGGACCAGCAGGCTGAGTACCAACCGGTTGATGAACAGCAGAGCGTGCAGGTCCGTCAGCAGGAGTCGCAGTCCGGTCAGCAGATGGTGACGTCGCAGCGGCAGTCCGCCCAGTCGACGCAGCCGATGACGACGACCCAGCCGGCGCAGCAGCAGATGGCGGCTCAGCCTGAGATGCAGGATGGCTTCATCGTCCGTCAGAGCTTCGGCCAGGTCATGGGCGACGACCTGATGGAGGCGAACGTGATCGGCGCCGAGGGCGAAAGCATCGGTAATGTCGAGGATGTCCTGATCGACCAGGACGGCCGCATCATCGCCGTCGTCGTCGGAATCGGAGGCTTTCTTGGCATCGGCGAACGCGACGTCGCCATTTCGGCGGACAACCTGAACTTCGTCATCTCGGCCCGCGAGGGTGAGGCCGTTGCGACCGACACGCCGGTGGTGAGCACCGATGCCCCGGTCGCGACAGGCACGGTTGGAACGACGCAGCCGGGCGCGGCTCCGGCGACCACCCAGCCCGGCGCTCCGGCGACGACCCGTGAGGAAATGGCTGCGCAGCGCCAGCCCGGCACGGGCTATGACGGCACCGGCTGGGGCTGGGGCGGCGAAGGCCAGCTGCAGCATATCGAGGTCGCGTTCACCCGCGAGCAGCTCGAGAACGCGCCGGAATTCACGCTGATCGACGAAAGCCGCTAACCGGATCGGATAGCGCCGACCTAAAAGCTCCGCTTCGCGGTTGGCGTCAAGCGACTGGAACCCCGGACCCTGCGGCCCGGGGTTCTTCATTTTGCGCATCAGCGCCACATATCGGTACAGTGAAGGCTTGCACATGAGCCGCCGTATCGGCGGAACATTTCCGCTGGGTAAGCGTCAACTTGCGACAGGGACGAGGGCGAGACATGCGCCGGCTCATGAGAATTCCGATCATCCGGCTGTTCGTGATCAACGGCGCCCTTGGATTCGGCTTCGGGCTGGTGGTCGCAGCGATCATGTTCGCGGTGGACTTCCGGGGAATGGCGACCCTTGTCTGGCGCTCCTCGAACGAGCTGGTGGCCGTGGCGTTCCTGACGATCGGCATCTGCACGACCTTCGCCGCGGGCGCGATCAGCACGGCCGTCATGCTCCTTCCGGAGCGGGATGAGGACGACAGCTCCTACGGCGGAATGGACCTGAAGCCGATCCGGCGGCGATATCCGCCCCTGCGAGTGCCCAATACGGGGCCAAAGCACAAGAACGGCGTTTGAGCCCGACTGCCGAATTCTTGTAGGTGCAGGACGGCCACACGGGGCCCCGACGGCCCATGATGCGCGTCGCTTGCCGCAATTTGGCCGTCCCCTGACTAAAGAACGGTCACTCCTTTGGCTTGCCGCGCCGCCAGCATCCACCTAGGCTGAGTGATCCGTTCGTTTCAAACAGCTCATGAAAGCGCTATTGTGAAGGCGATCGACTGGACGCGGTCACTCCGGTCACTGCAGATCGGCAGCATCCTCTTGCCGTTCCTGATCTTCATCGCCTGGTCGCTCTGGGCATGGGATCGCGAGCGCGCGAAGGCGGTTTCGGAGGCGATCAACAATGTCGAGCTCATTCGCCAGTACTCCCTGCGCGTGATCCAGTCGCAGGAAAGCGTTCTCCGGGATGTCGCGGATTATCTGGATGATGCGGACCTCGCCACAGTCGATTCCGAGGAACTGCATCGCCAGCTCGCGCGTCATGCAAGACGCGACGCGTACATGCTCGGCATTGGCGTGGTGTCTCCCGACGGCCGGCTGGTCGCGTCGAGCAGGTTGCACCCCATCGACGAGCGGGTAGACGACCGGAATTATTTCCGGGCATTGCGCGACGGCGCGGAGATGCAGATCGAACGCATCACCACCCGCCCCAGCGGACTGCAAGCGCTGAGCGTTGCGATCAGGAGATCGGGAGAACCTTTCGCCGGAATCCTGGCCGGGGTGATTTCGATCGAGGCATTCACCGACTTCTTTGGCCGCATCGCCGTCGACGAACGCGCGGCCGCATCTCTCCTTCGCCGGGACGGGATGTTGCTTGTGCGCCACACGCCTGATGCGCCCGCGATCATGCTCCCTGATGACGCCCCCGGGAGAATTGCGACGAGACAGGCGGACGAGGGCGTCTATGAAGCCGTCGCGGTTTCCGACGGCATCGCTCGGATATATGCGTTCGCGCGGGTCGGCGACTTGCCCGTCATCGCCAATTTCGGCGTTCCCAGATCCGCCATTTTTGAAAGCTGGCGACGGGAAATGGCGATAGCCGGGGCTTTTCTCGCCGTCGTGGCGCTCCTTGGCCTGTTCGGAACGACGCAGGTCGGCCGACGGCTACGCGCGGAGCAGGCGCGCCGCCAGGCGGAGTTCGATCGCCGGCTGCTGGCGGAGGCGCAGCGCGCGGCCGAGATGCGCGAGACGCTTCTGCGCGAGGTTCATCATCGCACGAAGAACAACCTGCAGATGATCCAGTCCCTGATCAAGATCCGCAGTCGCGGAAGTCGGGGGAACGCGTTGGTCGATGAGATCGAGAAGCGGATCTGGGCGATCGCGCAGGTGCATGACCTGCTCTACACGTCGCAGGAATTCTCCCGTCTCGATCTCGGGGCGTTTTTGAACAACGTGTGCCGCAGCCCCGCGATCGTGCCGCCGGAACTGCCGATCCAGGCGCATTGCGACGTCGAACGCGTCGAACTCGACATCAATGCCGCCATTCCGATAGCGCTCATCGTGATCGAACTGGTGACCAACGCCATCAAGCACGCATTTCCCGAAGGACGTCCAGGGTCCATCGGGATTATCCTGCGACGGAGCGACGATCACGCGATTATCACGGTCACGGACGACGGGATCGGGGTGCCGGACGGCGCCAGCCGCGATTCCGGAATGCGCCTTGTCCGTGGCCTGGTGCGCCAGATCGGGGGCGAGATCGAGGCCCCCGAGAGCGGCGGGACGCAATACCGGATTATCTTTCCCATCGACGCGGAGACGCAAAGCGACGGCTGATTCCGTTGCGGATGCGACAGGCGGATGCCGTCACTGGGTCGCCTTGGTGGTCAGATTTTCAAGCGCGCCCTTCATTGCGTCGAATGCGCCGTCCGCCCCCTCGACCGAATAACGATCCTTCAGAGCCTCCGGGTCCTCATAGCCGAGACGGGTTTCGCCATCCTCTTCCCAGATCAGAACCCGCAGCGGCAGATCCAGTCCGGCGCGACGATCCGACTTGATGATGGGGGTGCCGATGCGAGGATTGCCGAAGATGACGAGGGTCGTCGGCGGGAGCTCTTCTCCGACCGCCTGCGCCCCCGCCGCATGGTCGACCCGAGCGAAAACCGTCGCGCCGGCGCCCTCGGCGGCGGCGACCAACCGATCCGCGGTCTCGGCGACCGATGCCGGGCTTTCTCGCGTGATCCAGTCCGCGGCGGCGGAGTTCGAGGCGGAGAAGGCCGCCAACGAAGAGAAGACGATGATTGTCGAAGCGAGGAGCGGCTTGCGCATTGATATCTCCTGATCCTGAACCAGGCCGAATGCCAGGTCGTACCGATGAAGCGAGCGCTTCTGAAGCTGTGCAGGAACGGATCAGCATGCTGGGAGTTCCGCCGCATGAGCTTCACCTTCGCGTGAGCGCCTTCGCCTGCCCGGTATGAACTCACTGCCGGTTCCGACGTTGTCGAGCCGGGAGCAGCGCAATGGATCAAGATTCGCAACGCGAACAGCGGCAGGGATATCCGGCGGAAAAGGCGCGTCAGGGGCGCATCGTCCTGAACACGCCGCTGCGAAAGGCGCTGTTCTTCGGCGGCCTCATCGCCTTCGTGCTGCTCGCGGTCATCCTGTCGATTCTGGGCCTGCGAACATGAAGGTGCCGCCGTGCGGGCGGTGATCGGGTCTTATCCCGCCGTCGTCCCGGTTTGTGCATCCTCCGTGTAGGTCAGCGCATGCAGCCCCTGGAGGTTGTCGGCGACCTCCTCGAGAGCGAACAGTAGCACCCGCAACGCGCGCCCGGCGTCGGGCTGCGATGGCGCGGGAGCAAGGTTCGCCTCCGCGCAACGCCGTGCATCCTCCAGTGTCTGCCGCACGGAATCCATCTGCGGGAAGATCTTGCCTCTGCGCAGGTAGGCGACCATCGCCTCGAGAAATTTTGCAGCCTCCTGCTGCACCTGCGTGACATGCCCTTTCAGCAGCTCGCTGTCCTCGCGGGCGATGTCGATGCCCTCATGCGCGATCCCCCTGTCGAGCAGGACGAGCGCGTACCACAGGTTCTCCACCGCCTCGACCACTTCGCGCATGGGTCGCCCGTTCTTCAGTCGGGTGCGAAAGCGTGAATCGCTCAGAACGCTGCGTGCCGTCGCGAGATGATCGACGAAGCGCGCGTGGATGTCGCGGCGCCTGGCGTCGTCATTCTCGCTTTCCGGCGAGAGGACGCAGAGGATGAGTTCGCGGCAATCCTGCAGGGCGTATTCGAGCATGCGGCGCGCCCGGTTGCGCCCGAATTCCGGCCAGACGGTGAAAGTGGCCCCTGTGCCGATCACGGCGCCGATGGCAATTGCGATCGCCTGTTCGAGGGCATCCGAGAATTCGGGATTCGGCTGGACCGCGATGGCCACCGCCGCGACGGCTCCGTAATTGAGGCGCGGCCAGATCGCGGCGACGGCGTTCGCCGCCGCGGTCGTGATGACGAGCCGAAGCAGGATCTCGCCCTCGCCGCCGACGAGCCAGGTCGCCGCCAGGCCGAAGAGCGTGCCGAGCGCGGTTCCCGCCACGCGCCCCGCCCCCGCGATGAGGGACGTGTCCGAATTGAGCTGGATCACGAAGATCGCCGAGATGACGCCCCAGGTGAGATGCGGCCAGTCGAGCCACGTCATGACCAGATAGGTGGCGCCGGTGGCGACGAGCGTCTGCACGCCGACCCGCGCCGCGTCCCGGCGCGCCTCGCGAGAGATTCCGAACTCCGCCATCAATGTCAGCCACCGATGACTGCGAAGAGGATGGCGCCGATGACGATGATCCCGAGGGCGACGGCGATACCCACCCACGGTCTGCCTGTCTGTGCGTTCAACGATTCCCGGCGCTGCTCGGTGACGCCGGGAGCATCCCGGGAATCGCCGCTACCCTCCTGCTCGCGGGCGAGCGCGACATCTTCCGGCTTCAACGGCGTTCCCGCCGCCTCCTCGTCCGCTCCGAGGGGGGCGGCGGCGGGGTCCGGAAACGCCACCTTGTCGCCGGTGCCTCCATCATCGATGTCCCGGCGCAGAGCCTCGACATTCGAAGGGCGCAGGGGTGGCGGCTGTCTCTCGATCATTTCGGGCTCCTGATGTTCAAGATCGGCGCGGCAGACTTTCTGAAAACCGCCGAAGCTGAAGAATGTTCGGATTGCACCCGCATCGAAACGGCGTCCGGCAAGAGGGAACCCGACGGCTGCTGCGCGCTTGGTGAGGTAACGGACACGCTATGGCGGGGAGGAACCATGAAGACGAAGTTGCTCGACGAGCGCGATGGGCTGCGCATCTTCGCGGTCATTCTCGACACGGACGACGAGATCATGGCCTGCCTCCAGGCATTCGCCGAGAAAGAGGGCCTGTCGGCGGCCCAGCTGAGCGCGATCGGAGCATTCCGCCGGGCAAAGCTCTATTTTTTCGATTGGGAGACGAAGGAATATCTCGACATCCCCGTCGGCGAGCAGGTCGAAGTCGCCTCGCTCAACGGCGACATTGCGTCCGACAAGGACGGCAAGCCGAAACTTCACCTGCATGCGGTCCTCGGCAAGCGCGACGGCACCGCGATCGCCGGCCATCTCGCCGAGGGAACGGTGCGTCCGACGCTGGAGATCATCGTCACGGAGACGCCCGCGCATCTGCGGCGGCTGAAGGACGAGGAGACCGGGCTCGCCCTGATCCGGATTGGGGATTGAGCGCGGCAGAGACGGAACCGTCGGCAGCGGCGCGTGTTGCCGCTGTGAGATCCAGCAACCGAGGGAGACCACCATGGCGACGACCGCGGCCGACATGCTCGTAGAAACACTTCTCGACTGGGAGGTGGATACGATCTTCGGGTTGCCGGGCGACGGCATCAACGGAATTGTGGAAGCCCTGCGCACGCGGCAGGACAAGATTCGATTCATTCAGGTCCGTCACGAGGAGGCCGCGGCCTTCATGGCCTGCGCCTACGCGAAATTTACTGGCAGGCTCGGCGTCTGCCTCGCGACCTCCGGCCCCGGCGGCATCCACCTTCTCAACGGCCTCTATGACGCCAAGCTCGACGGCGCGCCTGTCCTCGCCATTACCGGGCTCCAGCATCACGATCTGATTTCCACGCATACGCAGCAGGATGTCGAACTCGACAAGCTGTTCATGGACGTGGCCGTCTACAACGCCAGGATCATGGGCGGCGCCCATGTGGAGAACGTGGTCGGACACGCTTGCCGGACGGCCCTGTCGCAGCGCGGCGTCGCGCATATCACGATGCCCGTCGACACGCAGTCGCAGGAGCTCTCGTCCGATCCCCGCTCGAAGCGCAACGTCGCCAACCACATGGCGGACATCATGGTGCGTGGCGCGCGCCTTCCGAGCGAGGAGCAACTCGCCAAGGCCGCCTCCATCATCAATGCCGGAAGCAAGATCGTGATCCTCGCGGGGCAGGGCGCCATCGGGGCGGGAGACAAGCTCGCGGCGCTCGCCGAGCGGCTTGGGGCACCCGTGGCCAAGCCGCTTCTCGGAAAGGGCGCGCTTCCCGACGACAGCCCCTACGCCACGGGCGGCGTCGGTCTCCTTGGCACGAAGCCTTCCCAGGAGGCGATCGAGGATTGCGACACCCTCCTCATCATCGGCAGCTCCTTCCCCTACGTGGAGTTCTATCCGAAACCGGGGCAGGCGCGCGCCGTCCAGATCGATCTCGACCCGAGCCGCATCGGCCTGCGTTACCCGGTTGAGGCGGGCCTCGTCGGGGATTCGGGCGCCGTCATCGACGCGCTCCTGCCGCGCCTCGACTACAGGGAGGACCGCTCCTTCCTGACAACGGCTCAGGCCGGAATGGAGAAGTGGCGCGACCTGATGGAGGAGCGCGGCACACGCACCGACACCCCGATGAAGCCGCAGGTCGTGACCCATCAGCTCGACAAGCTGCTGCGCGACGATGCGATCGTGACCACGGATTCCGGGACGATCACGACCTGGGTGGCGCGCCACATCACCATGCGCGGCGACATGAAGTTCTCATGCTCGGGCAATTTGGCGACGATGGCCTGCGGTGTCCCTTACGCCATCGCGGCGGCGATCGCCTTTCCTGAACGGCAGGTGGTGACCGTGGTCGGCGACGGCGGGTTCACGATGCTGATCGGCGAACTGGCGACCTGCGCCAAGTATGGTCTCGACGTGAAGATCATCGTCATCAACAACCATTCGCTCGGCCAGATCAAATGGGAGCAGATGGTGTTCCTCGGCAATCCGGAATATGCCTGCGAGCTGCAGCCTGTCGACTTCGCCGCGGTCGCCAAGGGATTTGGAATCAAGAGCGTCCGCATCGAGGATCCGACGACGTGCGGCGAGCAGCTCCGGGCGGCCATGTCGTTGCCCGGTCCCGTCGTGATCGACGCCATCGTCGACACGCACGAGCCGCCCATGCCGCCCAAGGCGACCCTCGACCAGGCGATGCAGCTCGGCAAGGCGCTGGCGAGCGGAACTCCCGATGGCGGCAAGATCGCCCGCCGGATCGGCCTGGACGTCGTGCGCGAAGTCATCTGAGGGCGAGCGGATGGACCGCCCGCCAGTCTCTTCACAGGTCCCGGTCGAGGCGGTGGAGGTTGCCGCCTACCGGATCCCGACCGACGCGCCCGAGGCCGACGGCACCTTCGCCTGGGACGCAACGACCCTTGTCGTGGCGCATGTAAGGGCCGGCGGCGAGGTCGGGCTCGGCTACACCTATGCGACGAAGGCGGCGGCCACGCTTGTCGAGGACGTGCTGGGCCCGGCGCTCATTTCCGGCGACGCGCTCGCCACGCCCCATCTCTGGCGCGCCATGTTGGACCAGGTGCGCAATCTCGGGCGGCCCGGCGTCGCCTCGTGCGCGATTTCGGCGCTCGACGTCGCGCTCTGGGACCTGAAGGCAAGGCTCCTCGGCCTGCCCCTCGCGGCCCTGTTCGGTGGCGGGGCGCGGGAGGTCGAAATCTACGGCAGCGGCGGCTTCACGAGCTACGAGGATGGCCGCCTCGCCGAACAATTGTCCCGATGGGTCCGCGATCTCGGCTGCGCGGAGGTCAAGATGAAGATCGGCGAAACGCCGCAGCGCGATCTCGCCAGGGTCGCGGCGGCAAGCGAAGCCGTCGACGGCGCCCGGCTGATGGTTGACGCAAACGGCGCCTATGGCCCCAAGCAGGCGCTCGGCCTCGGGACGCGTCTCGCCGAACTCGGCGTGACCTGGTTCGAGGAGCCGGTCTCGAGCGACGACCTCGCGGGTCTTTCCCTCGTGCGCGAGCGCCTTCCGGCGCCGATCGAGGTGGCGGCCGGGGAATATGCCTATGACCCGTTCCATGCCGCCCGCATGGTGGGGGCGGGGGCGGTGGACGTGCTCCAGCTCGATGCGACGCGCTGTTGCGGCTATACCGGCTTCATGAAGGGGGCGGCGGTCGCGGAGGCGCATCATGTTGATGTCTCCGCCCATACGGCTCCCGCGCTTCACCTTCCTGTCTGCGCAGCACTCGCCTCGATGCGTCACATCGAATGGTTTCATGACCATGCGCGCATCGAGGCGATGCTGTTCGAGGGTGCGCCCAGGCCGCGCCGGGGAGTGATCGCCCCGGATCTCTCGCGCACGGGCCACGGGCTCGTCTTCAAGCATGCGGATGCCGCGCGTTTCGCACTCTGATTCCATTCCTCCAGCACAGGCGAAGGCATGGCCGACCAGGCAGGACATACGGAACAATCGGCGGAGCGGCGGCGGGATTACGCCCCCGATGGACGCATAACGGCGGCGCGCACCGTGACCGAGACCGACGCGAAGGCGCTGGAAGAGGCGCTGCGCGCGCGCTTGTCATGCGATGTCCTGTTCGATTCCGGGAGCCTCGCCCTCTATTCGACCGACGCCTCCAATTATCGCCAGATCCCGATTGGAATCGTCGTTCCCCGAACCATCGAGGACGTTGTGGAAGCCGTGGCGGTGGTTCGCGAGCACGACGCGCCGCTCCTCATGCGCGGCGGCGGGACGAGCCTCGCGGGGCAGACCTGCAACACCGCGGTCGTCATCGATTTCTCGCGCTATCTCGACAGGGTGCTGGAGCTTGACCCGCAGGCGCGCCGCGCCCGCGTGGAGCCCGGCTGCATCCTCGATACGCTGCGCGACGCCGCCGAGGAACACAACCTGACCTTCGGCCCCGATCCCGCCACGCATGATCACAACACGCTCGGGGGGATGATCGGCAACAATTCCGGCGGCGTGCATTCCGTCATGGCCGGACTGACCGTCGACAATATCGAAAGCCTCGACATTCTTACCTATGAGGGCGAGCGCTTCAGCGTCGGCCCGACGAGCGACGAGGAACTGGCGCGGATCCTCGAGGCGGGCGGGGCGCGCGCGGAGATCTACCGCCGCCTCCTCGCATTCCGCGACGCTCATGGCGACAACATTCGTGATCGCTTTCCCCAAATCCCGCGCCGCGTGTCCGGATACGCCAACCTGGACTGGCTGCTGGAGGAAAACGGTCTTCACGTCGCGCGCGCTCTCGTGGGGACGGAGGCGACCTGCGTCATCGTGCTCGGCGCGAACGTGCGTCTCGTTCCGAGCCCGCCGGAACGGGCGACTCTCGTCCTGGGCTTTCCCACGATCTTCGACGCCGCGGACGCTGTCCCCCGCGTCCTCGAGCATGGGCCGCTCGCCTGCGAAGGGCTCGACAGCAAGCTTCTGGCGAATCTCAGGACGAAGGATCTCCATACCGACAAGTTCGCGCTGCTACCGGAAGGTGAGGGCTGGCTCGTCGTCGAGTTCGGAGCGGACGATCACGCCGACGCCATTGCGCAGGCGAAGGCGCTGCGCGATGCCTTCGCGCAGGCATCGGGGGTCGACAGCTCCCTTCTGGAATCAGCGGATGACCAGAAGCGTCTCCAGCTCCTGCGCGAATCCGGGCTCGGCGCGACAGCCTATGTTCCGGGCGAGCCGGAAACCTGGGAAGGCTGGGAGGATACGGCTGTCGCGCGCGACAAGCTGGGAGACTACCTGCGCGCCTTCCGCAAGCTGCTCGACCGATACGGCTACGACACGGTGATGTACGGGCATTTCGGTGATGGCCTCGTGCATTGCCGGATCAATTTCGAGCTGGGCACGGAGGAGGGACTGGCCAAGCTCAACCGCTTCCTCGACGAGGCGGCCGATCTTGTCGTCGGCTTCGGCGGGACACTTTCGGGGGAGCACGGCGACGGCCAGGCCCGGGCGGCTCTGCTCGAAAAGATGTACGGGGCCGACATGGTGGAGGCTTTCCGCGAGTTCAAGGCGATCTGGGATCCTCGCGGACGGATGAATCCGGGCAAGGTCCTCGATCCCTACCCGATCACGTCGAACCTGCGGATCGGCCCCCGCTTCGAGCCGCCGAAGCTCGACACGCATTTCGCCTTCGCGGAAGACCAGAACAGCTTCGCGCGCGCGACGATGCGCTGCGTAGGCGTCGGGAAATGCCGGCGTCTCGCGCCGGATGGCGAGGTGATGTGTCCGAGCTTCATGGCGACGCGCGACGAGAAGCATTCCACGCGCGGGAGGGCGCGATTGCTGTTCGAGATGCTGCGCGATGGTCCGATCAAGGACGGCTGGCGCAGCCGCGAGGTCGAGGAGGCGCTCGATCTCTGCTTTGCCTGCAAGGGCTGCCGCAGCGATTGCCCGGTGAATGTGGACATGGCCACCTACAAGGCCGAGTTTCGCTCGCATTTTTATGCCGGACGGCTGCGACCGCGCACGGCCTACACACTGGGCCTGATCTACTGGTGGGCGCGCGCCGGCGCATCAATGCCGCGTCTGGCCAACCTGCTGATCCGGACGCCGGGGATTTCGGCCGTCACGAAATGGGTCGGCGGAATCGCGCAGGGGCGGACCCTGCCGCGCTTCGCGACGGAAACCTTCACTCGCTGGCATCGGCGGCGGAAGGCGCCGCGCGCCGGGGGCAACCGCGTGATCCTCTGGCCGGACACCTTCAACAACCACTTTCATCCGCATATCGCCATAGCGGCGACGCGGGTGCTGGAGCGGGCAGGCTACGAGGTGATCATTCCCTCGCGCCCGCTTTGCTGCGGCCGTCCGCTCTATGATTGGGGAATGCTGGACACAGCCCGCAAGCTCCTGCGCCAGATCGTCGACACGCTGCGCGACGAGATCGAGGCCGGCACGCCGCTGATCGGGCTCGAGCCCGCCTGCACCAGCGCCTTCCGCGACGAGCTGCCGGCGCTTCTCGCCAACGACCCGCTGGCGCAGCGGCTGAGCGACCAGACGATCTTCTTCAGCGATTTCCTCGACGCGAACGCCGAGCGATTCGCGTTCGCCGACGCCCCGTTCGGCGAGGCCGTGGTGCAGCTTCATTGCCATCAACACGCGGTGATCAAGCCTGCGGCCGAATGGAGGCTCCTCGAACGCCTCGGGGTGAGCCTGCGCGCCAAACCCGCCGGTTGCTGCGGCATGGCGGGATCGCTCGGGTTCGAGGCGGCAAAACAGGAGGTGTCGCTCGCGGCAGGGGAGCGGGCCTTGTTTCCCGCGCTGCGCGAGGCTCCCGACAGCGCCGTCTTCCTCGCGAACGGGTTCAGCTGCCGCGAGCAGATCATGCACGGCAGCGGGCGCACCGCGCTTCACGTGGCTGAGATCGCGGAACTGCGGATGAATGGCGGCGGGTCGCGTGCGGCCGAATGATCTGGGGCCAGTCCTGACGCGCCCGAACGCTTTTCCTTCCGCAGGGAGAGGGGTGTAATCGAGGCGATCATGTCCACATTGCGCCTTATTTGGCGAAAGTATCCAAGAAATTGCAGAACATTCATCGTTTCTTAACGGTGGTTCTGCACGATACCGTTCACAGAGTGGTGGGGGGAACGCCGCTCGGGCGATGAGGCGACCGCGAAAGAGCGGCGCAGCTCTGGAGGAATATCATGGGACTGCTATCCATCACGCGCCGGGCGGCGCGGGAGTCGGAGAGTCTTGCCGCGTCCGCGGCGGGCGTCGATCTCCGCACCGTAGCCGACAGCCTGCCCGTCAACATTCTCACCCTGGACCCGCAAACTGCGGTGATCACCTACGCCAACGCGAAAAGTATCGCGACGCTCAAGCAGATACGGGATCTGCTTCCGCGTTCGGTGGACCCGGACCGGATCGTCGGCGTCTGTTTCGACGTGTTCCACAAGAATCCCGGTCACCAGCGGGCGATCGTCGCCGATCCGTCGCGGCTCCCGTGGCGATCCAAGATCCGGCTCGGTCCGGAGACGATGGACCTGCACGTCTCGCCGGTCTTCGACGCGCAAGGACGCTATGTTGCCGCTGCGCTGACCTGGTCGGTGATCACAGAACTGACCACGTCGATCACGCGGTTCGACGACGCGATGAGTGAGGCGATGTCGGCAGTGCGTGACGCGAACGCCTCCATGAAATCGGCCGCGGCCAGCGTCATCGAGGCGACCTCGGAAGCCTCCATCACTGCCGCCTCCTCCTCCTCCGGAGCGGAGGAAACAAGCGCCAACGTCCAGGCGGTGGCCGCGGCCGCCGAGGAGCTCAACGCCTCGATCAGCGAAATCTCGCGCCAGGTCGACCAGTCGCGCGGGATCACCCAGGAGGCCGTTCGCGAGGCGCGGGAGACGTCCGCCAGCGTTCAGGCGCTTGCCGAAGCGTCACAGCGGATCGGGCAGATCGTCTCCCTCATCCAGAACATCGCCGGCCAGACCAACCTGCTGGCGCTTAACGCCACCATCGAGGCGGCTCGGGCGGGGGAGGCGGGAAGGGGCTTTGCGGTCGTCGCCGCCGAGGTCAAGAACCTCGCGAGCCAGACCGCGAAGGCGACGGAGGACATCACGGCGCAGATCTCCGCGATCCAGTCCTCGACGGAGGCGACGGTTGCGGCGATCGGGCGGATCACTGCGACGATCGACACGATCGACAGTTCCTCGGTCGCCATCTCGGCGGCGGTCGAGGAGCAGGCCGCGACGACGAACGAGATTTCCCGCAGCGTCGCTGAGGCGGCGGCCGGGAGCGCCTCGGTCAGCGCATCCATGACGGGCGTCCTTTCGACCGCCGACCGCTCCTCGGAAGCGGGGAAGGGGATGTTGCACAGCGCCGAGAGCGTCGACCGGCAGGCCGAGCGGGTCGCGGCGGCGGTGGCGGCATTTCTCGACGAGGTCAGGAAGCTCTGACATCCGGAATGAAGGTCACGGGGAACGAGAAGACCCGGGTCAGCCGGGCGCTCCGTGGACTGGAGGGCAGCATGATAAACGCTAGGGCAACAGCCGCGCCCGGCGCGGAACACTCCATCCATATCCCCTGCGAGGGATGCGAGCACGAACCCGAGCAGATCCGGATGCTGCGGGGCGTTTCGGGGCTGGCGCGCGTCCATGCGGAACTCGCGGCCTACAAGGCCGCGCTCGACCGGCATGCGATCGTCGCCGTGACCGACCGCAAGGGCGCGATCATTTCCGTCAACGAGGGCTTCTGCCGCATCAGCGGCTTCTCCGAGGCGGAACTTCTCGGCGCCGATCACCGCATCGTCAATTCGGGTTTTCATCCGAGGCATTTCTTCGTCGAGATGTGGCGGCGGATCGGGCGGGGGGAGGTCTGGCACGGCGAGATCTGCAATCGCGCGAAGGGCGGGGAACTCTATTGGGTCGACACGACGATCGTGCCGTTCTGGAGCGAGACGGGCGCCATCGAGGGATATGTCTCGATCCGCTATGAGGTCACGGAACGCAAGCGCGCCGAAGCCGCGCTGTTCGAGGAGAACGGCAAGCGGGCGCGGGCGGAGACGCTCCTGCGCGACATCATCGAGACCATCCCCGACGGCATTGCGGCCTTCGATCGCGAGGACCGGCTCGTCCTGTGCAACGAGGCCTTCAAGAAGACCTATCCACGCGCCGCGCCCGCCATGGTGGAGGGGGCGCGGTTCGAGGACATCCTGCGCTACGGGATCGAGAACGGGCAGTTCCCGCAAGCGGGCTCCACGCCGGCGCGGCGCGAGGCCTGGCTGCGGGCGCGCCTCCGGGACCACGCCAATCCCGAACGGACGCTCATTCAGGCCCTCGGAGAGGGACGCTGGGTGCAGGTTCGCGAGAAGCAGTCGGTGGCCGGCAACGTCGTCGGCGTGCGCACCGACATCACGGAGCTCAAGCGAGCCGAGGCCACGATCAAGAAGCAGGCGGAGGAAGATCCTCTGACCGGGTTGTCTAACCGAACCGTTCTTGGAAAGCGTCTCGCGCGGGCGATCGGGGCGCGACGTCGCGACGGCAATAGCGGCGCGCTCTTCCTGCTCGATCTCGACAACTTCAAGAGCATCAACGACACCCTCGGCCACGATGCGGGGGATGCGCTCTTGCGGATCGTCGCCGATCGTCTCCGCGCGGGCGTCGGTTCGGAGGGCGTCGTGGCCCGGTTCGGCGGCGACGAGTTCGGAATCGTCTATCCCCATGTCGAGTCGCACGGTGCGGCTGCGTGCCTTGCGACAGATCTGCTTTCGCGCATCGAGGAAAGCGTGAAACTTGGCCACCGTCTCCTGAGCCCCCGATGCAGCCTCGGGGTCGCATTCTTTCCCTTCGACGGCTCGAACGCACGGGACCTGATCAAGCATGCCGATATCGCGCTCTATGAGGCGAAGGCGCGCGGGCGGGGAACCTTCTGCTTTTTCGACGGGTCGATGAAGACGGCCATCGAGAGCCGGCAGGCGCTCGCCGATTCCCTCGCCCACGCGATCGCGGCGGGAGACCTTGATATCGCGCTGCAGCCGAAGACGCGCTTTGCCGACGGACGCCATGTGGGGTTCGAGGCGCTCGTCCGGTGGCGTCTCGGCGGTCAGATGGTGCCTCCGCCGACCATCATCGAGATTGCCGAGGAGACCGGACTGATCGGCGCACTCGGTGCGCAGGTGCTCGACCTCGCCCTCGCCACGGCCCGCCGTCTCAGCGATAGCGGCGTGGAGCCGGGGCCGATCGCGGTCAACGTTGCAGCTTCGCAACTGCGCCGCGACGATTTCGTCGCTCTCGTGCAGGAGGCGCTTTCCAGGCATGCGCTTCCCCCCGCCGCGCTCGAGATCGAGGTGACGGAGAACGTCCTGCTCGACGAGGCGGGCGACCAGATCCAGCGCAGCCTGCAGGGGCTCCGGGCGCTCGGAATTCGCGTCGCCCTCGACGATTTCGGCACGGGATACGCATCGCTCGCGCATCTCAAGCGCTTCGCGGTCGATGCTCTCAAGATCGACCGTTCGTTCGTCAGCGACATCGCGGCGGGACACGAGGGCGGCGTCCTTGCGCGGACCATCATCACGCTCGCCCACAGCCTCGGCCTCGAAGTCGTTGCGGAGGGCGTGGAGACGCAAGAGCAATACGCATTTCTCAAGGCCGAAGGCTGCGATCATGCGCAAGGCTACTTCGTCAGCCGTCCCATCCCTCGCCGCGATGTCGCGACCTGGTTCGGGGACTGCCGGCGGGAATTGCAGGAGAACGGTGGATGCACGAACGCCTTGCTGACCGCAGAAACCGCATCCTGACCGAGCGGGCGCTCGCCGCTGACGGGGAACTTGTCCGCCGGATGGCGGATGTCGAGGATCTCGTCCGGCAATTGAGGGAGGCGGCGCCGTCCCCGCGCTTCGACGAGATCGCCGCGTTCTGCGCCATCGCGCGAAACGCCGTCGCATCATCCTCGCCCTTCACCGAGGAGGGGCAGCAGATACGGGCGCGGACCAATGAGGGATTCGCGGGAATCGGGGCCCTGATGAGCGAGGTTTCCAAACGCCTCAGGGCGCGCGCCAAAGCTTCCTGATCGCGCCGGGAAAGCCTGCTTCCCTTGCGAAAGGTCAAGGCGTGCGCGACGATGACCGGCTACAGGTCTTGAATGCGGCCCTTGTCGGCGGGAGTGCGGAAATGATCAGGGACATCATGGTTCACCTCGACGCGACGGAGGGCGATACGCTTCGACTCGCGCACGCGGCTGCCTTGGCGGAGACCTTCAAGGCGCATCTCACGGGTCTTCTCGTCAACAGCCTGCCCGGCTTCGCCATGTCGGCGGACGCCTCTGGCACGGGAACCGTCTACATGGCGGAGCTCGTCGAGCAGGCGGTAGCGGAGGGTGACGTCCTGGAGAAGGAGATCGCCACACGGATGAACCGGCTTGCCGCTCCCCACGACCTCGTCCGCGTCGACGCCGTTCCCGACACGGTCGGCTATCATGCGGGGGCGATCGCCCGCTATTGCGACGTCTTCCTCGCCACCCGTCCGAGCGTCGACGGCGAATCGGGGCAGCGCTGGATGGGGCTCATCGAGGGCGTCCTGTTCGGATCCGGACGCGGGCTGATGCTCGTTCCGGAGGGGAGGACGGTCGCGCCGGTGAAGCGGATCGTCATCGCGTGGAACGGAAGCCGCGAGGCCACGCGCGCCGTCGCGGAAGCGATGCCCCTCCTGGCCAAGGCCGCGAGGGTGGTGGTCGTCTCGGCGGAGCGCTCCCCGGGAGACGACGAACTCGACACGCGGCTGGCGCGCCATCTCGACCGGCACGGCGTGAAGGTGACGCAGCACGACGTGCGCGCGCACGATCCCGCCGACGCCATCCTGAACGAGGCGGGTTCCGTCGAGGCCGACCTCATCGTCATGGGCGCCTACGGGCATTCGCGTCTGCGCGAATGGGTGCTGGGAGGCGTCACGCGGGATCTCCTGCTGCGCTCGCCCGTCCCGCTCTTCCTCGCGCATTGACGCGATCCCGCCGGAAACCGGAACCGCCGCCGCCGGTTATGTGATCGGCGGCAGGCGCGAAAGCGAGCGATGGACAAGAAGACGCAGTTCAATATCTGGTACTGGGTTGCGGCGCTGGTGGGCCTGTTCATCCTCCAGTTCTTTTTCGCGACGGCGCAGCAGACCGCGCAGATCTCCTACAGCGAGTTCGAGACCCACCTGCGCGAGGGACGGATCGCCGATGTCCGGGTCTCGGACAATTTCGTCCAGGGATCGCTGACGGAGGCGCTGCCCGGCGGGGAGACGCAGTTCGTCACGACGCGGGTCGAGCCGGAATTCGCGGCCCAGCTGCGCGAATACGGGGTCGAGGTCAGCGGCCAGATCGAGGACACGCTCCTGCGCGACATCCTCTCCTGGGTCATTCCGGTCGCGCTCTTCATCGGGGTCTGGGTCTTTCTCCTGCGCCGGATGGCGGGCGGCGCCGGAGGCGGCCTGATGCAGATCGGCAAGAGCCGGGCGAAGATCTATGTCGAAACCGACATGAAGGTCACCTTCGACGATGTCGCCGGCGTCGACGAGGCGAAGGAGGAACTCGAGGAGATCGTCGAGTTCCTGCGCAATCCGGAGGAATATGGAAGGCTCGGCGGCCACATGCCGAAGGGCGTCCTGCTCGTCGGACCGCCGGGGACCGGCAAGACCCTGATCGCGAAGGCGGTCGCAGGCGAGGCGCAGGTGCCCTTCTTCTCGATCTCGGGTTCGGAATTCGTCGAGATGTTCGTGGGCGTGGGAGCCGCGCGGGTGCGCGACCTTTTCGAGCAGGCCCGCGCGCAGGCCCCCGCGATCATCTTCATCGACGAACTCGACGCCCTCGGGCGTGCCCGGGCGGCCGGCCCGATGTATGGCGGAGGACACGACGAGAAGGAGCAGACGCTCAACCAGCTTCTCGTGGAGCTCGACGGTTTTGATTCCTCGATCGGCGTTGTCCTGCTCGCGGCGACCAACCGCCCCGAGATCCTCGACCCGGCGCTCCTCCGCGCGGGCCGCTTCGACCGACAGGTACTCGTCGACCGGCCGGACAAGACCGGACGCGCGCAGATCCTGCGGGTGCACCTGAAGAAGGCGAAGCTCGACGCCGATGTCGACGAGATGAAGGTCGCGGCGCTCACCCCCGGCTTCACGGGCGCCGACCTTGCCAATCTCGTCAACGAGGCCACCCTGCTGGCGACGCGTCGCAAGGCGGATGCGGTGACGATGGAGGACTTCAACAATGCCATCGAACGCATCGTCGCGGGGCTCGAGAAGCGCAACCGCCTGCTCAACCCGAAGGAGCGCCGCATCGTCGCCTTCCACGAGATGGGCCACGCGCTCGTGGCGCTCGCCTTGCCCGGCGTCGATCCCGTGCACAAGGTCTCGATCATCCCCAGGGGCGTGGGAGCCCTCGGCTACACGATCCAGCGCCCGACGGAAGACCGGTTCCTGATGACTCGCGAGGAGCTGGAGGACAAGATGGCGGTCCTGCTTGGCGGCAGGGCGGCGGAGTGGATCGTCTTCGGCCATCTTTCGACCGGCGCCGCCGACGACCTTGCGCGGGTCACCGACATCGCCCGCGCAATGGTGACCCGCTACGGGATGTCGGACAAGCTCGGGCATGTGGCGCTCGACCGGGACCAGCGGTCCTACCTCAATCCGGCAGGCCAGGTCGGGGGCTTCGCGGAGCACGATTATGGCGAAGCCACCGCCGCGGCCGTGGACGCCGAGATCCGGGCGATTCTTGATCGCGCCTTCGCACGGACAGTGGGAATCCTGAACGAGCGCCGCGCGCTCCTCGATCTGACCGCCGAACGCTTGCTTGAGCAGGAAACGCTCGACGAGCAGGCGCTCCGCGAACTGGCGGCGGGCGCGCATCCCGGAACCGAGGGGGATACCCGTCCGGATGGCGCGTCCGAGGCGCCAGCGCGACCGTCCGCGCAAAGAAGCGGATGAACATGAATAGGTCTTCAGTACAGCTTGACGCCCGGTGCTGCACGTGCACAAATTGACAAACAACGCCCACCTTTCATAAGCAGGGGCGATAAACAAGGGCCGAAAACGGCCATTTCGGAGGGAACGGAGACAATGGCCGCAGGCCGAGCAGACGGGCTATTTCCGGAACATAGGTTTCCAGGACGGCATGGCGACGACGTCGCCGGGCCTGAAGCTGCGCGCCAGGTCAAGCCGTTCCGTCACTCCTGACGGCTTCGGAGAAGTATCGGGCCGGATCGGCATGCCGCGCGATCGGAACACCGAACGTGTCCAGCCGACTGGTCGTACAAGAAGAAGGCAACGTGGTTGCCAAAGGGGAAGGTCTGCTACAGATGGGCGTATCGCATGGCTGACGACTATATTCTCGAAACCCGGGACCTCACGAAGGAATTCAAGGGTTTCACGGCCGTGAACAGCGTGGACCTCAAGGTCCGCCGGGGCACGATCCACGCCTTGATCGGGCCGAACGGTGCCGGCAAGACGACCTGTTTCAACCTGATCACCAAGTTTCTCCCCCCGACTCGCGGGAAGATCCTCTTCAACGGGGCGGACATCACGGGGGCCAAGCCGGCGGACATCGCCCGCATGGGGATGGTGCGCAGCTTCCAGATCTCGGCGACCTTTCCGCACCTGACGCTGATCGAGAATGTGCGCGTCGCACTGCAGCGCAAGCTCGGGACGTCCTTCCACTTCTGGCGCTCCGAAAACTCCCTTCACCGGCTCCACGAGCGCGCCCTCGCGCTTCTCGACGATGTGGGGCTTGCCTCCTTCGCGAACCTGACGGCGGCGGAACTCCCCTATGGACGCAAGCGTGCCCTGGAGATCGCGACGACGCTGGCGCTCGATCCCGAGATGCTGCTCCTCGACGAGCCGACTTCCGGTATGGGCCGGGAGGATATCGGACGTACTTCGGCCCTGATCCGGCGCGTCGCAGCAAACCGCACGGTGCTGATGGTCGAGCACAACCTCTCGGTCGTGTCGGATCTGTCGGACACGATCACCGTTCTGGCGCGAGGCGAGATCCTTGCGGAAGGCCCCTACAGCGAGGTCTCGAACAATCCGGAGGTGGTCGAGGCGTATATGGGCACGGGTGCGGGAGTGGGTCATGGCTGAGACGGGGACGACCTTGCTGAAGATCGACGACCTTCATGCCTGGTACGGCGAAAGCCATATCCTGCATGGCATGAGCCTTGAGATTCGCGCCGGCGAGGTGGTGACGCTGCTCGGGCGCAACGGCGCCGGCAAGACCACCACCATGCGCAGCATCATGGGAATGCTGTCGAGGCGCGAGGGCTCCATCGTCTTCGAGGGCACGGAGACGATCGGCCTTCGCTCGGACAAGATCGCGCGGCTCGGGCTCGGCTACGTACCGGAGGAGCGCGGCATCTTCGCCAGCCTCAATGTACAGGAGAACCTGGAACTGCCGCCGGTGGTGAAGCCCGGCGGCATGACCATCGAAGAGGTTTTCGGCCTGTTCCCGCGCCTGCGCGAGCGGCGCAGCAGCCAGGGGACGAAGCTCTCGGGCGGCGAGCAGCAAATGCTCGCCATTGCCCGCATCCTGCGCACGGGGGCGAAGCTGCTCCTGCTCGATGAGCCGACGGAGGGGCTGGCCCCGGTAATCGTGCAGCAGATCGGCGAGATCATCCGGGACCTGAAGACCAAGGGCTTCACCATTCTGCTCGTCGAGCAGAACTTCCACTTCGCCTCGACGGTGGCCGACCGGCATTACGTGGTCGAGCATGGCCACGTGGTCGAGATGATGCGGAACGACGAGATTGGCTCCAATATCGATAAACTTCAGACTTACCTCGGCGTCTGAGCCGCGCCGGGCAATCGGAGGAAAAACAGATGGTTTCCAGAAAGCTGCTTTACGGACTTTCCGCAATCGCCTTCATGGCCGCGACGAGCGCCCACGCCGTCGACGTCAAGATCGGCGTGCTCAACGACCAGTCCGGCCTTTATTCCGATCTGACCGGCATGGGCTCGGTCTGGGCGGCGCGCAAGGCGGTCGAGGATTTCGGCGCGGCCGACAAGGGCATCAACGTCGAGATCGTCTTTGCCGACCACCAGAACAAGCCGGACGTCGGCTCGACCGTCGCGCGCCAGTGGTATGACCAGGACGGCGTGGACGCGATCTTCGACGTCCCGACCTCGTCCGTGGCGCTGGCCATCAACGAGCTGACCCGCGATCGCAACAAGGTCTTCATCAGCTCCGGCGCGGCCACCTCCGATCTCACCGGTTCGGCCTGCTCGCCGAATACGGTGCACTGGACCTACGACACCTGGTCGCTCGCCAACGGCACGGGCCGCGCGATCGTGGAGACGGGCGGGAAGAGCTGGTTCTTCATCACAGCGGACTACGCCTTCGGCCATGCGCTCGAGCGCGACACCTCGGCAGTCGTCGAGGAGTTCGGCGGAGAGGTCGTCGGCACGGTCCGCCATCCCTTCCCGGGATCTGATTTCTCCTCGTTCCTGCTCCAGGCTCAGTCGTCGGGCGCGCAGATCATCGGCCTCGCCAATGCGGGCGGCGACACCGTCAATACCGTGAAGCAGGCGTCGGAATTCGGCATCGTGCAGTCCGGGCAGAACCTCGCCGCGCTCCTCATGTTCATCACCGACGTGCACGCAATCGGCCTGAATGACGCCCAGGGCCTGATCTTCACGGAAGCGTGGTACTGGGACGCCAACGACACGAACCGCGAGTTCTCCGAGGCCTTCTCGGCCGACAACCGCGGCAACAAGCCCTCGATGGTGCAGGCGGGCGTCTATTCGTCGGTCATCCACTACCTGAAGGCCGTCGAGGAGCTCGGCTCCGCCGATGACGGCGCCGCCGTCGTCGCCAAGATGAAGGAGCTGCCCACGGACGACAAGCTCTTCGGGCAGGGCGAGGTCCGCCAGGACGGCCGCAAGATCCACGACATGTACCTCTTCGAGGTGAAGTCGCCGGATGAATCCTCGGGCGCCTGGGACTACTACAACCTGCGCGCCACGATCCCGGCCGCGGAAGCCTTCCGGCCGCTGAACGAGGGCGGCTGCTCGCTCGTGAACTGATCGGGTCGATCCAAATCGGGGGCGGGCGGCAATCGCCGCTCGCCCCCGCATAGCGCATTCACTTCAATCGGGACAATCCAAGGATGTTCGAGCTCATCGGAGTGCCGCCGCAAATGCTGTTCGGACAGCTGACGCTCGGCCTTGTCAACGGCGCGTTCTACGCGGTCCTCAGCCTTGGCCTCGCGGTCATCTTCGGACTGCTCAACGTCATCAACTTCACGCATGGCGCGCAATACATGATGGGCGCGTTCATCGCCTATATCCTGCTTACGGTGCTCGGCATTCCGTTCTGGGGCTCGCTGCTGCTCGCGCCGATCCTCGTCGGCATCGTCGGCATCGCGATCGAGCGAACGATGCTGCGCAAGCTCTACCATCTCGACCACCTCTACGGCTTGCTGCTGACCTTTGGGCTGGCGCTCGTGATCGAGGGCCTGTTCCGCAACCAGTACGGCGTCTCCGGCCAGCCATATGCGAGCCCGCTTCCCGGCGGCTACAATCTCGGCTTCATGTTCCTGCCGAAATATCGCGGCTTCGTCGTCCTCGCCTCGCTGGTCGTGTGCCTGGGCACATGGTTCGTGATCGAGCGGACCAAGCTCGGATCGTATCTCCGCGCTGCGGTCGAGCGCCCCGACCTCGTCCAGGCCTTCGGCGTCAATGTCCCGCTGATGATCACCCTGACATATGGTTTCGGCGTGGCGCTCGCGGGCTTCGCCGGCGTGCTGGCGGCGCCGATCTACCAGGTCTCGCCGATGATGGGGGCGAACCTGATCATTGTGGTCTTCGCGGTCGTCGTGATCGGCGGCATGGGCTCGATTCTGGGCGCGATCATCACGGGCTACATGCTCGGCATCATTGAAGGCCTGACGCGCGTCTTCTATCCCGAGGCATCGAGCACGGTGATCTTCGTGATCATGGCGATCGTTCTCCTCATCCGGCCGCAGGGCCTGTTCGGCACAGCGAAGTAAGGCGTCGGTCATGAACAACAGAACCCTCATCGCTTTCATCGCCTTCCTGGCTCTGGCCTTCGTGGCGCCGTTCTTCCTGTACCCGATCTACCTGATCAAGGTGCTGTGCTTCGCGCTCTTCGCCTGCGCCTTCAATCTGCTGCTCGGCTATGTCGGCCTTCTGTCGTTCGGCCACGCGATGTTCTTCGGCGGCGCATCCTACTTCACCGGCCATATCGTGAAGGTCTGGGGCTGGCCCACCGAAATCAGCATCCTCGCCGGGACGCTGATGGCGGCGCTGATGGGGCTTGTCGCCGGGTCGATCGCCATCCGCCGGCAGGGCATCTATTTCGCAATGGTCACGCTGGCGCTCGCGCAGATGTTCTTCTTCTTTTCGCTGCAGGCGCCCTTCACAGGCGGCGAGGACGGGATCCAGGCGATCCCGCGCCGGCCGCTTTTCGGCGTGATCGACATCTACAACGACATGAACCTCTACTTCGTCGTGCTGGCCATCTTCACCTTCGGCTTCCTGGTCGTCTACCGCACGATCCACTCCCCCTTCGGGCAGGTGCTC
This sequence comes from Saliniramus sp., assembly GCA_041686895.1. GTDB lineage: Bacteria > Pseudomonadota > Alphaproteobacteria > Rhizobiales > Beijerinckiaceae > Saliniramus. The sequence continues at coordinate 98,962 of JAWLCY010000002.1, read as the reverse complement.
AAGGCGATCCGCGAGAACGAGCCGCGCGCCGTCTCGCTCGGCTACAAGACCGACCATTACAAGCTCATGGCCTTCGTGCTCTCGGCGACGCTGGCAGGTCTCGCCGGGGCCACGAAATCAATTGCCTTCCAGATCGCATCGCTGACCGATGTCGCATGGCAGATGTCGGGCGAGGTCGTCCTGATGACGCTTGTCGGCGGAATGGGGACGATCTTCGGGCCGGTGGTCGGGGCTGCCGTCATCGTGACCATGCAGAACTACCTCGCGGGCTTCGGCGAATGGGTGCTGATCATCCAGGGGGTCATCTTCGTGATCGTCGTGCTTCTGTTCCGCCGCGGAATCGTCGGCGAGCTGTCCGCCTGGATGGATCGCCGCAACCGCCGCAAGGAGGTTGCGCAGGAAGAGATTGCGGAGAGCGACGCCGCGGTCGGGGCGAAGGGCCATTCGGCCTGAGCGGATACTTGCTCTTCATTTCCTTCGACGCCTGTCATGCGCGAGTGCATGACAGGCGTCGCCCGTTTGGTTAGCCTGCGCCGACAGGAGATGACGATGAGCAAGAGCTTCGCTTCGAGCGGCGACCTTACCGCCAAGACCGTGACCTTCGCCGGGATCGGTCCCGATCTCTACGCCTACACGGCCGAGGGCGACCCCAATTCCGGAATCATCGTCGGCGACGATTGCTGCATGGTGATCGACGCGCAGGCGACGCCAGCCATGGCGGGGGACGTCATCGCCCGGGTCCGGGAAGTCACCGACAAGCCGATCCGCTACGTCGTCCTGACGCATTACCACGCCGTGCGCGTGCTCGGGGCTTCCGCCTATGACGCGCACGGGATCATCGCCTCGGACGCAACCTATCGGCTCATCGAGGAGCGTGGCCAGCAGGACTGGGATTCGGAATACGGCCGCTTCCCGCGCCTGTTCCAGGACGCCGGGAGCATTCCTGGCCTGACCTGGCCCAATCTCGTCTTCGGCGAGGAGATGACGGTCTTTCTCGGCAAGCGCGAAGTGAAGCTCTATCATCTCGGGGCGGGGCACACGGCGGGTGACATCGTCGCCTGGGTTCCTGATGCCGAGGTGATGTTTTCCGGCGATCTCGTCGAGTATCACTCCGCCTGCTATTGCGGCGATGCTCAGCTGCGCGACTGGCCCGGCACGCTCGACATGATTCGGGGGTTCGACCCGAGGGCGCTCGTTCCGGGGCGGGGGGACGCGCTTACCAATCCGGCGACCGTGCGCGAGGCGATTGCGATGACGCGCGACTTCGTCGGCACGCTCTACACGACCGCCGAGCTCAGTGTCGCGCGCGGGCGCTCCCTGAAGGAGACCTATCAGGAGGCGCGGGCGGTGATGGACCCGAAATTTGGCGACTTCGCGATCTACGAGCATTGCCAGCCCTTCAACGTCGCGCGCGCCTTTGACGAGGCTTCGGGGATCGACCACCCGGTGATCTGGACGGCGAAGCGCGATCGCGAGATGTGGGCCGCCTTGCAGGGCTAACGCGCGACATCCGGGCGCAGTTGATCCCGATCAAGGCCGGTGCGGCGAGGGGGGTGTAGGTTCACCGTCAATTGACACCGTGAGTCCCCCGCCATGGCCGATGCCGCACGCGCGAACGCGCCTTTGCCCGATGATGATTTCGAGATTGAGGAGCCCCTCTACGTCCCTCGCAGGGCCCTCTATGTCCAGAGCGTCAAGGGACGGTTTCGCAGCATCAAGTGGACGTTGCTGATCCTGACGCTCGGCGTCTATTATTTCCTGCCCTTCGTGCGGTGGGATCGGGGGCCGAATGCGCCCGACCAGGCGGTCCTGATCGATTTCCCGGCGCGCCGGTTCTATTTCTTCTTCATCGAGATCTGGCCGCAGGAGGTTTACTACCTCACGGGGCTCCTCGTGCTGGCCGCCTTCATCCTGTTTCTGATGAACGCCGTCGCGGGGCGGATCTGGTGCGGTTATCTCTGTCCCCAGACCGTGTGGACCGACCTCTTCCTCGCCGTAGAGCGCCGGATCGAGGGGGACCGCCGCGAGCGCCTCAAGCTGCATGCGGGACCCTGGAACGGCGAACGGATCACCAAGCTCGTCTCGAAGCACTTCATCTGGCTGATGATCGCCTGGTGGACCGGGGGGGCTTGGGTCCTCTATTTCGCCGACGCGCCGACGCTGGTGAAGGATCTCGCCACCTTCCAGGCGCCCTTCATCGCCTATCTCTGGATCGGCATCCTGACCTTCACCACCTATGCGCTTGCCGGGTTCATGCGCGAGCAGGTCTGCACCTATATGTGCCCCTGGCCGCGCATCCAGGCGGCGCTGACCGACGAGCACGCCTACAACGTCACCTACAAGGTCGACCGGGGCGAGCCGCGCGGCTCGTTCAAGAAGAACGCGGCCTTGCGGGCGGCCGGCGAGCCGGCGGGCGATTGCGTCGATTGCGGGCAATGCGTCGCGGTCTGCCCGACGGGCGTCGACATCCGGCATGGCTCGCAGCTCGGCTGCATCCAGTGCGGGCTGTGCATCGACGCCTGCGACAACGTCATGGCCAAGGTCGGCCTGCCGCGCGGGCTGATCGACTACGACAGTGAGTTCAACCTCGAGCAGCGGCTCGCCGGGAAGCCCGAGAAGAGCAAGGTCCTGCGCGCGCGCACGATCCTCTACCTGGTGCTCATCCTCGCGATCTCGGCCTTCATGGCCTACACCTTCATCGGCCGCAGCTCCCTTGGCGTCGCCTCGATGCACGACCGCAATCCGCTCTTCGTGCGCCTCTCCGACGGCTCGATCCGCAACGCCTATACGGTCCGCGTCATCAACAAGGCGCTCGATGAGCGCAGCTTCACCCTGACGGTCGAGGGCCTGCCCGAGGCGCGCGCCGAGGCGCTCGGAACCACGTCGATGAGCGACACGGCGATGAATGTCGCCGTGGGGCCCGCCCAGACCCGCGAATTGCGCATCCTCGTCACGGCGCCCGCCGATAGCGACGGGCCGGAATCGCAGGACATCGTCTTCACCCTCTCGGATGCCGACGGCGTCGAGACCGCATCCGCCCGCGACCACTTTATTCTTCCCAAGGAGTGATGATGGCTTCCCCCGATCTCCGCACCACCGATTACCAGCCCGGGGGCCGCCCCCTGACCGGGGGCAAGGTTCTTGCGATGGTGCTCGCATTCTTCGGCCTGATCATAACGGTCAATCTCGGCATTCTCCTGCCGAACGCGATCGGCACCTTTCGGGGGCTCGAAACCGACAGCGCGTATCGCGTCAGCCAGGAATACAACCAGCGGCTCGCGGCGGCCGCCGCCCAGCAGGCGCTGGGCTGGGATGTCGGGGCCCATGTCGAGCGCGACGCGGAGGGAATCGTGGTCGCCGCGATCACCACGCGCGACCGCGACGGCGCGCCCCTTTCTCCGATGGACGGCGAGGTCACCCTGGCGCGTCCCGCCGATCGCAATCTCGACCAGGCCATGCCGCTGACGCTGACGGGCTACGGGACCTACGAGGCGCGCTTTGACGGCGTCGCCGCCGGACAATGGGACCTCGTCCTGAATTTCGTGAAGGACGGCGAGCGCGTCTTCCATTCCCGCAACCGGATCATCCTGAAGTAGGGCATGAACGAGCGCATCGACTACTCGGCCTATGTCACCTGCGACAAGGAAGGCCGCGCCCATCTCGATCTGGCGATCGACGGCATCACCTGCGCCGCCTGCATCCGCGAGATCGAGGAAGGCGTTGCCGCGCCCGAGCTCGAGCGCGCCCGGCTCAACTACACGACGCGCCGCCTCAGCCTGACCTGGTCGGGGGGGGAGGCCGATCCGGCGGCGGCGGTCGAGCGCCTGTCGCGCCTCGGCTACAAGGCCTATCCGTTCACGACGAGCCGCGAGGAGGAGATCGAGGCGGCCGAGACGGCGAACCTCCTGCGGCGCCTCGGCGTCGCGGCCTTCGCCACGATGAACATCATGCTGCTGTCGGTTTCCGTCTGGTCCGGCAACGTCGCCGACATCGACACCGAGACGCGCGACCTCTTCCACTGGATCTCGGCGCTGATCGCGATCCCGACGGTCGCCTATTCCGGGCAGCCCTTCTTCAGGAGCGCCATCCGCTCCATCAAGGCTCGCTCGCTGGGAATGGACGTGCCGATCTCGCTGGGCGTCACGCTGGCGATCGGGATCTCCGTCTACGAGACGATGAACTCGGCGCATCACGCCTATTTCGACTCGGCGACGATGCTGCTTACCTTCCTGCTCGCGGGCCGCGTGCTCGACCAGATGATGCGCAGGAAAACGCGCGCCGTCGCGGGCAACCTCCTCGCCCTGCGGGGCGAGACGGCGCGGCGGATCGATCCGGATGGCGGGGTGACCGAGATCCCGATCATGGCCGTGAAGGCGGGGGATCTCCTGCAGATCCGGCCCGGCGACCGCGTCCCCGTCGACGGCGTGGTGGTGGAGGGCCTGTCCGACGTCGATGCCAGCCTCGTCACCGGCGAGACCGCGCGCGAGCCGGTCGGCGAGGGGGCGCAGGTCCATTCGGGCACGCTCAACCTCACCGGCGCGCTCATGGTGCGCGCGGTGACGGCGGCGGAGAACTCCCTCGTCGCGGAGGTCAACAAGCTGCTCGACCAGGCGCTGATGGCGAAGTCGCGCTATGTGCAGATCGCGGACCGGGCGGCGCGGCTCTACTCGCCCGTCGTTCACGCGACGGCGGCATTAACGATGATCGGCTGGCTCCTCGCCGGCGCGAGCCCGCATTTCGCCGTCATCACGGCGATTGCTGTCCTGATCATCACCTGTCCCTGCGCGCTCGGGCTCGCGGTGCCGGCGGTGCAGGTCGTCGTCTCCGGGGCGCTCTTCCGCTCGGGCGTGCTCCTGACCTCCGGCGACGGGGTCGAGCGCATCGCCGCCTGCGACACGATCGTCTTCGACAAGACCGGCACCCTGACGACCCCGGACGCGCGCCTCGTCAACCGGGCCGCGCTCGATGCGGAAGGCGTCGCGCTCGCCGCCCGACTTGCGCAATCCTCGAACCACCCCCTCGCCAGGGCGCTGGTGCGCGACAATCCCGGAGCGCTGCGTCTCGACGGCGTGGTCGAGGAGCCGGGCCGGGGCGTGAGGGCGCTGGTCGATGGCGTCGAGATGCGTCTCGGCAGCGCGGAATTCTGCGACGCGCGCGCCGAAACCGACGCCGTCCTGGCGAACGAGCCGGATGCGACCCCGATCGTCCTGCGCCGGGGCGAGGCGGTCGATGTCCTGCTCCTGCGCCAGGTTCTCAAGCAGGATGCGGGAAGCGTCGTAGCCGATCTCAAGAAGCGCGGCATGCGCGTGCTGATCGTCTCCGGGGATCGCGAAGGCCCCGTGCGCCGGGTCGCGGAAGCGCTCGATATCGGCGAGTGGCGCGCCGGCTGCAAGCCGGGCGACAAGACGGCGATCCTCGAGGAGCTGAAGGGGGAGGGGCGCCGGGTCCTGATGATCGGCGACGGGCTCAACGACGCGCCCGCGCTCGCCGCCGCCCACGCCTCGATCTCGCCGATCGCCGCCTCCGACCTGGCGCAGGGCTGCGCCGACGCGCTCATCCTCGGCGAGGGGCTGCGCCCCGTCGCATCCGCGGTGCGGCTCTCGCGGAAGGCCCTTTCCATCATGCGCCAGAATCTCTGGCTCTCGACCATCTACAACGTCATCGCCGTCCCAATCGCGGTGATGGGCTTCGTCACGCCCCTCGTCGCGGCGGTTGCGATGTCCGGCTCCTCCGTGATCGTCACCCTGAACGCCCTGCGGGCGCGGGAGCGGGCGGATCGAGACGGAGCCGCCGCCGCGCGCCGTTCGAAATTCCTTCCCAAGACGCCGGCGATGCGCGAGGCTGCGTCATGAACATCATCATCTACCTCCTCCCGATCGCCCTCGTCCTGGGCCTCGCCGGCCTCGTCGCCTTTCTCTGGTCGCTGCGCGCGGGGCAGTACGAGGATCTCGAAGGCGCGGCGCTGCGCATTCTCGACGACGACGATATCGAGCGGTGAGACCGCCTACCGCATCGCCCGCTCGAGGCTGGCGATCAGGCGGTCGACTTCCTCGGGCGTGTTGTAGTGCGCCATCGACACGCGTATGACGCCGTTGCCTTCGGAAAGCCCCAGATGCTCGATCAGGCGGCGCGAGTGAAAATCGCCGAAGCGGATGCCGATCCCGTCGGGGTCGACCCGCTCCACGATGCCCCGGCTGTCCATGCCCTCGACCTTGAAGGCGATGGTGGGAACGCGCACCGCCCTGTCGGAGGAGCGGGAGCCGATGATGCGCACGCCGTTCTTCTCGCGCAGCCATGACAGGAGCCGCTCGCCGATCGCCTCCTCATGGGCCGCGACATCGTCGAAGGCGCGCCTGATCGCCGCGTGGTCCCCGGTCCCGCCCCCGAGCCCGTCGAAATAGTCGACGATGCCGGCGGAGCCCCAGGCGAGTTCGTAGTTGGTGTTCCCCGGCTCCAGCTTCGCCGGAACCTTATCCTTGCCGTAGAAGTGATGGTACAGGTTGTCGAGTTCGAGCAGGCAGTCGAAGCGCCCGTAGAGGACGGCGAAATGCGGGCCGTAGGTCTTGTAGAGGCTGAAGGCGTAGTAATCGACGCCCAGCGCCCTCACGTCGACCGCCCGATGCGGGGCATAGGCGACGCCGTCGACGCAGATCTGCGCCCCGCCAGCATGGACGATCCGCGCGATCTCGGCCACCGGGTTGATCGTGCCGAGAATATTCGAGGCGTGGGTGACGCAGACGAGCTTGGTGCGTTCGCTCATGAGGCCGCGGAGCGCGTCGAGGTCGATCTCTAGGCTGTCCCGGTCGATGGTCCAGAACTTGAACACCACCCCGCGATCCTTGAGGATCATCCATGGGCCGATATTCGACTCGTGGTCGAAGGTGGTGACGATGACCTCGTCGCCCGGGGAGAACCGGCTCGCCATGGCGGTGGCGAGGAGACGCATGTTCATCGTCGTGGATGGCCCGAGGACGATTTCCTCTGCACGCTCCGCATTGATGAAGCGCGCGATCTTCTCCCGCGCCGCAAGCACCCGCGCGGATGCGCGCTGCGAATGGGAATAGGAGGCTCCCGTCTGCACGCTTGTCGTCGTCAGGTATTCCGCGATCCGCTCCGCGACCGGGCGCAGGACCAGCGATCCGCCGGCATTGTCGAAATAGGCGAAACCGTCCGCGAGGGCGGGAAACTGGGCGCGCACGTGATCAAGGTCGAGGGGCATGCTCTCTCCGTCGTCGGATGCCGGTCAGGCGCGGGCCTCCCCGGGATGCGGGAGGCCTCTCAATGGTGCAGGATCTGGCTCAGGAAAAGCTGCGTGCGGTCGAATCGGGGATTGTCGAAAAACGCGGCCGGCGGGGCCTCCTCGACGATCTCGCCCTGGTCCATGAAGATCACCCGGTCGGCGACGCGGCGGGCGAAGTTCATCTCGTGCGTCACGACGATCATGGTCATGCCCGATTCCGCGAGCTCGATCATCACGTCGAGGACCTCGTTGATCATCTCCGGGTCGAGGGCCGAGGTCGGTTCGTCGAAGAGCATGATCTTCGGGTTCATGCACAGGGCGCGGGCGATGGCCACGCGCTGCTGCTGGCCTCCAGAGAGCTGGAGCGGGTATTTCGCCGCCTGTTCGGGGATGCGAACCCGCTCGAGCAGGCTCATGGCGAGCGCCTCTGCCTGCGCCTTCGGCATTTCCTTGACCCAGATCGGCGCAAGGGTGCAGTTCTCGAGCACCGTCAGGTGCGGAAAGAGGTTGAATTGCTGGAACACCATGCCGATGTCGCGGCGGATGAGATCGTTATTGGCGACGTTGGAGCCGAAGGCCTCGCCGTTGACAATGACCTCCCCCTCCTGATGGGTCTCGAGCTGGTTGATGCAGCGGATCATCGTCGACTTGCCGGAGCCGGATGGCCCGCAGACGACGATCCTCTCACCCTCGTAGACGCGAAGGTCGATATCCTTGAGCACCTGGAAGGATCCGAACCATTTGCTCATGCCGACCAGCTCGATGACCGGGCGGCCCCGGTCGCCCGATGGGGAGGCGTTTTGCGCAAGCACATTCGTTGACATCGTGCCCTCCCTCAGCGCCTTGCGCCGGCTGCAAGCCTGCGCTCGAGATTGATCGAATATTGCGACATCAGGAAGCAGAACAGGAAGTAGATCAGGGTGATGAAGAAGAACGGCTCGATGAACAGGCCGAGCCAGCGGGAATCCTCCCCGACCGCCCGCGACATGCTGAGAAGATCGAACAGGCCGATGATCGAGACGAGCGTCGTGTCCTTGAACAGGCCGATGAAGTTGCCGACGATGGTCGGGATCATGATCTTCAGCGCCTGCGGCATGATGATCAGCGTGATCGACTGCCAATAGCCGAGCCCCATTGCGTCCGCGGCCTCATATTGCCCCTTCGGAATGGCCTGCAATCCGCCGCGGATCACCTCGGCCATGTAGGCGGCGGCGAAGAGGCAGACGGCGACGATGGCGCGCAGGAGCTGGTTCACCTCGACGTCCACCGGGAGGAAGAGTGGCAGCATCGTGTTGAACATGAAGAGGATCGTGATCAGCGGGACGGAGCGGAAGAGCTCGATGAAGGTCGTCGACAGCAGGCTGATCAGCGGCATCTTGGAGCGCCGCCCGAGCGCGAGCAGGACGCCCGCGGGCAGCGAGAAGGTGATGCCGATTCCGGAAATCACCAGCGTCAGGAACAGGCCGCCCCAGAACCGGGTCTGGACCTCGGGCAACTCCCATTGGGTCACGACGATCAGCGAGATGAGGAAAAGCGCACCCATGGATGCGCGCCCGTAACTGCGCTGCGCTTCCTCCGGCTTGCCGCTCGCGCCGAGGATTCCGGCCATGACGCGGGTGAAGGGCAGGCCGTAGCGCATCTCCGTGATCGTCGTCAGCCAGACCCAGACGAAGCCCGTGACGCCGAGCGCGATCAGAAGCGTCCAGATCACGCCCTTTTCCCCGCCCATGAAGAAGTAGGAGGCGAGGAAGGGATAGATGAGGACGGCGGACAGGCCGATGGCGACCTTCGAGCGCACCCCCGGCAGCCAGAGCGGGACCGCCCAGGCGATCAGCGCGAGGAAGCCGAAATTGATGCGCCAGACCTGATCCTTCGGATACAGGCCATAGATGAGATTGGGCAGCCACTCGACCACCCCCGGCCAGCAGGCCCCGGAGCGGCCCACCAGGTCGAGGCATTCGCGCCGGTTGTCAGCCTCCCATACCGCGTTGATCAGCGCCCAGTTGATCAGCATCGAGAAGAACGAATAGACGAGGTAGGCGCCGAGGATGGTCAGCAGCGTGTTGGGAACGCTCGAGAACAGGTTGGCCCGCATCCAGCCGGCGACGCCGACGGTGCTCGGCGGCGCGGGCCGCGGCGGCTTCGGCTTGAAGACGAGCGCCTTGCTCGCTTCGTCGGTCGTCACGAGGGTCGAGTCGCTCATGTCTCAGCGCTCCTTCAGCAGGATGCGTTGGTTGTAGCGGTTCATCGCGAAGGAGACCGTCAGGCTGACGATGCAGTAGAACGCCATCGTCATTGCCACGATCGGGATCGCGCGGCCCGACTGGTTGAGCGAGGTGTTCATCCAGACGCTGACGAGATCGGGGAAGCCGATCGCGATCGCAAGCGAGGAGTTCTTCGTCAGGTTGAGATACTGGCTGATCAGCGGCGGAATGATCACCCGGAGCGCTTGCGGCAGGATGATCAGCCGCATCGTCCAGGACGGCTTCACCCCCAGCGCCCGCGCGGCTTCCGTCTGGCCGTGGCTAACCGACTGGATGCCAGACCTCACGATTTCGGCGATGAAGCAGGACGTGTAGATCGACAGGGCCAGGATCAGGGCGGCGAGCGACGGCGGCACGTTGACGCCGCCACGGAAATTGAAGCCCTGCAGGGCGGGAATTTCCCAGTCGAGGGGGCGGCCGGAGACCAGGAACACGAGGAGGGGGAGGGCGATGACCGCCGCGATCCCGACGCTGATCGCCGGAAAATGCTTGCCCGTCGCCTCCTGGCGCTTGCGCGCCCACCAGATCAGTCCGGCCGCGCCTGCCAAAGCGAGGGCGAAGGCCGCCAGGGTGACGCCAAAACCGTCGCCCGCCACCGGAGCCGGAAAATAGAAGCCGCGATTGTTCAGGAAGAACATCTCGCCCCAGCCGAGACTGTCGCGGGGGCGGGGAAGGAGCGTGAAGACGCCGAAATACCAGGCGATGATCTGAAGCAGCAGCGGCGTGTTGCGGAGCACCTCGACATACCAGCGTGCGATCGTGCGGATGAGCCAGTTCGACGACATCCGGGCGAGCCCGACGAATAGTCCGATCAGCGTCGCGAAGACGATGCCGATCGCGGCGACGAGCAGGGTGTTGGCGATGCCGACCTGGAAAACCCTGAAATAGCTGTCGCCTTCGCGATAGGGAATCAGCGTGAAGCTGATGCCGAAACCTGCCGAAGCGTCGAGGAAGTCGAACCCCGCGGACATCCCGCGCGTCGACATGTTCTCGATGGTGTTCGAAACGAGATACCAGCCGAGACCGAGGACGCAGGCGAGCGTCAGGATCTGGTAAAAGACCGAGCGGACAGTCTCGTTGTTGATGAATGACGAGGTTGGTTTCGACGTCCGCACCGACGTCGATTCAGTAATGGCCATCTCGCGCTCCGCAAATGGAGATCATCCGATCGCGCGGAATCGGCCCCGGCATTGCCGGGACCGACCCGTCGTCGATGCTCAGCGGAAGGGCATTGCGTAGAGGATGCCGCCATCCGTCCACTGCGCGTTCAGCGATCCCGCGCGGGGAATGCCGATCGGCGTGTTTTCGCCGACATTGCGCTCGTAGACCTCACCGTAATTGCCGACATGCTTCAGCACGCGGACCATGAAGTCGGGCGAGACGCCAAGGCCCTCGCCGATATTGCCCTCGACCCCGAGGAGGCGCTTGATGCCCGGATTGTCGGATGCAAGCATCTCGTCGACGTTCTCGGAGCTGACGCCAAGTTCCTCGGCCTCGATCTGGCCGTAGAGCACCCAGCGCACCAGGTCGCCCCACTGGGCGTCACCATGGCGCACCACCGGCCCGAGCGGCTCCTTCGAGATCGTTTCCGGCAGGATCACGTGGTCATCGGGGGAGGGGAAGGCCGAGCGCCGCGCCGCGAGGCCCGACTTGTCGTTGGTGTAGGCGTCGCAGCCGCCGCCGAGATAGGTCTCGACGAGCACGTTGACGTTCTCGTTGGTGACCGGGGTGAACTCCATCTCGTTGGACCGGAAATAGTCGGCGAGGTTGAGCTCAGTCGTCGTGCCGCTGAGGACGCAGACCGTCGCGCCGTCAAGTTCCTTCGCGGAGGTGATCCCCGAATCGCGGGGGACGAGGAAGCCTTGCCCGTCGTAGAAGTTGACCCCCGCGAATTCGAGCCCCAGCTGCGTGTCGCGCACCGCCGTCCACGTCGTGGTGCGGCTGAGCATGTCCGACTCCCCGTTGGCGAGTGAGGTGAAGCGGACGGCGGAGGTGACGGATTGATACTGCACCTTGTCCGGATCGTCGAAGATCGCCGCCGCGACGGCGCGGCACACGTCAACATCCATTCCGGACCAGGTGCCATCGGCCGCGAGACCGTAGAAGCCGGGAGTCGGCAGGCCGACCTGGCAATTCAGGCTGCCTCGCTCCTTGACCTGCGCAAGCGTCTGTTGCGCGCTGGCGGTCGTCGAAAACGAAAGAACGGCCGCGAGCGTGGCGGCGACCGGGACGATTTTTTTCAGCATATAAGATCCCCTTCTGGATTTTTTCTGCTCTTCGAGAGCATTCTGGGCGCTCTCCCCTGTTTTTCTTTTGAGCTTAGCAGGCAAGCCGCGTGCCACCAAGGGGCTAAATGCACTGTCGTCAGCGGAAGTCACACCTGCCTTGAATGCATGCCTTTGGCGGCGCGGATGTCATACTGCGCCTCGCCACGGGATTTGCCTTCCGCATGCGTACGTCTTCAGCGTAAGCAGGCGCGTTTCTGTCGAAAAAGCGTGCAGTCCGCAGGGAGTTGCCTATTGCGGGGGCGGAACCGTCGGCAGGTGGTTCACGATGGCGACGCGCCAGCCGGATTCACCTCCGATGCGGACATGATCGATCCGGGTGACCGAGCAATTCGCGACCGCGAAGGCGAGCGCCGTCTGCGGCGGCGTGCCGAGCGCGGTCGTCAGGGCGGCCCGGATCGTTCCCCCGTGGGCGACCGCAATCACATCGCGCCCGGACTGCTCCTCGTTTATCCGGGCAATGGCGTCGGCGACGCGGGCATGGAGATCGACGAAGCTTTCCCCGCCGGGCGGGCGCTCGTGCGCCGGGCCGAACCAGTAGCTGTCGGGGCGCGGGATTCGCGCGCCAAAAAACCCGGCGCGATCGAGCCCCTGCCACTCCCCCAGATGCTGCTCGGCAAATTCGGGAACGATGATGGCCGGGTCGGCGGAGGCGGTGCGGTGTCGCAGGATGGCGGCGGCGGTCTGGTGCGTACGCTTAAGGTTGGATGTCACCCAGACGGCCTCTTGCGGAAGGAAGCGGGCCAGAGCCTGGAAAATGTGCGGATCCGTGCAGTTGCAGTCGAGATCGGCCTGGCCGTAGATGCAGCCGCCATCCTCGGTCACCGGCGCATGCCGCACCCACCACCAACGGGTCGTGATCATCTCCGTGCTCATAGCGGGCGCAGTTCCAGGCGTCTCTCGTGCTCCAGCGCCCGGCGATATTCCGCGTGGAGCGTTGCGATGCGCTCGGCCACCGGAACGATGGCCTTCACTGCGCCGATGCCCTGCCCGCAGCCCCAGACATCGCGCCAGGCCTTCTTGTCGCCGCCGGAACCGCTTGCGCCAAAATTCATCTTCGAGGGATCCGCGACCCCGATCGTGGCCGGATCATAGCCCGCGGCGCGCATGGAGGGCTTCAGGTAATTTCCGTGGATGCCGCTGAAATAGTTCGTGTAGAGGATATCGTCGGCTTCGCTGTCGACGATCATCTGCTTGTAGCCCTCGACCGCGTTCGCCTCGCGGGTCGCGATGAAGGGCGAGCCGATATAGGCGAAATCGGCCCCCATCATCTCCGCCGCGCGGATGCCGCCCCCCGTCGCAATGGCGCCGGAGAGGGCGAGAGGGCCGTCGAACCATTCGCGAATCTCCGCGATCAGGGCGAAGGGCGAGAGCGTCCCTGCATGCCCGCCCGCGCCGGATGCGACCGCGATCAGCCCGTCCGCGCCTTTCTCGATCGCCTTGTGCGCGAAGGTGAGGTTGATCACGTCGTGCATCGTGATCCCGCCCCAGCCGTGCACGGCGTCGTTCACCTCCGGGCGGGCGCCAAGCGACGTGATGACGATCGGGACCCGGTGCTTCTCGCAGACCGCCATGTCCGCCTCGAGCCGGTCGTTCGAGCGGTGCACGATCTGGTTGACCGCGAAGGGCGCGGCAAGCCGGTCGGGATTCGCCGCGTCATGCGCCGCAAGTTCCTCGCTGATCTGCGCGAGCCAGTCATCGAGGAGCGATGCCGGCCGCGCGTTCAGGGCCGGGAAGGACCCGATGATTCCCGCCTTGCATTGCGCAATCACGAGTTCCGGGACCGAGACGATGAACATGGGCGCCCCGAAGACGGGCAGGCTCAGGCGCTTGTCGAAGAGCGGCGGGAGAGTCATGCGGAAATCGCCATGGGGGAGCGGCCTCGGATCATCATAGTCCTCAAGATAAACACGAATCCCGCCGCGCCTACCCCTTCCCAGGCATGAATGGGCTTGGCATTCGCCCCCGCCGGATGAACCGGGGCGCGGCAGAAACGTTGCTGTAGCTGATTTACGGATCCCTTGCGGAAGGGCCAGAAGCGGAACCGTCCCCCGCAAGGCGTTGTTGACGTGGCGGTCCACATCAACGAACGGAATCCGCGATGCCCCTGACCGCGATCGCCCTGAACTGCACCCTCAAAGGCGGCGACGCCTCCTCCTCGACCGATCGGCTGCTTTACGAATTTCTCGCGTCCCTCGGAGGGCATGGCGTCACTGGCGAGGTTGTCCGGGTTGCGAATTTCAACGTCAGGCCCGGCGTCACCTCCGACGAGGGGGAGGGGGACGAATGGCCGGGGCTGCGCCGGCGCATCCTTGACGCCGACATCCTGCTCCTCGGCACGCCCATCTGGATGGGCCAGCCATCGAGCATCTGCAAGCGCGTGCTGGAGCGGATGGACGCCTTCCTTGGCGAGACGGATGACGAGGGACGCATGGTTTCCTACGGCAAGGTCGCGGCGGTGGCGGTTGTCGGAAACGAGGACGGGGCGCATCACGTCTCCGCCGAACTGTACCAGGCGCTCAACGATGTCGGCTTCTCGCTGGCTGCGAATGCGGTGACCTACTGGGTCGGCGAGGCGATGGGCTCAGTCGACTACGGCGATCTGGAGGAGACGCCGGATCGCATCGCGAAGACCACTGCGATGGCGGCCCGGAACACGGTCCACCTCGCGCGCCTGCTCAAGGACACTCCGTATCCGGGGAGCTGACCGCCCGCATTGGCGGCAGTCGGCGATATCCATGGGGATCAAGGCAGAGCCCTCTCGACAAGCGTGGCAATATGCGCGATCGGAAGGCGGTTCTTGGAGGATCTTCATGAGATACATGACGTTGGTCGCGCTGGCCGCGACGCTTGCTGTCGGCGCTTGCGCCAAGCACCCCGATTCCATTGCGCCTTCCTACGTGAGCGAAGTCGGCTATCAAAGCTGGTCCTGCCAGCAACTCGGGGAGGAGACACAGCGTCTGTCTTCCGCCCTTGCCGTAGCGTCCACCCAGCAGGAGAAGGCCCGCACCGGCGATGTCGTCGGCGTTCTGCTTCTCGGCCTTCCGGTATCTTCGCTGTCCGGTGACAACATTGCGCCAGAAATCGGGCGGTTGAAGGGCGAACAGGAGGCGGTTCGTAAGGCGATGATCAGCAAAAATTGCAGCTGAACAAGGTCGTGGTGCGCATGGGTATGGCCTGAATTCCTTATTTCGATCGGGAATCTGAACCAACGGTCAGTATTCGCGTTCTATCTGCTGTCAGCGGGGCTGGCATAGCAGGAGAATGACATATGCGTAAGAGTCTCTTCGTTTCGACGTCCATCGCCGCGGTCTTCGCGCTCTCCGGTGCGGCTTTCGCGCAGACCTCGGCCACCGCCACCACGGATCTCAACATCCGCAGCGGCCCCGGCCCGAGCCATCAGGTCGTCGGCGTGATCGGCGCGGACGAAAGCGTCACGATCGAAGGCTGCCTCGAGGGAAGCCTCTGGTGCCGCGTCACGTATGACGGGACCGAAGGCTGGGCCTATGCGCAGTACCTCACGGCCGATCTCGGCGGCACGCGTGTCGTCGTATCGGAGCGGCGCGCCGATGTCGGCGTTCCCGTCGAGGTTTACGAAGCTGATCGTACCGGAACGACGGTCGGCGCCGCCGGCGGCGCGATCGCCGGCGCATTGATCGGCGGCCCCATCGGCGCCGTCGCCGGCGGCCTGATCGGCGCGAGCGCGGGCGGGATGATCGATCCCCCGGCGAATGTGCGCAGCTATGTTCGCTCCAACCCGGTCGAACCCGTCTATCTCGAGGGCGAGGTCGTCGTGGGCGCCGGGCTCCCCGAGACGGTCGAGCTTCGGCAGGTGCCGGACTACGAGTATCGCTACGTCTACGTCAACGAGGTTCCGGTTCTCGTCGAGCCGGATACCCGTCGCATCGTCTACGTGATCCGCTGATCTCGTCTCGACAAAACAGGGGCGCGCCGGGAGAACCGGCGCGCCCTTTTCCGTGACCTCGCGCGATTGTCAGTCCCTGTCCCCGTCGCTCGTGCGAAGATGAAGCAAATCGGCGGAGGAGGGATGACGCATGTCCATACGCAAGATCGAGTTTCCAGGGCACGCAGGCGACATGCTCGCCGCGCGCCTTGATCTTCCGAGGGGCAAGCCCCGCGCCTGCGCACTCTTCGCGCATTGCTTCACCTGTTCGAAGGATATCGCCGCCGCCCGCGCGATCTCGCAGACGCTGGCGGATCTCGGGATCGCCGTCCTGCGCTTCGACTTCACGGGCCTCGGCCATTCCGGAGGGGAATTCGCGAACAGCAATTTCTCCTCGAATGTCGAGGACCTCGTTTCCGCCGCCGCGTGGATGCGGGAGAACGTCGCCGCTCCCGATATCCTGATCGGCCATTCGCTCGGCGGCGCGGCAGTCATCGCCGCGGCAGCGCACATCCCCGGGAGCCGGGCGGTGGTGACGATCGCGGCTCCGGCGGAGCCGGGTCATGTCCTGAAGGCGCTGGGAAGTTCGCTGCCCGAGATCGAGCGGACGGGCATCGCCAATGTCGAGCTCGCCGGGAGGCCGTTTACGATCGAGCGCCAGTTCGTGGAGGACGTTTCCGCCCGCAAGCTCGACGAGGCGCTTGCCGGGCTGGACAAGGCGCTCCTCATCCTGCACGCCCCCCGTGACGCGATCGTGGGGATCGAGAATGCGGCGTCGATCTTCAAGTCCGCCAAGCACCCCAAGAGCTTCATATCTCTGGACGACGCCGATCATCTCCTCTCGCGAAGGGAGGATGCGGAATACGCCGCCCACGTCATCGCCGTCTGGGCGAGACGCTATCTGCGGGACGAGCCGGCGGGGGAGGCGCGCGCTCCCGAGGGCGTCGTGCGGGTCGTCGAGGCCGATCCGGAGGGTCTCCTGCAGCGCATTTCGGTGGATGGACGCCATGATCTCGTTGCGGACGAGCCGCGCAGTCTCGGCGGGACGGATTTCGGCCCGACCCCCTACCAGTACCTCGCCACGGCGCTCGGCGCCTGTACGTCGATGACGCTGCGCATGTATGCGCGCCGCAAGAAGCTCGCGATGACCGGCGTGCGCGTGGACGTCGCCCACAGCAAGTCCCACGCGGAGGACGCGGAGGAAACGGATGCGAAAAAGGGCAAGATCGATGTCTTCGAGCGCACGATCCTGATCGAGGGCGATCTGTCGCCGGAAGAGCGGGCGAGGCTTCTCGAGATCGCCGATCTATGCCCCGTTCACCGCACCCTCGAGGCGCAGGCGCATATCCGGACGACCCTTGCCGACGAGGAATAGCGCTGGCCGGTGGAACAAGTGCGCCCCTCTGCGCGTCAACGGGAAACGGCTAGGGGATGAAGCGGCGCGAGCCGCGCGAGGAGGTCCTCGCGATTTGCCGCGATCTCGGCGATCGAGACCGCGTCGAGAACCCCCATGAAAGCCTCCGTCGCCTCGTTCAGCTTGCGCGAAAGGCGGCAGATTCCGATGAGCGGGCAGGTATTGGTGGGGGCATGGAAGCATTCGACCAGAACGATCGGTCCTTCGGTGAGCCGCACGACGTCGCCGACCGATATCTTCCCCGCATCCCGCGCCAGGCGGAAGCCGCCGCCGCGCCCGCGCACGGTTTCGAGGAAACCCGCCTGCCCGAGCGTGTGGACGACCTTCACCATATGGGGACGGCTGATGCGGTGCGCGGAGGCGACGTCGTCGATCCGCGTCAGCCCGGGCGCGCGCATTGCCGCCATCTGCATGGTGCGAAGCGCATAGTTCGTGAAGGCCATCAGTTTCATCAGGCTTCCTGCGACACCTTGAGCAACTTGAACGCGGGCTGTCGTCCGCTAAAAAAGATACAGGGGCTGTATACCTTTTCAAGAGGTGGTCATGTTCGGCTACGACGCGATTGAACTGGCGCGCTTCCAGTTCGCCTTCACCGTCGCCTACCACATCATCTTTCCCGCCTTCACGATCGGCCTCGCGAGCTACCTCGCCGTGCTGAACGGCATGCATATGTGGACGAAGGACGACAGCTACCTTCTCTCCTTCGACTACTGGAAGATCATCTTCGCGGTGACGTTCGGAATGGGCGTCGTCTCGGGCATCACGATGTCCTACCAGTTCGGCACCAACTGGTCGGTCTTCTCCGACAAGGCGGGGCCGGTGATCGGTCCGTTGATGGGCTACGAGGTTCTTTCCGCCTTCTTCCTCGAGGCGGGTTTCCTCGGCGTGATGCTGTTCGGACGGCGCAGGGTCGGGCCGAGGCTCCATTTCGTCGCGACGCTGATGGTGGCGATCGGCACCCTCGGCTCCGCCTTCTGGATCCTGAGCGTGAATTCCTGGATGCAGACCCCGGCGGGATACGCCATCAACGAGGCGGGCCAGTTCATACCGGCGGACTGGTGGGCGGTGGTCTTCAATCCGTCCTTTCCCTATCGCCTCGTCCACATGGTTTTCGCAGCCTATCTGACGACGGCGCTCGTCGTCGGCGCGGTCGGGGCCTGGCACCTGCTGCGCGATCGCTACGATATCGGCGCGCGCCGGATGTTCTCGATGGCGATGGGGATGCTGATCGTGGTCGCGCCGTTCCAGATCGTGGCTGGCGACCTGCACGGACTCAACACTTTCGAGCATCAGCCCGCCAAGATCGCGGCGATGGAGGGGCATTACGAGACGCAGCGCGGCGCGCCGCTCATTCTCTTCGGGATTCCCGACGATGAGGCGGAGGAGACGCGCTACGCGGTCGAGATCCCCCGGCTCGGATCGCTCATCCTCACCCATTCGCTCGACGGCGAGGTGCGCGGCCTGAAGGAATGGGCGCCCGATGAGCGGCCCAAGGCGTTCCTCGTCTTCTGGTCCTTCCGGGTCATGGTGCTGATCGGCTTCGCGATCCTGGGGCTCGCGGCCTGGGCGGCGATCTGGCGGTTCCGTGGGCGTCTGTATGACAGTACGAGCCTGCTCTGGGCCGCCATCCTGATGGGGCCGATGGGCTTCATCGCGGTGCTCGCCGGCTGGATCACGACCGAGGTGGGCCGTCAGCCATGGACCGTCTACGGGCTGTTGTCGACGGCGGAGAGCGTTGCGCCGCTTGAGGTCGAGGCCGTGGCGACGTCGCTCGTCGCCTTCATCGTCGTCTATTTCGTCATCTTCGGAGCGGGCACCTTCTACATCCTGCGGCTGATGGCGAAGCCTCCCGAGTCGAAGCCGCCGATCGAGCAGATCGGGCCGACCCGCACTGCGGGGATCACGCCCGGACCGCAGGTCGACCGCAGCTTCATTCCCTCCGAGAGGAGCTGAGCCATGGAACTCGATCTCGCCTTCATCTGGGCCGGGCTGATCGCCTTCGCGATCCTCGCCTATGTCATCCTCGACGGCTTCGACCTCGGCGTCGGCATCCTGTTTCCCTTCATCAAGGGCGAGGAGCACAAGGACCTGGCGATGAACACCGTGGCGCCGGTCTGGGACGGCAACGAGACCTGGCTCGTGCTCGGCGGCGGCGGCCTTCTCGCGGTGTTCCCGCTTGCCTATGCCATCGTGATGCCGGCGCTCTACGCCCCGATCATCGCCATGCTGCTGGCGCTCATCTTCCGGGGAGTCGCCTTCGAGTTCCGCTGGCGCACGCGGCGGGCGAAATTTCTCTGGGACCTGTCGTTCTTCGGCGGCAGCCTGATGGCGGGTTTCGCCCAGGGCGTGGCGCTCGGCGCGCTCGTCCAGGGCATCACGATCGACGGCCGCGCCTATGGCGGGGGCAACTGGGACTGGCTGACGCCGTTCTCGATCCTCACCGGCTTCGCCCTCGTCGTCGGCTATGCCCTGCTCGGCGCGACCTGGCTCGTCATGAAGACCCGGGGGCCGGTGCGCGATACGGGTATTCGATTCGCTTGGATCACGGGATTTTCGACCTTCGTCCTGATAGGGCTGATCAGCCTGATCACGCCTTTCCTCAATCCGGAATATCTCGCCCGCTGGTTCGAGATGCCGAACGTGCTTTTCACGATCTGGGTCCCGGCTTTGCTGCTCGTCGCGCTCTTCGTCTTCGTCAAGGGCTTGCGTGACGGCCGGGACGCCTGGCCCTTCCTCGCCGCCCTCTCGATGTTCGTGCTTTCATTCGTCGGGCTGGGCATCAGCTTCTATCCGAACATGATCCCGCCGAGCCTCACGATCTGGGAAGCGGCGGCGCCGGACGAAAGCCTGTGGTTCCTGCTCGTGGGCGCGCTGGTGCTCGTGCCGATGATCCTGATCTACACCACCTACGCCTACTGGGTCTTCCGCGGCAAGGTGGATCCGGACGAGGGCTATCACTGATGGCGCGCATGAATGAGGGGCTGCGGCGCATCCTCTGGTTCGTCGCCTTCTGGGCGATGGGCGTGGCGGCGGTGCTTGCCGTCGGCCTCGTCATCCGCGCCTTCCTCGCCTGAGCGGGGGGCCTCCTGATCCTTCGCAGATGGAATTGGCAATCAGCGCCTGCCGCACCCCGCCCGTATCGGCGCGAACTGTCTTATGGTCCCTTCGACGAAGACGGGACGAACGGAGGAAGCGTTGCCGCAGGGATTCGAATGGGCGCCGGGAGACTGGCGCAGGGACATCCACGAGGCCTTCACGGCGGCGGATGTACGGCAGATGGCGTATGTGCCCGATGCCGGGCATGCGAGCCTCATCCTCGCTTGCCATGCGGACCCGTCCATCGAGACGACCGTGCTGACCACGGAGGAGGAGGGGATCGGCGTCCTCGCGGGCGCGCATCTCGGCGGCCAGCGCGGCGTGCTGCTGATGCAGTCGAGCGGTGTCGGCAACTGCGTCAACACCTTCTCGCTGATCCGCAATTGCGGATTTCCGATGGTGACGATCATCACGATGCGCGGCGAGTGGGGCGAGTTCAATCCCTGGCAAGTCGCGATGGGACAGGGCACCGAGGCGGCGCTCCAGGCCGGCGGCTTCGTCGTGCACCGGATCGACAGGGCGGACGAGGTCGGCGGCGCGGCGCGGGCGGCGATGTCTATGTGCTTCGACGGCGGCACCCCGGTCGCGCTTCTGCTCTCGCAGAAGCTCATCGGCGCGAAGACATTCTGAGGCGGGCGCGGAACATGACGAACATGGGCATCGACAGGCGGGAACTGGTGGCGGGGCTGCTGCGGGACCGTCCGGACAATCTCCTCGTGGTGACGAGCCTTGGCTCGCCCACCTACGACGTGGCGGCGGCGGGCGATGATCCGCGCAACTTCTATCTCTGGGGCGCCATGGGGAGTGCTGCGACAGTGGGGCTCGGCCTCGCGCTCGCGCGCCCCTCCGACCGCGTCCTCGTCATCGCCGGCGACGGGGAATTGCTGATGGCTCTGGGGGCGCTCGCGACGATCGGCGCAAAGAAGCCGGGCAATCTCGCCCTCGCCATCCTCGACAACGAGCGCTACGGCGAAACGGGCGGGCAGCCGAGCCATACGGGCGCCGGCGTCGATATCCCCGCGATCGCCCGAGCCTGCGGATTCGCGCGGGCCGAAAGCTTCCGCGCGCCCCTCGATCTCGCGGCGGCGCGGGAACTGCTCCTGCAGGAGGCGGGGGCGGTGCTCGCCACCTTCAAGATCGCGGGAGGTGAATTGCCCCGCGTCATGCCTTCGCGCGACGGGCACTACCTGCGGACCCGGTTCAGGCAGGCGGTGCTGGGTCGCGTGTGAGGCAAACGTCGCACCGCAATGGCCATTACCTAAAGTTAACTCTTGACCAAGCGTGAGTGCATGGACAGGCTGTGCCCATCAATCGCGCGGCGGAAAAGCCGCGCACGGAGAGCGGCTTGAAACGAGCCGTTGGGGAGCGGTTTGAAAGGGAGAAAACAATGCGAAACCTGTTCGCAGGCGCGATTCTGGCCACCACAACATTGGGATTTTCGGTCGCGGCGAGCGCCGAGACCTGGGACATGCCGACGCCCTATCCGGACGGCAACTACCTCACTCAGAACGTCATCCAGTTCGCGGAAGAGGTGAAGGAGCTTTCCGGCGGAAAGCTTGAGATCACCGTGCATAGCGGCGCGTCGCTCTTCAAGATGCCAGAGATCAAGCGGGCGGTCCGTACCGGACAGGCGCAGATCGGCGAAGTGCTGATGTCGGCCTACGGGAACGAGAACGCGATCTTCGAGGTCGACGGCGTTCCCTTCCTCGCCGCCGGTTTCGACAACGCCGAGAAGCTCTGGAAGGCCCAGAAGCCGGTCCTCGAGGAGGTCTTCGCGGAAGAGGACCTGATCGTGCTCTTCAGCGGTGTCTGGCCGGGGCAGGGGCTCTACAGCCAGACCGCCGTTGACGACATCTCGGCAATGGAAGGTCAGCGTTTCCGCGCCTACAATGCGGCGACCTCGCGCCTTGCCGAGCTGATGGGCGCGGTGCCGACGACGGTGCAGTATGCGGAGGTGCCGCAGGCCTTCTCGACGGGCGTCGTCAGCTCCATGCTGACTTCGGCTACGACCGGCGTGGACGTGCAGTCGTGGGACTTCCTCGACTATTTCTACACCACCGACGCGATGCATCCCAAGAACATCGTGTTCGTGAACAAGGACGCTTTCGAGGCCCTCGAGCCTGACGTCCAGGAGGCGGTTCGCACAGCGGCGGCGAATGCCGAGAAGCGGGTCTGGGAACAGGCGCGCAAGGAGGGCGAGAAGGCCGCCGAGGAACTCGCCTCCAACGGCATGAACGTCCTTCCGCCGAGCGACACGCTGAAGACGCAGCTCGAGGAAATCGGCGAGCAGATGACGCAGGAATGGCTCGAGAAGGCCGGTGAGCGCGGACAGCGCGTGATCGACGCCTACAACGCCATGTGAACTGGCCGCTTCGGCCGGTCTGCGCGCCACCCGGAGACGGGTGGCGCGTCCTATTGAAACAGTTGAAAGCGATTGACCGCAGCCATGCGCATTCTCCGCCTCGCGCTCGACTTCGCCTACAAGGCCTGCGGCGTCGTGGCCGCCATCGCCCTCGCCATGATCGCGGCGCTGATGCTCGCGCAGATCATCGGGCGCTTCTTCGGCGTGCTGGTTCCCGGCGTCAACGAGGCGGCCGCGTTCCTGCTGGCAGCGACGAGCTTCCTGGCGTTGGCCTATTCCTTCCGCGCCGGCAGCCACATCCGCGTATCGCTGCTGCTGCATTATCTCCCGGTGAAGCTGCGGCGCGCCGCCGATCTGGTCGGCGTTTCCCTCGGGATCGCGCTGATGGGCTACTTCTCCTGGTACACGTGGCGGCTCGTCGCTGACTCGCTGCGATTCAAGGAGGTTTCCGACGGCCTGCTCGCGATCCCGCTCGCCATCCCGCAGGGCGCGATGCTGCTCGGCCTCGTGATGCTGACCATCGCCCTCGTGGAGGAGTTCTTCCACATCCTCGCCGGCGGCATTCCATCCTTTGACGATTCGAGAGACGTGGTCATGCGCGAGCGCGAGGACGCCACGATCGACAAGACATAGGGCGACACTCGTGGATCTCCTGACGCAGTCCATCATCCTCGTCGTCGCGCTCTTCGCCCTGCTCGGAGGCGGGTTCTGGGTAGCGATGTCGCTTGCCGCCGTCGGGCTCGTCGCCATCACGGTGTTCAGCAACGCGCCCGCCGGCCTGATCATGTCGACCAGCGTCTGGGGGGCGACGGCGACCTGGACCCTCGCGTCGCTGCCGCTCTTCGTCTGGATGGGTGAAATCCTCTTCCGCACGAAGCTCTCCGAAGACATGTTCAAGGGGCTCGCCCCGTGGCTCGGACGCATTCCGGGTCGCCTGATCCACGTGAACATCCTCGGCTGCGCCGTCTTTGCCGCCGTCAGCGGCAGCTCCGCCGCCACCGCGCTGACGGTCGGCAAGATGGCCATCCCCGAACTCACGCGCCGCGGCTACGACGAGAAGCTGATCATCGGCACGCTTGCCGGATCGGGCACGCTCGGCCTGCTGATCCCGCCCTCGATCATCCTGATCGTCTATGGCGTCTCGGCGGAGGTTTCGATCGTCCAGCTCTTCATCGCGGGAATCCTGCCGGGGATCATGGTCGCCGCCCTGTTCATGGGCTACGCGGCAATCTGGTCGATGCTGAACCCGGACCGGGTGCCCGAATACGACTTCAAGATGTCGTTCCTTGAAAAGCTGAACGCGTCGCGACGCCTCATACCGGTGCTGCTCCTCATCATGTTCGTGATCGGCTCGATCTACCAGGGCTGGGCGACGGCGACGGAAGCGGCCGCGTTCGGGGTGGCGGGCTCCCTCGTCCTCTCGGCTGCGACGGGCTCCCTCAACTGGAACAGCTTCACCGAGAGCCTGATGGGGGCGACCCGCACCTCCTGCATGATCGTCTTCATCATCGCCGGCGCTGCCTTCCTTTCGGTCGCAATGGGCTATACCGGCATTCCGCGCACGCTCGCGCAGCTGATCCGCGACATGGACCTGTCGCCCTACACGCTTCTGATCGCGCTCACGATCCTCTTCGTCATCCTCGGCTGCTTCCTTGACGGAATCTCGGTCGTCGTGCTGACGACGGCGATCATCCTGCCGATGGTGCAGGCGGCGGGGATCGATCTCCTGTGGTTCGGAATCTATGTCGTGCTCGTCGTCGAAATGAGCCAGATCACGCCGCCCGTGGGGTTCAACCTGTTCGTCCTGCAAGGATTGACGGGCCGCAACATCCTGACCATCGCCTATGCGGCGCTGCCTTTCTTCTTCCTCATGGTCGTCGCGGTCATCTTGCTCGTGATCTTCCCCGAGGTCGCGACATGGCTGCCGGCCCTCGCGACGGCGCGGCAGTGACGACATATTGAGAGTGTCGTTTCAAGAGACCCTGAAAGAAACGAGGAGCCTGACGTGACGAGCGAGCCCATCCGCGCGCCATCTTCCCCCTGGCGCATCGGAGTCGATGTCGGAGGGACCTTCACGGACATGGTGATGGTCGATGCGGCGGGCGATCTCTGGATCTTCAAGGTTCCGTCGGTCCCGGCCAATCCCGGTGAAGGCGTGCTGGCGGCGCTGCGCCGGGCGGCGGAAGGATTTTCGATGAGCGTCGAGGCGCTGCTCGGCGGGTGCGCGCTCTTCGTGCACGGCTCGACGGTGGCGACGAACACGGTCCTTGAGGGGAAGGGTGCGCGGGTCGGATTGCTCACCACGCACGGCTTCCGCGACAGCCTTGAGATCAGGCGCGGCATCCGCGAGAACCCGTGGGATCATCGCAAGCCGTTCCCGCCGGTCCTCGTCCCCCGCCGGCTGCGCCTGCCGGTGCGCGGACGCCTCGACCCCGGGGGGAACGAGATCGAGCCGCTTGTGGCCGATGACGTGGCCGAAGCCTGCCGGACCTTCAGGGAAGAGGATGTCGAGGCAGTGGCAATCTGCCTCTTCAACAGCTACGCCGACGGTCGCCACGAGCAGGCGGCGGCGCAGGCCGTTGCGGAGAACTGGGAAGGTGCCTGGATATCTTCGTCGAGCGACATCGCCCCCGCGATCGGCGAGTACGAGCGCTCGTCGACCGTGGTGATGAACGCCTATGTCGCGCCGCGCGTCGTGGGCTACCTGCGCGAACTGAACGCGGAACTGCAGCGGCTCGGTCTTCCCGGCGCGCTGCTGATGAGTCAGAGCAATGGCGGGGTGGTCTCGGTCGAGCATATCGCGGACCGCCCGGTGAACCTCGTCCTTTCCGGCCCGGCCGCGGGCGTGGGGGCGCTCAACCTGGTCTCCAATGCTCTGCGGGACGACAACCTCATCTCGATGGAAATCGGCGGCACCTCCTGCGACGTCGCGCTGATGAGCGAGGGGCAGGTCGCCACGACCGACGCGCTTGAGATCGCTGGCTATCATCTGGCGATCCCGTCAGTCGAGATCCACACGGTGGGCGCGGGCGGGGGAACGATCGCCGGGGTTGACGCGGCTGGAATGCTCTTTGCCGGGCCGCGCGGGGCAGGGGCGCGTCCGGGGCCGGCCTGCTACGGTTTCGGCGGGACCGAGCCGACGGTGACCGATGCGCAACTCGTCCTCGGGCGGCTCGCGCCTGGGGCCTATGCCGGAGGCTCCGTCACCCTCGACGAGGACCTCGCACGCGAGGCGGTGCGCAGCCGGATTGCGGAGCCGCTGGGGCTTTCCGTCGAGGATGCGGCGGCGGGCGTGATCCGGCTCGTGGAGCAGCATCTGCTCCATGCGGTCGAGCGCATCTCCGTCCAGCGCGGCTTCGATCCGCGCCGCTTCACCCTCGTCCCGGCGGGCGGGGCCGGGCCGCTGCATGGACCGAGCGTCGCGGTCAGGCTCGGGGCGCGGCGGGTCTATGTCCCGCGCCAGGCCGGCGCCTTCTGCGCCCTGGGGCTCCTGCAATCCGACGTCCGGCAGGATTACATCCAGGTCTTCATGCGGGTGCTCGACGAGGAGGTCGTGGCGGATGCGCAGGCGGGATTCGCCTCGCTAACCGAGCGTGCGGCGGCGACCCTCGCGGCGGAGGGTTTCTCCGGGGAGGGCGCGGCCTTCCGCCGCTCCCTCGACCTGCGCTACCGCGGCCAGCAATGGGATGTGCGCGTCGATCTGCCTGAGGGTGCGGAGTTCGATCCGGCGCTCGTGCGGGAGCTGTTCGAGCGCGAGTACCAGCGCCAGTTCGGCCATATCCAGCCGGGCGGGATCATCCACATCACGGCGCTTCGGCTCGCGGGATTCGGCCTTCTCCCGCCGCTCGAGGCGGCCCGGGCGGAGCCCGCGACCGGCGCCCCGGCTCCCGTCTCCACGCGCCGCGTATGG
This sequence comes from Saliniramus sp., assembly GCA_041686895.1. Taxonomy (GTDB): domain Bacteria; phylum Pseudomonadota; class Alphaproteobacteria; order Rhizobiales; family Beijerinckiaceae; genus Saliniramus. The sequence continues at coordinate 72,487 of JAWLCY010000002.1, read as the reverse complement.
TTCGAGGAGGGCTGGCGCGAGGCGGCGATCTACGAGGGCGCGGATCTGCGGCCCGGACATCGCATCGAAGGCCCGGCGATCATCGCCGAGCAGACCATGACCGCGATCGCCCGCGAGGGCGATGTGCTCGACGTCGACGCGGCGGGCAACTTCCTGATCACTCTGCGCGAAGCGGGAGAGCGCTCATGAGCGGCGAAGGCAAGCTCGATCCGGTGGTGCTGGCGCTGGTCCAGAACCGCCTCGACCACATCGCCCAGCAGATGGGCCGGGTGATGGTGCGCACGGCGCGCAGCCCGATCTTCAGCCAGGCTCACGATTTCTCCTGCTTTATCGCAGATGCGGCCGGGACGGTGGTCAGCCAGGCCGACGGCATCCCGATCCATACCGGAGGCGGCGGGTTCGCGGCGCGGGCGATCGTGAAGCGGTTCAAGGGCGACATCGCGCCCGGCGACGTGTTCCTCCTGAACGATCCCTACGCGGCAGGCGGCAACCACCTCCCCGACTGGGTGATCGCCCGGCCCGTCTTCGTCGACGGGAGCCTTCTGGCCTTCACCTGCAACCGCGCCCATCAATCCGATATCGGCGGAGGGGCGGCTGGAACCTATAATCCCGAGGCGACGGAGATATTCCAGGAGGGCCTGCGCCTTCCCGTGATGAAGCTCGTCGAGGCGGACAGGACGCGCGAGGATCTCTGGGACCTCCTCAAGCTCAATTGCCGCACGCCCGATCTCCTTGACGGCGATCTGCGCGCGATGCTCGGCTCGACCCGGATCGGGGCCGAGCGGGTGGAGGCTCTGGCGCGGGAACTGGGAAGCGAGCAGGCGCTCGCCTGCTTCGCGGGCATCCTCGACTATGCGGAGGCGCGCTTCCGGGCCGCCTTCAGGGAGTTGCCGGACGGCGTCTATCGCGGGGAGGACCGCACCGACAACGACTGTTTCTCGAGCGTCGACGTCTGGACCAGGGTGACGATCACGATTGAAGGCGACACGATGAAAGTCGACTTCACCGGCTCCGATCCGCAGATGAAGGGTTTCAAGAACTCGTCGCTGGCGAACACCTATTCGGCCGTCTACACGGCGCTCTACAGCTTCTTCGAGGCGGACATGCCCCGCAACGAGGGCAGCTTCCGTTCGGTGACGATCGTTGCGCCGGAGGGGACCGTCATCAACGCGCTCCCGCCGGCGCCGATGACCATGTGCACGGTGTTTCCCGCCCATGACATCATCCACGCCTGCTGGAAGGCGCTGGCGCAGGCCGATCCGCACCGCGCCTCGGCGGGATGGGCGCGCAACATCTTCGGCGTGACCTCCGGCACCCGCGCGGGGGCGAGCGAGCCCTTCGTGATGTACCACAACAACCTCGCCGCCGGCGGCGGGGCGATCGAGGGCCGCGACGGGTTCAACCAGATCGGGCATCTCTGCACCCTTGGCGGGCTGACGATCCCCAATCTCGAGGTCTACGAGCAGATCTATCCTGTCCGGTTCCTGCGCCAGGAATTCCGCTGCGACGGCGGCGGGGCGGGGGAGTATCGCGGCGGGACGGGCGTCGACTATGCCGTCGAGGTCGAGGTTCCGGCGCGCTATTCGTTCCGCGGCGAGGGGCTCCGCACCCCAAGCGGCTACGGCATCCGGGGCGGCGGCTGGGGCGCGGCGGGGGCGATGACGCTCTATCCGCATGACGGAACCGAGCCCGTCGACGCGCCGCAATTCGGTCTCCTGACGCTCCCCGCCCTGCGCTACGAGGCGTCCTCTCCCGGCGGCGGCGGCTGGGGCGATCCGCGTGCGCGCGATCCGCAGCGCGTTCTGGACGACGTGCGCGACGGCGTCGTCAGCCGCAAGGCCGCGCGGGAAATCTACGGGGTCGTCCTGCGCGAGGACGGGCGCGCCCTCGACGCCGAGGCGACGCGGGCTTTGCGCGGCTAGGACGTAAGCCGCCCCTCGTCCGCGAGTTCCCGGCGGGTAAGCCCCCACATCAGCCGGTATGCTGCGCGCGCAAGCACCTTCGCGCCGGGCGCCGCGAGTTCCGCGTCCGTCAGTTTCGCGGCGAGGGCGTCCCGTGCCGCCTCCTGTCCGGTCGCCTCGACGCAAATGAGCCAGTCGCGGTTGCTGTCGTCGTGGAGGGCTGCCTTTTGCTCGGGCAGGGGCTTCGACAGGTCGGGGTCGCTCTCGAGCAGGAAGGCGGAGACGATGCCGGGGGCGTCGAGGATCGCCGAAAGCCCCTCGGAGACCCGCTCCCGCAGAGCGTCTTCCGCTCCCTCATCCGGGCGCAGGCGGATCGTGGCGACGACGCCGCCGCTTCCCAGCCCGGCGGCGCGGGTGATCCGCGCGACCGAACGCTTGACGTTGACGAAGCGTGCCATCACGGCCTTCGACCAGTCGGTCTGGGCGGCGAGGGCAGCCTTGTAGGGCGGGCTCGACAGCACGTCGAAGGTCTCGGTTTCGTAGAGGGCGAGATATTTCGGGGCATCACCGCTCTCGATCACCCAGCGGCGCGCGCGCACGAATCCGGGGATCGCGACGCGCTCCTCCGTATGCTCGCGATCGTACCAGCGGTTGAACTCGTCCTCCTCGGCGGCTGGAATATCCGTGAAGATCACGAGCATTCCCTTGCTCGACAGCGCCATGCCTCATCCTCCAGCTTGATCGCGCCCGCGTGATCCGGACCCATCGAGACTTTAGTCAGGCGCGGGACCGGCTTCACGCGCCAAAGACGCACGGGCGCTATGGGCAGGCGCACGCTTGTCCGGGGGCAGGCGCGCGGCTAGCCTCCGGCTCGCACTCAAAACGGGAGAGCTGGCATGGCCGCATCGCGGGCAAGGGAACCGGCGCGTCTCGCCGTCGATATCGGCGGCACCTTCACCGATATCGCCCTCGAGATCGGCGCAAGGCGCATCACGACGAAGACCCTCACGACGTCGCGCGCGCCCGAGGAGGGGGTGCTCGCGGGCATCGACCGGGTGCTCGCCGAGGCCGCGATCGCGCCGGAGGAGGTTGGCATCATCATCCACGGGACGACGCTCGCCACCAACGCCCTGATCGAGCGCAAGGGAGCCAGAACGGCGCTCATCGTCACCGAGGGCTTCCGTGACTCCGTCGAGATGGCCTACGAGAACCGGTTCGAGCAATATGACGTCAATGTCGATCGCCCCCGGCCGCTCGTGCCCCGCTCCCTGCGCCTGCCGGTGCGCGAGCGGCTGAGCGCGGGCGGGGAGGCGCTGATCCCCCTCGACGAGCAATCCGTGCGCGACCTCGTGCCCGTCCTGCGCGAGAACGGCGTCGAGAGCGTCGCGATCGGTCTCATCCACGCCTACGCCAATCCGGCCCACGAGCAGCGGGTCGCCGCAATTCTGGGGGAGGCGTTTCCCGATCTCCCGATCAGCCTGTCGAGCGAGGTCTGCCCCGAGATCCGGGAATACGAGCGCCAGTCCACCACCTGCGCCAACGCCTATGTGCAGCCGCTGATCGGGCGCTACCTGACGCGCCTCGACGCCCGCCTGCGCGAGCAGGGTTTCGCCTGCCCCTTCTTCCTGATGACGTCCGGCGGCGGGCTCACGACCCTTGATACCGCCGTGCGCTTCCCGATCCGGCTCGTCGAATCCGGACCGGCCGGAGGCGCGATCCTGGCGAGCCGCATCGCCGCCGAGATGGGGCTCGACGAGGTCCTGAGCTACGACATGGGCGGCACCACGGCCAAGATCTGCCTCATCGACGGCATGGAGCCCCTGAAGAGCCGCACCTTCGAGGTGGACCGGGTCTACCGGTTCAAGCGCGGCAGCGGGCTTCCGGTACGCATCCCGGTCATCGAGATGGTGGAGATCGGCGCGGGCGGCGGCTCGATCGCTCAGGTGGATGCGATGAAGCGCATCGCGGTGGGCCCTGAAAGCGCGGGCTCCGAGCCGGGACCGGCCTGCTATGGCCGCGGCGGGGAGCGCCCGACCGTCACCGATGCGGACGTGGTCATGGGCCGGATCGACCCGGAGCGCTTCGCCGACGGCGCCGTGACGCTCGACATGGCGGCGGCGGGCAGGGCCGTGACGGTGAATATCGGCGAGCCGCTTTCCCTTGATACTGCGCTCGCCGCCTTCGGCGTCTGCGAGATTGTGGACGAGAACATGGCGAACGCCGCGCGCGTCCACGCGATCGAATGGGGCAGGGATGTCGCGCGCCGCACCATGATCGCCTTCGGTGGGGCCGCGCCGCTCCACGCCACCCGCCTTGCGGAAAAGCTCGGCCTCGACACGGTGATCGTCCCGACCGGTGCGGGCGTCGGCTCCGCGATCGGGTTCCTGCAGGCTCCCATCGCTTATGAGGTCGTGCGCAGCCGCTACATGCGCCTCGGGTCCTTCGACGCAGCCCTCGCCAACGAGGCGCTCGACGCGATGCGCGCCGAGGCGGACGCCGTGGTGCGGCTCGGAGCGCCCGGGGAGGAGCTGCTCGAGACGCGGCAGGCCTTCATGCGCTATGCGGGGCAGGGCCACGAGATCAGCGTTGCGCTTCCGGTGCGCGAGATCGTCAGGGATGACGCGCAGGTGCTCAAGCAAGCCTTCGAGGAGGCCTATACCGCCCTCTATGGCCGCATCATCCCCCATCTCGACATCGAGATCCTGAGCTGGACGCTGACGCTCCAGACGCGGGTGCCGGAGCCTCGGCGCGTCGAGGCGTCGCGTCCGGGAGGCTCCCTGGCGGAAGCGCGGAAGACGCGGCGCATCTTCGATCCGGGGCTCGGGCGGGAAGTCGATGCCGGCCTTTACTGGCGTCCGGATCTCGGCCCCGGCGCGCGTGTCGCGGGCCCCGCCCTCATCGCCGAACCCCAGACAACGACCGTCGTCTCCGCCGCCTTCGACGCTTACGTGAACGAGATCGGCTATCTCGTTCTTCGGCGCCGTCCTTCGTCAACGGGAGCCGCACAATCATGACCGCGCAACCGTCTTCATCCGCTTCCTCCGCCCTTGGACGCATCCACATGCAGATCATGTGGAATCGCCTCCTCTCGGTGGTGGAGGAGCAGGCCCAGACCCTGATCCGGACCGCCTTCTCGACCTCCGTGCGCGAGGCGGGGGATCTCTCCGCCGGCGTCTTCGACATGAGGGGGCGGATGCTCGCCCAGGCCGTGACCGGCACCCCCGGCCACGTCAACGCCATGGCAGCGAGCGTGGGTTTCTTCCTCGACAAGTTCCCCGCGGCGACCATGCAGGAGGGTGACGTCTACGTGACGAACGATCCCTGGCTTGGGACGGGTCATCTGCATGATTTCACCGTGGTCACCCCGACCTTCCAGGACGGGCGGCCCGTCGCCCTCTTCGCCGCGACGAGCCACGTGGTCGATGTCGGAGGGCGAGGCTTTGGCCCCGACGGGCGGCAGGTCTACGAGGAGGGCATCTATATCCCGATCATGAAGCTCGCCGCGGCCGGCGAGATGAACCAGTCCGTCCTCGACATCGTGCGCGCCAATGTGCGCGAGCCGGTCCAGGTCGAGGGGGATCTCTACTCGCTCGCGGCCTGCAACGAGACGGGGAGCCGCCGGCTCCTCGCCATGATGCGCGAATTCGATCTCGCGGATCTTGACGCAATCGGCGACTACGTGGTCGAGAATTCCCGCGAGGCGATGCTCACGGAGATTCGCAAGCTTCCCTTCGGGACCTATCGCAACGCCATGCGCATCGACGGCTACGAGAAGGAAGTCGATCTCGTCTGCGCCCTGACGATCTCGGAGAGCGGCATCGATGTCGATTTCGCGGGGACTTCGCCCGTCTCGCTCTACGGCATCAACGTGCCGCTCACCTATACCGACGCCTATGCCAGTTTCGGCGTGCGCTGCATGATCGGCGGGCAGATCCCCAACAACTGGGGCTCGCTCGATCCAGTCCGGGTCACCGCTCCGAAGGGCTCGATCCTCAATGCGCCCCATCCCTGCGCCGTCGCCGCGCGCCACGTGATCGGGCAGATGCTCCCCGACGTCGTGCTCGGCTGCCTCGAGCAGGCGCTCGAGGGCGGGGTGCCGGCGGAGGGGACGTCGAGCCTGTGGAACCCGATGCTGATGGGCGGGCATGGTGTGGTCGACGCCGATTACGGTGACGCCACGCCCTTCGCCATGAATATCTTTCACACCGGAGGGACGGGCGCGCGCATCGGCAAGGACGGACTGTCCGCCACCGCCTTCCCCTCGGGCGTGCGCAACACCCCGGTGGAGATCAACGAGACGATCTCGCCGCTTGTCTTCTGGCGCAAGGAATACCGCACGGATTCCGGCGGCGCCGGGCGTTATCGCGGAGGGACCGGGCAGATCATGGAGATCGAGCATCTCGAAGGCGCTCCCTTCGCGATCTCGGCGATGTTCGACCGCTGCCGCTATCCGGCGCGGGGAAGGCAGGGCGGCGGAAACGGGGCGCTCGGCGCGGTGCGCACGCGCGACGGGCTCACGCTGCGTCCGAAGGGCCGTCAGACGGTCCCGGCTGGGGACCGCCTGATCCTCGAAATGCCGGGCGGCGGCGGCACGGGCGATCCGCGGATGCGCCCCGTCGCGGAGGTCGCCGAGGACGTGCGCAACGGGATCGTGAGCGTAGAGGCGGCCCTGCGCGATTACGGGGTCGTCGTCGAGGCGGGGGGAGCGAACGCCCGCCGCCCCTGAGCGGGGGGAGGGGCCGCGCTCAGAACGAGCGCGGCAACCCCAGCACGTGTTCGGAGAGATGCGCGAGGATGAGGTTCGTCGAGATCGGGGCGACCTGGTAGAGGCGCGTCTCCCGGAACTTGCGCTCGACGTCGTATTCCTCCGCGAAGCCGAAGCCGCCATGGGTCTGGATGCAGACATTGGCCGCCTCGAAGGACGCGTCGGCGGCGAGCATCTTGGCCATGTTGGCCTCCGCGCCGCAATTGCCGCCCGTCTCGTAGAGCCCGATCGCCTCGCGCACCATCAGGTCGGCAGCGCGCATCTGGGCATAGGCCTTCGCAATCGGGAACTGCACGCCCTGGTTCTGGCCGATCGGGCGGCCGAAGACGACGCGCTCCTTCGCGTAATTCGTCGCCTTCTCGATGAACCACTTCGCGTCGCCGACGCATTCGGCCGCGATGAGGATGCGCTCGGAGTTCATGCCCGAGAGGATGTAGCGGAAGCCCTTGCCCTCCTCGCCGATGAGGTTCTCCGCCGGCACCCGAAGGTCATCGAAGAAGATCTCCGTCGTCGCATGGTTCATCATCGTGCGGATGGGGCGGATGGTCAGGCCGTTGCCGAGCGCCTCGCGCATGTCGACGATGAAGACCGACAGGCCGTCCGTGCGCTTTGCGACCTCGTCGCGCGGCGTGGTGCGCGCGAGCAGGATCATGAGGTCGGAATGCTCGGCGCGGCTCGTCCAGATCTTCTGGCCGTTGATCACGTAGTGATCGCCGTCGCGGCGGGCGAATGTCTTAAGGGATGTGGTGTCCGTGCCCGAACCGGGTTCGGTCACGCCGAAGGCTTGGAGCCGCAGCTTCCCGGAGGCGACATCGGGAAGATACTTGCGCTTCTGCTCCTCCGAGCCGTGGCGCAGCACGGTTCCCATCACGTACATCTGCGCGTGGCAGGCGCCGCCGTTGCCGCCCGCGCGCTGGATCTCCTCGAGGATCGCGGCGGCCGCGGAGAGCGTGAGGCCCGCCCCGCCGTATTCCTCCGGGATCAGGGCCGCGAGATAGCCCGCCTCCGTCAGCGCATCGACGAACGCCTTCGGGTAGCTGCCCTCGCGGTCGAGCCCGCGCCAGTATTCGCCGGGGAACTCGGCGCAGAGGCGGGCGACGGCCTCCCGTATATCGGCGTGAGTGTCGAAGGGGACGGTCATCTGGTCATGGCTCCTGGTCTGTTGTCCTGCCCGGGAAATAGCGTCCCCCGCCTTCCGCCGACATCAGTAATTCGACACACCGCCATCGATATCGATGACGGTTCCCGAGACATAGCCGCCCCTCGGCGAGGCGAGCATGACGGCGACGTCGGAGATCTCCCGCGGCTCGCAGAGCCGGTCGAAGGGGAGGCGGCCCATGGCCTCTTCCCAGCGCTCCTCATCCCCGAACCGGGTCGCCGCCCATTGGCGGGATATGGTCATGATGCGGTCGGTCTTCGTGGCGGTCGGATTGATCCCGAAGACGCGCACGCCAAAGTCGACGCTCTTGCCCCCGACGGCTTCCGTGAAGGCGATGAGCGCCGCGTTGCCGCTCGCCCCGCAGATATAGGACCAGCGCGGCTGGCGTCCAGCGAGCCCGATGATGTTGACGATCACGCCCGTCTTGCGCTCGCTCATCCCCGCGAGGACGAGCTTCGTCATGTGGATGTAGCCCATGACCTTGAGGGACCAGGCCTCCTCCCAGCGCTCCATGGAGATGTCGAAGAGGCTCCCGCCGGGAATCGCCCCGGCATTGTTGACGAGGATGTCGATCGGCCCCGCCTCCGCGACGAGCCGCTCGCGCTCGCTCGCTTGGGACAGATCGGCGGCGATGGCGGTCACCTGCGCCTGGCACCGGCTGCGCAGCTCCGCGACCGCCGCTTCGAGACGCGCCGGGTCGCGCGCGCTGACCACGATCTCCGCGCCCTCCGCGGCGAAGCTCTCCGCGCAGGCGAGGCCGATCCCCTTGGATCCGCCGGTGATCAGGACCCTGCGGCCCTCGAGTTCGAGATCCATCGTCGTGCTCCTCAGGCGGGTTCGGCGTTGTGCAGGAACCAGTCCGCGATCTGCGAGCCGGTGGCGAAGGCGACATGCGGCGACGCCTCGAGCAGGTCGACCATGCGCTCGAGTTCCGCGAAGCGGTGCGGCACGCCGATCAGGTGGGGGTGCAGGCCGATGGCGAGAATGCGGACGTTTTTCTCGCATTCCCGCTCGAACAGCCGCAGCGTCCGCTCCAGCCGGTCCGCCATCTGCCCGGAGGCGTGACGCTCGATGGCGTAGATGATGGAATCGTTGATCTCCAGATTGTAGGGCATCGCGATCAGCGGCCCGTGCTTCGTGTTCATCCACGAGGGGAGGTCGTCGACGACCCAGTCGCAGACATAGTCGAGGCCCTGCGCCTTGAGGAGGTCCGGCGTGTCGTCCGTCTCGCGCAATCCCGGGGAGAGCCATCCGCGCGGGCGCTTGCCCGTGAACGCTTCCAGCTTGGACAGGGCGAGTTCGAGGACCTCCGCCTCGGCCCCCGCATGGTTGATCGCCTTCTGGTGCACCCCGTGCCCGATAAACTCCCAGCCCGCCTTCAGCATCGCCTCGGCGGCGGGGGCATAGGCGTCGATGACGCCGGCGTTGATCGAGGTCGAGGCGGGCAGGCCGCGCTCGTTGAAGAGATCGAGAATGCGCGTCATGCCCGCCCGCATCCCGTAATCGGCCCAGGAGAAGTTCGGGATGTCGGGCACCGTCTCGCGTCCGTGCGGGGGCGTGATGATGGTGCGCGGCATGGATTCGCCGAAGACCCAGTGCTCCACGTTCACGACGAGATGCACGACGATCCGCTTGCCCTCGAAGGGCGGCAGGGCGGGGCGGTCGCCGGACAGCCTGTAGGGGATGCGGGGATTGGCCATGCGTGGGGCTCCTGGAGCAGGCTCTAGTGTGCGTGGGCGAGGGAGGCGCGCATCTCGCTCATGATGGCGGCCTTGAAGCGCGTGAATTCCGAACCCGTGAGATCGTCGATCGAACGGGGGCGGCGCAGATCGATGTCGATATGCTTCGCGATCCGTCCCGGCCGGGCCGACATCACGCAGATCCGGTCGGCGAGCAGGATCGCCTCGTCGATGTCGTGCGTCACGAAGAGAACGGTCGTCTTCAGCGTCTCCCAGACGTCGAGCAGCAATTGCTGCATGCTCAGGCGCGTCTGGGCGTCGAGGGCGCCGAAGGGTTCGTCCATGAGCAGAACCCGCGGGCTCATCACGAGGACCCGCGCGATGCCGACGCGCTGGCGCATTCCGCCGGAAAGCTGGACCGGAAGCGCGTCGCGGAAATTCTCGAGGCCGACGATCCGCAGGATGTCGCGCGCGCGCTCCTCGTATTCGGATTTGGGCTTTCCCTGCACGCGCGGGCCGAAGACGACGTTCTCCCAGACCGAGAGCCAGGGCAGGAGCGCCGCTTCCTGGAAGACGACGCCGCGTTCCGGGCCGGGCCTCGTCACCGGCGCCCCGTCGAAGAGCATGATGCCCTCGCTGACATCCTCAAAGCCCGCCAGCAGGTTGAGCAGGGTGGACTTTCCGCAGCCGGAGGGGCCGAGAAGGGCGACGAACTCGCCCTCGCCGATCTTGAGGTCGATCCCGTCGAGGGCGAGGACCCCGTTCTTGCCGCCATAGGTCTTGCCGACGTGATCGAAGGAGATGGTGCCCATGTCGATCTCCGGTCAGTTGTTGAAGGATTGCATGCGCCGCCAGCCCAGGAGCCAGCTCTCGACGAAGACGATGAGGCGATCCGAGATGAAGCCGAGGAGGCCGATCGAAACCATGTCGGCGATGACGATATCCATGCGCCCGACATAATAGGCGTCCCACAGGACGTATCCGAGGCCCGACTTCACCGCGACCATTTCCGAGACGATCACGGCAGTCCAGCCGATCCCGAGGCCCACGCGCAGGCCCGTGAAGATCGATGGCAGGGCGGCGGGAAAGACGACCCGCAGGAGGATGTCCGTCTTGCTCGCCCCCATCATCTGGGCGGCCCGGATCCAGTTGCGCTCGACGTCGCGCGCCCCCTGCGTCGCGTTGATCACGATCGGGTAGAATGCGCCGAGCGTGATCAGGAAGACCGAGCCGAAGTCGCGGATGCCGAAGATGGCGATCGAGATCGGGAGCCAGGCGGTGATCGGGACTGGACGCAGCCACTGGATCGTCGGATCCACGAAGGCGGCCATCAGCCTCGACCAGCCGATCATGATGCCGATGGGAACGCCGAGCGCGATCGCCAGCGCGAAGCCCTTGGCGACGCGGATCGTGGAGAAGACGACGTTGTCGTACCAGGTGCCGATATAGGGGTTGAGCCCGAGCGTCGGCGTGCCGAAGGCCCAGAGCACCCACGCGCTCCAGACCCGGTCAGGCGTCGGAAGCGCACCGCCGAACAGGGATCCGTTCGTCCCCGCGAGCTGCCAGATCGCCACCAGGGCGATCGGCAGGATCAGGCCGAGAACCTTGCGGGCCGGATTCGCGCCCGACAGGCGTTCGCCGAGACCGGCGAAGAGCGACGGGCGCTCCGCGGGCGCGCTCGTCTTGACGGTGACGCGGTCGGTTGCGGTCATGCTTCGCGGCTCCCGGTTAGGTGTCGCTCTCGCCCCTCCGCCTTGCGGCGGAAGGGGCGAGGCCGTTGCGGCCTGCTGTCACTTGGCCGCATTCTCGACGAAGCTGGTGTCCCAGTAATTCGCGATTTCGCCCGAGACGTCGCGCTGGATCACCCCGAACTCGTGGAAGGCCTTGGCCTGCCGCTCCACCTGGTCGACGGTCACGACGGAACCGAGATCGATCTTCTTGGCGATCTCCTTCGAAACCTCCATGTCGAGCCCGGTCAGGGTCTGGAGGGCGGAGGCGAACCTCTCCTGGTCGGAGGCGAGTTCCTTCTGCGCCGCGAGGTAGGCGTTCACGAAGCGCTGCACGGCCTCGCGCTTGTTCTCCGCCGCGTCCTTCGTCGCGACGATGATGCCGAGTTCGGCGCCGACGGCCTCGGACTGCGAATATTCGAGGTTCTTCGCTTCATAGCCGTAGCCCTGCATGATCGGGATGGACTCGAACGGCTCCCAGGTCACGATGGCGTCGACCTCGCCATCCTTCAGCGCCTGGTTGAAGTTCGCGCCGCCGCCCTGGATGTTGACCGTCTCGATCTCGTTATAGGGGACGCCCTCCTCGATCAGCGTGGCCGCGAACTGGAACCACACGGCGGAGCCGGGGGCGATCGCGAGCTTCTTGCCCTTGAGATCCTCCCAGCTGTCGAGCTCCACGCCCTCGCGGGCGATGACGTATTTTGGCGAGGAGCCGACGCCCATGATGCCGACCATGTTCTCCGATCCCGACGCCAGCGCGATCGGGAGATCGGCGGGGCCGACGGAGGCGACGTCGAGCGAGCCCGACAACAGGGCGGTGCGCGCATCGGCGTAGCGCACGAACTCGACCAGTTCGATCTCGACGCCCTGCTCCTTGAGGTCGTCCGCGATCATGATGATCGGGGCGAGATGCCCGACCTTCTGGTAGCCGACATTAAGGGAAACCGGCGGATCGAGAGGCGCGTCCTGCGCCTGCGCTCCCCCGACGAGACCGAATGCGAGCGCTGCGGCGCCCAGGGTGACCGAAAGCTTTTTCATGGTTCCACCTCCCGCCCTCTGTCCCGAGGGCTCTCGTTGTGATGCAGCGGGTCGTCCTGTTGATCGGGCCTTGCGCACCCTGGAAGTGCCGCGCCTCTCGATCCCGCTGCGTTCCGTCATCTACCTCCCACGGAATTCCGGCTCGCGGCGCTCCGCGAAAGCCTTGCGCCCTTCGGCGTAATCCTCCGACGCTGCGCAGCGGGCGACCGCTTCCCGCACGCGGTCCGTGTCGCGAAGGCCCTCCGGCTTCGCCAGCTCGACGAGGGCGGCTTTTACGGCCGCCAGCGTCAGCGGCGCATTCCCGGCGACGAGGCGCACGAATTCTGCGGCCTCCGCGGCGAACGAATCCGTCGGGAAGACCTGGCGAACGATGCCGTCGCGTTCGGCCTGCGCTGCGTCGAAGACGCGAGCGGAGAAGAGAAGGTCTGCGGTGGCCGCCGCGCCGATGCGCGAGGCGACGAGCTGGATATTGTCCAGGGAGTAGCCGAGGCCGAGGCGCGCGGCCGGGATTCTGAAACGCGCATCGTCGCTGGCGAGGCGCAGGTCGCAGGCGAGGGCGAGGCCGACGCCGCCGCCGTAGCAGATGCCCCGGATGAGGGCGATCGTGGGCTTTGACGCATTGAAGAGCGCCGCATTGGCCGCCTTCACGGCCTCGTCGTAGGCGCGGGAGGCAGCCGCGTCCGAGCGACGCTCCCCAAATTCCGAAATGTCCGCCCCTGCGGAGAAATTCTCGCCGGCGCCGGTCAGGACGATGCAGCGTATATCGGGATCGGCTTCGCTCTCGGCGACAAGGTCGGGAATGGCCCGCCACATCGCATAGTTCATGGCGTTGCGCTTCGCGGGATTGGCAATGATCAGCCGCGCGGCGTGGCCTTCCCGTTCCTGGAGGATCGTCGGCATGTCGCTCATGGGGCCACCTCAGATCACGCCGGCATCGCGCAGGCGCGAGATCGCCTGCGCATCATAACCGAGTTCGGCGAGAATAGCGTCATTGTGCTGGCCCGCATCCGGCGAGGCCGAGACGACTTCCGCAGGCGTTCGCGAGAGCCCGATCGGGGTGCGCACGATATCGACCTCGCCCCGCACCGGATGGGTGACGCGCGTCCTCATCTTCAGGTGCTCGACCTGGGGATCGGCGAAGACTTCATCCATGCTGTAGATGGGGCCGGCGGGGACGCCCGCGCGCTCGAGGGCCGCAATCCATTCGGCGGAGCTGCGCGTGCGAAGGGTTTCGGAGAGTTCGGCGTTGAGGCGCGGGCGGGCCTTGAAGCGGTCCTGCTCGTTGCGCATCGTCGGGTCCTCGAGCAGGTCGGGGCGGCCGATCGCCTCGCAGAGCTTGCGCCAGTTGCCGTTGCCGCCAGCGGCGATGTTGATGTGCCCGTCGCTTGTCGGGTAGACGCCCATCGGCGTCGAATAGGGGTGGTCGTTGCCGGCCTGGCCAGGCACCACGCCGTCGACGAGATAGCGCGCCGCCTGGAAGTCCATCATCCCGATCTGCGCCTCGAGCAGGGAGGTCTGGACCCACTGGCCCTTGCCCGAGCGGCTGCGCTCCTGCAACGCGATGAGCACCCCCATGGCGGCGTAGAGCCCGGCGCTCGAATCCGCCACGGCGATGCCCGCGCGCATGGGGCCGCGCCCCGGCTCGCCCGTCACCGCCATCAGGCCGCCCATGCCCTGCGCGATCTGGTCGAAGCCGCCGCGCATGCGGTACGGCCCGCTCTGGCCGAAGCCGGAGACGGAAGCGAGGATGATGCGGGGATTGATTGCGGCGAGCGACTCGTAGTCGAGCCCGAGGCGCTCCTTCACGTCGGGCCGGAAATTCTCGACGACCACGTCGGCCGCGGCGATCAGGCGATCGAGGATCGCCTTGCCCTCCTCGGTCTTGAGGTTGAGGGTGAGCGAGCGCTTGTTGCGGTGGAGATTGAGCATGTCGAAGCCGTGGCGCGGCCCGCTCATGCCCTCGTTCGGGTCGACCCCCGGGGGGCTCTCCACCTTGATCACGTCGGCGCCGAAATCGGCGAAGATGCGGGCGCAGGTAGGCCCGGCGCGCACGCGGGTCAGGTCGACGACCTTGAGACCCTCGAGCGCTCTTGATCCCTGGGTTTGCGCCAAAGCTCGCTCCTCCTTGTTTACCAAAGGTTAAGGTGCTGCGGCGCCCCGTTGGAAGCTTTCATTCGCGAAAGGTGTTTTCGAAAAAATCGAAATCAGTCCGTCGTCGCGAGCAGGTGCTCGAGCAGGCGGGCCGCCGGCGCGGCGAGCACCTCGCCCGCCCGGATGACGACGACGAAGGATCGCTCGGCGAAGGGGGCGGCGAGCGGAACGACCGACAATCCGAGGGAGCCGGCCAGCGGATTGGCAGCATGGTCGGGCAGGATGCCGACGCCCAGTCCGTGGGCTATCATCTGGCACATGGTTTCGAAGCTGCGCACCTGGACGCGGATCCTGAGCGTACGCCCGGTCGCCAGCGCCTCCCGCGCCAGCACCCGATGGACGGCGGTCGTGGTGTCGAGGGCGACGAATTCCTCGTCGACGAGATCCTCGAAACGGACGCTGTCCCGCCCCGCGAGCGGGTGCGTCGCCGGGACGGCGAGGGCGAGGCGGTCCGAGGAATAGCGAAATGTCTCGAGCCCCTGGGGCAGGGGGCCGTCCACCACCACGCCGAGATCGGCCTCGTTCAGCATCAGGGCCTGAAGCGTCTCCGAGGTCGGCCGCTCCTCGAGGTCGAGCTGGATCAGCGGATTGTCCCGGCCGAAAGCCGAGAGGTCGCGGGCGAGGCGGCGCACGAGGGCCGAGCTCGATGCGGAGACGCGGACATGGCCGCGCACGCCCTCCCGGTAATCCCCGAGCGTCGTCTCGAGCTGCTCCCCGAGCCGTAGCACGTCGCGGGCATAGCGCAGCACCGCAAGGCCTTCCGCCGTCGGCTCGACGCCGTGGGCGCGGCGCTTGAGCAGTTGCGCGCGGGTCTCGTCCTCGAGCTGCTGCAGGCGTCGGCTCGCGGCGGAATTGGCGGTGTTCATCATCGCCGCCGCCTTCGAGATCGAGCGCAACTCGCAGGCGAGGACGAAGAGCCGGAAGGTGAAGGTGTCGGCGCGGATCATTCCTCGTCCCGTCCGCAGCCCGGCGCGGGGCCCGCCCGCCGCGCCAGGGCGATCGCCTCGGCGAGCACGCCGTGATCGCCGATCTGGTTGGCGAGGATGAGGACGAGGCGGGTGTTGAGCGCCGCGCTCTCCTCGTCGGAGAGCCCGCGATGCGCCTCGATCAGGGCGCGATAGGCGCGGTCGGGATCGCTCCAGCGGTTGTCCAACTCGAGTTTCATCTGGCCGCCTCGCTTCGCGCGCGCCCGCCCATGCGCAGGATCGCCGCCTCGATCGCCTCCGGATCCGCCTTCCGCCATCGCCCGGCGAGATGCTGGTCCGGACGCACGAGGTAGGTCCCGCCGGGGGTCGCGTCGAGGCGGCGCGTGAAGAAACCCTCGCGATCCGCGAAATCACGCCCGATCACGAGGGTCCGGGCAAGGGGATGCGAGGGGGGCGGCGCGTCGCCGGCGATGTGCAGGAGCACGGTATCGGAGCCGATGGCGTCGAGCAGCCATGAGGCGCTCCCGTCCCCGGCGACGAGCGGCGCGTCGGGCAGGGGCGCGCCGAGCCGCGCGATGCCCGCCCAGATGTCGCGGTCGGGGGTCGAGAGCGGGCTGTCATAGGTCGTGGGCGTCGAGAGGCGGCCGGAATTGACGAGCCGCTTTGCAAAATCCGCCTCGGAGGCGAGGGCGAGCGCGGCGTTGCGAAACCGCGATTCCTGCGCCGTGCGCGGCGCGATGAAATCGGTCGAACGGGTCGAGTGCCCGATATTCTCGTCCGCCGCCGCGGAGCGCTCGCTCTCGTAGCTGTCGAGGATCGCGGCGTCGGCCTCGCCCCGGATGACGAGCGCCAGCTTCCAGGCGAGGTTCTCCGCGTCCTGGATGCCCGAATTCGCGCCGCGCGCGCCGAAGGGCGAGACCTGGTGCGCCGCGTCCCCGGCGAAGATCACGCGTCCATGCGTGAAGCGCGCGAGCCGCCGGCACTGGAAGGTGTAGACGGAGACCCATTCGAGGCTGAAATCCTCGTGCCCGAGCATCGCCCGGATGCGCGGGGCCACCTTCTCCGGACGCTGCTCCCCGGCGGAATCCGCGTCAGGGCCGAGGCCGAGATCGATGCGCCAGACATCGTCGGGCTGCTTGTGCAGGAGGGCGGAACGTCCCTCGTGGAAGGGGGGATCGAACCAGAACCAGCGCTCGGGCGGGAAGTCGCCGCGCATCTTCACGTCCGCGATGAGAAAGCGTTCCTCGAAGACCTCCCCGACGAAGTCCAGCCCGAGCATCGCCCGGCAGGGGGAGCGCGCGCCATCGGCGGCGATCACCCACTCGGCCTCGAGTTCGTAGGGACCGTCGGGAGTCTCGATCGTCAGCCGCGCCCCGTCGCCGCGCGGGTCGAGCCCGGTGACGCGGTTGCGCCAGCGCAGGTCGACCGGGAGCTCCGCCGCCCGCTCCACGAGGAAATGCTCGAGGTAATATTGCTGGAGATTGATGAAGGCGGGCATCTTGTGGCCCGCCTCGGGCAGGAGGTCGAACTGGTAGAGCATGCGCTCGCCCTGGAACACCTTCCCCAGCTTCCAGGTGACGCCCTTTTCGAGGCAGGGCGCGCCGACCCCGAGCCGGTCGAGGATCTCGAGCGTCCGCTTGGCGTAGCAGATGCCGCGCGAGCCCTCGCCGATGCGGTCGGCGTCGTCGAGGAGCACGACGGGGATGCCGCGCTGCGCCAGGTCGATCGCCGCGCAGAGCCCCACCGGCCCCGCGCCCACGACGACCACGGGATGGCGGGCCCGCGCCGCATCCTGATCCGGGCTGCGCCGATAGGCGAACTGGTAGAGAACCTTGCGGTCCTGCGCGCGCTCCACCCGATTGCTCTCCCTCGCATCGCCCCTCGGCTCCGGGAGAGGATAGAGCGGAGCGATGGTTCAGGCCAAGGAGCAATTCGGTGGGGTGGGGGATGGGGGGTGGGGGGCGCTTGTTGGGCGGTCTATCGCGCATACTCGGCGAAGGCTGCTCCATCAGGGCCCTCGGCGGTGCAGGCGATCCTCACCACGCTTGGCCTCCAAGCCGAAGCGATCATGCGCGCCGCCAGCGTGCGGTCTGATTCGTTGTCCGTCTTTAAGCGAGTATTAGAAGTTGCTGTTTGATGATGCTTCAATCGAAACTCGCTTGATTGGATTGAAAATGATGATTCAGTATTATTTTAGAGCTCCAGAACTTTTTGAAGCCGATGCGACGCCAAGTGATTCCCTGGCAGAATATCTTCACGATTCGCCCGGTTCGGCGGCCGTGCTTCCCAAGTGGGAAAAATTCACGCTTTGGCTGAAGGCGCAGATGATCGCATCAGGAGTAGAGGCAGAGGGACCTTTTCCTGACGAGGGTCACTGGATCATTCATTCTAGTTCAGGAGAAGGTTTCGCGGTGTGCCTAGTTGGCGGATGCGATGATAATGACCACTCCCGCTTCCATATTTTGTATAGTGAACACAATCCTAATTCTTCAGAATTGCGACAGGTTGTGAAAAATATACTTGAAAATTCAGCCGAAATTTTGGACCTGCGTTCAACACACCACTAGCGGGTCCGGCCCCTCTGCGCCACGTCACCAAAGCTGCGCGCTGGGGCACCGATTTAACTTGTCGGTTGACAAAATAGCAATTCCGGAGTAGGTTTTTGCCAAGGAAAAGGCACCCGGAGAAGGACGTCGAGAAGGCGTTGCGCGAGGCTGAAGCTCTCGGCTGGACAGTCGTCAAGCGGAACGGCAAGGGGCATGCCTGGGGGCTGCTTCGGTGCCCGCAGCCAACCGATGACTGCCGCTGCGGGCAGTTCTGCCAGATGAGCATCAGTTCGACACCGCAGAATGCCGGGTCCCATGCGGCAAAGCTGATCGCGAAGGTGCGCGGCTGCATGAATCCGGTTCAAGGCGAGGATGAAGGTCATGGCTGAGCAGTTCGAGTTCATGCTTGTTTTCGGGCTCCCTGCCGGAACGCACGATCCTTTCGAGCTGTCCGACGCCGTTTTCGGCGCGGGCTTCGAGGATGCGGTGATCGGCACCGGCAACCCGAAGCTCCTCGCCGTCGAGCTGGAAGCGGAAGGGGACGACGCGGAAGCCGTCATTCTCGCCGCCGCCCGCGCCATCATCGCGAACCTGCCGGAGGGAACGGAACTGCGCGAGGTCCGCCCGGACCTCGTCAGCCTCGCCGACGTCGCTGAAAAGCTGGAAGTCTCCCGCCAGACGCTCCAGCAGCGCGACATGCCCCCGCCGGTGGCCGGCGGGATGTACCGCATCGACGAGATCGCGGAGGTGATCGAGCGGGCGGAAGAGCCGACGCCGGGAAGACGTCGCCCGAGATTCCGGGCGGATGGCGCAAGGAAGTGGTTTCTTGGGGGACAGGGGGCGCGGGCGGTGAATGCGAAGTTGGCGTTGAGGGTGCTGGATGGGCGGTCTTTGCGCGTAGGGTTATGAGTGTTGGGGGAGGCGCAATAGCTGCCTCGTTAGGGTTTCCCACACAAAATCCATCGCTTGCTGTAGAAGTCACTAGCCCTAAACACTCATTTGTGGATAAACCTACGCCAGCCTGCAAGAAGCCTCGATCAGCCTGCATTGCGCGCGAAACAATGATCGATATGGTCTAATCCACTTCAAGAAAGAGTTGAGCACGACATGGCGCAAAGAATTGCATTCTTCAATCACAAAGGTGGTGTGGGGAAGACGCTAATTGCTTACCACCTCGGGTGGATTTTAACGAAATTTGGGCATAAGGTTTTGCTTGTTGATGGGGATTCGCAGGTAAACCTAACGGCTGTAGCTTTGGGCGCAGAGCGGTTTGACAGTTTTTATGATGATCCTAAAACTAGCGGCGCAAATATAAAGGCCGGTGTTGCGCCTGTTTTTGAAGGTCAGCCGAGATCTATCGAGGCATTCGATTGTCCCACAGCTCTTGGAAACGATCAATTATTTGTTTTGCCGGGTCATTTAGATCTTCAAGCGTATGAAGGTCAGCTTAGTCTTGCTCAAGAAACTGGTGGCACATTGTCTGTGCTGCGAAATCTGCCGGGGGCTTTAAATGGCCTTATTGGCTTGATAGAGAAGCACCATAACATTGATTTCACGCTTATTGATCTTAACCCTGGCCTCGGAGCGCTCAATCAGAATCTTTTTCTTGCTGCAGATAGTTTTATCGTCCCTACGAATCCTGATCCTTTCTCTATCATGGCATTGCACACGCTTTCTGACAAAGTGGTAAAGTGGAGCCAGTGGCTAAGAACATCTTACCACATTTACAAGGATACGCAGTACCCGCTCAACCAAGAGGCGGCCGTGTTCTTGGGCACCTTAACTTCACGCTTCAACAAACACTCGAGCAAGGCAGCGCGCAAGTTTGATGAACGGATTCGAGAGATTGACAGAACGGTTAAAGAAGTTCTAGTCAGCAAGCTTAATGAAGAAGGTATGACACTTCCTGATGACAAGTATGTGGAAGCATTTGAGCTTTACCCTGACATGGGGCCAGGATCTCCTTCTAGTCGCTATTCGCTCGCGCGGATCCCTGATTTTCAATCTTTGGCACAGATTTCAAGTAATAATGAAGTGCCAGTCATCGCGTTAAATGAAGAAATGCTGAGAGAGGGTGGACTTGGCGGAAACTCCCTTGCTGCTGCACAGAAGAACGTGTCAGAATTTTCAATGATCTTTGATTGTCTCGCACGTAAGGTGAAGCATTTAGTCAATGTCTAGTATTGCAAAAAGAATTTTCGATTCTCACATTAGCGAGTGTCGTGAAGCGCTGGTCATCTTTGACCACCTGGAGAGGCAAGCAGGGTTTACGGCAGAATTTAGCCTTCGCTTCGTGTGGATCGCGGCGGTGTCTGCGATGGACCATTACGTTTCGAGGCTTATCATCGAGAAGGCTACCTTCGCATTTGGCAATAAGCTGCCGCTGCAGGCCAAACTCTTGAGCGATATGATAAGTTTCTCTAATGCAATTGCATTGAGGGATGCAGACCCAGTTAACGCAGTGCTTGTGTTCCGGACGCTTCTTGACACCGCAATCCGCTTCAAGAGCTTTCAGCACCCAGATAAGATATCCGATGGGTTGTCATATATATGGCCAGAGAAACATAAGTGGAAATTTATCAGCAATAAAATAAGCATGGACGAAATAAGTATAAAAAGAAAACTTTCTAGCATAATCGATCGCCGAAATCTGATTTCGCATAACGGTGATTATGATGAAACGGCGGAGAAAAAGTTAGCCGTTTCAAAAGAAGATGCACGTGAAGTTGTCGATTTCATCGCAAGAATCGTGTCAATTATAGATGACGCAGTACCTTAACAGAAATGATTGCATCCGCGCGCGAGGCGAGAGGCGAACTTTGATGTTTGGACGGAGTTGCCCCCCCTCAAACCCCCCGCATAACCTTCCACAACCCAGCCTTCGCCTCGAACCCCACCCCCGGCACATCCGGCATCGCCACGCGGCTGTCTTCCACCCGGATGTCGTCCGCAAACCCGCCGAAGGGGGCGAAGACGTCGGGGTAGCTTTCGTTGCCGCCGAGGCCGAGGCCGACGGCGATGTTGAGGGCGAACTGGTGGCCTCCGTGGGGGACGCAGCGGCGCGGGGACCAGCCGTGGTCGCGCAGGACCTGTAGCGTGCGCAGGTATTCGACGAGGCCGTAGGAGAGGGCGGGGTCGAACTGCAGGATGTCGCGGTCGGGGCGCAGGCCCCCGTGGCGGATGAGGTTGCGGGCGTCCTGGTGGGAGAACAGGTTCTCGCCGGTCGCGAGCGGGGGCGCGTAGGTGGTGGCGAGCGCCGCGTGGGTGAGGTAGTCGAGCGGGTCCAGCGGCTCCTCGTACCAGCGCAGATTATAGCCCTCGATCGCCCGCCCGAAGGCGATGGCTTCCTCGAGCGTGAAGCGGCCGTTGACGTCGACGCACAGCGGCGAGCCGTCGCCTCCGAGCACGTCGAGCACCGCCTCGATGCGGGCGAGATCCTCCTTGAGGGGGACGAGCCCGACCTTCATCTTCACCGTCGAGTAGCCCCGGTCGAGATAGGAGCGCATCTCGTCCTGCAGCCCGGTCAGGCCCTTGCCGGGATAGTAATAGCCGCCCGCCGCGTAGACCCAGGCCTTCTCGTCAGCCTTGCCGCCATTGTAGCGATCCGCCAGCAGCTTCCAGAGCGGGACGCCGTGCGCCTTCGAGAGCGCGTCCCAGATCGCCATGTCGAGGACGCCGACGGCGACGGAGCGCTCCCCGTGCCCGCCGGGCTTCTCGTTCTTCATCATCAGGCCCCAAGCCTTGTGCGGATCGATGAAGCCACCCTCGCCCTGGTAGGCGGCGGGCTCCGCGTCGCGCAGCCGGGGGATGAAGCGCTCGCGAAGGAGGCCTTGCGGCGCATACCGCCCGTTCGAATTGAAGCCGTAGCCGGTGACCTTGCGGCCATCCACGACGACATCCGTCTCGACCGCAACGACGCTCGCCGTCATCGTCGAGAAGTCGATATAGGCGTTGGCGATATCGGAGGAGATCGGGGCGACGATATCGCGGATGGCGGTGATGCGCATGGGGGCTTCTTCTTTGTCGATTGACCTTCCCCTTGGTTAGATCGCGTCGAGCGCCTGGGCAAGGTCCGCAACAAGGTCATCCGGATGTTCAATTCCGATCGAGACGCGGATCGTCGCGTCGCTCACCCCGATGCGGTCGCGGACCTCGTTCGGCACGCCGGAATGGGTGGTCGAGGCCGGATGGCAGGTGAGCGATTCGGTGCCGCCGAGGGAGACCGCGAGCTTGATCACCTGCAGTGCGTTGAGCACCTTGAAGGCTTCCGCCTCGCCGCCCTTGACGTCGAAGGCGAGGGTGGATCCGGCTGCGTCGCACTGCGTGTCGTAGACCTTCCGCGCCGGCGAGCCGGGTTCGAGGAAGCCGAGATAATGGACCCGCGCGACGGCGGGGTGGTTCGCCAGAAACGCCGCGACGATTTCCGCGTTGCGATTCGCCCCCGTCATCCGCAGCGAGAGCGTTTCCAGCGAGCGCGCGATCATCCAGCAGGGGAACGCGTCGAGCTGCGTGCCGATGGCGGAGCGCAGCT
Source organism: Saliniramus sp. (assembly GCA_041686895.1). Taxonomy (GTDB): domain Bacteria; phylum Pseudomonadota; class Alphaproteobacteria; order Rhizobiales; family Beijerinckiaceae; genus Saliniramus. Next base: position 50,064 of record JAWLCY010000002.1, on the reverse strand, counting down.
GCCGCACCGGCTTCATCATCTCCTTCGAGCCGAGCGCCGCCCCGGCGATCAGGTCGGAATGGCCCCCGACATATTTCGTGAGCGAGTAGATTGAGATATCCGCCCCGTGCGCCAGCGGCTTCTGGAAGAGCGGGCCGAGCAGGGTGTTGTCGCAGACGAGGACCGGCTTGTGCCCGCCCTGCTGCGCGCCGATCTCGTCGGCGATCCGGCGCATCAGGGCGATGTCGACGAGGGTGTTGAGGGGGTTCGACGGGGTTTCGATCAGGATGACGGCGATGCGCCCCTTGCCCTGCGCCTCCGCGACCGCCGCCCGCACGCTCGCCTCGTCGATCCCGTCCGAGAAGCCGACGCCGGAAATGTCCATGTTCGAAAGCGTCCTGGCGATCAGCGTTTCAGTGCCGCCATAGAGCGGCTGGGAGTGGAGGATCACGTCGCCGGGGCGGGCGAGGGCAAGGATCGTGGTCGCGATCGCCGACATCCCCGACGAGAAGAGGAGGGCGGCTTCGGCATCCTCGAAGATCGCCAGCCGATCCTCGACAATCTCGGAATTGGGATGGTTGAAGCGGCTGTAGACGAGCCCCGCGCCCTCGCCCGCGGGCGGTTCGCGCCGGCCGGAGACGTAGTCGAAGAACTCCTTGCCGTGCTCCGCGCTCTTGAAGATGAAGGTGGAGGTCAGGAAGACGGGCGGCTTCACCGCGCCTTCGGAGAGATGCGGATCGTAGCCGTATCCGAGCATCAGGGTTTCCGGCTTGAGCTTGCGGTTGCCCAGGCTGTGCTTGTGATAGCGATCCTGATTCATGAAATTCTCCTTCCTCAAATCCATTCGTTTCATGACATGTCGTGCCGATGAGCGCGTCATTGCAAGTGAGAAGAACGCGCGCCGCTCCCTCGCGGTTTTTTCGCGCTGCAACAAAAACTTGCGAATGCGCTGTCGCAGGCACTCGACGCGGGGTAACCCGCATGCTACGGACCCTCGCCAACTCCAGGCGCGAACCGGGCCGTCGCCCGCCGCTCGAAGCCGCGCCCGGATTGATCTCGAGAGGAGTTGGCCATGGCGCGCATCGTTGCAGACAGGTTCATCGAGGGTTTGACATTCGATGACGTGCTCCTGCGTCCGGGGCATTCGGATGTCCTGCCCTCGGACGTCGATATCCGCACGCGCCTGACCTCCCTGCTCTCGCTCAACATGCCGATCATCGCCTCGGCGATGGACACCGTAACCGAGGCTCGCATGGCGATTGCGATGGCCCAGCACGGGGGCATCGGGGTCATCCACCGCAACCTGGAGGCGCCCGAGCAGGCGCAGCAGGTGAAGCTGGTGAAGAAGTACGAGTCGGGCATGGTCATGGACCCGATCACGATCTATCCCGACGCGACGCTCGCCGACGCGCTCGAGGTGATGAAGCGCAACGGCATCTCGGGCATCCCCATCGTCGAGCGCGGCCCCTCCGGCCACAAGGGCAAGCTCGTGGGCATCCTCACGAACCGGGACGTGCGCTTCGCGGACAATCCGGCCCAGCCCGTATCGGAGCTGATGACGAAGGATCGGCTGATCACCGTGCGCGAGGGCGTCTCGCAGGACGAGGCGCGGCGGCTGCTCCACCAATTCCGCATCGAGAAGCTTGTCGTCGTCGACGATCACTTCCGCTGCATCGGCCTGATCACCGTGAAGGACATGGAGAAGCAGGTCGCCCATCCCAACGCCGCCAAGGACGCGCAGGGACGCCTCATCGTCGCCGCCGCGACGACGACGGGGGAGGGCGGCTTTGAGCGCTCGGAAATGCTCATCGACGCGGGCTGCGACGTCATCGTCGTCGACACCGCCCATGGCCATTCCGCCAAGGTCCTCGAAGCGGTCACGCGGGTGAAGAAGCTGTCCAACGCGGTCCAGGTGATCGCCGGAAACGTGGCGACCCATGCCGGGACCAAGGCGCTGATCGATGCCGGCGCGGACGCGGTCAAGGTCGGCATCGGCCCCGGCTCGATCTGCACCACCCGCATCGTGGCCGGCGTCGGCGTGCCCCAGCTCACCGCGATCATGGAGGCTGCCGAGGCCGCGAGCGCGACGAACACCCCCGTCATCGCGGATGGCGGCATCAAGTTCTCGGGCGATCTCGCCAAGGCGCTGGCGGCGGGGGCCTCCTGCGCCATGGTCGGCTCGCTGCTGGCCGGCACGGAAGAAGCGCCGGGCGAAGTGTTCCTCTACCAGGGCCGCTCCTACAAGTCCTATCGCGGCATGGGGTCCGTCGCAGCGATGTCGCGCGGCTCCGCCGATCGTTACTTCCAGCAGGACATCAAGGACCAGATGAAGCTCGTCCCCGAGGGTGTCGAGGGGCAGGTACCCTACAAGGGGCCGGTTTCCGGCGTCCTCCACCAGCTCACAGGCGGCCTGCGCGCCGCGATGGGCTATGTCGGCGGCGCCACGCTGCAGGATTTCCAGGAGCGCGCCGAATTCGTGCGGATCACCAATGCGGGCCTGCGCGAGTCCCATGTTCACGACGTCACGATCACCCGCGAGAGCCCGAACTATCCCTCGCGAGGCTGAGGCTGAGGCTGAAGGCTCTCGGTCCTCCTCGGCCCCACACTTGCGCCTCCTAGCCCTCCCCATGCCTGTGTTGGGGAGGGAAACGCGCGGCCCAGGCCGTTGCCACGCTTTTGCTTTTTCATTGTAAAACAAACTGGACATACCTCTGCGTAATGTTACGATTACATTCGCCGAGGGGTTGGGGAAAATAAATGTCCGCCCCATCAGCGGTGCCTGCGTCGTCGGGGCGAGCAGGGGGCAGCGCTTCGTCAAAAAAGTGATCGGTTGATCACTCGACGCCCGAGAGAGTCGCCCTAGTTTCGAGGCGAAGAATCCAGAGGGAGTGAAATCCATGCGTCATGTCATCGCCGCCTGCGCCATTGTCCTTGGCTCGGCTTTTCCGGCTTATGCCCAGGACGCCGCCGCAGGCGAACGGGTCTTCGCCCAGTGCCGCGCGTGCCATCAGGTAGGCCCGAACGCGAAAAACGGAATTGGTCCCATTCTGAACGGCCTGTTCGGCCGGGAGGCGGGCTCCGTGGAAGGCTACAATTACTCCGAAGCCAACAAGAATTCCGGCCTGACCTGGGACGAGGACACGTTCCGCGAGTACATCAAGAATCCCCGCGCCAAGATCCCCGGCACCAAGATGGTTTATGCCGGCCTGCGGGACGAGAAGCGTATCGAGGACCTCATCGCCTATCTGCATCAGTTCGACTGACACGTATTTCTCACGTTTACACGTGATTTGAAAAATTATACAACGCCACGGGTTTAATCGTGGCGCTGGCAACCGCTATGCGCTTTTCCGGATGAAAGGCGCTCGCGTGGACGCGATTGATCGCAAGATCCTGCGGGAATTGCAGAGGGATGCATCCCTCTCCGTCGCGGAGCTTTCCGACAGGGTTGGCCTCTCGCAGACGCCATGCTGGAAGCGGGTGCAGCGGCTCGAAGCAACCGGCGTGATCGTCAGGCGCGTGGCTCTCGTCGCACCCGAGAAGGTCGGCCTCGGGCTGAGCGTGTTCGTCTCGATCGAGACGGGGGACCATTCGAGCGAATGGCTGGAGCGCTTCGCCTCGGCCGTGTCGGCCATGCCGGAGGTGATGGAGTTCCATCGCATGGCGGGGGATGTCGACTACATGCTGCGCGTCGCTGTCGCCGACATGGCGGCCTATGACCGCTTCTACAAGCGGCTGATCGCGACGATGCCCTTGAAGAACGTCACCTCGCGTTTCGCCATGGAGCGGATCAAGGCGACGACGGAGTACCTGATCGCGGAGCCATGACGCACCGCCGGCGAACTTTCCGGCGGCACGATAGTTGACATTGTTCAACTGTTCCCAAGCCGCTGAAAGCCGCAATGCAACCGAATTACGTGCCGCCTGTCGCGGTGAAATGGCGCTACGATCGTGCCGAGATGATTGCCGACGGGGTTGTCCACGTTGTCGGCATTCTCGCGGGGATCATCGGCGTGGCGGCGCTGGTCTGGCTGGCCTCCGGTAACGTGGCGCCGGTCGAACTGGCGGCGATCGCGCTGTATTCCTTCGGTCTGATCGCGGTCAAGGCAATCTCCGCCATCTACAACATGTGGCCGATCTCGCCGGTGAAATGGGCGCTGCGGCGATACGACCACGCGGCGATCTATATCTTGATCGCAGGCACCTACACGCCGTTCCTCACGCAGATCGAAAGAGGATACGCCTTCTGGGCGCTCATGATCCTGCTGTGGAGCGTTGCCGCGATCGGCGTGGCGCTCAAGATCCTGCTGCCCGGCCGCTACGACCGGCTGGCGATTGCCCTCTATCTCGGGCTGGGCTGGAGCGGCATCCTCGTCATCGACGCTGTCGTGGCGGCGCTGCCTCCGACAAGCCTCTGGCTCATCGTGATCGGCGGAACGACCTATTCCGTCGGGGTGATCTTCCATGTCCGGGACAGCCTTCGCTTTCACAACGCGATCTGGCACGGCTTCGTCCTCGCCGCCAGCGGCCTTCTCTACTGGGCGGTCCTCCACAGCATGGTGATCGCGCGGCTGTGAATCGCGGGCCAGGCCTGTTTGACCTAGGCGCCCGGCGAAGGCTACATGCCGGCCCCGCCCTAGCCGCAACGGAGGCCCCATGCCCTCGATCAGCCAGCAGATCGCGCAGGAACTGAATGTCCGCCCGGCGCAGGTCGAGGCAGCCGTCGCCTTGCTGGACGGAGGCTCGACCGTTCCCTTCATCGCCCGCTACCGCAAGGAGGCGACGGGAATGCTCGACGATGCGCAGTTGCGCACGCTCGAGGAGCGCCTGCGCTACCTGCGCGAACTCGACGAGCGCCGCCAGGCGATTCTCAAGAGCGTCTCGGAGCAGGGCAAGCTCGACGACGCCTTGAGAAAGGCGATCGAGGCAGCCGACAGCAAGGCTCGGCTCGAGGATCTTTATCTCCCCTTCAAGCCCAAGCGCAGGACCAAGGCCCAGATCGCCCGCGAAGCGGGGCTCGAGCCGCTCGCCGACAGGCTCTGGAGCGATCCGCGCCTGGATCCCCAGGACGCCGCGCGCCCCTTCGTCGACGAGGCGAAGGGCGTCCCCGGCGCGAAAGAGGCACTCGACGGCGCGCGCGCCATCCTGACCGAACGCTTCTCCGAAGATGCGGAACTCGTCGGGCAATTGCGCGAGGCCTTCTGGGAGCGCGGGCTCCTGACGGCGAAGGTGCGCGAGGGCAAGGAGGCGGCGGGGGCGAAGTTTTCGGATTATTTCGATTATTCCCAGCATCTTGCGAAGCTTCCTTCCCACCGCGTGCTCGCCATGTATCGCGGCGAGAAGGAGGAGGTGCTCGACCTGAAGCTCCTTGAGGGGCCGCCCCGGCCTCCCGGCGCCCCCAGCCTGATGGCGGGGCGCATCGCCCACCATTACGGCCTCGCTGATCACGGGCGGCCTGGCGACGCATGGCGGATGGAGGTCGTGCAATGGGCATGGCGCACCAAGCTGTCGCTTTCCATCGAACTCGACCTGCGCGCGCGGCTCTGGCAGCAGGCGGAGGACGAGGGCGTCCGGATCTTCGCCGGCAACCTGCGCGACCTGCTGCTCGCCGCGCCGGCGGGCGCGCGGGCCACGATGGGGCTTGATCCCGGCTACCGGACGGGGGTGAAGGTGGCCGTGGTGGACGCGACCGGCAAGGTCGTCGCGACCGACACGATCTATCCGCATGAGCCGCAGCGGCGCTGGGACGACGCCCTCGCGATCCTCGCCCGCCACGCCCGCGCCCACCAGGTCGATCTGGTCGCGATCGGGAACGGGACGGCTTCGCGCGAGACGGACAAGCTCGCCGGCGAACTCGTGGCGCTCCTCAAGGACATGCGGATCACGAAGGTGATGGTGTCCGAGGCGGGGGCGTCCGTCTATTCCGCCTCAGCCTTCGCCAGCAAGGAACTGCCGGGGCTCGATGTTTCCCTGCGCGGCGCCGTCTCCATCGCGCGGCGCCTTCAGGATCCGCTGGCCGAACTCGTGAAGATCGATCCGAAGTCGATCGGCGTCGGCCAGTACCAGCACGATCTCGCCGAGCACAAGCTCTCGCGCTCCCTCGACGCCGTGGTCGAGGATTGCGTGAACGCAGTCGGGGTGGAGGTCAACACAGCCTCCGCGCCCCTGCTCGCGCGCGTCTCGGGCGTGGGGGAGCACGTGGCGCAGAACATTGTCGCCTATCGCGACGCCAATGGCCGCTTCACCTCGCGCAAGGCGCTCAGGCAGGTTCCGGGCCTCGGCCCGAAGACCTTCGAACTCTGCGCCGGCTTCCTGCGCATCGCCGATGGCGAGGACCCGCTTGATCGCTCCGGGGTGCACCCCGAGGCATACCCGGTCGTGCGCCGCATCCTCGCCACGACGAAGAGCGACATTCGCGCGCTGATCGGCAACAGCGCGGTGTTGCGGGGGCTGCGCCCGGAGCAATTCACGGACGAGACCTTCGGCGTCCCGACGGTGGCCGATATTCTCGCGGAGCTGGACAAGCCCGGCCGCGACCCGCGCCCGGAATTCCGGACGGCGTCCTTCATGGAGGGCGTCGAGACGCTGAAGGATCTGAAGCCGGGGATGATCCTCGAGGGCGTCGTGACGAACGTCGCCGCCTTCGGCGCATTCGTCGATATCGGCGTCCATCAGGACGGGCTCGTCCATGTCTCGGCCATGTCGAAGAGCTTCGTGCGCGATCCGCGAACCGTGGCGAAGCCGGGGGACGTGGTGCGGGTAAAGGTGATCGAGATTGATCCCGCGCGAAAGCGGATCGCCCTCACCATGCGTCTCGACGACGAGATCGGGCGCGACCGTCCGCCTGCGGCCGACCGCTCCTCCGCCCCTGGCCGGGAGCGTCAGCCGGCGGACAAGCGGAAACCGCGTCCCGAGGCGGAGGCGGGAGGAGGCGCGCTGGCGGAGGCCCTCCGGCGCGCCGGGATGGCGAAGGACCGGAAGGAGCGCTGACGAAGCGACAGGTTCCGCGCCCCTCCCGCAATGTACGGCAGGGACGCGCGACCGCTTTCGCGTTTCGTCACGTAGCCATCCGGCGTTTGTGATCTAATGTGCCCGCTATCGCACATGCGCTGGGGAACTTAATCATGGAAATGCGTCAGCTCGGACGATCCGGCATCCGCGTGTCGCCCCTCTGCTTCGGAGGGAACGTCTTCGGCTGGACCGCCGACAGGGAGATGTCCTTCGCGCTGCTCGACGCCTTCCTTGACGCCGGGTTCAACTTCATCGACACGGCGGACGTCTATTCCAGGTGGGCGCCCGGGCATGCGGGCGGGGAATCGGAGACGATCATCGGCGAATGGCTCGCATCGCGGAAGAACCGCGCCCGGGTCATTCTCGCGACGAAGGTCGGTTCCGAAATGGGGCCGGGCAAGAAGGGGCTCTCGAAGACGCGCATCCGCGAGGCGGTCGAAGAATCGCTGACCCGCCTGCAAACGGATTACATAGACCTCTACCAGTCCCATTACGACGATCCGGAGACCCCCGTCGAGGAGACGCTCGAGGTCTATTCCCAGCTGATCGGCGAGGGCAAGGTCCGGGTCATCGGAGCCTCGAACTATACGCCCGAACGCTTCGCGGAATCGCTCGCGGCATCGGCGAGGTTCGGCTTTGCCCGCTACGAGATGCTGCAACCGGAATACAATCTTTGCGAACGAACGCGCTTCGAGAGCGAGTTCGCGCCACTTTGCCAGAAGGAAGGGATCGGCGTCATCCCGTATTTCTCGCTCGCTGCCGGCTTCCTGACGGGCAAATACCGCAGCGAGGCGGATCTTGCGGGCCGGGCCCGCGCCGCGCGCGCGGGCCGCTACCTCAATGAGCGCGGGTTTCGCATCCTCGCCGCGCTCGATGCTGCGGCTGCGAGCCTGGGGGCGACCCCGGCGCAGGTGGCGATCGCCTGGCTGAAGAGCCGTCCCACGGTCACCGCGCCGATCGCGAGCGCCACCAGCCTCGACCAGCTTCGGGAACTGATCGCGGCGACGGAACTGAAGCTGCCGGCGGAGCTGATCGTGAAGCTTGATTCAGCGAGCGCGTGAGGCGGCCTCGTCGCGCGGCTCCTGGCGGTGATAGGCGGCGATGATCGGCCCCATCGGGCGAATCGCGTCCGAGCGGCCGAGATGCGGCGCATGCAGGCTCGACATCGTGCCGTCGAGATAGAGCGCATTCGGGGTGTTCATCGCGTCCCGGAACAGCCGGGCGAAATGATGAAACGTGACGTGGCTATCGGAGATCGCGAAAACGATGGTCCCGTCCTCGCGCACGCCGACGCCATTGCGGCGGCGATACGAATCCGAATTCTCCAGGAAGCGCGGGTGAAGCTCCCCGTCGATGACCAGCATCGGCCCCGACTGGGTCGCAAGATCGGGGGAGGGCGCGCGCTCAACGTAGCGCGGGGTGGCGACGACCTCCGCCCGGCCATCGTCGACAAAGAAGACGCCATTGGGGAGCATGTGGAAATTGCCCGGCCCGGGAGCCGTGCTGATCCGCTGCAGCGTCTCCCCGTCCTCGATATGTAATCCCACGGGAGAGAGATCGTCGTGGAACATGCCGGCATTCATGGCGAAGACGAGGGGCGCGCCGTCGAGCTCCTCCGGCAGGCGGGCGAAGCCGGCATAGGGAGCGCCCCCCTCGTCGCTCGAATAGAGCACGAGTTCATGCCTGGCGGGATCGATCTCGCATACGGTGAAACTCGCCTGGTCGAAGCTTAGCGGGCGGCAAGGCTCTTCCTGGGCGAGGGCTGCGCCGAGGCTGAGCCATGCGGCGAGGCCGAGCATCAGGCAGACGCCGGCGGAAGTGACTGTGCGGGTTTGCTCGAGGCGAGGCATCAGATCTCCCATGAGCCATGCGTAGGCCGTTGAGCGCCATTCCTCCCACGGTTCGGACCGGGGCGGCAAGCATGAACTCTCTCCCGCCGCCAATCGGGCGCCGGTCAAACCTCAGAGAACGCCGAAGAGAAACAAGAGGATGATGATCGGAATCGGAATTCCGATGAGCCAAAAAGGCCGCCCTTCAGCATCGGATTACTCCTTGAGAATCTTGATCTTCCAACGCCGGCCTCGTGTCCTTCGTTCCGCCGCGGCGGGATGCGCGGATCTGGCGCTGGCGCAGGCGGTTTCTCTGGCGCTAACCTGCTCGGGCGGGTGCGAATCCCTTCAACATGGTGAAGCGGCGATGGACAGTTCGGATCAGGCGGCGGCGATGACGGGGGAAGAGGGGCGCGACGAGAGCGCCTTGCGGCATGTTCGGAAGGCGCTGCCGCATGACTCCGCCCTCCGGCACGTCCAGGGTCTCGCCCAGTACATCGACGACATGCGCGAACCGGAGGGGACGCTGCATATTGCGATCGGGATGTCGCCCGAGGCGCGCGGCAGGATCCTGCGTCGCGATCTCGCGCCCGTGCGCTCCTGTCCCGGCGTCGTCGCCGTCCTGACCGCCGCCGATATTCCAGGCAAGAACGACGTCTCTCCCGCCATGGGGGACGATCCGATGTTCGCCGAGGCGTTCGTGGCGTTTCACGGCCAGGCGCTCTTCGCCGTTGTCGCCGGGGATCGCGACGTGGCGCGCCGCGCCGCCGCAATGGCGGTCATCGAGATCGAAACGGAGAAACCAAGCGTCACCGTCGAGGACGCGCTGGCGCGGGGCGAGACGGTCCTGCCCGACTACGCCTTCGGGCGAGGCGACGCGGAGGCGGCCCTCGCAGCCGCGCCGCGCCGGCTGAAGGGGAGCCTGCGAATCGGCGGGCAGGAGCATTTCTATCTTGAAGGACAGGCGGCTTTGGCCATCCCCGGCGAGGAGGGCGATATCCACGTCCATTCCTCGACCCAGCATCCGACCGAGGTGCAGCACGTCGTCGCCCGCGTCCTCGACATCCCCGACGCTTATGTGACCTGCGAGGTGCGCCGCATGGGCGGCGGCTTCGGCGGGAAGGAGAGCCAGGCGACGCAATGGGCGGCGATCGCGGCGCTCGCGGCGCGCGTCACCGGGCGTCCGTGCAAGATCAGGCTCGATCGCGACGACGACTTCATGCTCACCGGCAAGCGCCACGACATGCGCTGCGACTGGGAGGTGGGGATCGACGATACGGGCGTGATCCAGGGATACAAGGTCACGCACAATGTGCGCTGCGGCTATTCGGCGGATCTGAGCCAGGGCGTGGTCGACCGCACCATGTTTCACTCCGACAACGCCTATTTCCTGCCCGCGGTCCATATCGACACGAAGCGACTCAAGACGAACACCGTGTCGAACACCGCCTTTCGCGGCTTTGGCGGGCCGCAGGGGATGCTCTCCATCGAACGCGTCATGGACGAGATCGCCTGGGCGACGGGGCGCGATCCGCTCGACATACGCCTCGACAACCTCTACCGCCCCGGCCGCGACCTCACCCCCTATGGTCAGACGGTTGAGGATACCGACATCCTCCACGCGGTGATCCGGGAACTGGAGCGGACGAGCGACTACCGGGCGCGGCGCAAGGAGATCGCGCGGTTCAATGCCGCCTCGCGCTTCCTCAGGCGCGGCATCGCGCTCACGCCGGTGAAGTTCGGCATCAGCTTCACGCTCATGCATCTCAACCAGGCGGGCGCGCTGGTCCATGTCTATCAGGACGGCTCGGTGCATCTCAACCATGGCGGCACCGAGATGGGGCAGGGGCTCTACATGAAGGTCGCGCAGGTGGTCGCCGAGGAATTCGGCATCGCGCTGGAGCGCGTGCGGATCACCGCGACGACGACGGCAAAGGTGCCCAACACGGCGCCGACGGCGGCCTCGTCCGGCTCGGACCTGAACGGCATGGCGGCGAAGATCGCGGCGGAGGCGATCAAGCGGCGCATGACGGCTTTCGCCGCGGGAAAACACGGCATTCCGGAGGATCAGGTCGCGTTCCGCGACGACCGCGTCTTCATCGGCAATGACAGCGTGAGTTTCGCCGAACTCGCCCGCGATTGCGTGATGCACCGCGTGCAGCTCTCGGAGGCGGGCTTCTACCGGACGCCGGTCATCTCCTGGGACCGGACCAACGCGAAGGGCCGACCCTTCCTCTACTACGCCTATGGCGCGGCCTGCGCGGAGACGCTCGTCGATACGCTGACGGGCGAGTACAAGATCACCCGCATCGACATCCTCCACGATGTCGGCAAGTCGCTCAATCCCGCGATCGATATTGGCCAGATCGAGGGCGGGTTCGTCCAGGGGATGGGGTGGCTGACGACCGAGGAACTCGTCTTCGATGCGCAGGGGCGGCTGCGCACACACGCGCCGTCGACCTACAAGATACCCGTCGCATCTGACGTTCCGGCCGATTTTCGCGTCGCGCTCTATCCCAACGCCAACCGGGAGGTGACGATCTACCGCTCGAAGGCGGTGGGCGAGCCGCCGCTGATGCTCGCGAACGCCGTCTATTGCGCGCTCTGCGATGCGGTCCATTCCCTTGCCCCGGACCGCCCCGTCCCGCTCGACGCGCCCGCGACGCCGGAAGCGGTGCTGCGCGCCTGCGAGGCGCTGCGGGGGAAGCCCCTGCCGTGATGGTCTTCGCAAGGCTCGTCGAGATTGTCCTCAGCGAGGGAGCGGCGGCGCTTGTGCGCGTCCACGCGGTCGCCGGGTCCGCTCCGCGCGAGGAGGGGGCGTGCATGATGGTGCGTCCGGATGGCGGGTTCTACGGCACGATCGGCGGCGGCCGTCTCGAATGGGATGCGCTCGCCGATGCAGGGGAGGCTCTTCGCGCGGGCCGCGGTCCCGCCTGGTTCCGCGACTACGCGCTCGGACCCGATCTCGGGCAGTGCTGCGGGGGGAGGGTGGTCATCAGTATCGAGACCTTCGATACGCGGGACGTGCCATCGCTCGAGGCGCTCGCCGCGTGCGAAGGCGAGGAAGCGTTGGAGCTGCGCTGCAGCATCGGCGGGGACGGTCGCGTCGTGCGAAGCGTTGCCTAAATTCTTTGCTTGCCCGCGCCGTATCCAAATGCCCTCGAGAATGTTAACCCTGTCGGATAACGCAAGGGTTCGGCAGCGCATGAACAAACCCCTGAACGAAGCTGAGCAAATAGACAATCTTTCCGAGGTCCCGGAATTCGCCACGTCGGTCGATAAGGAAGATCTCGGGATGTTCCTCGATCATGTCCCGATCGCGCTCGCCGTCTCGGATCTGCGCAGCGACGAGGTAATTGTTTACGCCAACCCGGAATTCGAAAGGATCTCGGGGTTATCCATTGCCGAAATCGAGAGGAAAGACTGGGATCACCTTCGGGGGCGTGTCATCGCGGAGCCGGCGGACGTGTCGCTCGTCGCTGCGATCGCGGAAGGTCGGGACAGGATTGGCACCTTCAGACTTCGCAGCCTCGACGCGGAAGCAACCTTCCTGGACATCCACGCGAACGTGATCGAAGACGATGCCGGTCATCCTTGCTACCGGCTCGTCGCTTTCGTTCGCCCGTCGGATCCGGCGTCCGACCGGGAAAAGCTCGAAAAGCAGCTTCGGGAAAAGGATACCCTGCTCCGCGAACTTCAGCATCGCGTCAAGAACAACCTGCAAATGATCACGGCGCTGATCCGCATGGAGACGCGAGAGGTCAGGGCGGAGGACACGGCGAGGTTCGAGCGCCTGGCGGGTCGGGTCGGGTCGCTCGCGATCCTCTACGATACGCTCTCCCTCGACGGCCGGACCGAGAGCGTCGATCTCGGCGTCTATCTCGGCCAGATCGCGACGTCCCTCATGGCCTCGCATGCTGTCGAGGGAATCCGTCTCGACATGAAGGTGGACGCCTACCCGGTCCCGGTGGACGTCGCGATGCCGACCGGCCTCGTCGTCAACGAGTTGATGACGAACGCGCTCAAGCACGCGTTCAAGGGGCGCGACGGCGGGACGGTGACGCTCCACTGTCTGGTCGGCGGGAAAGGCTGCATGATTACGGTGGCCGATGACGGGATCGGTCTGCCCGAAGGGGAGTCCTGGCCCCGCACCGGGAAGCTGGGCTCCTTCATCGCCCAATCCCTGCGCGAGAACGCGCGCGCCAACCTCGAAGTGACGTCGGTTCCCGGCGGGGGGACGACGGTGACGATCACGTTCGGCGGGACGGCGTGACACGCGGGGCGCTTTCTTCACGGTCATGAAAAAACCCCGCCCGAGACCGGGCGGGGCGCACAGGACGAGAGGCCGCTGAAGTATCAGACGGCTTCGTTGTAGAGCTTCTCGACGTATTCCCAGTTCACCAGGTTCTCGATGAAGGCCTTGAGATAGTCGGGGCGGCGGTTGCGGTAGTCGATGTAGTAGGAGTGCTCCCATACGTCGACGCCGAGAATGGGCTTGCCGCCATGGACGAGCGGGCTCTCGCCGTTGGGCGTCTTCATGATGGCGAGCTTGCCGTCCTTGACTGCGATCCAGGCCCAGCCGGAGCCGAACTGGGTCACGCCCGCCTGGATGAAGTCCTCCTTCATCTTGTCGACGCCGCCGAGATCCTCGACGATCTTCTTTTCGAGCGCGCCGGGGATCGCGCCGCCGCCATTGGGCTTCATCCAGTTCCAGAAATGGAGGTGGTTGAAATGCTGCCCGGCATTGTTGAACAACGCCTGGTTCACGCCGAAGGAGCCCTTGACGACCTCCTCGAGGCTCTTGCCGGCGAATTCCGAACCCTCGAGAAGCTTGTTGCCCGTCGTGACATAGGCGTTGTGGTGCTTGTCGTGGTGGTATTCCAGCGTCTCCGCCGACATGTAGGGCTGAAGGGCGTCATAGGCGTATGGCAGTTCGGGAAGGGCGAAGGACATGGTTTTCCTCTCCTGGACAATGCGATTCCGGCGTCGCCGCGCGCATGCGCGGGCGCACTGTGAAGCTTAGGTAAGCCCCATCAAGCATAACGGCAACGGGCAGGCAGGGGTTTCCGTTGCAGGAAATTCGAAAATGCGGCGGGAAAACTGCCCGGGCGCGCTTTTGCAGCCGGGATGGGATGCGATGCGACATTGGCAACGTGATTAAAGATCATTAACGTTCTCTTGGGGCGTATTGGGTGTGAGGGGTCATGATCGTCGCTTTGTTCAGCGTCGCTGCCGCGATGGTTGCCGGGGGCGTGTGGGCGGTCTTCACGGGCTGGGAACTGATCATCATCGAACGCGGCTGGACGCAGGTCCTCGCCGGGACGATCGTGGCCACGGGCGGCGTCGTTCTCGCCGGCATCGCCACGCTCGCCAATCATCTCAAGCGGGTAGAGACGCGGCTGGAGGAGGCGGCGAGGCGAGCGCAGACTGTGCCGCCGCCCAGGGTGCAGGAAGCGGGTTTTTCTAGCCGGGATATTCCCGCGCCGCCGCCGCGCCCCGAGCTGCGGCCGGAGTTGCGGCCCGCCCTGGCCGAGACCCGTCCCGCCGAAACGGAACCCGAGCCCGAGAGTGAGAGCGAGAGGGAGAGGGAGAGGGAGAGGGAGAGGGAGCTGGAGATTGCGCGCGAGCGCCGCCGCAGGCTCGAATATCCTCAAGTCCCGCATTCGCCCGAGGGCGGGCTCTCTCCGGTCGCCGCAGTCGCGCTCGGCGCGGCGGCGGGCGCCGGAACGGCGGCGATCGCCGGCGCGCTCCTGGGTTCTCGTCCTCAGGCGGAGGACCGTGTCGAGGAGCAGGAGCTGGAGCGTTTCGAGGACCTGAAGGCAGATGAATCCGCGGTGCCGAACGGGGAGAACGTCCTGATCTCCGAGGAGGCGGTTGCGGAACGGACTGTCGCGGAAGAGACGGTCGTGGAAGTCGAGCCGGGGCCTGAAGCCGAAGAGGGTGTTGAGGTCGAGGGCGTTGCGGTCGAGGGCGTCGAGATCGCTGGCGCAAGGGTCGAGGGTTCGGAGGGGGAGGAGCCGGGATACGCCTATTACGCCGGCGGTTCGCGGGAGGGTGAGTTCCCTGGGGCGTCCGCCTCCAATCGCGATGCGCTCGAGCACGCCCCACGGGAGGAGACGCCGGACGACATCGAGCGGCCCTTCGCAATCTTCGACGAGGAGGAGGCCGCCGGGCGGGAGGAGGAAGCCGCCACCGTCCACGAACCGGAAGAACCTCTTTTGGGCGAGGAGATCGCGGCCGGACAATCGGTCGAGGAGCCGCCTTACGATACCGCGCGTGAGCGCGGAATCTTTGGTCCGTCCGATGCGGACGCCGAAGAGGAGGCTGAGGTTGCGTGGGGGCCTGCCTATGCGCCCCCGGAGCCGTCCCCGGACATCTGGCCGAGCCCCTCCGGGAATGAGCCGGAATCGGCCGAGGCGGGAGATCTCGAAGCGGAGCCGGTCGATCGCGAGGCAGAGCCTGTCCCCACCGCCGCCTCGCCGGAAGCTGAAGCGGAGCCGGCGGCCGAGGTTCCGGAGGAAGCCGGCGAGCCGGTCCGCAGCGTCATCGGCACCTACGAATCCGGCGGCAACACCTACACCATGTATTCCGACGGCTCGATCGACGCGTCGACGCCTGCGGGCGATTTTCACTTCGCCTCTCTCGACGAGCTGAAGCGCTTCATCGCGGAAGGCGGCGAGGACGTGCGCGGATAGGCTGCGCATTGCGGCCTATAGTTGCGCCCGCCAGAAGCTCCACAGCCAGTCGCGGAACCTCTCCAGCCAGGAGCGGTTCGCCCATTCCTCGAGCTCGACCTGCCGAGAGCGGGTGACATCGCGTTCGAACAGCGCGATCTGCTCGCGCGCGAAGGTTTCGTTGTAGACGTTGAGATTGGCTTCATCGTTGAGGCTGAAGGAGCGCTCGTCGAAATTGGCGGATCCGATCGTCGCCCACTGGTCGTCCACGATGACGAACTTGCAGTGGTACATGGTGGGCTCGTATTCGTGGATGCGCACGCCCGCCTCGAGCAAGGTCCCCCAGAAGTGCCGCGACGCCCTTTGCACGACGCGGGCGTCTATGTGCTTCCCGGGCAGGACGATGTCGATCTCGACGCCGCGCTCCCGCGCCGCCAGAAGGTGGGCGATCGCGCTGTCGTCGGGGACGAAATAGGCCATGCCGATGCGGATGTGGTCGGTCGCGGAGGCGATCGCCAGCATCAGGCTGCGATGAAGGTCCTGGCCGCCGCGTGAGGGAGCACTCCGGAGCGACTGCGCACGAAGCGCGCCCGTTTCCTGAAGCGGAGGATAGAAGCGCGACCCGATCAACGTTTCGCCGGTGGCCTCGCGCCAGTTTTCGGCGAAGGTGGCCTGCATCTGGGCGACGACGGGTCCCTCGACGCGGTAGTGGTTCTCCCGCCATTCGTCCGGGTGCCGGGCATCCCCGCGCCACTTGTCGGCTATGCCGACGCCACCCGTGAAGCCGATGCGGCCGTCGACCACGAGAAGCTTACGGTGCGTGCGGTTGTTGATCCGGTCGAGCGTGTACCAGTGGATCGGACGGAAGCGATCGATCTGGACGCCGGCCTCCTCCATCAGGTCGATCAGGCGCTGTTCCATCGGCTGGCTGCCCACCCAGTCGAGCAGGACGCGCACCTCGATCCCCTCGCGGGCGCGGGCGGCGAGGAGCCCGGCGAGCCTGTCGGCGATCTCCCCGTCCCAATAGATATAGGTCTCGAAGTTGATCGTCTGCCGCGCGCCGCGGATCGCCTCGAACATGGCGGGGAAGATTTCATCGCCGTTGACGAGGCTGCGGATGGCGTTGCCGGAGACGATCCCGGCGGACAAGGTGGCGTCCATGGTGCGGGCGAATTGCGGATCGCGGGAGGCGAAGCGGTGGTCGATCGTCGCGCGCATCTCGTTGCGGCCCGATGTGAGATTAAGGTAGGCGATTGTCGCGAGCCCGCCGACGACCAAGGCGGCGACAATCCAGAGGGCCCTGCGCCAGAAACGTTTGCGGTTGGAAAGCAATCGGATCTCCAGAAGGATCGCAAAGCATGACAATTGATCCGGAGATAACCGTAGCCGCGCGTTTTGGTTCGCCCCGCGGTTGATTTGCCTGCGCCTCGTCCTATGGTCGCGGGATGACTGAAGCTGGCGCTCGCTCCCTTCCCCTGACGAATCCCGCCGTCCTGCGCCGCACGCTTTTCGAGGCGCTTCTCGACGCGCGCCGCGATTTCGGCCGCAAGACGGTGATCCTCGAGGACCCGCAACGCCAGCCGATCACCTATGACCGCCTCGTCCTCGGGGCGCTGGTGCTCGGGCGCAAGCTTCTCGCGGGAACGCGCAAGCGCGACCGCGTCGGGGTGCTGCTGCCAAGCGTCCAGGCCGCTGCGGTGACCTTCTTCGGCCTGAACGCCTTCGGCCGCGTGCCCGCCATGCTGAACTTCACCGCCGGCCCGGCCAATCTCGTCCCCGCCTGCGACGTTGCAGGGATCGGCGTGATCGTCACGTCGCGAAAATTCATCGAGGACGGCAAGCTCGACGAGACGCTCGCGGCCATTGCCACCGGGCGGCGCGTTGTCTTTCTGGAGGATGCGCGCGCCGCGATAACGAGTCTCGACAAGTTCCGCGCCCTGTTTGAAAGCCGCTTCGCGCGGTTGCTCGCGCGGCGCTCCGGGATGGGGCCCGATGATGAGGGCGTGGTGCTTTTCACCTCGGGCGCGGAGGGCGCTCCCAAGGCGGTGGTCCTGACGAACGCCAATCTTATCGCGAACGCCGCCCAGATCATGCAGCACGCCTCGGGGGCGCTGGGCCGCTCCGATATCTTCTTCAACCCGCTCCCCGTTTTCCATTCGTTCGGATTGACGGCGGGAATGCTGCTGGGGCTTCTGCACGGAATCAAGGTCTTCCTCTATCCCAGCCCGCTGCATTACCGGCAGGTGCCGAAGCTCATCGGCAGCGCGAAGGCGACTTTCCTCCTCGCCACCGATACCTTCCTGCAGGGCTATGCGCGGGCCGCCGGCGAGCAGGACCTTGCGAGCGTGCGCTACGTCATCGCCGGGGCCGAGCGCGTGCGCGACGAGACCCGCCGGCTCTGGTCGCGCTACGGAACGACCATCCTCGAAGGCTATGGCGCCACGGAATGCGCGCCGGTCCTCGCCTGCAACCTGCCCGAGCGTTCCCGCGCCGGAACCGTCGGTCCGTTCCTGCCGGGGCTGGAATGGCGGCTCGCTCCGGTCGAGGGAATTTCCGGAGGGGGCAGGCTCTCGGTTCGCGGGCCCAATGTCATGGCAGGCTATATCGACCCGCATGATCCGTCGCGCCTGATCGCGCCGCCCGATGGCTGGCATGATACGGGGGACATCGTTGCGATCGAGGAAGGGTTCGTCACGATCCGGGGGCGCGCCAAGCGCTTCGCCAAGATCGGGGGCGAGATGGTCTCGCTCGGCGCCGTCGAGGCCATGATCCAGGAACTCTGGCCGGACCATACCCATGTTGTCGTCGCCCTCGCCGATGCGCGCAAGGGGGAGCAGCTCGTCCTCGTGACGGAAAGGCCGGACGCCGATCGCGAGGCGCTCGTCAGCCATGGCCGCGCGCGCGGCTTTCCCGACCTCTGGCTGCCGAAGGCGGTGCTCGTGGCGGAGGTGCCTGTTCTCGGCTCCGGAAAGATAGACTTCGCGGGAACTGCCGAGATGGCGACGAAGCTGCGGTCGATGATGTAGGCGTCGCGACAGCCCCTCACTCGCCCGGCGTCGCGTGAGGCCGGGTCCAGAAATATTCGCGGCTTCCCGTCAGGATTTGCGCCACCTCGTCGATGTTCGCCACGAGCAGCTCCAGCGAGGCCCGGGGGACGCTCTTGCGCGGCATGGCTTCGGCGGAGGCGACGAGCGCCGTCCGGGCCTCGCCGAGGGCGCGCAACAACCGTTCCTGCTGAACTCCGTCGAATTTCCGCACGGCCTGCTCCTTGCATTTTGTTCTTTATTTGTTCTCGCGTGCAGACGCTCTTTCGTCAAGGGTGAACGCGCGCCGGAGGGGCGTCAGAGAGGAAACACTGCGAGGATGCTCCGGTCGTCGGGCTCGATCACCACCACCTTCCCGTCGATCACGACGAAGGAATAGGGCGCCAGATCTTCCCGCGCATAGCGGAGGGCCGCCGGCATCGGGTGGATGTAGACGGGATCCGGCACGCGTTCGCCGACGACCGGCGGGAAGGGGACGAGGGTCACGGGCCTGACGTTCCGGACCAGGACCGCCTCGCGGATGACGCCGATATCCTCCCGGCTGAAGAGGGCGCTGCCCTGATCTTCTTCCTCGAAGGCGTATGCCAGATCCCCGAGCGGCTCCTGTTCTTCCGGTTCGGCATCGTCCGGCTCCAGAGACTCCGTCTCCAGCGCCGCCAGAGCATCGCGCATCATCCTCTCCTCGATCTCGGCGACTTCCTCGGGGGAGGGCAGTCCCGCCTCAGGTACGTCGCGCGTCCGGGGGAGCGGGGGTTGAGGCGCCGCTTGCCGGGGGACGGCAGTGCTGAAGAGGGTCGCAGCCGCGGCGGCCCGGTCCGCCGAGGCGATTTCGGTATGCGGGACAATGTTGGCGATCGCGATCGGCGGCGGCATGAACAATGGATCGGGCGCGGCGGGTGGCGGAAGCGCTGCGACGGGCTCCCGCGCGACTTTCGCCTGTGGCGCGACTTGTGCCTGCGGCGCGTCTTCGGCTTCAGCGACGGGCTCCGGACTGAAGATCGAGAAGGCGGCAGCAGCCGTCGCCATCGGGAGCGCGATCAGGATCAGGCGATACGTTGTTTTCATGACGAAATCCCCACGTTTGGACAGAGAAGCTGGAAACATGTCCAAAGTTCGGCGCGCGCTCGATGAGCCGTGGATGAGTCGGAGTCTTGTCGTAGCGTGAACCCCGGCGCTGGGGCAGTATCAGCGGATGTGCAATCTCTACAATTTCACTGCGGGACCCCGGGCTATCCTCGAATTCACGCGAGCGATGCACAACTTCGCGGGAAATCTGGAGCCCGAAGACATCTATCCGGATCGGTCTGCGCCCATCGTCCGGGCGGGCGCGGATGGTGAGCGGGAACTGGTGCGCGCCCGCTGGGGCATGCCGACGCCTCCGAAATTCCTCAAGGGCGAGCATGATTCAGGTATTACGAATATCAGGAACGTCGCATCGCCCCATTGGCGGCGATGGCTGGGACCGTCCAGCCGCTGTCTCGTTCCCGCGACCTCGTTCGCGGAATACGGCAAGGTGCGGGACCCGGTGACGAAGAGGTTGCCGCTCTGCTGGTTCGCGGTCGACGAGACGCGGCCGCTCTTCTTCTTCGCCGGCATCTGGACGACCTGGCGCGGAAAACGAAAGGCCCGGGAGGAGCCCGCGGAGCATCAATTGTTCGCCTTCCTGACGACCGAGGCGAACGAGATCGTCAGGCCGGTCCACGAAAAGGCGATGCCGGTCATCCTGACGGAGAGGGAGGAAATCGAAACCTGGCTTTCGGCGCCCTGGGAAGATGCGAAGGCGCTGCAGAGGCCATTGCGCGACGACCTTCTGGTCCGGCTCGATGCCGGGGCTTGACGAGAGGGATCAGCGTCGGCGGTCAGGGCGGCATCGGCAATTCCACGACGAACCTGGCGCCCTGCGAGGTCGGCTCCGCGCGAAGCTCGCCGTCGAGCCCGCGCACGAGGGACGTGATGATCCGCATTCCGAGACCGGTGCTTTCCTCCGGCTTGAAGTTCTCCGGAAGCCCGTGGCCGGAATCCGCCACGGAGAGGACCAGGAGCTTCCCGGGATTCTTCCGGAGGCTGATCGTGATGGAGTTCTCATGCTCGTCGATCGCGCCGTACTTCAGGGCGTTCGTAAGCAATTCCGTCAGGATCATCCCAATATGGACGGCCTTTTCCGCATTAACGCCGATGCGTTCTTCAGCCATGTCGTAACTCAAACGTTCAGCGCCGCACATTGCCCCGGAAACGTTCGCGCACAGGCTCCGCAAGTATGAGCCCAGGTTGATGCTCTCGTACGGCGATCGTGCAAGATGATCATGCACGGCATCGATCGCCCGCACGCGGCTCTCGGCTTCGGCGAGGATGTTTCGCGCCTCTTCATTGGTGAGGCCCTGGCGCTGTACCCTGAGGAATCCAGCAACCATTGCCAGGCTGTTTTTCACCCGGTGATGCGTTTCGCGCGACAGCAGTTCGGCCCGTTGCAACGTTCGCGATGATGGCGAGCTTCCGTCCATACCTTTTTTGTCTTTGTTTTTTCCCTGGCTAGCGACCGGAAGAGTTCGTCCAACAATAAGGTGCGAGACCTCCACGGAAAGCCCGGCGATACCGCTGATGGAATCATCAGCTTCGCGGAGCGCTTTCAGCGAGATGTCGTGAAATTCTTCGTTGCCCTCCCGAACGATGCGCATCAGTTCACGCGCCGGCTCTCCTGTCGTCAGGACGCGCTGCTTGATCCTCTCCAACTCGGAGGCGCTCACCGGATCAAGGAGATCAAAATCCGTCCTGCCAATCACCTGATCGACGCTCAGGCCCATGGACGGATTGTACAACCAAGTATAGCGCAGATCGCGGTCCTGTGCCCACATGACGACAGGAGTCTTTTTTAGCGACATATGAAGATATTCATCCGGATTCAAAGAGCTCTCCTCCCTCGCGCATCCGAAAAAATCAGATTCACGCAAAGAGTATCGTCGAGCAACACCAGCGATGAGTCTACTTGGTAGAAGAACTATACTGCGCAGCCTACCCCTTTGTAGGTAGCGTAACTTTCCGTCGTTCGCGGCAGGCGGGCAATGTCATTTGCCGGGATGCGGCCGAGCTGCAGCCGTCACTCGCCCTCCGAAGGGCGGCGGCGGCAGTAGAGTTCAAGCCGGTGGCGCACGACGTCGTAGCCGAGTTCCGCCGCGATCTCCGCCTGCAGCCGTTCGATGCGGTCCGAACAGAATTCGATCACGTCCCATGTGTCGAGATCGATGATGTGGTCGTGGTGGGGAGCATCCGCGGTTTCGAAGCGCGAGGGCGCGCCTTCGAAGGCGTGCCGCTGGACCACGCTCTGGTCCTCGAGGACGGTCAGCGTGCGGTAGACGGTCGAGAGCGAGACCGAGTCGTCGATCTCCCGCGCGCGGCGGTGGAGCTCGTTCGCATCCGGATGGTCCTCGGCCTGCGCCAGAACGGTCAGCAGGGCGGCGCGCTGGCGCGTGATCCGCACGCCCTTCGCCCGCAGGGCCTGCTCCAGTTCGGCTACACGATGTCGCATGTCGATCATGGGCACAACTTACCCAAATGCTTCGCATGTGCAAGCGCCAGATGCGAATCGTTTTCAACTGCATTGACTTTTGCAAATCATTCCCATAAGCATGTTGTGGGGCGGTCATTATATTTTTCACAGGAGAAACGACGGATGCGTTGGGCGGGAAGAGGCCTGTTCGGCCTGGTGTTGAGTGCAATTGCAGCGAGTCTGGCCCTGGCCTCGGGAACGTCCGCGGCGCGCGCTGAAACGATTGGCGTCGTCACGACGACCGGCATGATCGCCGACGCCGCCCGGCGGGTCGGGGGCGATCGCGTCGACGTCCGCGCCCTGATGGGGCCGGGTGTGGATCCGCATGGATACCGGCAGACGCGCAGCGACATCGTCGCGCTGACCAAGGCCGATCTCGTCCTCTGGCATGGCCTCTATCTCGAGGCGCAGATGGAGGACTTCATGGCCGATCTCGGCGGGCGCGTTCCCGTGGTTGCGGTGGGCGAAGCCGTGCCGCGCGACCTGCTGATCGCGCACGAGGATTATGCCGACCGCTTCGATCCGCATGTCTGGATGGACCCGGCGCTCTGGACGCATGTCGTGACCGCCGTGCGCGAGGCTCTTGCGGAGGTTTCCCCCGATGACGCGGAGACGTTTCGCGCCAACGCGGATGCCCATCTCGCCGAGATTGCGGCGCTGGCGGAATATTCGCGCGGCGTTCTCGCGAGCGTCCCGCAGGACAGCCGGGTTCTTGTGACTGCGCATGACGCATTCAACTATTTCGCCGATGCCTACGAGTACGAGGTGCTGGGCATCCAGGGCATTTCGACGGAGAGCGAGGCGGGGCTGGCGCGCATCTCCGAACTCGTGGATTTCCTGGTCGCGCGCGACATCAAGGCGGTTTTTGTCGAAACGTCCGTATCCGATCGCAACATCAGCGCGTTGATAGAAGGCGCTGCGGCGCGTGGCCACGCGGTCAGGATCGGCGGCGAGCTCTTTTCTGACGCGATGGGGGAGGACGGAACCTATGAAGGGACCTATATCGGAATGATCGATCACAATGTGACGACGATCGCGCGGGCCCTGGGGGGCGAGGCTCCCGAACGCGGCGTGAACGGGCGTCTGGGCGCGGGACTTTGAGGAGCCGATCATGGCCATCGCGGTGAAACTCGCCGCTGCAAACGGGCGCGTCTCGCGCCCGTCCGATCATCCGGAGAGCCCGCTGCTCATCCGGGAGATGACTGTGTCCTATGGGGAGAAGCCGGCCATCTTCTCCATCGACACCGTCGTCCCGCCCGGCAGCATGACGGCGATCGTCGGTCCCAACGGGGCCGGGAAATCGACCCTCCTGAAGGCGGCGCTCGGCGTCGTCCCCGCGCTTTCCGGAACGGTGCGCATCTTCGGTCAGCCGCTGGCGGAAGCGCGCTCTCGCGTCGCCTATGTGCCGCAGCGCGCGAGCGTCGACTGGGACTTCCCGACCCGCGTCATCGACGTGGTGATGATGGGGCTTTACCGCGATCTCGGCCTCTTCGGCTTCGTACGCCGCCGTCATCGGGAGGCGGCGCTCGCAAGCCTCGAGCGCGTCGGGATGGCCGGTTTCGCCGATCGCCAGATCGGGCAATTGTCCGGGGGGCAGCAGCAGCGCGTCTTCATTGCGCGGGCCCTGGCGCAGGATGCCGATCTCTATCTTTTCGACGAACCGCTCGCCGGCGTCGATGCGGCGACGGAGAGGGCGATCATCGCGATCCTCAAGGCGCTCAAGGGGGAGGGGCGCACTGTGGTTGCCGTGCATCACGACCTCGCGACGATCACCGACTATTTTGACCACGTGCTGATGATCAACGTCCGCAAGATCGCGGACGGGCCGGTCGCGACGACCTTCACGGCGGAAAACCTCCAGCAGACCTACGGGGGGCGGCTCGCGACCGCGCAGATTGGCCAACTCCGGCTTTCCGAGCCGCGCGATGGGTGACGCCTTTCTTGCCGCCCTGATGCTGCAGGCCGGCTACAATGCCGCTCTCGTGGCGATCGGCGCGGGGCTCCTCGGCTTCGCCGCCGGGGCGAGCGGGACCTTCCTCTTCCTGCGCAAGCGCGCGCTGGTGAGCGACGCGGTGGCCCACGCGACGCTGCCAGGCGTCGGGATCGCCTTCATGATCATGGTGGCCCTCGGGGGCGACGGGCGCAATCTTGTCGGCCTGTTGCTGGGCTCGGCCGCCACGGCGGGAATAGGTCTTGTCCTCGTCGAATGGATCGCGCGGCGCACGCGGCTCGCGGAGGACGCGGCGATCGGCGCGGTCCTCTCGGTCTTCTTCGGCTTCGGCATCGTCCTGCTCACGATCATCCAGACCATGCCGCGCGGGCGGCAGGCGGGTCTCGAAAGCTTCCTTCTCGGCTCGACGGCGGGGATGCTCTATCTCGACGCGATCATCATCGCGGTCGGCGGGGCGCTCGCGGTCGCGACGGTCTTCGCCTTCCGGCGTCCGATGACGCTCGTCTCCTTTGATCCGGGATTCGCGACCTCGCTCGGGATCAATGTCCGCGCGACGGACCTCCTGATGATGGGGCTCGTCATGGCGGTTACCGTGATCGGGCTCAAGCTCGTGGGGTTGATCCTGATCGTCGCGCTCCTGATCATCCCGCCGGTGACGGCGCGCTTCTGGACCGAGCGGACCGGGCGCGTGATCTGGATCGCCGGGGCGCTGGGAGGCGTGGCGGGCTATGCCGGCGCCGCTCTCTCCGCCTCCGCCCCGAACCTCCCCACCGGACCGATCATCGTCCTGATCTCCTTCGGCCTCTTTGCGGTCTCGCTCGCCGTCGCGCCGGTCAGGGGAGTGGCGGCGGCGATCCTGCGCCACCGCCGCTTCCAGGTGCGGGTGCATCTCCGGCAGGGCCTTCTCGCCCTCGCGCGTGGAGAGCCGATCTTCGACGGGCTGACGCTCAAGGTGCTGCGGCGCGCGGGCCTGATCCGCCCCGACCGGGTCGCGACGCAGGCCGGCGTCGCGCAGGCGGCCAAGGTCTCGCGGGACGAGAGCCGTTGGGAGGTCGCACGGGAGCTTTATCGGGACGAGACGATCTCGGCCCGCTATGACGGCCTCACCTCCATCGAGGCGGTGCTGACGCCGGATGAAATCGCAGAGATCGACCGCCGGCTCGGTGGCCCCGCGATCGTGGAAAGGACGGATTGATGGGGGCCGAATTCGTCCAGCTCAGCCTGACGCCGATCCTCATCGGCATCCTCGCTTCGGTCGCCTGCGCGCTGCCGGGCAATTTCCTGATCCTGCGCCGGCAGGCCCTGATCGGGGATGCGATCAGCCATGTGGTGCTGCCGGGCATCGTCGTCGCCTTTCTCGTCACCGGCGTGGCGACGACATGGCCGATGATGATCGGCGCGGCGGGGGCGGCGCTCGTCGCCGTGGTCCTCATCGAGGCGATCAAGCGGCTCGGGAAGATCGAGCCCGGCGCGGCGATGGGCGTCGTGTTCACAGCGCTCTTCGCCTTCGGCGTCCTCCTGCTCGAGCAGAGCGACACGCGGCAGGTCCATCTCGATGTGGAGCACGCGCTCTACGGCAATCTCGAAAGCCTGATCTGGCTCTCGGCGGATGGCTGGCAATCGCTTCTGGATCCGGCGGCGCTCGCCGATCTCCCGGCGGAACTCGGCCGGCTGGCCGGGGTAACGCTGCTGATCGGGGTTCTCACGGCGATCTTCTGGCGGCCGCTCAAGATCACGACTTTTGACGAGGCCTTCGGCCAGACTCTCGGGCTCCCGACCGGATTCATCGCCTTCGCCCTCGTCGCCGTCTCCGCCATCGCCGCGGTCGCCGCCTTCGATGCGGTCGGCTCGATCATCGTCATCGCCATGTTCATCTGCCCGCCGGCGGCGGCGCGGCTGATGACGAACCGGCTCGAAAGCCAGGTCGCCTGGAGCGTTCTCTTCGCGACCCTGTCCGCCATCCTCGGCTATGTCCTGGCGGGCTATGGCCCGCTCTGGTTCGGGGCCGACCATGCGGTGAGCGCGGCGGGAATGATCGCGACGGTCTCGGGCGTGATCCTCGCTTTCGCTTGCCTCTTCGCGCCGCACCGGGCGCGGGTCGGAATTGGCCGCTCCTCCTGAGCCGGCGGCGCTCGACAGCCTGCCGCATCGTCATTACCGTGGCCCGCGCACCGTCCGGAGAGGCGGGAGCGGGGGCGCAGGGCGATGGCGGAAACGCGTAAACGGGTGGCGGTTGTCGGGGCGGGCATCGTCGGCGTCTCGACGGCAATCTGGCTGCAGCGAGAGGGCCACGACGTCCTCCTCATCGACCGGGCCGGGATCGGCGAAGGGGCGAGCTACGGCAATGGCGGGGTCCTTGCCTCCTGTTCGATCGTGCCCGTCACCGTGCCGGGACTGCTGGCGAAGGCGCCGCGCATGCTCCTCGATCCGCACCAGCCCCTGTTCCTCAAATGGTCATACCTGCCGAGGCTTCTCCCTTGGCTGCGCGCCTATCTCCGGCATGCCAACCGCGCCGATGTCGAGCGCATCGCCGCGGCCCTCCATCCGATCGTCGGTGACAGCCTGAACGATCACCAGGCGCTGGCGGGTGGCACGGGAGCGGAGAAGTGGATCATCCCCTGCGACTACCTCTATCTCTACCGCGACCGGGCGCAATTCGCCGGAGACGCCTTCGGCTGGTCGATCCGCGCCGCCCACGGCTTCCGCTGGGATGAACTCGCTGGCGAGGCGCTCGCGCGCTACGATCCCGCTATCGGTTCCGACCAGACTTTCGCGGCGAAGCTTCCCGATCATGGTCGCATCGCCGATCCAGGCCGCTATGTGAAGGACCTCGCCGCGCATGTGCTGGCGGAGGGCGGGCGCTTCATCAAGGCGCAGGTCGATGATGTCGCGCGCGAGGGCGGACGGGTGACGGGTCTGCGCGCCGGCGGCGAGACGCTCGCCTGCGACGCGGCGGTGATCGCCACGGGCGCCTGGTCGCGCGGGCTTGCGGCCCGTCTCGGCCTCGCCATCCCCCTCGAGAGCGAGCGCGGCTACCATCTCGACCTGTGGGAGCCGAGCGCGATGCCGCGCGCGCCTGTGATGGTGGCCTCGGGCAAGTTCGTCGCAACGCCGATGGAAGGCCGGCTGCGGCTCGCGGGCATCGTCGAGTTCGGAGGCCTCGACGCGCCTGCCTCGGCCGCGCCGGTGGCCTTGCTCAGGCAGGGGATACGGAAAGCAATGCCGGGAATATCCTGGAAAGAGGAGAAGGCCTGGATGGGGCACCGCCCGGCGCCCGCCGATTCGATTCCCGTGATCGGAGGGGTTCCCGGACTTGCTGGCGCCTATCTCGGCTTCGGACATCACCATGTCGGCCTGACGGGCGGGCCGAAGACGGGGAGGCTACTCGCGCAGCTCGTTTCGGGGATCGCGACCAACCTGGACCTGACGCCTTACGCGCCCGCTCGGTTCGCCGCGTGATCGCCGGCCTGCGTCAGGAGGCCGCGTTTTCGCTTCGCGCGGTTGGAACGAAGGCTACCCGTCGCTAGTTTAGCGCCATGATCAATTCCAAGCTTTGGCTTTCGAGCCTCGCGGGAACCGGTATAGCGCTCTCGGCGCTGGCCGCTATCCCGCAACCCGCTGCCGCACAGGTCTTCAATCCCGAAACCTTCACGCTCGACAACGGAATGCAGGTCGTTGTCGTGAACAATCCCGCACAGCCCGCCGTGAACCACATGGTGTGGTACAAGGTCGGCGCGGCGGATGAGCCGCGCGGGGCGAGCGGCATCGCGCATTTTCTGGAGCACATGATGTTCCGGGGCACGCGCGATATACCCGACGGCGAGTTCAGCCGCCTCGTGCAGCGCGAGGGCGCGCGCTCGAACGCCTTCACGAGCTGGGACTACACGGCCTATTTCCAGAGCGTCGCGCTGGACCGGCTCGGCACGATGATGGAGCTCGAGGCCGATCGCATGGCCAATCTCCAGATCGATCCGGAGGTCTTCGAGCCCGAGCGCGGCGTCATCATCGAGGAGCGCGGCCAGGTCGTGGACAACCGGCCCGCGAGCCGCATGTCCGAGCAGATGAACGCGACCCTCTACCAGAACCACCCCTACGGCATCCCCATCATTGGCTGGGAGCACGAGATCGCGAACCTGTCGGTCGCGGATGCCGAGGCGTTCTACGAAGCCTGGTATGCGCCCAACAACGCCGTGCTCATCCTCAGTGGCAATATCGACGCCGAGACTGCCCGCCCCCTGGTGGAGCGCACATATGGGCAGGTGCCGCCGCGCCCCGTCCCGGAGCGCGTGCGGCCCCGCGAGCCTGAAAAGGTCGCGGACATGCTCGTCGTCCAGCGCTCCGACCAGGTGCGCGTGCCGACCTGGCAGCGCCTGATCGACGCTCCGAGCTACAGCGTCGATCCCGAAGGGCACGCCTATGCGCTGCAGGTTCTGGCCGAGATCCTCGGCGGCGGCGAGACGAGCCGTCTCTACGAGCGGCTCGTGGTCGATCAGGAAATCGCGAGCAGCGCCGGGGCGGGCTATTCTCCATACGGGCTCGATTCCGCGCGCTTCTCGCTTTACGCGACGCCGCGCGGCGAGGCCGGCGTCGAGGATCTTGGCCAGGCGATCGATGCCGAGATCGCGCGGCTACTCGAGGAGGGCGTGACCGAGGACGAGGTGGCGCGGGCGGTGCGGCGCCTTTCGACGGGAGCGATCTTTGCGCGCGACAGCCTGATGGCGCCGGGCTACAGCTTCGGCCTTGCCCTGACGACGGGAGGAAGCGTCGACGATGTCGAGACCTGGCCGGATCGCATCGAGGCTGTCGACGCCGCGGCGGTGAACGCTGCCGCGCAGGCCGTCCTCGGTGATGCGCGCGGAACCGTTACCGGCCACCTGCTGCCTGCCGATCCCGCGCTTGCCGCCGTGCCCGACGCGCCGCTTCCCCCTGAAGCCGCCGCTCCTCCGGGTCCCGAGGAGGTGGTGCGATGAGGATGTCCATGATGTACAGGAATGCAGCCTTCGCGCTGCTGGGGTTCGCCGCGCTCGCGATCGCGCCGGCGCATGCCGCGCCCGCAACGGCCGTCGAGGTCGAGGAAGTCGTCGGCGAGAGCGGCGTGAGCGCCTATCTTGTCGAGAGCGACGCAGTGCCCGTTGTCGCCATCGAGTTCTCGTTCAAGGGCGGCGTCGAGACGGATCCGCAGGACAAGCTCGGCCGTGCGAACATGGCGGCGGCTCTGCTCGACCAGGGCGCGGGTGAACTCGAGGCGCAGGCCTTCCAGCAGCGCCTTGCTGATCTTTCGATCTCGATGAGCTTCAATGTCGGTTTCGACCGCTTCACCGGCTCGCTCTATACGACGCGCGAGACGCTGGACGAGGCGGTCGAGCTCCTCAGGCTTGCGCTGGCGGAACCCCGGTTCGACGAGGCTCCGGTCGAGCGCGTCCGCGCAGCGATCGTCAACGACATCACGCGCAACGTCTCGGAACCCGGCTGGCTCGCGCGGCGGGCGCTCTATGGCGAGCTGATGCCGGAGCATCCCTATAGCCGGCCGTCGCGCGGGACGATCGCCACGCTCGCGTCGCTCGAGGCGGACGATCTGCGAGACTATGTCTCCGAGGTCTTCACCCGCGACAACCTTACCGTCGCGGCTGCCGGCGATATCGGAGCGGACGAGCTCGCCGGACTTGTCGACGAAGTATTCGGCGATCTTCCCGCCGAGGGGACCTCGCACGAGATCCGCGACTGGCAGGTCCCGGAGGGGTCCGCGCGCGTCCTGGTTGACCGAGCGGGGGCGCAGAGCATGCTGCTGATGGCGCAGGAGGGTGTTTCGTGGCGGGATGAGGATTACCACGCCGCAACGATCATGAACCATGTTCTCGGGGGCGGCGGTTTCGGTTCGCGCCTGACAGAGGAGGTCCGGGCGCGCCGGGGCCTCACCTACGGCATCAGCAGCTTCCTCTTCAACGCCGAGAACGCGGACATGCTCATGGTCCAGGCTTCGCTCGCCGATCCGAATGTGGAGCCGGCCCTCGGGGTCGTGCTGGCGGAGTGGCGACGCATGCGCGACGCGGGAATCACCAAGGAAGAGCTGGAAGAGGCCAAGCGTTACCTCACCGGGTCATTCCCGCTCAACCTCACGAGCACGCGCGACATCGCTGGCATGCTCCTCGTCATGCAGCTTCGCGACTACGGAAGCGACTACCTGGCGCGCCGCAACGCGCTGATCGAGGCCGTGACGGTCGAGGACGTCAATCGGGTCGCCGCGACGCTGCTCGATCCGGACGGGCTCGACTACGTGGTTGTCGGCCAGCCGGGGGAGGGTGTGCCTTTCGACCTCAGGCTGACCGCCGCGGAGCTCGCGGCCCGCGAGCTTGCGCCAAGCGGAATGGCAAGCGGAACGGATTGATCCCCATGGCATTGACGACTGCGCCGGGGCCGAGCACGCTTGTCCGGAGGATTTGCGCGAGGAGCGTCCGATGGTGTCTCTCGAGTTCGCGGCTTGCGCGAGAAGAAGATGCGTTCTGGCTCTGGGGGCGGGGGTGAGCCTGCTTGCAGCCGGGCTGGCAGCCGCCTCGGCAGAGGGCATGGCTGTCGAGGGGAAAAACCCGGAGCCAGGCCACGCGCTGCAATGCCTGGGCACCGAGCCATTCTGGTCGCTGGTGACGGGGGAGGGGGCCGGCGAGGCGTATTTCTCCACGCCGGAGATCGCCGAGGTGACATGGCGCGCAAGCGAATGGCTTCCGGCGCGCGGCCCGACCGGGCGCTACATGATCCGCCTCGAAAGCAGCTACGGAACCGGCTATCTGGCGCTGCTCCGGCAGAGCTGCTCCGACGGGATGTCGGATCGCAGCTATCCCTATGAAGCCATCCTCGCCACGCCCGCGCAGGCGATCCGCGCGGGATGCTGTCGCCCTGCCGCTCCGTAGGCAGCGGGCCTGCGGCGCAGCCTCAGTTACGTGGTGCAGGTTCCTCTTCGTTGAAGATCTGCAGCGAAATCCGCCATTCGCCGTCAGTGTCCTCCTCGACTAGCGCGACGTAGTTCCCGCTGACGCTCATCTCCTGCGTGCCGGCGATGGTGGCGTTCATCGTGTAGGTTCCCACGTCGAGATGGGCATCACCCAGCTGGCGCGTCTCCGTGCTTGTGATCGTGAAGTCGCTTGGGCTCGCCAGTTCGAAGCGCTCCTTGAAATGAGCCTCGATCGCATCCCGTCCCTCCGCAGCAGGAGCCCCCGGTGGCAGCACGCGTGCATCCTCGGAATGAAGGGCCGCCAGGGCAGCCGCGTCGTTCGCGTTCGCGGCGGCCTCGTAGCTATTCCGCAGATCGTCGAGATCGGGCTCCTGCGCCTGGGCGGCGGCTGATCCGACGGCGAGCGAGGCGACGATGGCGGCAGTGGTCGTTGAAAACCTGTTCATGACCTTCCTCCTGCTTTTGCCGCCCGGTGTTTCCGGGCGGTCTCGGGACAACGAGGGAAGGGGCCGCTATGATCCGTCCCCGGCGAGCCGGGCGGCAGATTTCCGCTTCGGGCGTCTTGCACGAAACTTCCAAAATGCTCCCGGAAGGCGATGGATGGGCTTGCATGCTACCGGTAAGTGCCGGGAAAACGGCGTGGCTGAAATTTTTTCCTTCTGAAAGCAAAAAAAATCGCGTTTCAAATTCATGCATTCTTACGGGTTTGCCGCAGCACGTTCGCCCTCGCAGGAGGCCCATGGCGCCATGGATGTTCCTTTGCGGGACATCATCGTTCTGAAGTAAATCAAAGCGATGCAAAGCGGGAATACTAAACTTATTTTAGCGGCATAAGTATCTAAAAGCCTTTCACCGCCTGAAACCTCTACGTAATGAATCCGGCGTCTCATTATGGTCACTCAGGGTTCAACAGGGGTTAGGGAAATGTTCATCCGTCTGCGTCAGTTCGGCCGTGACCAAAAGGGAACGATCGCCAGCGTCTTCGCCCTCGCGACGATCCCTCTCCTTCTCGCTTCCGGGGCCGCGGTCGACTATTCGCGCGCCACCCAGTCGAAGACCAAGCTCCAGTCGCGCGTTGACAACGCCGCGATCAAGGCTTTGCTGGGGCCGGCCCATCTCCGCTCGGCGACGGTCCAGGCGGTGATCGGCGAACATGCCGGAACGGCGCCGACGCTCAGCATCGGAGGCAACGAGAATGAGGTTGTCGTGGTCGCCACGGCGAGCGTCAAGACCTCCGTCCTGAACGCGGTGCGTATCGAATCCGTTGACGTGAAGGCCCGCTCCCGGGCGGTCAAGGTCTTCGAGGGCCTCCCGCCCTGCATTCTCGCCCTCAACGAGAGCGTGAGCGGTGCGATCACCTTCGCGGGAACCTCGGATTTCCAGGCGAAGGACTGCGTCGTCCATTCGAATTCGCGCCACGGAACCGGATTGACGACCGAGGGAAGCGCGCTGCCTGTCGCCGCCGGGTTCTGCAGCGCCGGCGGGGTCTCGACCTCCCGCACCATCGTCCCGAAGCCGCGCGAATACTGCGAGCAGATGAAGGATCCTTTCGCCGGCCTCGCCAAGCCTTACAGCGGCGGCTGCGACTACAACAACGTCTCGGTCGATCCGAAGCAGAACCGGACCCTGAAGCCGGGAATCTATTGCGGCGGCCTCGCGCTGAAGGGCACCGTGAAGCTCGAGCCGGGCATCTATGTCGTCAAGAACGGGCTCCTCACGATCACCAGCCAGTCCAATGTCTCGGGCTATGGCGTGACGTTCTTCCTCACCGGCAGCAATGCGGGCTTCACCTTCGACGCCGGCGGATTGCTCGACCTGCGCGCTCCCAGCAGCGGCCCGTACGGCGGCATCCTCGTCCACCAGGACCCGGACGCAAATCCCTACTATGACAACAAGCTCGTCGGCAGCTCCGACAGCGTCGTGATCGGCGGCATCTACACGCCGACGCAGCGGGTGACGCTGCAGGGCGGAAGCGGCTTCGGCCAGAAGAGTTCCTTCATGCCGGTCATCGCCGACACCATCCGCGTCGCAGGCTCCACGGTCACGACCTCGAACCTTGAAGGCATCGATCTCGTCGAACCGCTTCCCCTGAGCTTCAGCGGCGTGCGCCTCGTCGAGTGAATGCGCCGGCTCCCGTAATTCCAGATCCCCTGCGAACCCTTCTGCGAAAACTTCAGGACGCTCCTGCGGCGAAAGCCGTCAGGAGCGTCGCCATGATTCCGGCCC
Source organism: Saliniramus sp. (assembly GCA_041686895.1). GTDB lineage: Bacteria > Pseudomonadota > Alphaproteobacteria > Rhizobiales > Beijerinckiaceae > Saliniramus. The sequence goes on along the minus strand of JAWLCY010000002.1, from coordinate 16,860 downwards.
AATGATCGATGTAAATGCGTGGCGATTTGCCGCGTAAAATATTCGTATTCAACGCGACGAAACCTTATTCACGTCAGAGAGTTATTTGATGCCGTCTGTTCTCGCCCGGCGAATGTTCGCGAGGCGGTGCAGTCGCGCACCAAATAATGGAGTTTCAAGATGCGGATTGCACAGATTGCGCCGGTCGCCGAGGCCGTGCCGCCGCGGCTTTATGGCGGAACGGAGCGCATCGTCTCGTGGCTGACGGAAGAACTGGTGGCGAAGGGGCATGACGTGACTCTTTTCGCGAGCGCCGACTCGCGGACTTCCGCCCGCCTCATACCCTCGGTTCCCCTGGGCCTGCGCCTGGCCGGCATCCGCGACGAGACCGCGACGGTCCTCGTACTGCTCAACCGCGTGCTGCGGATGGAGCAGGAATTCGACCTGATCCACCTGCACACCGACCTGCTCCAGTTTCCCCTTTTCCAGCGCCTGGCGCATAAATGCGTGACGACGCTGCACGGGCGGCTCGACATCCCCGACCGCCTGGCGCTGCACCACGCATTTCCCGACATGCCCCTCGTCTCGATATCCGACAGCCAGCGCGCGCCGATGCCGCCGCATGTCGACTGGCTGGCGACCATTCATCACGGGATGCCGGAAAGGGCGATCGATCTCGGCGCTGGCGGCGCCGCCCTGGTCTTTCTCGGAAGGATATCGCCCGAAAAGCGGCCGGATCGCGCCATCGAGATCGCCATCGCCGCCGGGACGCGAATCAGGATCGCTGCGAAGGTGGACGAAGCCGACCGCGCCTATTTCCACTCCACGATCGAGCCGCTCCTCTCGCATCCGCTGGTGGAGTTCATCGGCGAGGTCGACGAGGCGCAGAAGCGCCGCCTTCTCGGCGAGGCGCTGGCGCTGGTCTTCCCGATCGATTGGCCGGAGCCCTTCGGCCTCGTCATGATCGAGGCCATGGCCGCGGGCACCCCTGTCATCGCCTGGCGCAACGGCTCCGTCCCGGAGGTGATCCAGGACGGCGTCAACGGCTTCATCGTCGACTCCCTCGGCGAGGCCGTCGCCGCCGTCGACGCGGCGCGCCGCATGAGCCGCCTCGCCGTGCGCCGCGCGTTCGACAGCCGCTTCACGGCGGGCCGCATGGCGGATGATTACCTGCTCGCCTACGAGCGCCTGCTGGCGCGGGCGGATGCTTATGTTCCGGCGGCGCCGTTGAACGTGAGCCGGGTGGGTGGCGTCGTCGCTTATCCCGGAGCCTTCGCAACCGGTTTCTCGCGTGACGACGAGGCCCGGCCATGATGCGACCGGCGCAGCCGTCTGTTGCCGATGCCTTCGACGATCTCCAGCAATCGTATATCGAGAGCAGGACCTCCCTCGTCGAGCACAAGATGTCCAGCCTGAAGAACGGGCAGAGCTTCGCCGTCATGGACAGTTCCGGGGACATGGGGCTGGAAGTGGAGGGGCCGGAGGGCCTTTATTTCCGTGACACCCGGCATCTTTCCCGGTTCGCCGTCTCCCTCGACGGTCTGCGGCCGCTCCTCCTGAGCTCGAATATCCAGGACGACAACGCGTCGCTTTCGGTCGACCTGACCAATCCCGATCTCCATCGTGGCGACCGGGTCGCGCTGCCGAGGGATGTCCTTGCGCTGCATCGCACGAAATTCCTCTGGCGCGACACGTCGTATGAGCGCATAGGCCTGCGCAACTACGACATTCGCGAGCGCAGCTTCCGCCTTGGCCTGTTCTTTGACGCCGATTTTCGCGACCTGTTCGAAGTCCGGGGCATGAGGCGCGAGCGGCGCGGCCGAATCGAGGTGGCGACGCGCGGCGGCGATAGCGTCGTCTTCCACTATCACGGGCTCGACGGGATCATCCGCCGCACCGAGATCTGCTTCACCCCGGCTCCCCAGCGGCTCAGCGCGCGCGAGGCGTCCTTCGACATGCGCCTCGGCTCGGGCGAACGCCGCTCGATCCTGATCACCGCGAGCAGTAGCGAATACGAGGCGAAGGGGAATACTGCGCCGCCGGTGCGGCCGGCCCCGTTCGTCAGCGCATATCGCGACCTGCGCCGGTCGCTTCGGGCGGCCTCTGCCCATATCGCAAGGATCGAGAGCTCAAACGACATTTTCGACGAGATCGTGCGGCGTTCGACCACCGATATCTACATGCTCGTCAGCGAGACCGGCCACGGCCCCTATCCCTATGCGGGCATTCCCTGGTACTCCACCGTCTTCGGGCGGGACGGCCTGATCACCGCCATGCTCATGCTCTGGGCCGATCCCGGTCTCGCTCGTGGGGTCCTGCGCTATCTCGCCGCGACGCAGGCGACCGGGCACGATCCCGCCGCCGATGCGCAGCCCGGCAAGATTCTGCACGAGACCCGCGCCGGTGAAATGGCGATGCTCGGCGAAGTCCCGTTTCGCCGCTATTACGGAACCGTCGACGCCACGCCTCTCTTCGTCATGCTTGCCGGGCGCTATTTCGAGCGGACGGGGGACATCGAGACGATCAGGGGGATCTGGCCGAACGTTCAGGCCGCGCTCGCCTGGTGCGACAGGGAGGGAGATGCGGATGGCGACGGGTTCGTCGAGTACCGTCGCGAAACCGATTCCGGCCTCGTGAACCAGGGATGGAAGGACAGCCACGACTCGATGTTCCATGCCGACGGCTCCGGCGCATCCGGGCCGATCGCCCTCGTCGAAGTGCAGGCCTATGTCCATGCCGCAAAGATCGCCGCCGCGACGCTCGCGGAAGCGGTCGGCGAGCAGGGCGTCTCAGCCCGCCTCCTCGCCGAGGCCGAGCGCCTGCGCGCGGCCTTCGACGCCGCATTCTGGTGCGAGGATATCGGGACCTACGCCATGGCGCTGGACGGGGAGAAGAGGCCGCTCAGGGTGCGATCGTCCAACGCCGGGCATGCGCTCTTCGCGGGCATCGCCTATCCCGAACGCGCCCCGCTGGTCGCTCGGACCCTGATGGGCCCGGAATCGTTCAACGGCTGGGGCATACGGACGATCGCACGCGGTGAAGCGCGGTATAATCCCGTCTCCTACCACAATGGCTCCGTCTGGCCGCATGACACCGCCATGATTGCCCTCGGCTTCGCGCGCTATGGCCTGCGGGACGAGGCTGAGCGGGTCTTCTCCGGCATGTATGATGCTGCTGCCTACCAGGATCTGCGCCGGCTGCCCGAATTGTTCTGCGGGTTCCTCCGCCGCCCCCGCCGCGGCCCGACAGCCTATCCGGTCGCCTGCGCGCCGCAGGCATGGGCCGCCGCCGTTCCGTTCGGCCTGATCGAGGCGGCGCTCGGCCTGCGGATGCCCCATGCCGAGAACGAGGTGCGCTTCCTCGATCCGACGCTTCCGATGATCCTGACCCATCTGCGCGTCTCTGGGCTCAGGCTGGGCGAGACGACCCTCGACCTCCAGTTCGACCGCCACCAGCGCGACATCACCGTGAAGGTCCTCTCGCGCAAGGGGAGCGCCCGGGTTGCGGTGTTCAAGTAGCGGATCGAGAGACCGAGGGCCGAGCGGGAACAAAAGGGTCCCCGCCTCGCCAGCCGCGGGAAGCAGCGCGCCAGCTGGCGTCGTGGAAAATACGGGGATGACGAGCCCGCATTGCTCAAAGTCAAAGCCTCGCTTGCGCGGACGTGCTGGACTGGAAGGACGTCATCGGTTCGACAAAGGGAAATCTGCATGTCTCTCCCCCACAACTTCAAGCGCATCACGCTCCATCTCGCGCGCACGAAAGAGCATCCGGCCGGCTCCGATCGCCACGGCTACGACATCGTCGCGCCGGTCGACGCCTCCGGGCATATCGACCTCGCGGAGTGGAAAAAGCACAAGGAAGCGTGTCGCGTCAGGCGGTTCTGGGGGATGGACGAGGAGGTGGGCCAGTTGCGCCACCGCGCCGGCGGGGCGGGCGGCTCGACCTGGTTCATCGATTACGACGCGAGCCGCGACGATGACGACGAGGCCGGCTACCGCCTCGGCGACCATGTCATGCGCCCCGGGGAATACGTGTCGATCAGGCACGACGACGAGATGCATACATTCCAGATCATCGCGGTGGAAAACGCGGGTTGATCGATCCGCCGTTTTGACGTCTCCTCCCTGGCGACAGCGAGGAGACGACGATGCGGACTATCACGCTCCCGGACGGCCGTGCGGTTCCCGTTCTCGGGCAGGGCACCTGGCGCATGGGCGAGAAAAGCTCGCTTCGCGAGAAGGAGGTCGCGGCCCTGCGCCATGGTCTCGATCTTGGCCTGACGCTCATCGACACCGCCGAGATGTATGGCGAGGGCGAGGCGGAGACGATCGTCGGCGAGGCGATCAGGGGGCGGCGCGACGAGGTCTTCCTCGTCTCGAAGGTGTATCCCTACAACGCCGGCAGGGCGGGCGTGGAGGCGGCGCTGACGCGCTCCCTGGCGCGGCTGAAGACCGACCGGATCGATCTCTACCTGCTGCATTGGCGCGGCGGGACGCCTCTCGCCGAGACGGTCGAGGCCTTCGAGAAGGCGCGGGCGGGCGGCCGGATCGGCGGCTGGGGCGTCAGCAATTTCGACGTCGAGGACATGGAGGAACTGCTCGCCGCCGGCGGCAGCGCCTGCCAGACGAACCAGGTGCTCTTCAACATCACCGAGCGCGGGATCGAGTACGATCTGCTGCCATGGATGAACGAGCGGGCGATGCCGCTGATGGCCTACAGCCCGGTGGGGCAGGGGGAACTGCCCGAGACGGGGCTCGCCGACATCGCGCGCAAGCACAAGGCGTCGCCCTTCCAGGTCGCGCTCGCCTTCGCGCTCTCCCGCCCCGGCGTGATCGCCATTCCGAAATCCTCGAATCCGGATCATCTGGCGGAAAACCGCGCCGCAACCGAGATTTTTCTCGACGAGGAGGATCTTTTCGCCCTCGATCGGCGTTTCCCGTTCCCGGACCGCAAGCGGCCTCTCGCGATCCTCTGATCCGCGCGACGCATTTGCGAAAAGGGGCTGGACAAGCTCAAGCACGGGCGCTAATACGCCGATCCATACCGCCGCCGCGCCCCGCGACGGTTATCCCGGTGGGGGATAGTTTAACGGTAGAACCGCGGACTCTGACTCCGCTAGTCCAGGTTCGAATCCTGGTCCCCCAGCCACTCTTTTTCATAATGCTCGCAACTACTTAGAAGGCCCTGGCACCCGCTCGGGTCTATTTTCATGTCGCGCCATGTTGCAAATGGCTTCTGTTGGTTTCCAACGGTTCCAGATGGTGAACGGCAACTCCGCGCGACACGGACGCGACACATAAGCTGCTTCTGGTGCAGATTTTTGAAGCGACTTGACGCCATTGCGAATCACCGGTAAGAACGTAAATCGTACTTGGTCATTGAGGTTCAGAGGATGGACTACACGCTCGCCGACCTGGTGAAGATCACGGGAGCAAGACGTCGCACTCTGCAGCTTTGGGCAGAAGGCCGCGTCTTGGAAGCGCTCCCAACGACGGAGCGGCAGGGGACAGGAACTCACCGTCGATTCGATCGGAACGAAGCTATTGTCGCCTGCCTTCTCCACGGATTTGCCAGAAAGATGCAGATGCCCATCGGGGTGCTGCTGCGCATCTCGGAATTGCTGCGCAGGATGGCTCACAAAAAGGATCTATCTGAGACTATTGAGCGCGCGATTCAGGGAAATCGCGTCTGGTTATCGCTTCGCGGCGACGGCGCGCCGCGCTTCGTGGTCAAGTTCGCCGACGGATCAACGGATGAGAGCTTCCATCTGATCTTGAACGACTTTGAATGGGAGACGGAAGAAGAAACGATTAAGGATTCGATCTATCAGAATACCTTGGAAGCAGCCGATACCTTCGGCGGGTTTCTGCTGACGATCGGAATGCACTCGCACTTGGAAGGCCTTCGTTAAGGCCTTTCGTTTCACACCTTAAGTACGGAGAACGTACATGATTACACAAAAATCACCGGTTTTTGTTGAAATGCAGCATCCGCCGCTCATGGATCTGATCTGGGGTGCTACGGCCATTGCCCGTGAGATCAACGTCACGCCGCGGCAGGCCTTCTACATGCTCGAAAGTGGGCATCTTCCGGCGCGCAAGGTCGGAGCAAGGTGGTGCGCCAGCCGACAGGCCCTTCGCCGACATTTCGGGGAGGGAGGGAACGCTGATGTCTAAAAAACAGAAAGCCCCGACGCCGAAGGCGTTCGGAGCTTCCTATGGTGATCTGCTTGGCGGCCTGATCACCTTGGAAGATACCGAAACGGCCCAGGAACGGCAAGCACTCATCATCAAGCGCCGCGTTCGCGTTTCCGCACATGTGGCGGCTGTTATGGCGAGCCACGCCTTTCCGAAGGGGAGGGCGGTCTGATGCACGGCACCCTCCGCAATATTCTTGAGCAGGCGCGCTCCGAGATCCGCTGCAGCCGTAACAAGCTGACGGTTCTGTCGCCCGCCGTCGATCCTTATCGCCTCGATACACCTGCCGGGCACCGGGATGGTGCCTGGTTGGCGGAGCAGCTTGAGCGCGCCGTCGGAAGTCACCGCCGTATCCACTGGCGGGGACTGCACTATGCGGTCGTCGCCGCGGGCAACATCGTGAAACCGAACGGCGAGATCTACCGGAACACCAACGAAGATTGGGATTGGCTCTGCAATGGCCCAGGCAAGGCGGCGCGTTGGCTCGGCTACATCGACTTCGACCGGATCATCGACAACCGCAACAGCCCGCCGATCATCCACCGGAAGCCGAAGAAGCACCCGCAGACGTTCGTCTCAGTCGGCCTCGACGTCTACATCCCGGATCTCGACGACATCGAGCCACGGGCCGGCGTCGCCGGATTTGAGGGACGCCAGCCGTATTCGCTGAGCATCTTCGGAGAGAAGGCATCGATCGAAGAGGTCGTTCTTCCAATCGCCTCGAGATACCAAGCGGACCTGTACCTTCCCGCCGGCGAAATCAGCGACTCGCTTCTTTACCGAATGGCGAAAGACGGGGCGGAGGACGGAAGGCCCATGGTCACCTTCGTGATCGCCGATTGTGATCCTGCTGGGCATCAGATGGCCGTGTCGATCGGGCGCAAGCTGCAGGCGCTTCGAGATCTCCATTTTCCGGATCTTTCGTTCGAAGTCGTGCCTGTCGCGCTCACCGTCGACCAGGTGAAGCAACTCGGACTTCCGTCGACTCCGCTCAAGGATACGGAGCGCCGCGCCGATAGGTGGCGGGATGCGTTCGGAATTGAGCAGACCGAGATCGACGCGATCGCTACCCTGCAGCCTGGCGTACTGCGGGAGATCGTCGTCGACGCGATCAAGCCGTACATCGATGAGACGCTGAACAAGCGGGTCAATCAGGCTGAGCTGGAATGGAAGGACGCCGCACAGGATGCGATCGAGAGCCAGATCGACGGTGACACCCTCGCCGCTTTGAAGGCCGAAGCCGAGGGCAGGCTGGAGACGCTGCGCGAAGAGATCGACGCAATCAACGAAGCCCTGCGGTTAGCGTGCGACGGACACTTCGAATTCCCCGAGATCGATATCCCGCAGCCAATCCTGAACGACGAGAAACTTGCAAGGCAAGCCTCTCTGATTTCTTCGCGGTGGTCCTGGGCTGAGGCAACACAAGCGCTCATCGCACGAAAGGCCTACTCGGCAGAGGAGGCGGATCAATGAGCTGCCTTCTCTTCGCGCGGCTCGATCTCCTTCATCGGGCAAATCCCACCGATCGGTTCCTGTCATACGTCCGCGATCAGCACCTAGATCCTGCGGTGATCGGGCGGCTTGCTGGCATCGCCGCCGTGACACGCATCGTGAACTGCGGAAACCGGCGCTTCGAATTCGACGATGACCACGAGGATGCAGTCGATGGCTTTGTACTGGAAGCTTTCGACACCGACGGCGAAACGGTGATCGATCTTGTCGCCTGGCCGCTCGATCGCCCGGACGAGCCGATGACGATGTTTGGACGCTGCGGGCTGCTCGGCGCTGCAGCGGCGATGGACACGACGTCGTTCATTTTTGACAAGCCGATCAGCATCCACAAGACGCCGCTCCACTGGCTCAAGGCCGGTTACGGCGCGGCTGTGGTCGATCCGCGCCGCGCGGCCTGGATGCTGATCGAGATCCCCGGTCGCATTGCCGGACAGGATCGCGAACACACTCGGAAACTTCTCGAACTTGCGGAGACCGTCATCGATCGGTCGCGCTTCGTCGCACCCGCAGCCCGGAGAGCAGCATGAACGTCGCAGTTGAAACAGACTACGAATCGATCGAGCCCGTCGAACACGGCGATGCGCTGGAACGCCTCGCGCGGCTTTCGCCAATGGACTACGACAAGATCCGCGACGAGGAAGCGAAGCGGCGCGGTGTCCGGGTGGCGACACTCGACCAGGAGGTCAAGCGCCTGCGCAGCGGCCCAGACGAGGGTGCCAGCCCAGGCCTTGCACTCGCCGATCCGGATTTGTGGCCGCGGAGCGTCAATGGTGCGGATGTTCTCGATCGCATCGCGCAGGCCGTGCGCCGTCACATGATCTTGCCCAACGGTGCAGCCGAGGCAGTCGCACTCTGGGTCATGCACACCCACGCGCACGAGACCGCGGCGATCTCGCCGATCCTCGCGGTGACCAGCCCCACGCCCGAATGCGGAAAAACGACGCTGCTCACGTTCCTGCTCGCATTGGCCCGCCGGCCTCTGCCCGCCGCCAACATTACAGCGGCTGCAGTTTTCAGGGCGGTCGAGAAATGGTCTCCGACCTTGATTATTGACGAGGCGGACACCTTCCTGAAGGATTCGGACGAGCTGCGCGGCGTGCTCAACTCGGGCCACAATCGCGTGACTGCTTACGTCATTCGGACCACCGGAGAAGATCACGAGCCGCGCGCGTTCAAGACATGGGCGCCCAAGGCCATCGCCCTGATCGGGACACTCTCGCCGACGCTCGAGAGCCGAGCCATTCACGTGGAACTCCGGCGAATCGGCGACGGAGAGACCGTCGAGGCTCTGCGGGGGGATCGGCTGGACGCCCTTGAACCGCTACGCCGCCAGGCGTTCACATGGGCGCAGGATCATTCCATCTCTCTCAAGAATGCCGAGCCGGATCTCCCCGTCGGCCTGCGGGGGCGCGCCGCCGACAACTGGCGACATCTGATCGCGATCGCCGATGAGGCGGGAGGAGCCTGGCCGCAACGTGCGCGGCAGGCTGCGGAGATGCTCGACGCGGTACGCAGCGAGGCGACGATCACCGTCATGCTCCTCGAGGACATCCGCACTGCCTTCGACGAGGCGCGGGCGGACAGACTGACCTCTGGCGATGTTACCGAGGCGCTCGCCTCGCGTGAGGATCGGCCGTGGCCGGAATGGAAGGCGGGAAAGCCGATCACGCCGAACCAGCTTGCGCGAATGTTGAAGCCGTTCCGCATCAGTCCCGGCACCATCCGCACCCACATCGGAACAGCCAAGGGATACATGCGGGACGCGTTCGACGATGCCTTCGCCCGTTATCTCGCTGATCGAACCGTCACGTCGTCACAGCCTTTACCGGATAAGGGTTTGGGCGAAAATCAAACCGTAACATCGCAATCGCTTGTTACGGATCGGATAACGCCAGAAGCGTTGTCGGATAAAGGCTGTGACGGTGTGACGGATCAGGACGGGGATGTCTGGGGGGACGATGTCTGATGAACGCGATCGAAATCATCGATGCGGCGCGGCATTGCGGCGTCGTCATCACCGTTGCGGGCGATCGTCTCAGGTTGCGCGCGCCGAAGGAGCCCCCGCAGGAGATCGTTGATGCGATCCGCATCCACAAGCCGCAGATCATCGACTTCCTGACGCGGCGGACGCTGCACGTCGCCACCTGGAAGGAGCGCGTTGATGGCCTGGATCTAGACCGTCCGCCGCGGGGTTTCCCCCCGATCCGCTGGGAACGGATTATCGATGACGCGCGAGCCTTCATTCGGGATTGGGCAGATCAGGCCGACCGCTTGGGATGGACGGAGACCGCACTCTTTGGCGTCGACCGCCTGGCACCGTGGCCGCGAATTGATAAGGCTGGCCTTGTCGTTCTTCTCGATGGCGGTCGGGTTGTCGCCCTGGCCGAAGATCGCGCTGCGATCGTGACCCGGCGCGGCGGAAGGCTCACCTTTTATCGCCAGGCAAGGGTTGAAGCCGAAGCCGTCGCGATCTGGGAGGCGTAGGCATGAATGCCCTTGCCTCATCATTCGACAGAGACGAACTCGCCGACGCCGCCGCCCGGCTGCGGGATGGGCTCGAGATCGATGCGGAGATTCGCCGCGCGATCGCCGACCTCGTCGCCGACGCCGCGCGCGGTCCGGGGGAATGGCCCACGGCAACCCGGCGCGCCTTTGCCCGCCGTGACGAGCTGCTTCGCGAGGCCCATCGCATCTACTGGCCCGACACCCGCCCCGCGCCGGCGGCGCAGGAGATCGCCATTCGATTGAACCGCTATGCGGCTTCCGCCTGGCTGCGCGAGCGCCACCTCGACGCCTGCCCGCCCCGCCACGAGGGAAGACCGGAGGCCCTATTCTGGCAGGCGCTGCGCCTGGTCGAGCGCACCCCCAGCTCCGAGCGGATCAGGAAGATTCTGGTCGAAACCGCCCCGCTTCTTCTGCCCGCGCCCGCGCCTCACCTTGGGTGATAGAACAGGAGGACCGCATGCGTCGCCCATCATTCGCCAGACCCGCCACTGCCGCCGAGGCGCATGGCACGGAACCGCCGAGATTCAACCCGACCACCTTTGCCGGGCAGGCATGGCAGGCCACCGCCGAGGACCGCCTCCCGCCCCGCGCCCGCGATCGTTATCACCGCATCCGCGAGATGGCGCGCGACATGAGCCTCGTCGCCCGCTCCGCACGGGATGCAGCCAACGACGCGATCACGCTACGCGAACAGCGCGCCCGCGAGCTCCGCCATGTCACGGAGAACCTGGAGCGCATGCTCGGCAGGACTGGCGACGTGACGGAGCGCCCCGAGCATCAGCGGGCGCAAGCCGCCTTCGACCGCGCTGCGGCCGACGCCACCCGCGCGCGGGACGTTGCCGACCGGAAGGCCGAACGATCCGCCCCGATCATCGCCCTGGCGCAGCAGCTGGAGCGCAGCCTCGACCGCATCTCGCCCGATCTCACGGATGACGAGACCCGCGCCAGAATGAAGAAGGGCGAAGGCCACGACGCCGCGCTCGAGCGCATCCGCCGGGAGATCGGAAGCCGCCGCGCCGACGCCCAGGCTGTGCGGACAGCACCCACGCCGTCGTCGGAAGCCATCGCCCTGATGCACCAGCAGGTCGACGCCCTTGCCAAGCGCGGCGCGCCCGATTGTTTCGGCCTCGTCGAGCAGCGCGGCGATATCGCTTTCCCCACGCTCAAGGCGAAGATCACCCGCTGGACCAGCTCCAGCGACGGCTCGCGCACCGTGCTCGATCCGACCGCAGGCCATGCCGACAGCCCCGACGCCCTCGCTGTGCTGGCCTGGCTTGCACGCGACGACCTGAAGGCCGCGCTCGAGACCGAGATCCGGCAGATTGCCGACGACGCGAACGCGCTCACCCCCGCCGAGCGCCAGACGCGCCTCGCCGCGCTCGAAGCGGATATCGCCGAGCTTGAACGGGAAGCCGCCCGCATCGCCTGGGATTGGCACGAGGAACACGGCGCGGATCTCGCGCTCAGCGACATCAGCGATCCCGCGATCGTTCTCGGAATCGCGCCTGCGCCCCCAACAGCGCGGACGTGATCGACGTGATCGCGCGTGCGGGCAGGGGCTGTGTTTCTCCTTTCCACATGCCCGCAACTTTCCCCGCGATCACGACGGGCGGAATCGTGAGCGCCCCCTCCGACCCGCCGATCCATCAAAGGCCACACGGGGGCGGCGGGACCACCTCGCCGCCCCATCACCAGGACCCAGAGACGATGACGACCCGGACCACGACGCGACGACGCCAACGCCCAAACGAACTCGACCACGACCACGACCACGCGCGCACGATGCACGGGATCGCCACGGCATGCGGCATCGATCCCGATCACGTCCTGGCACGGGTCGCGGAACTCGTGAATGCGGGTGTGAGCCCCGGCGAGGCAAGGCGCAGGGCGATCGCGTCGGCGCTGATCCTCTGGCCCACCACGAGGACGAGCGCGCATTGATAACATGGACGCATAGAGACCGAGGGTCCCCAGCCGTCAGATGTATACGGGTAGATACTTCGGCTCGATCTATCTCCAGCGACAGCCTTGGATTTTGACCCCGCACCCCATGCGAAACCATGCGAAAGCGTTATACCGAAAGGCATTGTGACATGATGGCGCTGCGGACTCCACCCGAAATTTCCCGCACCCCCGGCCTCTCCCGCCGCGCCTACGCCCGCCGCGTCGGCGTGAACGAGAAGACCGTGCGCGAGCACATCGCATCTGGCTTGCTGAAGCCCGCGATCCGGCCCGATGGGCTGCTCGATCCGATCCTCGCTGATGACCTTCTGGCGCGCGGACGCACGCGTGGCCCGTCCGTCGCCCCGGATCTCGACGATGCCCGCCGCCGGAAGCTCGCCGCGCAGTGTCGCCTGATCGAGGACGAGGTGAAGGCCCTGCGAAGCAGCCGCGCCACGCCTGCGAACGTGAAGGACATCCTCGCCGCGAACTACCGCGCCTTCGCCGCCGGCTGCGCGCCGGTCGCAAAGGCCGCTGCGACCCTGGCCGGCGCAGACCCGCTGCAGGCATTCACGAAGCTCACAGAAGCGGTCTATGCCGTGCTGACGGACCTATCCGAAAGACCGCTCGAATCCGACCAGGATCCGGCGCTCGATGACCCACCCCCCACCGGCCCCGCATTCGACACGCTCGATGCGATCCAGCTCGCCGCGACGAAGGCCGATCTCGAAGGCGAGCGCCTGGAACTGATCCGCGCCACGAAGCGCGGCGATCTCGTCACCATCGCGGAGGCCATGTCGGATTTCGGCGACCGGCTCTCGACCTTCCGGGGGCGCATGCTCGGCCTGCCGTCCCGCTCGGCCCCGATGTACCAGGCCGCAGACACGGACGCGGAAGCCGCCGACGTCGCGATCGAGATCATCGACGAAGCGCTCTTCTCTTTCGTCGGCGACGAAATCACCCAGGCCGAACTGCAGGAGGCGCTGCGCCATGCCATCGAATCGTGAACCGTTCAACGACTGGCGCGACGCCGCCCGCGAGGACCTGACTGCGCTCTTCATGGAGGCGATCGAGAGGGTGCGCCCGCTTGTTCCGGCGCTGGCGAAGATCCACCCCGATGCCCCCGTTCTCGTCATGAAGCTGGCGCTAGGACAGGTCGCGCCCCATGCCGCCGACGAGATCGAGCTGCGCGCCCGCGAGGCCCTGGCGAACGGATGGAGGCATGCACGATGACGATGACCGCCCGCCGGCCCGCCCCTGGCGTGAATGCCCGCCTCGCCGCCCTCCAGGACCAGCACGAGCGCGCCGCCGCCTTCGCCCGCGACCTCGCCGCGATGGAAGCCCGCGAACACGACCCGGATCGGGCGGCGGCCCTTCGCGAACGCCGTCGCGAGCTTGAGCATCGCGCCGCGCGGCTGGAAATCGCTATCGCGGAATTCGAGGGCTGACAAATGCGCGTGGAGGTTCACGGCGACAACATCGACCGGGCTCTTAAGAAGCTCAAGCGCCTGCTTCTTTCAGACCGGCAGGCATGGGCGCTCGAGCGAAAGGAGTACGCCCGGACGAAGACCCAGGCGCGAAAACTCAAGGACCATCGCGCGGATCGCAGGCGGAAACGGAACGCGGCGAAGCGGCAACGCCTCGAGGCGGAAGGCATCATCGGGTGAGGCGCGCGTCGTCTGGCTGACAAGCTGGCTTCATCAAGCTCACCTGTTGCAAAAAAATCAACTGCCTGAACCGTCTGTCTGATTTCTCAGAAAGCGCCTTGAAACTGAATGCATCATAGGTCATTTATGTCTTGTGCACTCCCACTGGGCGTGTCCCGGTGGATAGGCCGTAGCCCTTTGGGTTACGGCCTTTTCGCATTTTTGGGGGGGCAAAATGCGTCGAGTGATCGCTTACGTGGACGGTTTTAACCTGTACCACGCCATCGATGACCTGAAAAAGCCCCATCTCAAGTGGGTAGACCTTAAAAAAATGGCAGAATCTATCTGTGGCAATGGAGAAACATTGTTCGGCGTCTACTTTTTCACTGCTTATCCGGGATGGAAACCCGCTTCATTAGCGCGGCATCAGGAATACGTGAAGGCACTCCAACATGTTGGAGTGAGTTGCGTCATTGGACATTTCAAACAAAAAGATCGAACGTGCAGGAAGTGCGGTACGACGTGGATTGCCCATGAGGAAAAGGAAACTGACGTCGCTATCGCAGTACAATTGATGGCTGATGCTTTCACGGACCAGTTCGACCGCGCCCTTGTGATCAGCGCGGACTCGGATCTTTCCCCGGCGCTGAGGACAATTCGAGCGCACCATCCTCGAAAATCTATCGATGTTATTGCGCCGCCGAAGCGGTTTGGCGCGGCGCGAGATCTTAAGCCCAAGCTTGAAGTGACGCAGGGGAGAATTGCGAAGTGTCTCCTGCCCGAAACTGCCGTTTCCGCGGAAGGAGCAACAATTTTCAGCCGTCCGACTTCATACGCGCCTCCACCCGCGTGATGCCCCGTCGCTATCAGCCGGTTGGCCATTTCACGCGCAATTTCTCACCGACTGAAAACCTCAATTCTTTTAGCCCATTCTCCGTTCGGATTTTTCGCCCAGATGGGCCAGTGCCGCACGATTAGAGATGTCGAATCACTTTCCATCGATTGCCCTGAGCCAATTTCAAATGTCACTGTCGACTTTCTATTTTGGCAGAGAATGCCGAGTTTCTTGGATGAAACCACCAGCGCCCCGTACGCCGGCACACCGGAATAGCCAAATCCAATCATCCGGAGCGGATCTTCAATCTCGATTACTGGTTCGTTTACCCGAAGGAGGAGCTGATTGGTGATCAGCCGGCCATACTGCACCTCACCCGGCCCAAGGGAACCATCGTTTGTAAGGACAACGAATGAGGGCATCGTTGTACCGTCGAGCGGAATGACCGTCATTCCGAGAGCTGTTTGACGAGAATCTCCGTAAAGAAAGAACTGGCCCAGTTCGAGATCGTCGAGATAGCAGGGTGTGAGGTAGCCCGAAATATGCATCGCGTGCCCCTATGTGCCTCGGCTTTAGCGAATCTTACTAGCCATATGATCACTAAGGAAAACGAGTTTCAACCAAAGTGGTCAGGCGGATTAAGAAGCTTCGTCACGAGGTCGGCGGACCCTTCTGTTCGAGGCTTCCTTATCGCGGACTACCGGAAATGTCGCGACACCGTGCGACATGGGATATGATCCGCCATTGGAACTGAGGGTGAGAGATGGCGGTACGCAAGCGAAAGTGGACAACCGCGAGGGGCATCGACAAAGAAGCCTGGGTCGCGGACTATGTTGATGGCGAGGGCAAGCGCCGGCTCAAGACATTCACGCGCAAGAAGGATGCCGACGCATTCGAGGCAGCAACTGCTGTTGAAGTCAGAGAAGGAACGCACGTTGCCGAGAGAGCCACGGTCACCGTCGCCGAATCTGCAACGCGGTGGATTGAAAGCGGAGCACAGGCTGGCTTGGAGCGAACCACCCTCGATCAATACCGTCAGCACGTCGATCTCCACATCACTCCCTTCATCGGGCGCATGCTCCTGTCAAAGCTCACCGTGCCAGCTGTTCGCGCATTCCAGGATCGACTGCGCGAAGAAGGTCGTTCGCCCGCGATGGTGAAGCGGGTGACCGTCAGTCTTGGAAGCCTTCTGTCGGACGCACAGGAGCGCGGGCTTGTCGCGCGCAATTCAGTGAAGGAGATGTCCAAGCGCCGCTCGCGAGGGTCTCACGGTCGCGCGGAGAAGCGCCAGAAGGCAAGGCTGCAAATCGGCGTTGATATCCCCACCCGTGACGAGATCCGTGCGATTGTCGATCACGTCGAGGGGCGGTGGCGTCCATTGATCATCGCGGCAATCTTCACTGGCCTTCGTGCATCCGAACTGCGCGGGCTGCGTTGGAGCGACGTCGATCTTGTCGATGCCAAGCTGCACGTTCGGCAGCGTGCGGACCGCTACCATGTCATAGGCATGCCTAAGTCAGACGCCGGGCAGAGGTCTATTCCGTTGCCTCCGATCGTTGTGAACACGCTCCGGGAATGGAAGCTGGCCTGCCCGAAGGGTGATCTTGATCTCGTATTCCCCAACGGTGCTGGCAACATCGAATGGCACCCCAACGTCATAAAGCGCGGCCTATGGCCTCCGCAGGTCGCTGCGGGCCTGACCGTCACGGATTCGGACGGGACGGTTCGCCCCAAGTACACGGGCATGCACGCGCTTCGTCACTTCTTTGCCTCCTGGTGCATCAATCGGCGCGTAGATGGCGGTCTGGAGCTTCCTGCGAAAATGGTGCAGGCCCGGATGGGACACTCGTCAATCGTGATGACGATGGATGTCTACGGACATCTCTTCCCAAGCATGGACGACGCCGAGGCCCTTGCCAGGGCGGAGCGGGAGCTTCTTGGCTCCATCAACGCGACATAAGCGCGACATAGGAATGAAAATATCATACAGCATAACAAGAAACTTCGGACTCTGACTCCGCTAGTCCAGGTTCGAATCCTGGTCCCCCAGCCAAACCTTCCAGCCTCACGACAACATATTATTCGGTAATGGCTTGTGCGAGGTCGTGTCGCGGCCGCGTACCCAGGGTGAGTACCCAAGCTTTCGCTGCTCTGACCCCCGCCATCTCCTCCAGCCTGAGGTAGAGTCCGGCCCGACGAGAGGACCGGACCATGAAGCGATCGAGGTTCAGCGAGGAACAGATCA
>JAWLCY010000001.1:0-533964 GCA_041686895.1 Saliniramus sp. | reverse complement strand
GGCATCGGTGTGCGCATCGACATGCAGCACAACGAGATCGGGGTAGTGCCGATGAAGCGCGCGCAGTTGCGGCAGCGTCACGATCCCGTCGCCTCCGAAAGTAACCGGGTACCCGCCCTGCGCCACGACGTGGTCGAGTGCCATCTCTATTGCCTTCATCGCAGTCTCTACTTCGCTTGACACGACGGCAACGTCGCCCAGATCAACTACCTCCATCTCTTCAAGAATGTTGCGGTCGCCGAGTTCAGGCAGCACTGGGCGCACCAGCCCCGACTGCTCGCGGATCGCGCGCGGGCCCTGGCGCGCGCCGATCCGAGTCGGGTGTGTGCCACAATCGAAGGGAATGCCTAGAATTACACCCTGTCCAGCGCGGACGCTGTTGGCGGGCGGGGTTCCCATGAAAGTGCCGGAGGGAACGATAAGGCCGGGGGGGAGAGTGGTCATGCCAGGGTTCCGCGTTTCAGAGGTCGTAGTCGAGGCAGGGCGCGCGTAGAAGTTCTTCGCTGATATCAGCGCCGGGCTCTTTGTGGACGTTCAGTCCCAGTCGCAGGACATTCAGCATGTCAGATAAACGAATCGCCTCAACCGCATTCTGCTCAACAAGTAGGATTGCTGTGCCGCGGCGGCGTAACTCGAGAATGCGGTCGAGCCATTTGCTGCGCAAGACCCATTGTTGCTCATCCATCAGCAGCATCCGTGGCTTCGACATCGGCGCCCAGCCCTTGCACCTGCCGTTCCCGCTGCTGTCCGATTCAGACATATCATTTCAAAGAGGATTTAGCCTGCCGACCTTTAACATTGATGGCATGACGCTACTGAAGCGGCTGGCACTGAACGCAATGGAAGGCAACGTCATCGAGGCGTTCTATCCGGTTTTCCCGCCTGCTGGGTCCTTTCGGGACGCTGTACGCGCGCAGGCTGCGCCGGAGGCGCCCGTGACCTAACGTCCGCTGATCTCGCGACGAGAGCTTCATTTCAATCGGCTAGAGGCGGATGTATCTGTGGCGGGCTGATGCGCACACTGCTGAAGAAGCAAGGCGTCGCGCCGGAGAACTGGATCACCGACAAGCTGCCCTCAGCCTTGATTGAGAGCGAACCGGCTCCCGAGATGATGTAGGGTCGTCGCGCAACACGGGATTGCCACGGCATGGCCTCGGATACGCTCACGCCTTTTCTCGCCTGGCTCGACCGGCATTTCTCGGTCGGGTTGCCGCTCGCCCACTTCGCCTCGAATACAGTTCTGATCAGCCTGATCGGCCTCCTTCCGGTGCTCGCGCTCTACGTCGCGCTGGTCCCCGGCTTCTGGTCGCATCTCATCGCAACCGAAGCGGCGCTGACGGGCTTCAGCCGGCAGATTCTCACCAACGGCCTGCCGGTGGTGTTCGTGGTGAATGCCTTCAGCCTTTCTCTGTTTGCCCAGTTGCGGGCAGAGCGACTTCGCCCCGGTCTGGTCCTTGCCGCCGACATGGCTTCCCGCATCGGCGCCTTCATCGCCCTGCACGTGTTGATCTACCCCGCCTCGTCGCTGATCTTCGGCTCTTTCGGCGGCGACCCGCTGCAGGCGCTGCGCGTCCTCGGCCCCACGCTCGCGCAGGCTGCCGCATTCGGCAACCTGTCCGGCGTCTATCTCTATGCCACGCTCGTGAGCGCCTTCCCGCTTCACCTGGTGTTGGCGGGGGCGGCGCTGCGTCGATCCGGATACCCGGATCCCGGCTTCGCGAGACTGGCCCTCCTGGCGCTGGCGATCTTCTGCTTCCAGGCGCTTCTCCTGACGGGAAGCGCGATGCTCCTCGGCGTCCTCGTTTGAACCGGGTTCCCGCGCGCGTTCCCTGGGTCCGCCGACGCGCACCGCGTTCTGCCATACGGCCATCGCGTCATTGCGGAACTCTCGCATCGTCTTGCGGGAGATCAAGTGGCGCTGGATGGCGAAGGTGTTGTAGACGCAGGCGTAGGTGGAGAGAAAGCTGCGCCAATCGCAACGACGTGAACCACTCATGCGCCGACCGCCTTTAGCGGATCGAGCTGAGCATCCCACCACTCATCGTTCTCAATGAGCAGCACAAGATCGGGGCTTATCCGCAAGTAGATCCTGAGTGGTGAACCTTCCTCTGGCCGACGCGTTGTGCTTCAACCTCGCAATTCGTCACATTCAGAAGGATCTTATGGGACCCTCCTCGATCATTGTCATTGGCGCATCCGCGGGAGGAGTTGACGCGTTACGGTTCCTCGCTGCCAAGTTCCCAGATACTTTCGATGCGCCTGTTCTGATCGTCCTCCACATCGGCAATCAACGAAGCGAGTTGCCCGCCCTACTGAACGCCGCCGGGCCGCTTCCCGCGAAACACGCAGAGGACGGTGCGGCGATCCAATCCGGCCACATCTATGTAGCGCCGCCAGATCGCCACATGATCGTTTCCGATGGGCAGTTGCGTCTCCTGCGCGGCCCCAAGGAGAACTGCGCCCGGCCGGCCATCGATCCGCTGTTCAAGAGCGCCGCCGAAACCTATGGCCCAGCCGCTGTGGGCCTGATCCTGACGGGTAAGCTGAATGACGGCACGTTGGGATTGCTCGAGATAAAACGTGGGGGCGGCATCGCGATCGCTCAGGACCCCGAGGACGCCGCGTATCCGGAAATGCCAAGGAGCGCGGCGGAGAATGTATCGCTGGATTATTGCGTGCCGCTTTCCAGCATGCCGGAATTGCTCGCAAAGCTCTTCGACAGAAAGGACCGAAAGGAACTGATCATGACTCCCTTTCCTTCCCAACCGGATGCCGGGCGGGATCCCGAACTGCTGGACGCCCGTACATTCGAGCGACCGCTGACCGTGACTTGCCCGGATTGCGGCGGTGCGCTGAAACGCTTCAAATTCGGATCCATGGTCAAATTCGGTTGCCATATCGGACATACATATACCGCGGAAATCATGGCATCGGCGCAGTTCGAGGAGATGGAAAAAGTCATGCGCGCGGCGGTCCGGTTTCTCAACGAACGGGCGGAATTCTGTCTTCAGATGGCCGAACATTCGGCAGGGGACGCGTCGGGCATCACCCACGACTGGCATGCGGCGAGCATGCAGGCGCTGGATCGCGCATACAAGCTCCGGGACCTCGTCGAGCAGGACTGGCTCACGCCCGAGACCTCGCCGCGGCCTGCCTTGGCCACTGGCGAACGGTCGTCGGTGAGTAGGTCCGGCTGAAAGTCAGCGGGACGGTCGGCAAGCAGACTCGATACTCCGGCGCTCGCCGAAGCGCGAGGTAGAACGCTATCCTCGATCGACCTCACGCGGCAAGGCGTGCCGGTTCGACCCTGAGCTTAACCACAAGGCCGCTTTCGGCCCAATCGTAATCGATCGATCCCTGCAGATGACCCGTAACGCTTCTTTCCACAAGCTTGCTCCCATAGCCCCCCTTGCCGACCGGCGGCTCGACTTTCGGCCCTCCCCGTTCAGTTCAGACTGACGTCCACCCCATGCGGGATGCCCCACAGATCATAGGCGGGCTCATCCATCGCCAGCGCGTCAGTGTCCACGTTCCAGGACCACAGGGTGACGCCTGCGGCCTCGATGGCGCGAACGAGATTCTTCGGCTCCCACAACAGGGGCTTCAGGGTCTGCGCTGTTTTGGTCATACAATCCTACCCCAGCCCCCGGGCTTTCTGCTCATGCGTCGCAAACTGCTCGGTCATTGCCCCTTTCAGTTTCTGAAGGCTGAAAGGCTTGGTCAGGCGCGGCGCATCGTCGAGAGCAGGAGCATTGCCCGAGTTGTTGGCGTAACCGGTGACGAATACGAATGGAACGCCCCGCGCCAGAAGCTCCTCGGCGACCGGCAGAATGTGCTCGCCTTGCAGGTTCATGTCGAGGAGCGCGCCGTCGATCCCGTTCTCTCCGATTGCCGCAAGGGCCGCCGCGACGCTGGATGCCGGGCCGACAACCTCGCATCCGAATTCGTGCAGCATATCCTCGATCTCCATAAGGACGAGCGCTTCGTCTTCAACGACGAGGATGCGCAGACCGCGTAGCGTCTCGGGTCGTGCTTTCATGGCTCAATCCTTTCCTGAATTCGCCGGATGGGAGGCGTTGCTTCTTTCGGGAAAGGTGATTTCGTAATGCAGGCCGTCCGCCCGGAATTCCGGCGTCGCCGTGCCGCCGAGCTGCTGGATTATGCTGCGCTCGATCAGGCTCGTCCCGAATCCGCGACGGGAGGGTGATGTCACCGGGGGCCCGCCGATCTCCGTCCACTCCACGTGGACCTGCCGCTCCCCGGACCCGTTATCCAGTCGCCAGGACACCTGCAGGCGTCCGCTTTCGTTGGAGAGGGCCCCGTACTTGACTGCATTCGTCGTCAGCTCGTGCAGGACCATCGCCATCGCGACCCCGACCTCCGGCGGAAGCTGCAGACTGGGACCATCCACGGTTATCCGGTCGCCCATGCCATACGGCTCGAACGTCAGCCGCACGACGTGCCCAAGCTCGGCGCTGGCCCAATCCTGCTGGACCAGCACGTCGTGCGCGCGGCCGAGCGCGTGCAGGCGCCCTTCGAAAGCGGACTTGAACTCCTGGAGCGAGCCGCTTCGGCGCAGCGTCTGCGAGCTGATGGACTGCACCGTCGCCAGCATGTTCTTCACACGGTGGCTCAGCTCGCCGATGAGAACCTCGCGACGTCCATCCGCCTCCACGAGATCGGTGACGTCTTCGATGGCGAGCAGGATCCGGTTCGGTCGATCGCCGCCGCCGCCGCCGCCGCCGGTCAGCATGCGCGCGTTCAGCAGCATGTGTCGACGACCGAGGTGCGGGAATTCGTGCTCGATTTCAAAGCCGTCGAAGGTTTGGTCTTCCTTCAGGACGTTTCGCAGCAGTCGTCGCAGTTCAGGGATGTCCCAGGCGCCGTGATCGAGCTCGTGCAGGAGATGATTGGTCGACTCCTCTCGGGGGCAGCCGAATGTCTCGCTGAAAGCGGGATTGACCGTGTGGACCCGCAGCTCGCCGTCGAGCACCATGATCGGATGCCGGACCGTTTCTATGATGGTTTCGGCGTAGAGACGCGCCTCGTTGACCGCATCCGCTGCCTGTTTACGCTCGGTGATGTCGATGAAACTGATCACGACGCCGGAGATCCGGTTGTCGTGTGTCCGATAGGGAAGCAGGCGCCGCAGATACCAGCGACCGGCATCGCTGTGGACCTCCGGGTCAATCTGGCTCAGCTTCTGGAGCGCCGTCGCGGCATCGTGGAGCAGCGCCTCGTCGGCGACCTTCAATGCAAAATGAGAGATCGGGCGTCCGATGTCCGAGGCGACAAGTTCCAGCAGTTCCTTGCTGGCCGGCGAAAACCATCTGATGCAGAGGTTCATGTCGAGAAACACCGTCGCGATCTCGCTGCTCGCCAGCAGGTTGTTGAGCGTGTCGGTGGCTTCCTCCAGCTCCTGGATCTTGTGCTGGAGCTGTGAATTGACGGTCTGCAGTTCTTCGTTGAACGATTGCAGCTCCTCCTGCGAGGTCACCTGCTCCTCGTTGGTGCTCTGCAGCTCCTCGTTCATCGAGGTGACTTCTTCGTTCGCCGCCTTCAGCTCCTCGTTGGCGGCGGCCAGCTGATGGATCGTGTCCTGCAAATCGGCGCGGGTCCTCTTCAGCTCCTCCTCGAAGGCGTGGTGCGCGCTCTCGACTTCGAGATTGCCGCGCTCGTCAGCGGACCCTGCAGCCGGCGGCTGGGGCGTCTCGGAATGGCTGAAGCTGACCAGCAGCAGGTGCTCCTGCCCAGGTGTGGTCAGCGGCGCAACCGTCACCGTAACCGCCTGGGACCTGTCGCCCTGCCGAATCCGCCCATCGAATGCGACCGTCTGTTTTTCTTCGGCGGCACGGCGCACGGCGTCGCGCAGCTTGAGCCGCAAGCCGTCGCGGGTCATCGCCAGAAGGTCGTGGCTCGGTTCGCCGGGCGGCGGCTCCAGATAGTCGCCCGTCTGTCCATGAAACCACAGCGCCCGGAAATCACCATCGATCAGGACGGATGCCGGGGCGAAGCGGTCGAGAAGCGCGCGGCGCGCCACATCGGCGACACGCGCCGGAAGTTGGCCCTCGTTTGACGAGCCGGACGCCTCGCCCTGCCGGGCACGGTCGAGGACGGGCAGCACGGGGAAATTCTCGATGTCACGGCGCGTGTGCCCAAGTCGCCGGTAGATGCGCCATTTCTTGGAAACCGCCTTGAACAGATCGTCCTGTCCTCCGACGGTTTCGGAGTTGCCGAGAAGCAGATGCCCGCCTTCCCGCAGCCCGAAATGAAGCAGCCCCACCGTCCGCCTCTGAGCTACCGGGTCGAGATAGATCAGGAGGTTGCGGCAGCTGATCACGTCCATGCGCGAGAACGGCGGATCACGCAGCAGGTTGTGGGAGGCGAACACGACCAGGTCGCGAAGCTCCTTCTTCACCTGATAGGTTCCGTCGAGCCTGTCGAAGAAGCGGTGCAGGAGATCCGGCGGGATCGTCGCCACCGCGCCTTCGGAGTAGACCCCGGCGCGGGCAATGTTCAGGCTGTCCTCCCGGCCGTCGGTGCCGAACACCTTGACGTCGAAATGCTTGTTTTCCGCCTCCGCACGAGCAATCACCAGCATGGCGAGGGTGTAGGCTTCCTCCCCGGTAGCGCAGGCGGGAACCCAGAGGCGCACGGGTGTGCGGCTGTCGCGCTCGGCGAGCAACGGTGCGAGCACGGCCTCGTCGAGCGCCTTCCAGGCCTCGGGATCGCGGAAGAAGCTCGTGACGCTGATCATCAGGTCCTTGACGAGGGTCTCGATCTCGGCAGGACTGGAGCGCAGGAGTTCCACATAGGCGCCGAGGCCCTCGATATTGTGCAGCCCCATGCGCCGCTGGATGCGTCTCACGAGTGTGCTGGGCTTGTAGTGCCGGAAATCCTGGCCGGCGCGCGACCGCAGCAGCCCCAGCACCGGCTCGATGGAGGGGCCGTCGGTATTCGTCTCGTCCGTAAGTTCGGTTCCCGCGACATAGCTGTGACGTATGTAGCGCAGCAGGACCTCGGGCATCTGCTCGGGAGCAAGCACATGATCCGACAGTTGCGCCCCGATCGCGCTGCGGAGCATGCCGTCGAACCGCGCCGTCGCGGGGTCCTGCACGAGGATGCAGCCCCCCTGGGCCTTGACCTCCCTCAGCCCTTCCGTTCCGTCGCTTCCGGTACCTGACAAGACCATGCAGATGGCGCGTTCGTGGCGATGCTGCGCAAGGGACGCGAACAGGCGATCGATCGGATAGCGGTGGCCACGGCGCTCGGCCGGCTCGGTCAGCCGCAGCTTGCCGTCGTCGACCGTCAGCGAACAGTCGGGCGCGATGACATAGACATGATCGGGCTCGATGGCCATGCCGTCGGCGGCCTCGACAAACGCCATCGCGTTGTGCCGGCCCAACACCTGCGCCAGCCCGCTGTCGCGGTTGGGGTCGAGATGCATGACGACCAGGAACGCCATGCCGCTGTCGGACGGCATGGCCTCGAAGAACTGGATCATCGCCTCTATCCCGCCCGCCGAGGCGCCTATGCCGACCACCGGGAAAGTAGCTGCTGCCGGATCGTCCGACGCCGATGGTTCATGGTCGTCTGATGCGCCGACCTCACGCTTCGCGTCTGCAGAAACCGACTGCACACTTGACGACTTGTCGTCTCGGCACGAGCGCTCCGCTGTAATTTTCCGGTCACCAGAATGCTCGCCCTTGTCGCTCAATTTCACGTTTCCCCCTTGCTGTTCATGTTCAATCGTCGATCAAAGATGATCAACACTCTCAAGTGCGTTCAATTCCAGATCTTCGTAAGCTGTCGAATTTTCCCGACTTACGGCCAAGATATTCGCGTTAAGCAACGCTACTTCGATTGATAACACAGAATTTGACGCCATGCGTGCTTCGATGGCAAAGCAGCCACTTCAACAAGACGTACTGGCTGTGTACAGGAAAGCGTGGCGCTACCTGATCCGCGGCGAATAAATTATGCGCGGGGTTGGCGTTCCAGCGTCATCCGTCAGGGAGCGGATTTGCGCGAAAGAACCGGAACATCTGTACCGAGGCATCGGGGCCTTTGTTGTCGGTATAGGACCCCGACGCATGCCCACCAGACCAGGCGTGGCCCGATCCCTCGATCATCCAGAGCTCCAACATGACCGCACCGTCCGAGCCCACAAAGTCGCTGCGGGAATAGCCGCGTCCGCGCACTGTTCGCTTGCCGATTCGTGTCGGCACCGCATCGACACCCATCGCCGCAGCGACGATCTTCGCCGCGTTGGAGGGGTGAACGGTGCTGTCGGCGTCACCCTGAAAGACAATCCGCCGCACGGGATATGACCGCTTTCCCACGATCGGGGCGATCCCCATCGTCACGCAGCCCTTGCGCATTGCCGACATCGCGGAGATCACATTGCTCGCCGAGCCGCGGGTCAAGCCGGAATGAATTGCCGCCGCCGAGAAGACGTCCGGATAAACATCCGCCAGAATTGCCGCCATCGAGCCACCGGCGGAAAGTCCGGCGACGAAGACGCTGTCGCGATACAGGCCGAACTTCTTCATCAGCTTTCGCGTCAGCGAGGCCAAGATCGCAGGCTCGCCTGCGCCGCGACCCTGATGGCCCGGCTTGAACCAGTTCCAGCACGATGCGCCATTGTGGCGTCTCGTCTGCGCTGGATACACAATGGCAAATCCATGCTTCTCGGCGAGGGCGTTGATGCGGGTGCCAATGGCAAAATCGTCCGGACTCTGCGAGCAACCGTGCAGCATGAGTATCAGGCCCTTGGGCCGTTCCGGGTGGCTCGCGGGAAGGTAGAGCTTGTAGCCGCGCGCGCCCGACGCGCTGCGATGCGTGCGGGTCAAATATTGCGCGCCCTCCGGGATGCGCGGCGAAGCTTCGCTCAGCGCCGATCCCGCCATTGCCCTCGGCAACAGCGATTGCGCCGGGCGCAACTGCGTTATCCCGGGCGGCCCAGGCTTGCGCCCCGCCTTGGTCAACTTCGACTTTGTTGCCGGAACCATGGCAGGCGCCGTCCCCATCATGATGTTCGTCATCGCGTTCTGGAAAGTCCGGGTAGTCTTGGTCATCTCGGCAGGACGCAACAGCCGACTCATCCGGCGCATGCTGGCCGTAAGGGTGCGTGTCATCAGAACTTCCTTTTGAGGAGCGAGCACCCTGGCCGAGCGAAGGCATTGCATGAGAGGGCATCCTGTCAAACGCGCCGCCCCGCAGAAAGTTGCGAACAACAACGGGCCGCAAGGTGAATGCCGAAATGGATCCTTCGTCGCCCGGCGTCACCTGCCTTCTCGGCGCGAACGTGTCGGGCAAGACGACGCTCATCCGTGCGATACTCGGCCTCACGAAGTCCAGCGCGGGGGCGATCCGCTTCGGCGAGCGCGACCTGACCGCACTGCCGACGCACCGCATCATCGGCGCAGCGATCGCAGTCAGTCTTGAGGGGCGGAAGGTGTTTACCCGTTGCAGCGTTGAGAACCTGCGGCTCGGTGCCTACGAGATGCGTTTGTCCGACAGGGCCTCCTGCCATGGATCCACGGCTGATCTCGATGTCGAGCTTGTGGAGCATGTCCTCGATGTTTCGCAACGAGAGCGCTGAGGGCCGGGCAAAGGCTCGGCTACTTCACCACGAAGCCGTGGGCAAAGGGGTCGCGGTCGTCGATAAAGATTGTGTTGTAGCCCGTCATTCGCGCCCATCCGGAGATGGAAGGAATGATGGCGGCTCGGCTGCCAACCCGGGCTTCTGCCTCGACGCGTCCGTTGAAAAGCGAACCGATAATCGATTCGTGCACGAACTCGTCGCCCGGCTTCAGCCTCCCTTTTGCCGCGAGTTGCGCCATGCGCGCCGAGGTGCCGGTACCGCAGGGCGAACGGTCGATGGCCTTGTCGCCGTAGAAGACCGCGTTGCGGGCATGGGCTCCCTCGACGGTCGGCGCGCCAGTCCACAGTATGTGAGACAGGCCGTTGATCGCGGGATGTTCGGGATGAACGAATTCGTATTTCTCGTTGAGGGCGCGGCGCAGCTTCGGAGAGAGGCCGATCAGCTCACCAGCGGTGAAGTCGGCCATATCGCGGAAGTTCTTCTGAGGCTCGACAATGGCGTAAAAGTTACCGCCATAGGCCACGTCGACGACAATCTCCCCCAGCCCATCGACCTCGGCCGTGAGGCCTTCGGAATGGAGGAACGACGGAACGTTGGTCA
The DNA here is from genome assembly GCA_041686895.1 of Saliniramus sp. Lineage (GTDB taxonomy): Bacteria > Pseudomonadota > Alphaproteobacteria > Rhizobiales > Beijerinckiaceae > Saliniramus. Next base: position 523,757 of record JAWLCY010000001.1, on the reverse strand, counting down.
GTCTTACCTCCTCCACGAAGCGGCCCTGTTGCCGGTACTCGACATCCACCTTGCCCGCCGGCACTTCGATGGAGAGCCTGCCGGGCTGGCTGGGAGTGATCAGCCCGTTCTCGATCGCCATCGTGATCGTCCCGATGGTGCCGTGGCCGCACATCGGCAGACAGCCCGAGGTCTCTATGAACAGCACGGCCACATCGCAGTCGGAGCGCGTGGGCGGGTAGAGAATGGAGCCCGACATCATGTCGTGGCCGCGCGGCTCGAACATCAGCCCGGTACGGATCCAATCATAATCGCGTAGAAAATGCGCACGTTTCTCAAGCATGTTGGCGCCCTTGAGGTGCGGACCGCCGCCTGAGACGACGCGGACGGGATTTCCGCAAGTATGCCCGTCGATGCAGGAAAAGGTGTGCGTGGCCATATGGGCCTCCATTCAGAAGCGTTGCGGCGAGAAGGGGGCAAGTCGAAGAGCGGGTGGCTGCCCGGTTACCAGATCAGCCACGAGACGAGCGGTGCCGACCGATTGGGTGAGGCCCAGATGTCCATGTCCGAAGGCGTGAATCACGTTTTCGCTCATGCGCGAGCGGCCGATGGCGGGCAGGCTGTCGGGAAGCGAAGGACGAAAGCCCATCCATTGCGTTCCGCCTTCAGTTCTGAGTCCAGGCAGGAAGCGCGCGGCCTTGGATAACATGGCCTCGGCGCGTTTGAAGTTCGGAGCGCGCTTCAAACCGCCGAACTCGACTGCCCCGCCGACCCGGATCCCGGTGGAAAGGCGGGTGACAACGAAGCCATGTCCTCCGAAGGTGATCTGCGTGCGTAGGTCAAAGGCGTCCAGGGGAAGCGTGGTGTTGTACCCTCGCTCGGTATCAAGAGGGATCCGATCACCCACCGAGCGAGCGATCGGTTGCGAGAAGGCTCCGGCCGCGAGCACCACCTTGCCTGCACGATGGACGGTCCCATCGGCACAGTGCACCGCCACTTCAGCGCCATCGGGCGCAAGGGCGCGCACTTGCGACCGGATAAACTCTCCGCCCTGCGCAGCGAAGCGTTCAGCCAGCGCAAGTGTGTAGAGGCGAGGATCGGCGATGGAATACCAACCGGGCGTGAAGGTGCCGTGGGTGAAGCGCGAATGAAGCCCGGGCTGATGCACCGCCATTTCCTCGGCACGCATGTGGCGGAACTCGATCCCGTGGGCCTCGCGCAACCGCCAGCCGGCGAGAGAGGCGCGGAACTCGGCCTCGCCTTCGTAAACCTGCAGGTTCCCTTCCTTGCGCAACATCGCGGCGGTGCCGCTCCGGGCAAGAAAGGGTTCAAGTTCGGCCTGAGATAGTTTCATCAGCGCAATCTGGGCGAGGCTTGAGCCCTCGACTCGCGGGGGCGCGCAGGCCCGCCAGAAGCGGAACATCCAAGGCGCGATCTGCAGCGCATAGCCGGGTGCAATCGTGAGCGGCCCGAGCGGATCAAGCAACCATTTGGGCACCTTACGCAGGATGCCAGGAGACGCCAGCGGAAGTATATCCGTAAAAGCGAAGGCCCCGGCATTTCCTCCTGAGGCGCCCGCCGCGACACCTTCCCGATCGATCACCGCGACCCTCAGGCCTCTATCCTGCAGCGCTAACGCACATGACAAGCCAATCACGCCGGCGCCGATCACGATGACCTCCGAATCTACTGACAAGGGCATCGAAGGGTCCTTCGGGAAGGGAATATCTCGCGCTTCATAGAAAGCGATCCCAGAAATGCGCGGGGCGATGGCTGCGCCGCCCGATTGCGTCCCTTCGGGCATGCGCTTGCTTCGTCCACATCGGCACCGTGAGCACGCAAGAACCGGTCTTAACAGCCCCGCTCCTCATTCTCAACTGGCCGCTAACCCGGCTGGAAATCAGGAGAGCTTGCGGCAAAACCCTTTGGAACTTGATTCCAGGCTTCTCGGCCCGCAGCGATCAGCTGGGGATAACGATCGTTGCGTGGTGCTGGTCCTCCTGCCAGGTCTGCATCGGATCCGACCGCAGCTGCCGGGGATAGATCCATTTGCAAATCCTACGTCAATTAAAGATCATTGTTCTGGCGTATTGACAGTTGCTTCGTTCTTTTTCCCTTCAATTTTTTCCCTCAGAACAGCGAAGTGCAATAAGTGACTGGTTCGCCGGCCAGTTGCCCGACCACCACCAAACCCTTTGGCGGGGTCTCTTGCCGCACTCTAACCATGAGGGATAATCAAGGTTGTTGTTGACGTTCAGGTGCTTGGCTCACTCTCCGCCGCGACTTCCTGGTGTTCGCCCATCCCGCTCAGCAGGCATCTGAGGACATCCGATCCGGTGATCATTCGCTTTGCCCCCGGCGACCAGAGGAGAATGACCGTCTCATCATGACCCGCATCCTGTTCGCGGCGCATGGCAAGGATGCCGAGGGCGGCGTCGAGGGTGTCAGTCGGGTTGGTGACGACCACCGGGCGATGGCAATAAACTCGGGGATCGGCATCCAACTCGAGCACGAGGAAGTCTCGGAGGAAGGCATTCGCATTCAGCAACAGGCGCGGCTGACCTTCGTTATCCGTCAGGACGATCCACTTTTTCCGGGAAGATGCCAGTTCGCGGACGAAGGGGTCATCCGCAGCGTGGTCGATTGCGGGGAATACCGGTTCACCCTCCTCGAAGGACAGTTGCACGATGCTGCCTCGGTCGAGCGGTTTTCCTTGTTGCTGCACGACGAGGTCGTCGAGGGCGAGGAAGTTGGTGGCCCCGATCGCCTCGACGCGGCCCACCTCGCTGCCGGTATTCGCGGCATGGTAGCGCAGGATGTTGTGCAGTTCTCGTTCGCGGAACCAGGGGATGGTTTCGGTGCCCACCCACGCGTCCAGAAGGAGGGCCGTCGGCTTCGCGAGAGGCCAGAGCAGGATACGATAGAACCGCAGAACCGGCGCGAAGAGCGCAACCGCCCGCAGTGCGTTGCGAGAGAAATAGGCCTGCGGACCAATTTCCCCCAACGCAGTGATGACGATGGTGGAAAAGAGAAAGGCCAGCACGCCGGCCATCACGGAATCCGCGAGCATGGTCAGCAACACGTTGATGGCGACATTGCCCATGAGGATGGTGACAAGCGTGAAGTTTGCATCTCGTCTGAGGTCGAGGGCGCTTGACGCGCTCTTGTCGCCTGCCGCGGCTGCGGCCTCGAGCCGAAGGCGACTGAGGCTGAAGACCGCGATGTTCGATCCCGAGAACAGCGCCGACTGCGAGATGCAGAGGGCAATCCCCACCCAGATCAGTGCATCGTTCATAAGATCTCCTTCAGGACCGACGTCGCATTTCGCGCCGGCCGCCAAGCGGGCGCATTTCTCGGTGTTCCGGAGATAGCGCACCGGCCGGGTCAGGTTCCGGTGCTGCCCTCCGTCTCGATCTTCAGCGGCTCACCGCAATGCTTGCAGTGGATCGCGTCGGGGTCGTGCCGGCTCAGACCGCATTCCGGGCATGTATGGCGCACCTTGGAGGGCTGGAAGATGGCCCGCGCCAGTTGCAGGAACAAGCCGACTCCGACCACCATGATGAACACCGTCAGCAGCTTTCCGCCCGGGGTGGTGAGGGTGATGTCGCCGAAGCCCGTCGTCGTCAGCGTCGACACCGTGAAGTAGAGCGCGTCGACGTAGGCGCCGGCGCCGGCCTCGTCGTCGAAGGCGACGACGAACACCAGCGACGCCATGACGAAGATGAAGACGAAGAGGTGGACTGCGGCGAGAATCGCGTCCTCGTGCAGCCGGAAAAACCGGCTTTCGCGCCTCAGATCGCGAATCAGATGGTAGGAGTGGATCAGGCGCAATCCCCGGAGGATGCGCAGGAAGGCAAGGTCGTCGGTAAAGACCGGCGCCAGCAGAAGCGAGGCGACGACGAGAAGATCGGCGATCGTGTAGAGCTTCAGGCACTCCTTCCGGCGGTCGTCCGATATCCAGAAGCGGGCAGCCAGATCCGCAAGGATCAGAAGGCCGAGGGCGGTATCGACAGCGATCAGCTTCACCGTCGGCTGCAAGGAGACGCTCACGATGAAATAGAGAATGGTCAGCGTGTCGAGGGCGACCAGCGCGTAGCGGAACCGCTGGGCGCTCTGACTTCGACCGGTATAGAGAAGCCGGATGGTTCGGTGCAGGGTCTCCATGGAACCCGACTATGCCATCTGCCGCGCGCTTGGCGAGCGATTTCCCTCCGGCGAGGCGTGATTCGGCGAGGGCGCGAAAATCCCGGAACCAACTCGGCCTCGATCCGGGTCGGGAGCTTCGGTACGAACCGGATCAGGACTTGAACTTTGGCGACGGCAGCTTCTACTCTCGTGAGGCGGAGTGAGATCAAGGCAGTTGCGTTCCTTGGAAGGAGGGCGGCATGGCCTTGGACCCGAACGGCGGGCCGCGATCCTCCACGGGATCGCCATCACCGACCATCTCTGCCTCCTGCCGGCAGGCACGACGGAGAATACTGCATGACCGAACCCCACCTCCGCAGCGTCGACGAGACACTCGAGGATCTGTCCGTCGACCCGGAGAGGGGACTGGATGAAAATGAGGTCCGGCGGCGGCGCGAGGAACATGGGCGCAACCGTCTCGGCGAGGCGGAAACGGCCAGCCCCTGGAAGATCCTTGTGGACCAGTTCAGGAACCTCGTCATCGGCATCCTCGCCATAGCGGCGATCGTGTCTTTCGCGATGGGCGAGATCGTGCAGATGGCAGCGATTCTCGCTGCAATCATCATCAATGCCGCCATCGGCTTCGTCACCGAATGGAAGGCCGTCCGGTCGATGGAGGCGCTACGCGGGCTGGGGACCGTGCGGGCTCGGGTGACGCGCGACGGGAAAAGTGAAACCGTCGATTCGGAGGAACTCGTTCCGGGTGACGTGGTGCTGCTCGATGCGGGCGATGTCGTGACGGCCGATCTGCGGTTGATCGAGGCAAATGGACTGACCTGCGACGAGTCCTCCCTGACCGGCGAGTCGGTGCCGGTGACCAAGACCACCGAGGTGGTGGAGGCGGACGCGCCGCTGGCCGAACGCACGTCGATGGCCTTCAAGGGAACAGCGGTAACGGGCGGCAGCGGCGCCGGCGTGGTGGTGGCCACCGGCATGCAGACCGAACTGGGCGGGATCGCGCGCATGACCTCGGAGGCCAGCCAGGAGGTGACGCCACTCGAGAAGCGGCTGGACCGACTGGCGCGCAATCTGGTGGTGGTCACGCTGATCGTGGCGGCGGTGGTCGCCACCCTCGGCTGGCTGGGCGGCAAGGACCTCGTATCCATGCTCGAGACGGCGGTGGCGCTTGCGGTGGCCGCCGTGCCGGAGGGTCTGCCGATCGTCGCTACCGTCGCGCTGGCGCGCGGCATGTGGCGCATGGCGCGGCGCAACGCGCTGGTCGAACGGCTGGCCGCGGTCGAGACGCTGGGCTCGACCAGCGTGATCTTCGCGGACAAGACCGGAACGCTGACGCAGAACCGGATGCGCGTGGCCAGGCTGGCGCTGCCCGGCAGCGATGAGGAAGTGAGCTGGGAAGAGGATGCGCGCCCGGAAGAGCCGTCCGCACTTGCCCGTCGGCTTCTGGAGGTTGCCGCGCTCTGCAACAACGCCGAACTGGACGACAGGACGGGAGGAGACAGGCCGCAGGTGACCGGGGAAAGCGGACACGCGGACCACCCGAGCGGCACCGGCGACCCGATGGAGATCGCCCTGCTGCATGCCGCCGCGGCCGTCGATCTCGGGCGGGACCAGCTGCTCGACAAGCATCCCGAGGAGCGCGAGGAAAGCTTCGACGCCGACACCAAGATGATGGCGACCATTCACAAAGCCGATAAGGGCTTCCGCGTCGCCGTCAAGGGCGCGCCCGAGGCGGTCCTGGAGGTTTCGACGCGTGTCGCCACGGAAGATGGCGAAGCCGGCGCGCTTTCGGAAGAAGGGCGGAAGCGATGGGCCGAGCGTGTCGAGACGGTGGCCGAGCAGGGATTTCGCGTGCTGGCCTTCGCGGAGCGGCACGTCGACAGCCCCGACAGCGACCCCTATGCGGATCTGACCCTCGTGGGCCTCGTCGGTCTGGTCGATCCGCCCCGCAGCGACGCGGCCGATGCCATCGAGCAGTGCCGAAGGGCCGGCATCAGGGTGATCATGGTCACCGGCGACCAGCCCGTAACGGCCGCGGCCATTGCCCGCCAGGTTGGTCTGGCCGAGGAGCCCCGCGCGATGGTCGGCCGCGACCTGCCGCACATGGGCGGAGACATCGACGAAGGCGCCCACGACGCGTTGCGCGATCATCACGTCTTTGCCCGCGTCTCGCCGGCGCAGAAGCTCGACCTGATCCGTCTCTGGCAGGAGGCAGGCGCGGTGGTCGCGATGACCGGCGATGGTGTGAACGACGCGCCCGCCCTCAAGAAGGCCGATGTGGGCATCGCCATGGGGAAGCGCGGCACCGATGTCGCCCGCGAGGCTGCGGACATCGTCCTGAAGGACGACGCCTTCCCCACGATCGTGATGGCCATCGAACAGGGGCGCACGATCTTCGAGAATATCCGGAGGTTCATCGTCTACCTGCTCTCCGGCAACCTCGGCCAGGTTCTGGCCGTAGGGATCTGCGCAGTGATCGGCGCGCCGCTGCCGCTGTTGCCGCTCCAGATTCTCTACATCAATCTCGTGCTCGACGTGTTCCCGGCGCTGGCCCTCGGCGTAGGCGAAAGCCCCGAGGGGATCATGGACCGCGACCCCCGCGACCCGAAGGAACCCGTCCTGACACGACGGCACTGGATCGCGACCGCCCTCTGGGGCGCCTTGATCGCGGCGTCGGTGACGACGGTCTTCTTCGTCGCGCTGGCGCAGGACCTCGGGCAGGACGCCGCGGTGACGATAGGATTTCTGAGCTTCGCTCTGGCGCGGCTCTGGCATGTCTTCAACATGCGCGATGCTGGAACCGGACTTTTCGCCAACGAGGTCGTGCGCAATCGCTGGGTCTGGTATGCCATCGGCGTCTGCCTGGTCCTGACCGCCGCCGCCGCATGGCTGCCCGGCCTGAACACGGTTCTCGATGTGGCGCCGCTGAATTGGATGGGGTGGCTGCTCGTTCTGGGGGGCAGCCTTGTTCCGCTTCTGGTCGGACAAACGGTGTTGAGCCTGATGTCCCGCGTGATCGCCAGGCACGAGGACAAGCAGGCCGTTCCAGCCCGGAATGCGCCGCCGTTGAAATGAAGAAATCGGTCAGGCTGATGTCCATCATCTGCCGATTTGATCGCGTGCTGCTCGCACTACTGAGGAGGAACATCAAATATGACGTGAAGGGAATAAGCCACAAGATGAGAGACCAGCATCTGCGGGTCATCCGGTTGGCCTGGTTCGACGGAACAATCAGTCTGAGCCGCCCAGCTTTTTCCCGGCCCAGCGCCGAACTCGCGACCATCTTTTAGCACTCCACAATGTAAACCGGCTCATCGGTCCTTGAAGAAATGGCACGTCTTGCGCAAGCAGCAGGCACCCCTCGATAGCCTCGGTGACACGGCCAAGGGTGCTGCGCCGCCAGTCGGCGTAGGCCTGAGGCGGGGCTTCGAGACCCTCGACGACGCTTGAATTCGGCTTCCGTGCGCTTTCCTCAGGGTTTGTAAGGCGCGTCCTGCTGCCAGCCGGTGAAACCCGATTGCATGACGACGACGTTCGTCCCTACCCTACCCCGCTTTCGCTGCGGTTCCAGGGTACGTGACAATTCCATCTGGCTCGTGCTCGAACGAATCCGTAGCGTACGCGACACCGTCCCGGCCCGGGTCGGCAGCGCCGGACAGGATACCCTCCGCGATCGCGATCGCATGCACCCAGCCGATCGTATAGCCGTATGGATTGCGAATGACGTCGTAGCCGTCCGCTTCGAGACTGCGCGTGATACTGCGCGGGATCCGGTTCGAGACGTCGATGGCATCGCCCGTCGAGGAGAAGCGCGGCGCCGCGACGGCGTCTCTCGCGTCCATGCCGAAATCGATCGTGTTGAGGATCGTCTGCAGCACGCCCATGACGATCTGCGTGCCGCCCGGTGCGCCGAGCACGAGGCGGGGTTTCTCTCCCTCGAACACGATCGTCGGGCACATCGCGGTGAAGCGGCTCTTGCCCGGCGCGATGCTGCCGGCCCGCCCCGGCCGCGGGTCAAAGACGCCCATGCAGCCGTTATACATGAAGCCGAGCCCCTCCGTGATCACGCCTGACGGCATGCCGAGCGAGTGGGTCATGGAGACGCAATTGCCCTCCCCGTCCACGATGGAGAGGTGGGTCGTGTCGCTCGGCACGAGATCCGTCGCGTTCAGACGCGGCACGCGGGCCCGCTCGCCCCTGCGAATCCGTTCGGCGAGCTCCGAAGCGTAAACCTTGTGGGTCAGCTGCTCCACCGGCACATCGACGAAGTTCGGATCGCCGACATGCCGGTCCTTGTCGACCGTCGCCCGCTTCATCGCCTCGCAGACGGTGCGGATATAGGCCGGCGTGTTGTGTCCGAGCGCGGCGAGATCGAACTGCTCGAGGATGTTGAGCATTTCGAGCAGCATGACCCCGCCCCCGGGCGGCTGGTTGCTGGTGATCCGGCGGCCGCGGTAGCTGCCCGTCAGCGGAGCCGCGCGACGGGGCCTGAAGTCGTCGAGGTCCTCGCGCGACAGAAGGGCCCCGTTTGCGGCCATGTCGGCGAGAATGCGCTCCGCGATCTCGCCGCTGTAGAACGCTGCGGCGCCCTCCTCCGCGATCCGCCGCAGAGTGCGCGCATAATCGGGGTTCTTCACCGGCGCCCCGATACGCCTGGGCGAGCCGTCCCCGTTGCAGTAGAGCGCGCGGCCGGAAGAGCTAAAGGCGAGACGTTCCGCAGTCGCGGCCCGCCCCATCTTCCCGTCCTCGAGGAAGAACGTGTACATGGCAGGGCGCACGAAGAAGCCCTCCCGCGCCCATCGGATCGCCGGCTCGAACAGGGCAGCCCAGGAAAGCCGCCCATAGGCGCGATGCGCTTCCTCGTAGCCCCTCAGCGCCGCCGGCACGCAGATCGACCGGTAGCCGAGATCGTTGACGCGCCCCTTCAGCACGAAGCCGAAACCGTCGCGCGTCTCGCCCTCGACGAGGTCCGCCCACATGTCCGGCCGCGCGGCCCGGGGGGCCGGCGCGTGAAAGTCGATATATTCGTGGACGCCTTGGCCGGGCAGGTAGACGGCGAGACTGCCGAACCCGGCGATGCCGCACATCAGCGGGTCGACCACGGTCTGCGCCAGCGCGCAGGCGATGGCGGCATCGACCGCGTTGCCTCCGGCCTCGAGGATCTCAATGCCCGCTTCCGCCGCTTCCGGCTGCGGGCAGACGACCATTGCGTTGTTCATCGCAAGCCTCCGGGCTCGTCGGCGGAAAGGTCAGAGCCGCACGTCGTGGCGGGGAGCGCCCCAGTCCGCGGCCTGCGCGACGGCGCGTTCGACATCCTCGTCGAGCATCAGCCCCTCCCCGGCCAGGGCCTCGGCGGCGGCGCGGATCGCCGCCACATAGCCCTCCGCGCTGCCCCAGCGCGCGAGGACCGAGGCGCGCGGATCGCCGGTCCGGATGCGCTCCTCCTCGGTATCGGGGAACGGAATGTAGCTGCCGGTGAGGCCGACCATGGCGCCGTTGCCGAGCTCCCGCCGGCGCATGCTCCAGCCCGTATAGGTCCCCAGCGGCGCCCGGACCATGGGCGCCCGCACCCCGGCAATATCGTTGCCGTCCGCGTCCACGGCCGGCACGAGCACCGCATACTCCTCGCCCGGCACGATCTCCGGGGGCTCCTTCGTAATCCGCCCGTCGTCGACATCCGGGCCGAAATCGAGCCTCTGCAGTCGGCTCGGCCCCCGTGGCAGGGCGATGCCGGGAATGGCGGGGAAGGACCTGCGCCATTCCTCGTACGTCACCAGCGTCCCGTCGGCGCGGCGCGGAATCCGGCTCTCCGGCGGTGCCCTGCCCTCGCTCACCCACGCATCGAGATTGTCGAGATTCGCGCGGAAGAGCATGGAGGTGGCGACGGTGTTGAACCGCGTCTGCGCGAGGCCCGTCGTCGGGGCGGCGACGTGAGGCGCCGCGAAATGCTGCGAGCTGGACCAGAAATAGATCCGGACATTCTCCGGAATGTCGAGGTCGTTGCCCGCCGTGTCCGTATGCACGAGCGAGGCGCGCCGCTGCCAGTATTCGCAGGCGGTATCGGTGTGGATGACCTTCGGATCGGTCTCCGGCCGTTTCAGGATCCCGTCGGTGCGCCCCGTGAGATGGTCGGTCGAGACCGCGTAGGCAAAGGGGAAGCGGTCGGCGGGGGTGAAGTGGTTCTCGTATTCCTGCCCCACCATGAGCATGACGTTCGCAAAGCGGTGGTTCATCCACATCTTGCCCGCGCCCGCCACGTGCGGCAGCACACCCTCGAATACGGGCCGCCCCTCTGCGTCGGCGTTGAAACCGAGATGCAGGAAGTCGCGGATGCAGCGGCCGGTCTGCGAGCGGCCCCAGGCATAGGCCTTCTCGATGCGCCCGCCGTTCTCGCGCAGCGGGTTCGGCCCGCCCGAGGCCGTCGCCTCGCCGTGCTTGAGGAAACTCACGAAATCGCGCACGCCCACATGGCCGAGGCCCAGAACGCGCGGCTCCTTCGCCTCGTAGACGAGTTCGTAGATCCAGCCCGGCTCGAACCCGGAAGGCAGATGGATATGGCTGTCGGAGGCGATGACGGATTCCTCCATCCCCTGGTTGTCGACCCCGCCGCCCCGTTCGACCCGGGCGAAGGCCCAGGCCCCCGGCGCGATGTCCTCGCGTGGGCTGTGCGCATAGCGCCGGCGGGTCAGGCGCGCCGCGCCCGTATCGCGGGATGCGGCGGGATAGCTGCGCGCGGAGGCGAGCGAACTCAAGGGGAAGACCGTCGTGCCGGGCGCCACCGCGATGAACTCGATGCGCGCGGGTCCCGTGATGGTCCTGCCGTTTTCCGTGGCGATCGGCACATCGAGCAGCATGCGCCCGTTGCCGGGCAGGATGTCGCCCTGCCAGCCGAGCCAGACGACGGCGTAGCCGCGCCGCATCAGGAAGCCGTTGCCGGCGTCTTCCGGCCTGCACGGGTCGTTGGCGGGCGGGGCGTCGTTGAAGAACTGCAGCGCCCGCTTGTTGCCGCGGTTGCCGTAGTCGAAGAACAGGCGCCGGTTCCCGCGCGTCCCGTCGACGGGCCGCAGGATGCAGAAATCGGCTTCGAAGCGCACGCGGCCGTCGGCGTCGCGCGGCGCGAGGGCGATGTCCGTCACCGCCTGCCGGCCCGCCGCCTCAGGATCGACGGCGAACCGCACGCGCCCCGTCAGGCGTTCATATGCACCGCTCCCGCCGAACTGCATGCCGCCGGCGAACGCCGTGCGCTCGTGCACGTCGATGTCTATTCTGGTTTCCATCGGTGTCTTCCGGTTCAGTCGGCGAGGATGGGCGATGAGGCCTCGCCCGGCGCCATGTGGTTGGGATTGTGGCAGCGATAGCTGTGCCCGCCCCCGCTCGGCGGCGGATCGACACGCCGGCAGATGTCGGTCATGTTCGGGCAGCGCGGATGGAAGGCGCAGCCGGAGGGGGGATTGAGCGGGCTCGGGAACTCCGCCTGGAGCCCCAGTTCGGGAAGCCGCGCCCCGGCCCGCGGCGGCAGCACCGCCTTCAGCAGCGCGTCCGTGTAGGGATGATGCGAGCGGTTGAAGATCGCCTCGCTCGCCCCGCGCTCCACGATCTTTCCGAGATACATCACCGCCACCTCGTCGGCGAGGTGATGCACGACCGCGAGATTGTGGCTGATGAGGATCATGGTGATCCCCATCTCCTGCTTGAGCCGGTGCAGCAGATTGAGGATCTGCGACTGGACGGAGACGTCGAGCGCCGAGGTCGGCTCGTCGCAGATTAGGATCTTCGGCTCGCCGATCAGGGCACGGGCGATCGCCACGCGCTGCCGCTGCCCGCCCGAGAGCTGGCTCGGATAGGCATCGATCAGATGCCGCGGCAGACCGACCTCCGCCGCCAGTTCCTCGACGCGCCTGCGCCGCGAGGCCCCGCTCCCCTCCCCCCGCACGACCAGCGGCGCCGCGATGATGGCGGAGACGGCCATGCGCGGGTTGAGGGACGAATACGGGTCCTGGAAGACGGGCTGGATCAGCCGCGCCCTCTCGACCCGGTCGTAGCGGTCGATCGGGTGTCCATCGACGAGAACGGTGCCCGAACTGGGCTCCTCGACCCCGAGCAGGATCTTCGCGAGCGTCGACTTCCCGCAGCCGGATTCGCCCACGAGACCGAGCGTCTCGCCCCGGCGCACCGTCAGATCGACGCCGCGCAGGGCGCGCAGCGTCTGCTTCCTCGAAAAGGGGCCGCCCACCTGATAATCGCGGGTAACCTCCCGCATGACGAGCACGTCGTCCGTCATACCGCCTCCGTGTCCCGTATCCAGGCTTGCGGGTCGCGGCCGCTGCCGTCCTTCGGCAGCACGCAACGCATGAGATGGCCGCCGCCGGCCTCGCGCAGCGCGATCGGCCCTTCGGCGCAGGTCGCATGGGCGTAGGGGCAGCGGTCGATGAACCCGCATTGCGCAAGTTGCCCGGTCTGGCGCGGAACGATGCCGGGAATGAACCCGAGCGTCTCGCCGCGCCGCGTCTCGCCCGGCACGGGGATGGAGCGCATCAGTCCCTCGGTGTAGGGGTGGAGCGGTTTGCCCAGCACCGCGTCGCAGGCGCCGACCTCGACGACCTCGCCGCCGTACATCACGACGATGCGGTGCGCCATGCCGGCCACGACGCCCAGATCATGCGTGATCAGAATGAGGCCGATGCCCGTCTCGCGCTGGATGTCGCGCAGAAGGCGCAGGATCTGGGCCTGGATGGTGACGTCAAGCGCCGTAGTCGGCTCGTCCGCGATGATCAGCTCCGGCTCGCAGAGCAGCGCCATGGCGATCATGACGCGCTGGCGCAGGCCGCCCGAGAGCTGATGCGGATATTGCGACAGGCGCTCTTCCGGCGAGGGAATGCCGACCTTGGCGAGAAGTTCGAGGGAGCGCTCCCGCGCCGCCCGCCGCGACACGCGGCGATGCTGCTGCAGGATCTCGCGCATCTGGTCGCCGATCCGGTAGGCCGGATCGAGGGCGGTCATCGGATCCTGGAAGATCATGGCGATACGGTCCCCGCGCAGCTGACGCCAACGGCGCGGGGACGCATCCGTCAGGGACTCGCCGTTGAGCGCGATGCGTTCCGCCGAGAGGCGGGCGCTGCGTGGCAGGAGGCCCATGATCGCGAGCGCGCTCAGGCTCTTGCCGCAGCCCGATTCTCCGACGATCGCGACGGTCTCGCCGCGCCCGACCTCGAGATCGATGCCGCGCACGGGATGCAGGACGTCATCGGCGACGGGGATGTCGACCTTCAGTCCCTTCACTTCGAGAACGGGGGCCGTGCTCATGCTCACGCCTTCCCTTCCGGAGTGGTCACGTCGCGCACCGCGTCGCCGACGAGATTGATGGCGAAGATCAGAAGCACCAGCGCCGCGCCGGGCACGGCGATCATCCAGGGCCGGAAGAGCAGCTGGCTCTTCGCCTCCGCCACCATCAGCCCCCAGGAGACCTGCGGCGGCTGCACGCCGAGGCCGAGGAAGGAGAGCGCCGCTTCGAGCAGGATCGCGTGGGCGAGTTCGATCGAGGCGACGACGATCAGCGGCCCGGTGATGTTGGGCAGGATTTCGCGGAACAGGATGCGCGGCGTCGAGCTGCCGATCGTGCGCGCGGCGGTGACGAATTCACGCTGCGCGAGCTGCTGCGTCGCGCTGCGCACCACGATGGCGAAGCGGTCCCACAGCAGCAGGCCGATCACCAGGATGAGCAGGGTCAGGGAACTTCCGACGAGGGCCACGACGACCAGCGCGACGAGAACCACCGGCAGGGTGAGCCTGATCGTCACCACGAAGTTGATGATCAGGTCGGCCCAGCCGCCCCAGTAACCGGCGGCGACGCCCAGCACCGTGCCGATCGTCCCCGAGATCAGGATGGTGAGAAACCCGATCAGGAGCGAGACCCGCGCCCCGTAGAGCAGGCGCGCGAGATAATCGCGGCCGAGATTGTCCGTTCCGAGAATGTGCTCCCAGCTTCCGTCCTCGCTCCACACCGGCGGAATGTAGCGCTGGGAGAGATCCTGGAGGGCCGGGTCGTGTGCGCTCAGGAGAGGCGCGAAGATCGCCGCGAGGATGATGACGGCGAGGATCGTTCCGCCGACCCAGAAGCTGCCGTGCCGAGCCGCGCGGCGCAGGGCGACGCGGGCGGGCGACAGCGTCATCTTGGGGGGCGGTTGCTTGAAAACGGTTGCCATGGCTCGCTCAGGAAATGCGGATGCGCGGATCGAGGGCCGCGTTGAGGAGGTCGGCGAGCAGCGTGAGCACCGCATAGGCCGTGGCGATCACCAGAAGAATGGCCTGGATCACCTCGATATCGGCGCGCTGGATCGATTCCCAGGCGAGATAGCCGATGCCCTTCAGGGAGAAGATGCTCTCGATGATGATCGAGCCGCCGAGCATGAAGCCGAGCTGGACGGCGGCCAGCGACACGACGGGCACGATGGCGTGCCTCAATCCGTGCCGGATCACCACACGCCAGGGCGAGAGCCCGTAGGCGCGCGCGGTGCGCACGTGATCGGACTGCAGGACGTCCATCATGCCCGATCGCGTCAGGCGCATGATGGCGGGCGTGGCGTAATAGCCGAGCGCGATGGAGGGCATGATGAAGTGCACCCAGCTCGTCCCGCCGGAGATCGGCAGAATGCGGAAATAGACGCCGAACACGTACATCAGGCCGAGAGCGAACAGGAACGAAGGCAGCGCCTGCCCGGCGACGGCCAGCCAGAGCGCGAACCGGTCGATCAGCGTGTTCGGCTTCAGCGCGGCGGCCACGCCGAGGGGAATGGAGAGGAGCAGCGCGAAGCTCAGCGCCGCCACGCCGAGGGTCGCCGTCACGGGCATGCGCTCGGCGAGCACCTCGCCGACATCCATCCGCAGGTAATAGGAGCGGCCGAACTCACCCTGGAGAACGCGGCCGAGCCAGTCGAGATACTGCACGATGATCGGCCTGTTGAAGCCGAAGGTTTCCCGCACGGCGGCGATATCGGCCGCGCTGGCGCCCTCGCCCGCCATGGCGGCGGCGGGATCGCCCGAAAGGTGCACGAGAAGAAACGCGACGACGGAGGTGACCGCGATCACCAGGATCGTCATCGCGAGGCGCTTGAGAACATAGAGTAACATGCCCGCTCCGAATGGCGATGCGGGGGCGGCGCCCCCGCATCCGGTCGATCACTTCCAGCGACCGAGATAGAAATGCGCCATCTCGTCGTCCGTCACCGGATATTCGAACTCGTTGTTGAAGGCGTATGTGCGGCCATAAAGGAAGAGCGGCGTGTAATAGGCCTTTTCCGCGATCTTCTTCAGGGCCTTCGAATAGAGTTCCTCGCGCTTTTCGAGATCGACCGTCTTTTCGGCCTCGGCAAGCCAGTCACGCACCTCTTCATCACGGGCGTAGTCGTCCGGGCCGAACTGGAAGTAGTGCCCGGTCGAGGCGGAGGCGTCGAGCATGCCGTTGGAGCCCCAGGTCAGGTGCGCGACCTGCGTCTGATCGCCGACGATCAGCGGACGCAGGGCGCCCCACTGCAGGAACTGCAGGTCCGTCTCGATGCCCACGGCGCGGAGATAGTTCAGAACCGCCTCGGTGTAGGGGCGGTCGCGATAGGCGTAGAACGGGGTCGTGAAACCATCCGGGTAGCCCGCTTCCGCCAGGAGCTCCCGCGCCTTCTCGGGATCGTACGGATATTCGGCCACGTCCGTCTCGCAGCCGAACTGCACGGGCACGCACATGGAGTCGAGTACAGCCGAGCCCGCGCCGACGAGGCTCTCGCTGAGCGCCTCGCGATCGATCGCATGGGCGATGGCCCGGCGCACGCGCTCGTCCTTCATGGGCGTGTCGCCGGTGCGGCCCGCGGCGTCCAGAGCGAGGAATGACATGCGCATGGTCGAGGCGGAGACGACCTCGAGATTGGGCATGTCCGACAGCATCTCGGCGTTCTCGGGGGGCACGCCCCAGATCCAGTCGACCCCGCCGGTCACGAGTTCGGCGATCTGGGTCTCCGGATCCTTGATCGTGCGGTAGACGATCCTGCCGATCTGCGGCTGGCCCTTCGGGCTGCCCTCGAAGTAATCGGGGTTCTTCTCGAGCGTCAGCGATTCGCCGGGCACGAAATCGGTCAGCATGTAGGGACCCGTGCAGACGGGTTCGACCGCGCCCCAGTCGCGGCGCGTCTTTCCCTCGGCGCCGGGCACCTCGGGCGCGTCGTCGTAGTGACCCGAGGGATAGATCGGCATGGTGCCGGTCAGATACTCGAATGCCGCCGGCGTCGGGGCCTTGGCGTTGATGCGCACCGTGTAATCGTCAACGACCTCGACATTGTCGATCCAGTCCACGATCAGGCGGATCTGCATGTCGCTGTCGGGGGCGGCGATGTGATTGAGCGTGTAGGCGACGTCCTCCGCCCCGAAATCGCTGCCGTCGTGGAACTTCACGCCCTCGCGGAGCTTCAGCTCGAGTGTCGTGTCATCCGTCCACGCCCACTCGGTCGCGAGCAGCGGCGCGTATTCGTTGGTCATCGGATCGCGGTAGATCAGGCTGTCGCACTGGGCGTAGGCCGCGATCAGAACCTCGCGCTGGTTGCCGTAGAACAGATCGGCCGAGCCGACCTCCGTGGAGGTCGCCCAGGTGAAGGTGTCGTCCGCCTTGCCCGCCACGGCGGGCGAGGAGGCGATGGCGGCGAGGCTCGCCGCGCATAGCAGTGTTTTGAGTTTCATCAGTTTCCCCTCGTCTCGAAAATCGGCCCGTCACCCGAACTCAAGGGAAGCTCGAGCAGTGAGGCCATCTGTCCCCCGCGCCTGACGCCGAGGATGGGAGGTCGCCCGTAGGGCAGCTGGACGTAGTGGTCGGCATCCGCCGCGGCGATCGACAGGCGGATACGGCTGCCCGCCCGAAATGCCCAGGAGGTCGGCAGAAGCGCGAAGCGCATGCGGGCCGGCTCTCCCGGTGTCAGCGGCGCGGCGTTCGCGCGGCTGAAATCGCGGAACGGCCAGGACCATTTCTGGTTCGCCGGCGCCTCGCACTCGCGCCGATGCAGCGCGCGAAGGACCCCTTCGGTCACGTATCGCACGGTCCCGTCCGCTTCGACTTCGGACAGGTAGACGTGCAGGACCGCGTCCTGCTGGCTCGAGGAGACCCACAGATCGACGATCGGGTGCCCGGCGATTTCGGCCGTGCGCGCGAGAGGCGGCGATGTGTAGCTCAGCATCTTTTCGTCGCGGCCGTGCCAGTCCGGGTAGTACTCGGTGGTGGCCACGGCCGCGAGGCGCTCGTGCCGGGTGAACTCACCCGTGCCGACGGTGAAATCCGCCCGGTACGCATCCGCGCCTTCGGGACCGGGGGCCTCGGCGAGCGCGCCTGCCTCGGCGAGATGCAGCGTGCGCGTCCCCTGCACGGGCGGCCACGATGGAGCCGACCGCCAGGCCTCGTCGTGCATGCAGAAATACTGGATCGGGGCCTCGTTCTGCAGGCCCGTGTCGAGGCCCATCAGGTAGTGGTCGAAGAAGCGCAGAACGGCGGCGAGGATATTGAAGCCGGGCTCCACCGCCTCTCGCCAGGGCGAGACGTTGGTGCGCGCGCCGTGATCCCAGGGCCCGAGCAGCAGATGCTGGTTGCGGTTGGGAAGCGACAGGAAGCGCGCGATCGCGCCGTTGGCGAACCCGGCCCCGTCCATCCAGCCCGAGATCGAATAGACCGCGCAATCGGGATCGATACCATCGGCGTAGTGGCAGGGGCTGAAGGAATGCGCGCCGAAGGAGGGGTCGTAGGGAAGGCGGTCGTCGGTGAACCGGAATTCCGTGATGAAGTCCGGCATGTGGAAATTGCCGAGATGCTCGCGCACCGCCTCCCGGCACAGCGCGCCGTCCTCGTCCCCGTCGACCGGCTGCGGGCCGGCGAAATCCGGATTGGCGAAGTAGGGCTGGCGGGCGAGGATATCGCGCCGGTCGTGGTCGAGGCCGACCATCAGTTCGTCGTAGCTGCGCGCCAGCTGGTTCATGAGAACGCCGCCCGGATAGAAATGATCGGCGTAGGTGTTCCAGACGGCAAAGAGCGGCGCGATCGCCTTTACCGCCGGGTGACCCGTCGATGCAAGGAAACAGGCTGCGGCGCCGAGATAGGAAATGCCCGTCGAGCCGATCACGCCGTCCGACCAGGGCTGCGCGACGATCCAGTCCGCGATTTCGCGAAAATTCTCGCGCTCCGCCGGCGAGCGGAAGGAGTCGCGGGTGCCGAAGCTGGCGCCCGTCCCACGCACGTCCACCACCACGACGGCGTAGCCGCGCGGCACGAAGAAGTCGCGATACTTCGCCGCGTTCGGGCTCGGATCGGTCGACGGCGAGGCACCGTCGCGCAGGGCGAAGCGCCGGTAATAGGGCGTCAGGATCAGAATCGTCGGCACGCCCTTCGCGGGCACGCCGTCCCCCTGCGGCAGGTAGATGTCCGCCGCGAGACGGCAGCCATCACGCATCGTGATGTACAGAGACTCTGGCCGACGCTGCATTCCGTAGGAGACAGGGCGGCTTCTTTCGTAGTCCGACGGCGCAACAAGCCATGCATTCGATTGCACATCACTATCGGACATACGTCCTCCGTCGGTTTCTACTCGTTCGACGGAGAGCCTAGACGCCTTGTATGTTGCGTCAATTTCCAATTCTGCAATAAATCATGCGCTCCGCGAATGAATCAACATCTCGCGTACCCGGCGCATGAGGAATCAAGGTGAATTTCAAGGGACTGGAGGCGCTTCGCGCGTTCATGGAAGGCGGTTCGCTAAACCAGGCCGCGGAACGCCTTCACCGCACCCAGCCGCAGGTCAGCCGGCTGCTCGCGGCACTTGAGGACGAACTGGGCTTCCCCCTCTTCAGCCGCAATAAGCGCCGTCTCGTCCCCACGCCGGAGGCGCGCGAGTTCTATGCCCAGATCGAACACGCACTCTACTGTCTCGACCCGGTTTCACAGCCTCGATAGACTCCCGGTCGCGACTGGATATCGAGCTATGGCTCGCACGTGAGCAATTCGACATCGGCATTACAGTGCTGCCCCTTGATAACGACGCGATCGATGTCGAGCCCATCGTCTCGGTGCGTGCCGTTGCCGTGATGCGTCGCGATCACGAACTGGCGAGCCGTAGAGCCGTATGCATACACGACCTCGTTGATCTGCCCCTGGTCGCGAACGCGCCGCGAACCGTACTTCGTCAATGCGTTGAATCCGCGTTTCGAAAGATCGGCAAGCAACCGAATATTCGGCTTGAGACACCAAATGGCCAAGTCGCCTGCGAACTGGCTGGACGCGGACTCGGGCTGGCGATCGCCGATGGGTTCGTCGCACGTTCGAGTCTTCGGCCCGGCATGGTAATTCGGCCGTTCGAGCCCGCCATAGAGTTGCCTTATGTTTTCATTTTTCCAAAATGGCAGGAACGTACGCGCGCCGTGAATCGCCTCGCCGCCTTGATCCGCGAGGCCGCGGCACGGGAATCTCTTTCTGATCGCTGCGGCGAGGCTTGAGCCTTACCTTCAGACCCACGATTGCTCTCGGGTTCCTCTGACAGCGCCACTCGGCGTGCTGAATGATGTCGACCGGAAAGCGGTGGCGGCGATAGCTGTGGTTGCATATTCCCCCTACCCTGGCTCGCCTCCGCTGCGGTCCAGTCTCCGTGTCAAGGCCTATTTACCGTCGGATGCCTCCATTTTCACCTCGACTCTTCAGGCAATATACATAAGTTTCCGCGACAGTCGGGAAGCTTAACTTAGTTCCATCGAGGGTTTTAATCATGGGAAATTTCTTCGGCAGCTGCTTGCGCCCTTGCGGTAGTGGCGTTCTTGTCGTCGGCGCGATCCTGCTTTTGGCTTCGCCCGTTGCGGCGAAACCCGGATTGAACGCCGACGAATGGCGGGCCGAGGAATCGTCGAGCGCATGGATTCCGCCGGAGCGTAATGCTGAGCCAGTGAAGGCCACGCGGACCAGCGAGAAACCCCGTCGCCTCGGCCGCGCGCCGTACCTGTGCACGCCGAGCGGCTTCGGGCGCACCGCCACATGCTATCTTCGAACCGAATACACGTCCTCACGCTGACTGTCTGGACGCCGCGTCTTGGCCGCCGGCCTCAACCCGATGCGCGAAACCTCATGGCCGCGTCATAAGCCAGCGCCGCGCGGTGCTGACGATATTGCGCAAGTCGCTGCGCCGGGGGATCCACCGGAGGGTCTGGCGCGCCTCGCCCGCATCAGCGAAGAGAATCGCCGGATCGCCCTCCCGGCGGGGCCCTTCCCTCACCGCAACCGTCAACCCGGTCACCTCTTCGACCGCCGCGATCACCTCACGCACGGAAACGCCCCTGCCGGATCCCAGGTTGAACGGGCGGGAGGCCAGCCCCTACTCGGATGCCCGCAGGGCGGCGACATGCGCGTCCGCAAGATCGCAGACATGGACATAGTCGCGGATGCACGTCCCGTCGGGCGTGTCGTAGTCGGTCCCGAACACCGTCAGGGGGGCGTCGGGGCGGCCGGCGGCAGCGATGGCGAGCGGGACGATGCGCGTCTCCGGGTCGTGATCCTCCCCGATCTCGCCGTCCGGATCGGCGCCGGCCGCGTTGAAATAGCGCAAGGCAATCCATCGCATGCCATCGGACCTCTCGAAATCCTCGAGCATCTGCTCGACCATCAGCTTCGAGCGCCCGTAAGGATTGATCGGCTCGAGGGGCGAGGCTTCCGTCAGGGGGAGCGCCGGGGGCGTTCCGTAGATCGCGCAACTGCTGGAGAAGATGATCCGCCGAAGACCATGATCCCGAACCGCCTGCAGCAGCGTCAGGCTGCCTGCGACGTTGTTGCGATAGTATTTCCCGGGATCGGCGACGGACTCGCCCACCTGCGCGAAAGCCGCGAAATGGAGGATTGCCTGCGGCGCGTGCCTGGCGATGACTTCGTCGAGACGCGCGCGATCGAGGATGTCGCCATACTCGAATGGCCCCCAGCGGACGGCGGCGCGATGCCCGGCGACGAGATTGTCATAGACGACCGGCCGATAGCCGGCCTCCGCAAGCGCCTTGCACGCATGCGCGCCGATATAGCCCGCCCCGCCCGTCACGAGCACTGGAACCATCGTTCCCCCCCTTTTTCTTTCGACGGCCATTCTAGCGACAATGTAGGTAACGGCCACAATGCTCCGCGAGAGGGGCGGCCACCAGCTTTGCTGCGCAACCCAATCGTCGACCCTGTGAGGAGAGACCGATGAAGTCAGTGACCCCGCTTCCGGCACTTCTCGCCAAGATGCTTCTCGCGCAAGCCATGTTCGCGCAGGTCTTGCTCGCCCCCGTCGCCGCAACTGAAGCGTCCGCCGCATACAAAGAGCGAGGCGCGCCGATCCTTGAAGGGGGGCGTCTTTCCCTCGGAGTCTACGATCCGCATTCAAGCTTCGCCCGCAGTGGCGACGTGCAACTCGAGCACATCTTCATTTACTGGCAGGCGCTCGATCTTCCCGCCTTCCGCGCCAGCCTGCGCGACGCCGGCCGGCGCGGGCGCGCGATGATGGTCACGGTGGAGCCGTATACGCGCGCCATCAACTGGCGCGATGGCGGGGAACGACTGTTCTCGGACATCCTTCGCGGCGGCTTCGGCCGAGAGATCGCAACCATCTGCCAGGAACTCGGCGCCTTCGAGGGGCAGGTTCTCGTTCGCTGGGGCCACGAGATGGAGAAGCCTACGGGCCGCTATCCGTGGGCGCGCGATGACAATCGCGGCTATCGGGCCGCATACCGGCATTTCGTCGAGGAGTGCCGCCGGCACGCGCCGGATGCGCTCTTCGTCTGGTCGCCGGTGGGAGAGAGAAATCTCGCGGCCTATTATCCGGGCGACAGCCATGTCGACCTCGTCGGCGTCTCGCTCTGGGGGCTCCAGGCCTATGACCGCAAGTTCTTCGCAGGCGATCGCGATTTTCCCCGCACCTTCGCCGAGAAGTACGATCGCGCGGCAGCCTTTGGAAAGCCCGTGATCATTGCCGAACTGGGTGTTTCGGGTGATCGCCAGTATCGCGATTTCTGGTTTCAAAGCCTGTTCGAGACCGTGCTCGCCTCGACGCGTTTCGAGAAATTGCGAGCGGTGGTTCTGTTCAACGACAAGGAGCCGCATTACTGGCCGATGGGCCTCGGCTCACCGGACTGGCGCCTTGATCCCGCGTATCTGAGCGGCATCAAGCAAGCGGCGCAGCAGATGCTGACCGCCGCTCGCTGATCCGACCTCTTTTCTAGCGGACAGGGGATGCAAGGACGACGGCCCTGTTCCGCTCGTAGTTCTCGCGCACAAGATCTCCGTAGCGGAGCTTGAGGATTTCGTCCCCTTCCTGCGGCGGCGCATGGGCGAAAACGTACCATTCCCCGTCCGGCGCCCGGCGCTGGAAGATCCGCTCGCCGTCCCCGCGATGGTCAAAGCAGGTCACGGCCTTGGCGCTTCCGTCGACGGCGCTCCAGGTCGCCCGGAAGCACATCCGCCCCGTTTCGGCGAGAAACCACTCCCCCTCGGCATAGGAAGCCGTGTCCCCCTCCCCGACCCAGGATGTGAAGGCGCGGGTCCGGCCGTCGAAATAGCCCGCGCCGTCCTCCCACTGCCAGGTTCGGCTCTCGTAGATGTCGCGCACTTCGGCGATGGTCAGGGCGCGGCTATCGGCTGCGGCGAGGGCGATGTCGCTCTGCGGAGCGTCGGCGCCGGCGGGGATCCCGCCGATGCTTTCGCAGCCCGCGACCGCGCCGCACAATGCCGCGACGGCGACGATACGGATGACGTTTCTCATCTGCTGCCTTTCTCCGATCATCGCCGGACCGGATAGATCGGCTGCTCGCGTGCGACGCGCCAGTTGGGGAGGCCAAGGCCGTGCGGCCAGGGGAAGACTTCCTTGTCGTTGAAATAGATCACTTCTTCGAGCTCCGGGAAATCCGGATCGTTGCGGGTGACGTTCCCGGCCCAGTCCGCGAGATACGGCAGTTCCCCCTCGTAGCCGAGCTCGGCGACCCAGATCGGCTTTCCGAAGCCCACCGTGCGCTCGTAGCCGGGCCGAAGGACCTCCGCGAAGCTCCTCGGCCCGCCATGCTCGATTCTGTCATAGGCGTCGAGACCGAAGACGGACAGCCCGACGAGGTCGACGACATCGTCTCCGGGATAATACCGCGCCAGGTTCTCCTCGCCCTTCGGCGACCACATCATCCGGGCGGCGGGGAGCATCTCCCGCGTGATCCCGGTCATCCTGCGATAGGCCTCGATATACGCATCCGGCTCCCAGTTCTGCCACGTGAAGCGCCCGGTGGAGCTTTCCATCTCCTGCGCCCAGCGGATGGTGATGGGGCTCCGGAAGCCGGAGACGGCGTCGAGAATGGCGCGCATGTTGTCGTCGTGCCCGCCGGCGAGAATGCGCTGGCGCAACTCGTCCGAGGTGACGTTCCAGTCAAGCGCCCAGGACCACGGCTCGATGGTGATCAGGATCTTGCGCCCGCGTTCGGCCGCGTATTCATCGGCCGCGCCGAGACCTTCGAGCTCGATATCCTCCCAGGGAAGGAACAGATGCTCGGTCGCCACCTGCGTCTCGTCGCTGAAATCGCCATAGGGGTCATAGGCGCCGAGCCTGGGGCCGTCGGGATGGATCACGGGACGCTTGTCCCGCATCAGGTCGCGCCCGGCGAGGCCGGACTGCGCCATCGCACGGCCGGCTGGAAGAATCGCCGTCGAAAGTGCGGCGGCGGCGCCCCCGAGAACGCCTCGCCTGGAAATCGGAAGGATCGGTCTGGTCATCGCAGTTCTCCTGTGGGTTTACCGGGTTCATCGAGGGCGGCAGGATCTCCTGCCCCGTGCGCCCCTGCTTGATCGCGCGTTCGCCGCGCTTCTTCTTGTCACCTCAGTCGGCAAGCGCCGGCGCGCTCAGGCTCCCTGCGCCAGTGCGCTTCCCGTAGATGGCTGACGCCGCTTCGCTATGCGTGTCCGCATGGGCTTCGGGCATCAGGAAACGCGGCTCGAAGGCGCCGATCGGGTG
This sequence comes from Saliniramus sp., assembly GCA_041686895.1. GTDB lineage: Bacteria > Pseudomonadota > Alphaproteobacteria > Rhizobiales > Beijerinckiaceae > Saliniramus. The sequence goes on along the minus strand of JAWLCY010000001.1, from coordinate 499,623 downwards.
CGGCTCGAGGCCGGACCGCCCGATCGTCTCGACTGTGAACCCCTGCCGCGCCGCCTCCTCGGCGGGATAGAGCCGTCGCAGGTCGATCATGACGGGCGAGCGCATGGCGGCCGCCAGCCGAGCAAGGTCGAGATGCTTGAGCGACTCCCAGTCCGTGACGAAGACAACGGCGTCCGCATCCTTGGCGCAGTCATAGGGATCGTCGTGGAAGGAGACGTCGCCGAGAAGCGTCCGGGCGTTCTCCATCCCTTCCGGATCATGGGCGTGAATGACGGCCCCGGAGCGCTGGAGCATTTCGATCAGCGGGATCGCGGGGGATTCGCGCATGTCGTCGGTATCCGCCTTGAAGGTCAGTCCCAGAACGGCAATCCTGCTGCCCTCGACGCTGCCGTGCAGGACGTGGCGCACCTTCATCGCCATGCGCCGCTTCCTCGCGCTGTTGGCGAGCACCGTTTCCTCGACGAGCCGCAGGCTTACCCCGTGCTCCTGGGCCGTCCGGACGAGGGCGAGCGTGTCCTTTGGAAAGCAGGATCCGCCATATCCGGGTCCGGCATGAAGGAAATGCGGGCCGATGCGGCGGTCCAGTCCCATTCCCAGGGCGATGTCGGCGACATCGGCATCCACCGCTTCACACAGATCCGCCATCTCGTTGATGAAGGTTATCTTGGTGGCGAGGAAGGCGTTGGAGGCATATTTTATGAGTTCAGCGCTGCGCCGGCGCGTGACGACCACCGGATGCCCCCGCATCTCGGCGGGCCGGTAGATCGCCTGCATGATCGCTTGGGCGCGAGGTTCGGACGTGCCGATCACCACCCTGTCCGGCTCCATGAAATCATTGATCGCCGTGCCCTCGCGCAGGAATTCCGGATTGGACACGACGGGGATCTCCACATCCTGCCGGATCCGGCGAACGAGGCGCTCGACGGTGTCGCCGGTGCCCACCGGGACGGTCGACTTGTTGACGATGACGCCTGTGGGATTGATGACCTCGGCGATTTCACGCGCGCAGTCGAGGACGAAGGAAAGATCCGCCTCGCCATCCGTCCTGCGCGGCGGCGTTCCGACCGCGATGAAGGCGGCGTCGCATTCCGCGACGGCCTCGGCGATGCTCGTGGTGAAGGACAGCCTCCCCATCCTGACGGCACGCGCGACGATCTCGTCGAGACCCGGCTCGTAGATCGGGATCACCCCCCGCCTCAGCCCCTCGATGCGCTTGACGTCATGATCGACGCACACGACGCCATGTCCCCAATCGGCGAAGCAGGCGCCTGCGACCAGCCCGACATATCCGGTCCCAACCACTGCGATCCATTTGTTGCCGTCCATTCTTATCCCCGTTTCTGGTGAATTGCCGGAGTTGCTCAGAAGCCGTGCCATCTCGGTTTGAAGCGGATCGTCGGCCTCGTGATTCTGCCCGCGCCCGAGGGCGGGAAACGCGTCTCCGTGAGGGTGAAGGCCTCGATGCCGATATTGATGGCGGCCAGTCCCTTCGCGCCGTTCGTGTAGGCGGCGCCCGAGATCGTCGACCCCATGAGCGCGATCGCGGCGAGGCTCACCGCGAGCGGCAGGCTCCTCGGGAAGAGCGAGAGCCGGTTCTCCCTGGCGTGTTGACACACGACCAGCACAACGAGGAGCGCATAGATCAGCGCCGCGACAAGGCAAAAGATGTAGAACCCGGCTGCCTGGCCGGGGTCTGCGACTACCCATGCAGCGCCCGCGGAGGAAAGGGAGACCGCCACATACGGCGCGAGGACGCGGAAAGGCAGCGGCTCCATGTGAGGCTCCCCCTTGGGGGTGACCTGAAACTCGACGGGTCTTTCCCGGATCCGATCGGCCACCGCGGCGAGCGACCCGAGCAAGGCCCAGGGCCAGCGCAGGAAGAGGAAGGCCAGCCCCTCCCAGCTCACGATCTTGGCGTCGGCGGGACGAAAGAGCCCCGTCGACCGCCACCAGTAGGCAAGGACAAGCAGGGTAAGCGAAAGGGGAAGTATCCGCAGGAAGTAGTCAATGAAGGTGACGTTCGCGTAGGGCAGCCCCGTGATCAGGGCGTAGATCGGAAGCGCGACGGTGATCGCCATGATGCCCGAGAAGGACGGATACCAGATCTGCGAGAAGAGAAACTGGAACCTTTTCCGGGGCGGCAGTTTCCTGACATGGGCGGGCGAATGGCGCAGGAGAATCGTCACCAGACTCCGCGACCACTGGAACTCCTGGACGATGAGATCGGAAAACGTCTCTGGTCCCTCGCCATGGGCGATGGCGTCGATTGCGTGCACGCCGTTCCAGCCGCCGGCGTTCAGGACCAGCGTCGTCGAGTGGTCCTCGGCGAGTTCCGGGCCGAGACCTCCCACGGATCGCAGGGCGGCGGTCCGGACAGTGTAATGGGAGCCGATGCACAGGGGCGCCCAGCCGTCATTGTATCCGGTCTGGAGCGAGCCGTGCATGCTCGCCTCGAGATAGAGCCGCCCGCGCGCGGACCAGCTCTGCGCCGCGTTGGCGTCGCAGATGCTCGGCGCCGAGACATACCCCACGCGCGGATCCTCGAAGGGCGCGATCGCATGTTTCAGATAATCCGGCGCCGGAACGTGGTCGGCATCGAATTGCGCGACGAAATCGTACTGGTCATAGCCGAAATGATCATAGAAATAGGCAAGGTTGCCTTCCTTGCAGCGCGTGCGGCGCGGCCAGGCGTCGCGATGATAATCGGCCACGCCCTTCCTCGTTGAAATCCTGATTCCCCTCGCCCGGCACCATGAGATGGTCGCGGGTGCGGGATCTTCATCGGCAAGCCACGTGTCATGCGCGAATCCGCCCTGGTCGAGCGCCCCCTCCAGCGTCCTGGCCACGACTGCAAAAGGCTCGGAGGGCGCTTTCGTGACGACAATTGCGACACGGCTTGCCTCCGGCGGGTTCGGCCCGGTTACAGGCACCCGCGCGCGGGCGAAGATGAAGATGTAATAGGCCGGAATCAGGGTCAGCCAGAGCAGGACGATGGTGACGATGGCGTAGCGCCCAGGCGACGAGACATGCTCGGGCCGCAGCCACCAGGCCCAGAAATAGACGAGCGCCAAAGCCCAAAGCGCGATGCCTGCAACATTGATCGCGCGCCGGGCGCCGGAAAAGACCGGTCGAAAGAGCACCGCCCCCTTCCCGCCCTCTCGCGACGATATCTCGGGAGGATGCGCTCCGATCCCCGATTTCGCCCGCATGGCGCTCATGATCGCATGTCGTCAACGGGCTTCACGCCCTGGTGAAGGCCGGAGACGGCCGCCTCCGCGAGTTGGCCGCGGAAATACGCGATTGTCTCGCGCAGCCCGTCCTCGAGGGCGACACGTGGCCGCCAGCGAAGGACCTCCTGCGCCCGCGTGATGTCCGGACGGCGCAGATGCGGGTCGTCGACGGCTTCCGGCAGGTACGCGATGCGCGAGGACGATCCCGTCATGGCGATGACGAGTTCCGCGAAGTCGACGACGGAAATCTCGCGCGGATTTCCCAGATTGACCGGTGCGACGCCAGCCTCGGCGGATTCCATGAGCCGGATGAGCCCGTCGACCAGATCATCGACGAAGCACATCGATCGCGTATGGAGTCCGTCGCCGTAAATGGTCACGTCCTCGCCCCGAAGCGCCTGAACGATGAAGTTCGAGACGACACGGCCATCATCAATGCGCATCCCCGGACCATACGTGTTGAATATCCGGGCGACCCGGGCATCGACACCGTGGATGCGCGAATAGTCATAGATCAGCGTCTCGGCGCAGCGCTTGCCCTCGTCGTAGCAGGCGCGCGGCCCCATCGTGTTGACGTTGCCGAAATAGCTCTCCTTCTGCGGGTGCTCGAGCGGGTCGCCGTAGACTTCGGAGGTCGAGGCCTGAACCAGTCTCGCTCCCCTTGTCCGCGCGAGTTCGAGAAGATTACGGATGCCGAGCACACTGGTCAGCGTCGTCTTGATCGGATCTCGCTGATAGGCGGGAGGCGATGCCGGACAAGCGAGGTTGATGATGAAATCAACCTCCAGATCGATCGGCTCCACGACGTCGTGCCGGATGAACCTGCATTTGGCAAGACGATCCAGTTCGTCCGCGTGCTCCCTCGGCCCACAGGAGAGATCGTCGAGGCAGATGGCGAAGTAGCCGCGTCCGACCAGTTCCTTGATCAGATTGAAGCCGATAAATCCCGCGCCTCCGGTAACAAGCACCGTATTGGATTGACTTGGCATGCGAGAGTTTGTCCAGTTCCGAAGTTGCCTGCAAAACAAGTCGTGCGTCCGCTTCCGCACGGTCATTGCGAAACAAGAAGCCGACAGCCGTACTTTAATACGTAGCGTTTGCAGCGTACGCCCTTCGGGAAGCTCAGCATTGCGTGAGATCAATATCGTGCGCCATGCGGCAGAAAATCACCGAGGACCCCAGGTTGCGGATCGAGATTGCGACTCTGCCCGGCCGGGGACTGGCGCGGGGACTCGTGCTGCTGCCGATCGTCGAGACACAGGCGCAGAACCTGTCGGCCTATATCCCGACCAACCCTATTTCCATCACCGACGGGCAGATCTATCTCTCACCGACCCTCTTCCGGCTTGGGCAGCCTCCGGCGGTGGATGTCGGTCGCTCGGCTCATTCCCGTCCCTCCCTTCGTGCAGGATGTTCGCCCTTTGCCCAAGCGCAGGCTTCTTCAAGGCGATCATCGCCCCAAAAGACTTCCCCGTCTGCCACAAAGGTCGGCGAGCCAAAAATGCCGAGTCGACGCGCCGCTTCAGTTTCGGCGGCATAGGTTGCACGGGTCTCGTCGGAATTCGCCTTCGCCACGACTTCCGTCGCGTCTTGGCCAAGTGCCGAAAGGACTTGATCAAGGGCAGTCCGCTCTCCAAGCGGTTGCCCATCGAGATACCATGACCTGAAGCTCGCCTTCGTGTAGTCCCGGCCCCAGCCTTCTGCAAAGGCGACTATTGCCACGCGGTTCGCCAACTCGTCGGGATCGGTCGGCCAGATGGGAGGTTTGACGAAGGGGATGCCGTGCCACTTCGCGCGTCGTTCGATGTCGCGCCAGATATAGCGCATCTTTCCCGGCTGATCGCGCAGCCCGATGTTGTTCTCCCGCATCAGGGTTCGCACGCTGAATGGCCGCCAGCGCACCGCTACCCCTGCGCGCTCAGCAGCCTCGCCGATCCGCATCACCGGGAGGTAAGCGTATCCGCTGCCGAAAAAATAGAAGAAGTCGATTTGCGGCTTTGACATTCAATCCCTCCATCATTGACGCTTGAGACCGGAGCGGGCCGCTGGAATCTGTCACGGCTCGGCCTTTATCTCGCGCCAGACGCGGATGATCGCATTGATGGTCCGGCTCACATCTTCCTCTGTGGTGGCCCATCCGATCACGGAAATCCGCATGACCCACTTTCCCTTCCAGCCTGCGCCTCCAAGGAAACAGGTGCCGTCTTGCTGGAGGCGCTCGACGACCCGGCGCGTCAGGTCGTCGGCTACTCCGGTGGAGTGCTCATCGCCAAAACGGACGATGGTCTGATTGAGCACCACCTCGTTCATGATGGTGATCCCCGGCACCTCCCCAAGGCGCTCCGCGAAGAGCCTGCTGAGGCGGCAATGCCGTTCCACCATCTCGGCGATGCCTGTACGTCCGAGGTGGCGCAACATCGCCCATGTGGGAAAGCCGCGCGCGCGTCGTGACAGTTCCGGCACGTAATGGCCGGGGTCACGATCCTTATCTTCGACAGGTGGAAGGTAGCCTGGAGCAATTGTCATAGCGCGCCGATGCGCCTCGGCATCGCGCACGAAGGCGTAGCCGCTATCGAACGGCGTCTGAAGCCATTTGTGGCCGTCCGTCGCCCACGAATCGGCTTGCTCGATGCCCACGGCGAGATGCTGACGATCCGGACAGGCGCGCGCCCAGAGGCCGAACGCGCCATCGACGTGAACCCAAGCTCCCCGAGCATGTGCGAGAGCGCAGATTGTCTCATGCCGGTCGAAGGCCCCGGTATTCATCTGGCCCGCCTGTGTGACGACGATCAGCGGGCCGTCGCAGTCGGTCAAGGCGGCAGAGAACGCTTCCAGCTTCATCGCCCCGGCTTCATCGGTCATCACACGCCGGACGTTCGCAGTACCAAATCCGAGGAATTGAAGCACCGCGTAGACGGTCGGGTGAGCGTCGTCGCCGATGAGGAGGGTGATCGGCGGCGCGCCGAAGACGCCCTTCTCGGCCACGTCCCATCCGGCTCTTCGGAGTACAGTAAGGCGGGCGGCAGACAGGCAGACAAAATTGGCGATGGTCGCGCCCGTCACAAATCCCACTGACGTTTCGGGCGGCAGCCGCAGCACATCGAGCAGCCACCGCGCCGCTACGGTTTCGGCGGCGGCGGCGGAAGGGGCGGCAGCATGATTCCAAGCGTTCTGCCCCCAAGCGGAGGTGAGCCAGTCCGCCGCTACTCCAACAGGATGCGATCCGCCCATCACCCACCCGAAGAAGCGCGGTCCTGTCGAAGTCTGAAGCCCCGGCGTTGCGCAGGTGATCAACCTCGCGATCACGTCCTCCGGCTCTGCACCTGTCTCTGGCATCTCTTCTTCGAAGGCCGACAGCGCCTCGGAGTAGGAGACTTGCGGGCGCTGCTTGGCATCCGGGACCTGCGCACGGAACCGCAATGCCTCCTCGGCAGCTTGCAGCATGACCCCTTGCTGGCGGGCGTCGTCCATTGGCGGCCTCCCGATGGGAAAGTATCAACCACGCGGCAGTGAACGGGAACTGACGCCAAAGCATTCGACAAAATCGGCCAATGCAGACTTGGCTCGCCAGCCTATTGATACTCGCAACGATACCCGGTCGCCGTCTCGACGCAACGATATCCGCCCGTCCCCGCATCCCCGGGGGAGACACTCGCGGCGGAGCCGCCTGTCGCCTCAGTCGATGCCGTAGGCGACGGCTCCGCTCCGCCCGTCAAAGCCGGCGCGTCAGTTGCTTCTCGCAAGCGGGCGCCGAGCGCGTTCATCTCGTCGCTTCGACTTGCGATTTCCCGGGTCAGGGAGTCCAGTTGTTGCTGAAGGGTGGAGGAGCGATCGCGCGCCTCCTGAAGCTCCCCGAGCACGCGCTGCCGGTTTTCGTTGACCTCAGCGAGCACCGATTCCAGTTCGGCCCTCTGCTGCTCCAGTTGCGCCATTTGCTCGCGGGCGATCTGCAGGCTTTCCTGCGTTTCAGCCTCGAGTCGCCGCGCCTCCTGGATGCGCTGCTCCGCCTGCGCGATCTCTTCGCTCCGCGCCGCCGCGGTCTCGTTGAGCGTGCTCAGCTCATCGCGGATCCGGGCCTCCTCCTGCCGAAGGTTCACCAGCCGATCTCCCACCTCCGCCAGTTCGCCCGAGCGCGCGACAAGATTCTCTTCGATCGCATTCGCCTCGACTGAAAGTGCATCCCGGCGCTGCTCCAACTGCGCCGCCTCCTCGCGGGAAGCCTGGAGCGCCTCGTTGCTTGCAGCCGCCTGCTGCTCGAGGCTTGCCAGATTCTGGCGCGCCTCTTCGGCCTGCTGCTCCGCCTCGGTAAGCTGCCGCTGCGCTTGTTCGCGAGATTGCTCGAGTTCCTGCACCTCCGACTGAAGGCCCTCGATACGTGTCTCCAGGTCGTCCCGGACGCCCGCACGCGACTGCAGCTCTTCAAGCTCGGATTCCGCAGCAACCCGTTGCTGCTCGAGCGTCACCACCTGTGTCTCATAGGCGGCTTCGGTGCTCGAATTCGCGACAAGTCCCCAGATGGCGATGATCCAGCCAAGCGCGGCGAGAACCGCCAGAGCGAGAGGAACCGGCCGTTTCATTTCCTGCCTGAGGTCGATCGTCATGAATCAGTGCTCCCGTGCGCCAGGTATCAAGCGGATTGCAAACCGCTGATCCTCGCCGCATGTTCCCGTCAAGCGGCGAATTCCTGTCGGCGCACGCTCAATCCAGCGCCCGTAGATCTTCCTCGCCCGGCCTCTTCAACGGCGTCATCGCCGACACCGTGAAGAAGGTCAGGGGGAGATGGCGGCGGCGATATCGTAGACGCCTAGGACGACGGCGGTGCCGATTGCACCCGTCGCCGTGAAGCACCGTCACCGCGTAACAGTGCTGTCCAGGTTGCGGATCACGGCGCGCGTGAATGCGGCGGTGCCGAGCTGCCCGCCCAGGTCGCGGGTGCGCGTGGCCGGATCGGAGACGCAAAGGTCGATCGCGTTCTCGATGGCAGCGGCGGCGGTGCAGTATCGCTCCTCTCCGCGTCGCCGGCCCAGCCAGTCCAGCAGCATGGCGGCGGAGCCGATGAGCGAGGCGGGATTGGCAATGTCCTGGCCCGCGATCACGGGCGCGGAGCCATGCTGCGCCTGCGCCATACCGTGATCGGCGCCTGCATTGAGCGAGGCCGCAAGCCCCAGGCTGCCGGAAATCTCCGATGCCTGATCGGAGAGGATGTCGCCGAACATGTTCGTGGTGACGATCACGTCAAAGACGCTCGCGTCGCGCACAAGCAGGGCCGCCATCGCGTCGATGATCTGTTCCTCATAGGCGACTTGCGGATAGCGCCCGGCGACTTCGCGCACGCAAGCGAGGAACAAGCCGTCAGACTTGCGCAGCACGTTTGCCTTGTGCACCGCCGTCACCTTGCTGCGACGTTTGGCGGCGAGAGCAAAGGCCGCCTCCGCTATGCGCAGGGAGGCCTGCCGAGTGACCTTGCGCAGTGACAAAGCGAGATCCGGCGTGGGCATGAATTCGCCGTCGCCGTCGAACATGTTGCGGTCGGAATAGAACCCTTCGGTATTCTCGCGCACGACAACAAGGTCCAGCGGCTTGCCGCAGCGCGGAGGAAAAGCCTCCCGCGAGCGCGCCGGCCGGATGTTGGCAAAGAGATCAAGCTCCTTGCGCAACGTCCCGGAGGGATTGATTCCTCCCTCCGACCGAGGCGGATAGTCGTTGTGCGAGACGGGGCCGAGGATGATCCCGTCCGCCGCCCGCGCCCGCGCGAGGACGTCGGGGGAGAATGTCGTCCCGGAGTCCGCGAGGCTTGCGAGGCCGATGGTGGCGCGCTCGAAGGACAGGCCAAGTCCGAAGATGGCGTCGACGGCTTCGAGCACGGCGACGGTCGCCGACGTGATCTCGGGCCCGATCCCGTCGCCTTCCATGACCAGCAGCTTCGTCGCCTGAGGGACTTCAGGTGTGGGTGAGGCGCTCATCGTACTTCTATCCTTCTGTCCGCTCCGCAAGCGTGGCGATGGCGAAAGCCGCCAACGCTTTCCCGGTCGGGCGACTCGATCAGCGCGTCTCCGTCCAGCTTTCGGCGAATGCGAGGGCGCAGGTGCTGAACGGACGGCCTTCGCGTTCGCGCGGCCAGGGAGATCCCTTGGCCTGCACGCCGTTGAGCGTCACGCGCGCGCCGCGAGCGGGAATGAGCACGGTGCAAAGGCCGTACTGCCTCTTCGGGTCGGTATAGGGCTGGGTGTGGATGAGCAAGGGATCACCGATGTCATGCCAGGTGAGCGCCACCTCTTCCTCGATCGCGGTGGCTCGCTCGGTCCAGAAATAATTTGGATCCCCCTCCTTGCTGAAGATCGCGTCGGTCACGGGAATCGAGAGATCGGCCAGTTCCGGGTTGAGCATGCCCTGCACGGTGGATTGCAGCCAGCGGGTCATGGCGATGTTGTCGGACCATATCCGCCAGCGATCACCGGTCAACTCGCTCTTCATGTAAAGCACATGCCCCGGACCGCCCGGCGAGAACAGGATCCGCCAGAAGCTGGCATTGGTGCTGAAGGTGTCGCTGTCGGTTTCGCTCAGGCGGATGAACGGGTTCTCGCCGGTCACGATGACGCGGTTGGCATCGACGGTGCTCATGGAATTTCCCCTCTTCAGGTTGGCGCGAAGACGGCGAGTCCCGCCTGCGCGCGGCGTCCGGCGACCGCCAATGCCGCCGCCCGGATCATTCGCCCGGTGAAACCGCCCATACCAGACTCCCCTCTTCCGCATTGTGGCGGCTGAAGCCAAGCGTGTATACTGTATTCATGCTAACCGGCATAATCAAGGATTTTATTCCTTTACCGCAGCCTTGTTCCTGATGTTCGCGCGCGACGACGGGATCCTCCCGAACCAGTTGCCTGGCGGCGACGCGGGGATGCGCGCGGTTCGGAAGTTGCGCAGCATGGGTGGAGCGACGTGGAGAGTTCTTCAGAAGCTTACGACCTGATCATCGTCGGCGGCGGTCTCGCGGGGCTTGTCGCGGGCGTGCGGGCCCGGGAACTGGGCCTGCGCACGATGATCCTCGAGAAGGGGGATGGAGAGGATTATCCCTGCAATTCCCGCCAGTCCGGAGGGATCCTGCACATCGCATTCCACGATCCCTTCCGCCCTGCGGGCGAATTATCCCAACTCATCACGAGGCTCACGGGCGGCGATGCCCGACCGGAGCTCGCCGAGGCGCTCGCCGGAAACGGCGCGCGCCTGATCTCCTGGCTCCAGGAGCACGGCGCGCGCTTCATGCGGTTCAATCCGCAGGAGGGCTATCGCTGGTGCATGGCGCCTCCCCGCGCCCTTCGCGCGGGGATCGACTGGCGCGATCGGGGGCCGGATGTCGTCCTGCGCCAGCTCGCGCGCGAATTCGTCGAGCGAGGCGGGACGCTCCAGCTCCGCACCCGGGCGACGCGCCTCCTGACGGAGGGCGGCGCATGCACGGGGATTGCCGCGGAGTGCGAGGGCGAGACGCGGACCTGGAAGGCGCGGCACTGCCTCATTGCGGATGGCGGGTTCCAGGCAAACCGGGACCTCTTCGCCGAACATATCGGGTCGAACTTCGACGCTATCTTCCAGCGGGGAGCCGCGAACGGGATGGGGGACGGGCTGCGCATGGCCGCCGAGGCCGGCGCCGCCCTCACCGGAACGAACCGCTTCTATGGACACCTGCTCTGCGCCGATGCGCGCCATAATGACCAGATCTGGCCCTATCCGGAGATGGACGCCATCGCCACGGCGGGCGTCGTGGTGGACGAATCGGGCTTGCGGGTCGCCGACGAGGGACGCGGCGGCGTCTACCTCACCAACGCCCTCGCCGCCCTGCCCGGCCGGCGGAATTTCTTCGCGATCTTTGATGCGGCAATCTGGGAGGGACCGGGCAGATCGGCGCGAATCCCTGCCAATCCGCTTCTGGAGAATGCGGGCGGAACCGTCATTCGCGCCGATTCCATCGAGGAGCTCGCCGGACGCATCAACGTGCCGGCGGAGGCGCTGACGCGCAGTGTGGAGGAGTATCACACGGCACTCGACGCCGGCACCCTCGGCGAACTCGGGATTCCGCGATCGCAGAGCATCGCGCCGCAGCGCATCGCGGAGCCGCCGTTCATGGCCGTCGCGCTCATGCCGGGCATCACCTACACGATGGGCGGGATCGCGATCGACGAGCATGCCCAGGCCCTCGATGCGCAGGGCAACCCGGTTCCAGGCCTGCTCGCCGCGGGCGCCGCAACGGGCGGAATCGAGGGCGGGCGCAACGCGACCTATATCGGCGGCCTCATCAAGGCGGGTTCGTTCGGGCTGATCGCGGCCGAACGCACGGCGACGTTGCTCGGCAAGGCGGTTCCGAAGCCGGAGGCGCGGGATCAGACCCCCGCTCCCCCTTCTTCGGCCCCGGCTTCTTCGGCCCCTGCGCCGGCGAGGCCGTCAAGTGAAGCGGGTGGCTTGTCCCGGTTCCCGTTCCTGCGGGCGACCTTGAGATACGGCAAGCTCGCAGCGATCCTGCTCGCGCTCGCCGCCGGGCTCCTGACAGCCTCGATCGCATGGCCCGCCCTTGGCGCGCTCGCTCTTGCGCCGGCCCTGTTGGTCGGCGGCATCGTCGCGGTCGCGGTCCTCAGCTACACCGAACTCGTGCGCCTGATAACGGAACTCCTCGTCCCGGATTGATGCGCTTCCTTCGCACGATGCGCCAGGGGGCGGCCCCCGCGCGCTGGTCCGAGACAGACGCCCTCAGCCCGGAGCCCGCCGCGGCTCACCAGCCCGGCCTGATCGCCCGAGCCGCGCGATCACACGACGCTGAGAGCCGGGAAATCATAGAGACGGGCCGGGTTCGTGACGAGAATGCGCCGGAGATCCTCATCGCCTGGGAACCACACCGCCATCTCGCCCAGAAGGCGCGCCGTGTCCATCGTGCGAAACGGCATCTCGCTGTCATCGGAGATCGCCTCGCCGCGATGCTCGGGCGTGTGCGGCCAGTCGCTGCCCCAGACCACGTTGTCGGGATTGGCGTCATGAAGCCTGCGCGCGAGCCGGCCGAGGCCGGGTTCGAACGGATCTTCGGAAACCCGATAATTGCCGGAAATCTTCGTCCAGGCCCGCCCTTCCCCCATGAGCCGCGATACTGCCGCGAGGGCGGCTTCATCCGGGCGCTCCGGACGGATCATGGCGAAGTGGTCGAACACGACAGGGACCGGGAGGCGGCGGAACTCGTCGGCGAAGGCGACGAGGAGGTCCGGCGCGAGGTAGAGCTGGACATGCCAGCCATTGCGCGCGCACAACGCCGCCGTCCGGCGCAGCCTCTCGCGCGCAGCGTCCTGCGTGACGGGTCCCCCGCTCACGATATTGATCCTGACGCCCCGGATGCGCCGCGCGTGAAGCGCGTCGAGTTCGCTCCCCGAAATGGTCTCCGGCACCACCGCGACGCCGCGCCCGCGGTCGCCCAGGACGTCAAGGGCATCGACCGTGCAGGCGTTGTCGGTTCCGTAGATGCTCGGCTGGACAATGACCGCCCGTTCGATCCGCAAATCGTCCATCATGCGCAGGAGCGCAGGCGTCGGCGCATCGGCGGGCGTGTAGCTGCGCCGCGCGTTGAGAGGGTAGCGCGACTTCGGTCCGATGACGTGCACGTGGCAATCACACGCCCCCGGCGGCGGGAACGGCGAACGGGTCTCTTTCGACATCAAGACTGACCTCCAGGAAGCTGAAAGGAACGACGGAAATGGAAGACAAGGCGCAAACCATGAGCGTCGGCGCGCTGGAGAACCTCGCGCGCCGGGCCCTCGAAGGCCTCGGCCTTTCGGCGGCGGACGCAGACAAGGCGACCTCGATCCTCGTTCTGGCCGATCTCTTCGGCATAACCACCCACGGGGTCAGCCGCATTCCCTCCTATGGCGAGCGGCTTACGATCGGCGGCATCAACCCGAAGCCGCATATCACGATCGAGGCCGTCGCCCCGTCGATCCTCATGGTGGACGGGGACAACGGCGTCGGGCCGCTCGTCGGGCGCCACGCCCTCGATCATGCCATGGAGGCGGCGCGCGAGACCGGCATGGCAGCCGCCTTCGTGAAGGGCAGCAACCATTTCGGACCTGTCAGCCCCTATTCGTGGATTGCCGCCGAGGCGGGCTTCGCAAGCATGATCGCGAGCAACGCAACGACGACCATCGCTCCCTGGGGCGGACGCGATGCCCGGCTCGGCAACAATCCCGTGGGCTTCGGCGTCCCCGGAGTCGACGGCCGCCACTTCATGCTCGACATGGCCATCAGCGTCGCGGCGCGCGCCAAGATCCGCCGCGCCCATGAACGGGGCGAGTCGATCCCGGAAGGCTGGGCGACGGATGCGGAGGGCCTGCCCACCACCGACCCCGCTGAAGCCCTGAAGGGCTTTCTTCTGCCGATCGGAGGGCACAAGGGCTATGGTCTCGCGCTCATGGTCGATCTCTTCGCCGGCCTGCTCTCCGGCGCATCCTTCCTCACGCATGTCCGCTCCTGGGTCGATGACCCCGACAAGCCGCAGGATCTCGGCCATTTCTTCCTGCTCATCGACGTGAAGCGCCTGCGAAAGCCGGAGGCGCACGGGGCGCTGATGGATGATTTCACCGGCATCATCCATGCGACGCCCCCGGCGGACCCGAAAGCGCCGGTGATCCTTCCCGGCGAGATTGAACTGGAGAAGCTGCACCGGCAACGCGCCGCTGGAATCGCGATCGACGCCAGGCTCCGCCGCGAGTTGGAAGCTTTGGCGGCGCGTGGCGCTAGCTGAGCCCATACATCGTCTTCCCCGGCGCAGGCAGATCGACGGCCAGGATGGACGCCGTCTCCACCTCGGTAATGAAGAGCGTGCGCCCGTCCGGACCGCCGAAGGCGCAGTTGCTCGTCATGATGCCCTCCGGGGAGCGGATGCGCAGTACGGGTTCGCCGAGGCGGTTGAAGAGCCATACGGAGCCGAGTCCCATATGGCAGACGGCGAGGTTCTCCTTGGCGTCGATGGCGAGCCCGTCGGGGCCGTTGAGCCCGCCCGAGAGCTGGATGAAGGTGCCGGATTTCGCGACGGTCCGGCCATCGGGAAGGAAGCGGATGCGCCAGATGGCGTTGGCCCGGGTGACGGCGAGCAGCACTTCCGCCTCGTTCCCCGTAAGGACGAGGCCGTTCGGGCTCGGGATGTTGTCGAGGAGCTTCTCGAGTTCGCCGTTCGCCCGCAGGCGGAAGAGGCGGCCGTGCGGCGACTGGTGCCCGCTCTGCCCCTGGTCTGTGAAATAGAGATCACCGTTCAGGCCGAAATGCAGGTCGTTGACCCCGATGAAGCTCTCGAAATGGCCACGGGTGAGAAACGGCTCCACCTTCCGGCTCACCGGATCGAGAACCATGATGCCGTGGCGGTGATCGGCGATGAATATCCTGCCGTCCTTGTGGAACTTCAGCCCGTTCGGCTCGCCGTCATACGCGACGAAGACCTCGAACTCTCCGCCGGGAAAGACTCGCAGGATGCGCCCATAGGCGAGGTCGACGCAGAACAGATTCCCGGACCGGTCGAACGACGGCCCCTCGAGAAACGCGCGAAAGCGCTTGCCCTTGTGCTGCGTGCGAGCCCATTCCGAGCGATCGGGATCGCCATCGAGTTCCGGCGGGAGACGCGCGAAGACGCGGGCCTCGACTTCGGGTGGGGCGGCGAACATCGGGTTTCCTCCTCTTTCACTCGCGTTCTGCAAATCGCCTGCCGAGGAGCGTGAGCGTGCCGCAAACGCGGCGCGCTCATGGTTTCCTCTGCTTTCGAGTGTACGCCGCGCAAACACGCGGCGGGCCCGGATGTCCGCTGCCGCGACACCGTCCCCCAAATCGCGGCGCGCTTTCGTGAAATGCGCCCGGAAGCCGCCGGGGAACGCGCCCCGGCCCCGCCCGCACGCGGTCACCGACGCCGCACCTCGCTTGCCTGCTCCTCTGGCGCGATTGTTGCAGCTTACCCGTCAGCGAGCGCGACCGTTGCCAGGAGCGCGGTTCGCGAAGGCCTCGAGCCGAAGGGCAGGCAGCGCCGGATCGCTCTATTGCATTCCGGATAGATGCCCCATAAGCTGAATACAGGATACAGGATTCATCAGTGAACGCGCGGGGTCCGATGCCAGACGGGAAGACGGGAAGCGCCATGGCCGGTGCGGGCGAAGCGCGGTATGTTTCCGCGCGTGGCGAGACTTTCGACACGTCCGTCGCCCTCTGGCGCGCGCCCGACGGGTCCCATCTCGACCTGACGCCGGGCAGCGGACTTCAGCGATCCGATATCCGCGCGGACGACCGCTCCATCTGGCGCTATGCACAGGCGATCCGGGTGGACGCGGATCGTCGGGTTTCGCTCGGAGAGGGCTGGACACCGCTACTTCCGGGGGAATGGCGCGGTTCGCCCGTCGCGTGGAAGCTGGAATACTTCGCGCCGACGGGGTCGTTCAAGGACAGGGGCTCCTCCGTCCTGATGACCTATTTGAAGAACGCGGGCATTACCGCGATCCTCGAGGATTCCTCCGGCAATGCAGGAGCCTCGCTTGCGGCCTATTCCGCAGCGGCGGGAATCGCCTGCCGCGTGCTTGCGCCCGCCACGGCTCCCAGAGGCAAGATCATGACGATCGCCGCGATGGGAGCGGATGTCGCCCTGATCGAGGGGAGCCGGCAGGACGTTGCGGACGCCGCCCTTCGGGAAGCCGCGGACATCTTCTACGCCAGCCACAACTGGCAGCCCTACTTCATCGAGGGCACGAAGACCCTGGCCTTCGAGTTGTGGGAACAATCCGGCTTCCGCGCCCCGGAGGCGGTCGTGGTCCCTCTCGGCTATGGCAGCAACGTCCTGGGTCTCTGGATCGGGTTCAACGAGCTCCTCGCCTGCGGGGCGGTGGACAGGATCCCCCGCATCTACGCGGCCCAGGCCGCCAATTGTGCCGCCTTCGCCGCCGCCTGGGAGAAGGGCGTCGATGAATGGACGCCGTTTCCGGTCTCGGCAACTGTCGCGGACGGGATCGCCTCCGTGCATCCGGTGCGGATGAAGGAAGTCCTGCACGCCGTGCGCGAAAGCGGCGGCGCGGTTATTGCCGTCTCGGAGGAGGAGATCGCGGCGGCCCTGAAGGGACTCCTCGCGAAGGGGCTCTTCGTCGAGCCGACCTGCGCCACTGCCGCCGCGGCGTTCAGCCGCCTGAGCGAGTCCGGCGCCACCACTGCGGAAAGTCCCACGATCGTCGTCCTGACCGGCAGCGGGCTGAAGGCGACGGACAAGATCGCCGAAATTCTGGGGAAGGCATCGTGATCTCCATGCGTCCAGTTCCCATGCCGGACAGGAAGGAAAGATCGTCATGAACGTTCAGCACAAGTCTCTCGCGGCTGACGAGAAGACCGAGGTCGTCGAGCTCGACGGCATCAGCCGCCGTTTCTGCGACGCCATGGCCGCCTGGAGCTACGACGACCTTCCCGCGGACGTGGTGCACACGGTCAAGCTGTTCACGCTCGACACCTTCGGCGTGATCGGCGGCGCCTCGCATGCACCGGGAATCCGCGAGATCAACCAGCGGCTTTCCCGGTGGGAGCGCGACGGGTCGGCCACGAGCCTCGTGACGGGCGCCCGCATGTCGCCGCCGCACGCGGCCATGGCCAATGGCGCGGCCGCGCATGCGCTCGATTTCGACGACATGCACGATCCCGCGCGCATTCACAGCTTCTGCGTCATTCTTCCGGCGATGCTGGCGGCGGCCGAGGATATCGGCGATGTCGACGGACGCACCTTCATCCTCGCCCTCGCCGTGGCCGCCGAGGCGCATGCCCGGCTCGGATACACCTGCTACAACTCCCTCGGGAAGGGCTGGCACCCGACGATGACGCTGGGGGTGCTCGCCGCGTCGCTCGGCGTCGGCCGGATGCTCGGCCTCAAGGGCGAGACGCTCCTCAACGCGTTCGGGCTTGCCTCCCACCAGGCCTGCGGCAGCGCGCAGAGCATGCTCGACGGCGTCCTCAGCAAACGGCTCGGCGCAGGTTTCGCGGCGCGCGGCGCCGTGACCGCCGCCTTCCTCGCCCATGACGGCGTGACCGGTCCGTTCCGGCCGCTCGAGGGCAATGCCGGCCTGTTCAAGCTCCAGGAGCGCGAAGAAGTTCGCCCCGGGGAACTGTTCAAGGGCATCGGTGACCTCTGGCAGACCCGCGACTACTCTATCAAGCCCTTTCCCTGCTGCCGGTGCAACCATACGACGATTGCGCTCGCCTTCGGCCTGCGCGAGCAAGGCATCAAGCCGCAGGACATCGCCTCGGTGGAGATCTGGCTGCCCCAGGTCAATTACCAGACGGTCGGGCAGCCCTACGACGTCACGCGCGATTCCGTCGTCCATGCCCAGTTCAACGCGGCCTACAGCTTCGCCCGGGCGCTGACCGACGGGCGGGTGGATCTTCGCACCTACACGAAGCCGCTCATCACCGATCCCGCCATCGCCGAGCTTGCCGCGAAGGTCGTCGTCTCGCCCGATCCGGACGAGCCGCCCACGGCCATGGGACCTTCGCGCATCCGCCTGACGCGGACCGACGGGAGCATCGTGGAGGTGGCCGACCGGCTTGTTCCCGGAAGCCCGGAAAAGCCCATGAGCGAGGAGGCCATCCTGGACAAGTTTCGCGGCTGCATGTCCTTCGGCCTCGATCTTCAGGCGAAGGACGTCGATCCCTTCATCGAGCGCGTGCTCGATATCGAGTCCGTTTCCGACATCCGCGAACTTGTGTCAGTCTTTCCGAAGGGGAAGCGCTGACCATTGCGTTACTAAATCCAACAACCAGAGCCTCCTCTCGACAGGCAACCAAACGAGAAGCGGCTGTATCGCAAAACCGGAGGATCTTCACGATGTATGGATGGCGCGGAAGAATCGGGCTGCTGGTCCCGTCGATCAACACGACCATGGAAACAGAGTTCTGGGGCATCGCCCCGGAGGGCGTATCCGTTCACACGGCGCGCATTGCGGGTGGCCGGCACGGCACGCCCGAGGAATTGCGGAACATGGAGAAGGAAGCCCGGCTCGCGGCGGCGCGCGTCGCCAATGTCGAGCCCGACGTGCTCGTCTACGGCTGCACCTCCGGAAGCTTCTTCGAGGGTCCGGAATGGAACAAGATGATCAAGGAGGAACTGACCAAGATCACCGGCGCGCCGACCGTCACGACCGCTGGCTCGATGGCCGAGTGCCTCCTGCGCAACGGCCACCGCAAGGTCGATGTCGTCACGCCCTACGTCGACCTGACGAATGAGCGCCTCCGGCAGTTCCTGCGCGGGCATGACATCGAGGTGGGAACCCTGGCCACCTTCGACATGCTCGACATGTTCGACCACGCAAAGATCCTGCCCGAGGAAATCTATCGCCGCGTCAAGGAGACGACGACCGCGGATTCCAGCGCCGTCTTCGTCGCCTGCACGCAGCTGCGCGCGATGGAAGTCCTCGACGCGCTCGAGCGGGACATCGGCAAGCCCGTCTATTCCGCCATCCAGGCCACCGCATGGCTGACCTACGAGGCGATGAACGTCGATCCCGAGATCATGCATTGCGGCAGCCTGCTCCGCTCCCTCAGCGAGGGAAAGGCCAGTCAGCCGTCGTCAAGGCGGATGAGCGCCTGAGGCCGCAAGACGGCGCACGAGCGCCCGATGACGAAACAACAAGCGGGCCGGCCAACGGCCCCTTTCCTTCCGAATTCCGGAACCTGAGGAGAACAACCATGAAGTCAATTTTAGCCGGCGCAGCGATTCTTGCGGCCGCCGCCACGATCATGCCAGATCCTGCTTCAGCGCAGGAGCGGATGAGCATCGCAACCGGATCCTCCGGCGGCGTCTATTATCTGTGGGGCGGCGCCCTCGCCAAGATCTGGTCGGAGGAGATCCCCGACGTCCGCTTCAACGTCGAGGCGACCACCGGGCAGGTGCCGAACGTCAAGCTGTTCGAAGCCGGAGATCTCGAGGTCTCCATGTACAACGTCGCCACGGCCTACGAGGCCTGGGAAGGTATCGGCGACTATTCGGACCAGAAGTACCGGAGCCAGCGCGCGCTCTTCGCGATGTATCCGAGCTATTACGTGATGACTTCCCTGGCAGATAGCGGGATCGACTCGATCGAGGACTGGGAGGGCAAGCGGGTCTCCCTGGGCACGGCCGGCGGAACGGTGGACGTCATCGGCCGGAATATCGCCAGCGTCCTCGGCGTCGAGCCGGCGCAGTTCGTCAACAGCGGCTGGCCGGACGTGCCGGGCCAGATGCGCGACGGCCTGGTCGACGCGATCGGCGCGATCGGCGGACAGCCCTGGCCCCCGATCCGCGACCTCGAGACAACCCACGATCTGGTCTTCTACGACCTGACTGAAGAACAGGTCGCCAAGCTTCAGGAGGAATACCCTTACTTCGTCGCCGAGAAGCTCGAGCCGGGAACCTACAAGGATCAGCCGGAGGATTACTCCTCGCTTGCCTTCTGGAACATGACCGTCGTTCGCGAGGATGTCTCGGAGGACGTCGCCTACCAGATGCTCAAGGTCGCGGCGGAAAACGTCGAGGAGTTGCGCATAACGCATCCGAGCACCGCCAAGTACTTTGACGTCAAGAACATCCTGCGTGTTTCTCCCATCCCGCTTCATCCGGGCGCGGTGAAGTATTTCCGCGAGATCGGCGCAGAGATTCCCGAGAGGCTCCTGCCGCCCGCCAACTGAGCCACATCGGCCGGAGGCCACTGGCCTCCGGCTTCCACTGGTGCTGCAGATCTTTATCAAGGACGCGCGATGTCATCGAGCGCAGGAATCGAATCCGGAACGCTGGAAACGTGGCTGAAGCGGCTCGCCTATGTGGTTGCGATCGGCATGTCCCTGTTCCACGTCTGGGCGCTCGGGTTCACCGTGCTCGACCCGTGGCATCTGACCGCGATCCATATCCTTCTGGCGACCGTCCTGGTCTTTCTCTACGTTCCGACCCGTCCGGGAAGCATCCCGTGGCGCATCCTCGACCTCGCGTTCGCGCTTCTCGCCACGGCGACCTACCTCTACATCTTCTATGATTTCCGTGGCCTGCTCATGCGGGCCGGTTCATTCCCCACGCCGCTCGACGTCTTCTTCGGCACGAGCGCGATCCTGCTCACGCTCGAATCCACGCGTCGCATGACCGGAATGGCAATGCCGATCGTCGCGATCACGGCGCTGCTCTATGGTTATTTCGGCGCATATCTCCCCGGCATGTTCGGCCATCGCGGCTACGGGCTCGAGCGCATCGTCAGCTATACCTACAGCCTCGACGGCATCTTCTCCTCGGCGCTTCAGGTATCCGCGACATACATCTTCCTGTTCATCCTCTTCGGGGCCTTCCTCCAGGCCTCGGGGGCAAGCGAGTTCTTCCTGCGCCTTGCCTCCTCGGCGGTCGGACGGATCCGCGGCGGCCCCGCGCAGGTCGCCGTCTTCGCCAGCGCCCTGTTCGGCACCATCTCCGGAAGCGCCGTCGCCAACACCGCCGGAACGGGCGCGGTGACGATCCCGATGATGAAGCGGGTCGGCTATCGTCCGCATTTCGCGGCCGCGGTCGAGGCGGTGGCATCCACGGGCGGCCAGATCATGCCGCCGATCATGGGCGCCGGAGCCTTCATCATCGCCGATATCGTCGGGGTTACGTACTGGACCGTCGCCCTGGCGGCGCTGATCCCGGCCCTGCTCTACTTCGCCACCACCATCATCGGGATCGACATCGAGGCCCAGAAGACCGGGCTTCGGGGCCTGCCCGCCTCGCAGCTTCCGAAGGCGCGGGAGGTCCTCGTCAGCGACGGGCACCTGCTCCTGCCAGTCTTCGTGCTCCTGTTCTCCCTCACGGTGCTGCTCGTCAGCCCGATCCGGGCCGCCCTGTTCTCCCTCCTGACGATCTTCGTCATCTCCTTCGTGCGCCAGCACACCCGCCTGACGCCGAAGAAGCTGATGGACGCACTCGCGGCAGGCGCGAAGGGATCGCTGGAAGTGGCGACCGCATGCGCCGCCGCCGGCATCGTCGTGGGAATTCTCAACCTGACCGGCCTCGGACACACGATCGCATCCATCGTCATCGCCCTGTCGGGCGGCATTATCCTGATCGCCCTGATCCTGTCGATGTGCGTGTGCATCGTGCTCGGCATGGGGCTTCCCACGACGCCGGCCTATATCATCGCCGCAGCCGTGATCGCGCCCGTCCTGATCCGGCTCGGCATCTCCCCGATGCAGGCGCACCTGTTCGTGTTCTACTTCGCCTGCATAGCGGTCATAACGCCGCCGGTCGCCCTCGCCTCCTTCACGGCGGCGGGGATCGCCGGAGCGCCACCGATGAAGGTCGCATGGACGGGCGTGAAGCTCGGCATCGCGGCCTTCCTGATCCCGTACTTCTTCGTGTTCGACGCAGCCCTGATCGGACAGGGCTCGGCGGTCGAGGTCGGCATGGCGGTCGCGACGTCGCTCGCAGGGGTGTTCTTCCTGGCCAGCGGCATCCACGCCTATTTCCTTGGACCGATCAACCTCGTGACGCGGATCGCCCTCATCGTGGGATCCTGCCTCCTGATCGATCCGAACCTCGTGACGGACCTGACCGGAACCGCGCTTCTTGCGATCGGGATCGGCGGAGCGGTCCTGTCGCGTCGCCGGCGCGGCAATGCTCCGGTCCTCAAGGGGGCGGATACCGGCGCGCTGCAGCCTGACGAAACCAAGTGACGACACCGGTTGACGCCGCATCTCCAGCGGCAGGGAGAAGATCATGACCGAACGACGCGCCGAGCGGATGCGATGGGTCGACATCGCTGCCTATCTCGAGCAGGACGACCGCGTCGTCATCGGGATCGGGGCGGTCGAGCAGCATGGAAGCCACTGCGCCATGGGCACCGACAGCATGATCGCCGACGCAGTCGCCCGCGCCGGTGCGGAGCGCGCCGGAATCGTGGTCTATCCCCCGATCTGGTACGGCTGGTCGGACATGCATATGGGGTTCGAGGGGACGGTTTCCCTCCGACCCTCGACCATGCAGGCGATGATCGTCGACTTCGTGGAGAGCCTGACCCAAGCCGGCTTCCGGCGCTTCCTGCTGCTGAACGGCAACCGCCGCGTCAATCTCCCCCCGATGCAGATCGCGGCCTCCGAACTCACGAATGCCGGCGGGCGCATCGTCGCCGTCGCGGATGTCGCCTATCTGGCCTATGACGAGGTTGCCGCGCTGCGCCGTTCGCCGCCGGGCGGTATCGGCCACGCGGGCGAGATCGAGACTTCGATCATGCGCCATATCCATCCGGATTGCATCTGGATGCCGGAGGCTGTCGCGAAACCCGCCCATCACGTCAAGCCACAGCGCGCCTTCATGTCGTCGGAACCCGCCTTCGACGGCGGCGATCGCTTCTACCTGCCGCGCACCGCCGGGCAGTTCCGGGAGGGAAGTGGCGGCACTGGCGTCTCCGGCGACCCCACCTTCGCCTCCCCCGAAACGGGCAAGGCGGCGTTCGAGGCCATGGTCGACGGACTCGTGCGGGTTCTCGACATCCTCAAGGACAGCCCCTTGCCCCCGCGCCCGTGAGACCATCATGGGGAGGAAGCTTCCGGCCTACCCGGCCGCGACCGCGCCTCTCCCCCGGCCGTTCCACTGCCGCGCGAGGGCGATGACCCGGTCGACGTCCTCCGCATTGTTGTAGAGGTGGAGCGAGAAACGCAGCATTCCGCGCCGGATCGTGAAGCGCACCCCGTTTTCCGCAAGCCATGCATGGAGGCCGATCATGTCGGCATCCTGGGTCATGTCGTGCTCGTCGCTCAACTCGCGCCCGACCGAGACGATGTGGCTTCGCGCAGGATCCGCCGGCTCGCCGAAAACCGGCAGCCCCGCCTCGGCCAGGCCTTCGGCCAGGCGCCGGGCGAGCCCGCAGGCATGCTCCTCGACCGCCCGGATCCCCACGTCCTGGATCATGGCGAGGGCCTGCTCGACGGCGATGGCGGCGATGAAGTTGTGGTTCCCCACGTCGAACCGTCGGGCGCCGTCGGCATATTCGAAGCTCGCCGCATCCCCCATGGAGGCTTCATGCCCCGATTCAACGCGCACGCCGAGACGCGATAGATAAAGCGGTTGCAGGCTCTCCGCCACTTCCCGACGAACATAGAGGAAGCCCCCTCCATAGAGCGAGAGAAGCCCCTTCTGCGTGGACGCCGCGAAGGCGTCGACGCCGAGCGCCTTCACATCCGTCTCCAGGATTCCGATCGATTGCGCACCGTCCACCAGAAGAAGGACGCCATGGGCGCGGCAATGGGCGCCGAGCTCGGCGACGGGGAAACGGAACCCGGGGGAGAACGAGACGCTCGATACCGCCACGACGCGCGTCCGCCCGTCGATCGCAGCAATTACCCGCTCCAGGGGAATACGCCCGCCCTCCGGCTGCACCAGCTTGAGGCGGACCCCTCGCAGCCTTTCGAGATTCCGCCAGGGGAAGATATTCGCGGGATGCTCGAGCGCCTCGCAGATGACGATGTTGTCGCCCTTCTCCCAGGGCACCGCCGCCGCGAAGGCGTTGATGCCGTCGGAGACGTTCTTCGCCATGCCGACTTCGTCGGGTTCGGCGCCGATGAGGGAGGCATAGCGCGCGCGCGCCGCCTCGACGCGGGCGAACATCCAGGCCTTGTCGCCCCCCTCGTACATGCGCTGGTCGAGGAACGCATCGACGGCATCGCGGACCGGTCGCGGAAGCAGCCCGCGTGCGGCGACATCGAGATAGACCGAGCGCCCGGTCCCGGGAAACTGCGCGCGCAGGTTCTGGATTGCGTCGCTCATCGCGTCACCTTTCGCCACCGGCGCGGCGCACCGTCTCCGCATCGATCCGCCCCTCCCGGACATCCTGCGCCAGGACGTCGGGATCGCGATCGCGCAGGTGGCCGAAGGCGCCGCCGCCCGGCGTGCGGATGGAGAGCACGGACCCCTTTGGCACGCTGACATCCGCCTCCGCCGAATGCAGGACGCGCTCGTTCGGGGTGTCGGGATCAAGGACAAACATGCCCGGCGCGCCGTCCCCGCCTCCGCCGAGCCCCGAGGCTGCGACGTGCTGGCGCTCCGAGGACAGGCTGACCTGGATCCCGTCATGCAGGGCCCTGTAGTCGCGGATCACGCCCGTGCCGCCGCGATTGGCCCCTACGCCGCCGGATCCGTCGCGCAGGGCATAACGCTCGAGGCGCAGCGGATAGGCATGCTCCAGCGCCTCGATCGGCAGGTTCGCGGCTCCCGAGGCGTGGACGCGCACCGCGTCCATCCCGTCACGATAGGAGCGTGCGCCCATCCCGCCGGCAATCGTCTCGTAGTTGACGAAGTAGGTGTCGGAGCGCGGATCGGGACCGGCGAAGACGACGAGGTGGTGCGGACCGCTCCCGGCGATGGCCTTGTCGGGCATTGCCTTGGAAAGCGCAGCCGCGATGGCGTCCCCGAGAACGCCGCAGGAAATCGAGCGGCAGCCTACGGGCGCAGGCGCCTGTGGCTGCACGATTGATCCCTTCGGCGCCCGGATTTCGATCGTGTCGAAATAGCCGGCATTGGCCGGCACATCGGGATCGAGCAGGCTCTTGGCCACGGTGTAGACCGTCGCGATCAGCGCCTGGTTGGGAATGTTCCGCGCCCAGGTGAGCTGCGGCGCCGAGCCTTCGAAGTCGAGCGTCATGCGGTTCTCGGCGATGGTAAGCCTGAGTGCGATGCGCGCCGTCTCGCCATCCGTCTCGCCATCGAGGAAATCCTCGGCCTCGTAGACGCCCGAGGGTAGCCGTCCGATCGCGGCCTCGAAGCGGCGTCGGGTGAAACCGAGATAGGCGTCGATCGCCGCCGCGGTGCGGTCCCCATAGCGGTTGAAAAGGGCTTCGACGCCCCGGATGCCGGTGACGTTCGACGCGAACTGGGCGTTGAGATCCCCTACCCTCTCGTCCGGCGTGCGGGAGTTGAGGAGAATGATGTCGAATACGTCCCGGAGCACCTTGTGCTCGCGCATGATGCGCACCGGCGGGATCCGCAGCCCTTCCTGGAAGATGGAGCGGCAGACAGCGGCCTCGCTCCCGGGCACCATGCCGCCGACATCCGCGTGATGGGCGATATTGGCGACATAGGCCACGATCTGCCCCCCCCAGAATACCGGGGCGATGACGTTGATGTCAGGCAGGTGGGAGCCGCCGCCGGTATAGGGATCGTTGGCGACGAACATGTCGCCGGGACGGATGTCGCTCTCCTCGTAGCGGGCGCGCACGGCATCCACGGCCCCGATCATCGAACCGAGATGAATCGGGACGCGTTGCGCCTGCGCGATGACTCGCCCCTCGCGGTCGAACAGGGCCGTCGAGCAATCCGCCCGCTCCTTGATGTTCGGCGAGAACGACGTGCGGATGAGGGTCGCGCCCATTTCCTCCGCGATGGAGAGAAGATGGCGCGAGACGACTTCGGCGGTGATCGCGTCGACTTCAGGAGCGCTCATGCCCGTTCTCCTTCGCTGGCTCGTTCGCTAATGCGGATCATCAGGTTCCCGTGGCGGTCCACGGTAACCTTTCCATCGGGCGGTACGACCGTCGTCGCATCCATCTGCTCGACAACCGCCGGTCCGGAGAAGGAGGATTCGAGGGGGATCCGGTCACGCCGGTAGACCGGCGTCTCGGCGAACCCGGTCTCGGGGAACCAGGTCTGGCGCGTTCCAACCAGTGCATCCGCAAGGGAGCCGCCGCGCGACCCCGCGACGCTGGAGGGCGGCACGTCGCGCTGCACCGCCACCCCGAGGCGCAGGTTGACGATCTCGACGGCCCGTTCGGCCATCCGGTAGCCATAGGCCTGCTCGTGGGCGGAGTGGAACTGCTCGACGAGGCTTGCGAGACCGCCCTCGTCGAGCACGTCGGAAGCAAGCGATGCGCTCAGTTCGAAATTCTGGCCGAAATACCGCATGTCGGCGGCCCATTCGAACACCGCCGGCGCATCGGACAGCCGTTCCGTTCGCAGCCAGCCGCGCCCCTTCTCGCCGAGCTGCGCAAGACCGGCATTGAGCACGGGAAGGGCTTCCGGCTCCGCGATGGCGAGGCGGGTCAGGCTGAAATCGCCGCGGGTGTCGGCGTGCAGGAGGCCGATGGCGGAAAGGATTCCCGGCCTCTCCGGCACGAAGATGTGCGGCACCCCTATGATCCGCGCGACATCGCAGGCGTGGAGCGGCCCGGCGCCACCGAAAGGCATGAGGGCGAAGCCGCGCGGGTCCTCTCCCTGCTCGACCGAGATCACCCGCACCGCCCCCATCATGTTGACGTTGATGATCTCGAGGACGCCCGCAGCGGCGCGCACCAGATCGAGGCCCAGTTGCCCGCAAAGATGCGTCTCGATCGCAACGCGGGCGCGTTCCGGAAAGACCGCCATGCGCCCGTCGAGGAGCGTCTCCTGGTTGAGACGGCCGAGCACCATGTTGGCGTCGGTGACCGTGGGGAGGGTCCCGCCGCGTCCGTAGCAGGCGGGGCCGGGAGCAGATCCGGCGCTGCGCGGCCCGACCTTCAGGAGGCCGCCCGGATCAACCCAGGCGAGGCTTCCGCCCCCCGCTCCGATCGTGTGGAGGTCGAGCGTGCGCGTGCGGACGGGGAAGCCGCCCATCTCGCGCACGCTTTTCTTGCCGGGCACGCCGCCCTTGATGAGCGCCACGTCCGTGGAGGTGCCGCCCATGTCGAGCGTGATCACGTCGGGACAGCCGGCTTCGACGCTGAGCCCTCCGGCTCCGATCACGCCGCCGGCAGGCCCGGAAAAGAAGGTGTTGACCGGCATCCGGCGAACTGTCTCGGGAGATACCGCGCCGCCGTTCGACTGCATGATTCGGGGCTCGCTCCGCACGCCGAGATCGGCGACGCCGCGCTCGAACCGCTCGAGATAGGTATCGATGACCGGCTGGAGGCTGGCGTTCACGACGGTCGTCGCGAAGCGCTCGTATTCGCGAAACTCCGACAGAACCTCCGAGGATGCGCACAGATAGACTTCGGGCCATCGCTCGCGCACGATCTCGGCCGCGCGGCGCTCGTGCTCCGCATTGGCATAGGAATGCAGGAAGCAGATCGCGATCGCCTCGCAGCCGCCCTCGCGCAGACGCGCTGCGGCTTCCGCAACGGCTTCCTCGTCGACGGAGAGGATGACGGAACCGTCAGGTCCGACGCGCTCGGGGACCTCGAGGCGCCTGTCGCGCAAGGCCGGGGGCGTAGGCTTCGGAACATCCAGGTTGAAGAAGCTCGGGCGGCGCTGGCGGGCGAGTTCGAGCACGTCCCGGAATCCCAGGGTGGTGATCATCCCGGTCGGGGCGATCTTGCCCTCGAGAACCGCATTCGTCGCGAGCGTGGTCCCGTGACAGACGAAAGTGACATCCTCCGCCTTGCGGCCGGACAGGGCGAGGATTTCGCGCATCCCGTCGAGGATTCCGACGGAGGCATCCTCGGGCGTGGTCGGAACCTTGTGGAACCAGTACTTCCCGTCGGAAAGCGATGAGAGGGTCAGGTCGGTGAACGTGCCCCCAGTGTCGATGCCGATCCAGACAGGTGCCACGCCCGCCTCCCTTTCCAGTTCCAGAATACTGTATACTGGATACAAGAACGGGTGACGGGTGACAAGTTCTTATCCCGGCTGCGAGAGCGTGCTCGCGAGCGCGACCATGTCATCGGCGGTGGAGAAAAGATGCGCCTGCATCCGCTCGGCAGCCAAGTCCGCGTCCTTCGCGGCGATCGCGTCGAGGATGGCCCGATGATCGTTCTGCACGCGTTCGAGATGTTCACGATATTCGTCGGTGATCTCGGACTGGTTGGCGGCGATCATCAGCGAGGAGCGCGCGAAGAGGATCATGCGGCGCAGGTCATGGAGCAGGCGCTCCAGATAGGCGTTCTGCGCCATCGTCAGGATCACGCTGTGAAACTGGGTATTGAGTTCAAACGCCCGTTCGAACTCCCTGCCCTCGAGGGCCGTCTGGGTCTTCTCCACGACATCCGAGAGCCGGGATATCTGCCGCCTGGTCGCATTCGACGTCGCCTCCCGCGCGGCGAGCGCCTCGAGGGCGGCGCGGCAGCGATAAAGGCTGCGCAGGTCGTTGGCGTCCATCCGCCTTATCTCGCAGCCGCCGCGATCGAGCTGGATGAGAATTCCGTCCTGCTGGAGCTTTCGTATCGCCTCGCGCACCGGCGTCCGGCTGACATTGAGCTTCTTCGACCAGTCGAGATCGCTGATCCGCGCGCCGTGGCTGATTTCTCCCGCGAGGATGCGCGCCCAGAGCACGTCATAGACCTGATCGAAGAGCGGTCCGTTGCGGTTCAATTCAGTCATCAGGCAGATACCTCGTTGCGAAAACCCGGAGGCGCGCCGACCCGAGAGGGAGAGACGGCGCGGCTCCGCAAGCCGGTTCGCCCGTCGCCGCTGACACCTGCGCGGTGTCGGCGGTCAAAGGGAGAGCGGGCGCTTGTACTTGTCGGACAGCGTGCCTTCCTGGATCAGCCCGGCGGCGAGCATCGTGTTCCAATATCCAATATCCGCCATGTGAACAATGGTGTTCTCCAGGCTGCGCACCAGAAGCTCCCCCTCCCCGGAATGCCCGCTCGCGATGTGCGCCACCTCTTCCGGGAGGCCCACGAGAAGGCAGAGATGGGCCCCATAGGTCGAGTGACGAAGCGACGGCAGGCCCGTCTTGCGCGGCTCGCTTTCCCAGCGCTTGCGATTCGCCGGATCATATTCCCATGGCTTGCCGACGTCGTGGCACAGTCCGCCCGCGACGACGATGTCGCGGTCGATCCGCATGTCCGGGTTGAAGGCGGAGAACTCGTCCGCAATCGCGATTGCGAGCCGCGTCACGCCACGAATGTGGTCCGTCTGGTCGCCACGCTTGAGGACCATTTTGCCCGGATTGCCGGAAGGCGGCAGGTCCCTGATGGAGCTGAAACTGCTATTGGCAAGGGCGACGGCCCAGGCCTCCACGCAGCCGGCGCGAAGCCCGGCATCGCCGATTTGCGAAAGCTCGGGCAATTCCTCCTCGACCTGCCGGCGCAACGCGTCCGTGGCTCGTCCGAGCATCTCCGATATCTTCTGGCTTCCCACCGTTGTCCTCCTCCCATGCACGGCAACCCTTATGGCCGCGCCAGTCAAACTGTATCCTGTATACATTCTTATTGAAAGCCGCCCCCGAGACGAAGCCATGCTCCGCATCAAGGACACCCGTGTCGTCGCCACGGACACGCGTCGTCCTCGCCCGGTCGGCCGGAAACCCGAAACGCGCCTCCGGGGGGTTGGCCCGCGTCTTGCTGTGGATAGACCGCCGCCGGCAAGAAGGGCGGCGCGGCGGGGCTTCGGTGTCCGCCAGCAAAGAAACGTGAAGATCGCGTCATCAATGACACGCAGCACCTGCGTGAGACGCCCGATCAACCGGCCGCATCCGCGGCCAGCGGCAAGTGGCCTTGGTCCTCGTCGTCCCAGGGAGGGAACACATGACTCTACTCAAGCAAATCGCATGCGGACTTTCGGCGATCGTCATGGCGGCGGCCATGGCAGGAACGGCTTCCGCCGACACGCTCTCCGAGATCAAGGAGCGCGGCAAGATCGCCATTGGCGTGAAGGCCGATTCCAAGCCATGGGGCTACTACGATCCCAGCGGCAACGTGATCGGTATGGAAATTGACCTTGCCCGCGACGTCGCGGAGCGCCTGGGGGTCGAACTCGAGCCGGTCGTCGTGCAGAGTTCGAACCGCATCCAGTTTCTGGAACAGGGGCGCGTCGACATGCTGATCGCGACCATGTACGACACGCCGGAGCGGCGCCGGGTGATCGACATGATCCAGCCCCACTACTATTCGGCGGCGACAAATGTCCTCGCTCCCAAGAGCGCCAACCTTGAGGCCTGGACCGATCTCGAAGGCAAGCAGGTATGCGGACAGCAGGGCAGCGTCTACAACCGCTGGATCGAGCAGACATACAAGGCCAACGCCATGTCGCTGCCGACCATCGAGGAGGCCTATGCCGCGCTTCGCGCGGGCAACTGCGTGGGCTTCGTCTATAACGACCTTCTCCTCTCCATGGCGGCGGAGGAGCCCGACTGGGCGGACTACGAAGTGCCGCTCGAGAGCGAGGACCGCCAGTACCACTCGATCGGCGTGCGCAAGGGCGACGGCGACGCCGAATTCGGCAAGTTCCTTTCCGACGTCGTGACCGACTGGCATAGCAGCGGCAAGCTGATCGAGCTGAACGAGAAGTGGGAAATCACGCCAAACCCCTATCTTGAAGAGGCCAACAAGAAGTACGGCGGCTGACGCTCCCATGTGGCTGGCAATCGAAGAATGGTTCCGGTGGCTCTATGATGCCGCCGGGATCAACCTGACGATCTTCTACGACGAATACGACCGGAGCCGGTTTCTCAGGGGGGTCCGCCTGACATTCGAGCTTTCGCTCGCCTGCATCGTCGCCTCCGTGATCATCGGGCTGGTGGGCGCCTGGCTGCAGGGCTCCCGGTTTCGGGTCACGAATGCCCTCGTTCGCGGCTACGTCGCCCTGTTCCGCAACACGCCGCCGATCGTCCAGCTCTTCTTCTTTTTCTTTGTGCTGGGCGGAATCTTCACGTTCCAGACGGATAGCGGAACCTGGCGCCTCAGCAACTTCGCCTGGGCGATCATATCGCTGTCTTTCTACTACGGCAGCTTCAACATCGAGATCTTCCGCGCCAGCGTCGAGGCCGTCCCGCGCGCGACGGTGCAGGCGGCCGAAGCGCTCGGCTATACGCGCCTCAAGGCGTATATCTACGTCGTGCTGCCGCTCGCCTTCCGCTTCAGCATCCCGTCGCTCGGGAACAATCTCGTCAGCCTCGTCAAGGCGACGTCCCTCGCCTACGCGATCGCCGTTCCCGAAGTACTCTACGTATCCGCGGAGATCTGGAGCGATCAGCTCAATGTCCCGGAGATGATGTGGACGCTGCTGATCTTCTATGTCGGGATCGTGGGCCTGATGGTCTACGGGCTGCGCAAGCTCGAGAGACGGCTGGAAATTCCCGGCTACAGCATCGGACGGGCAGGATGACTTCTTCGACGCAGAACACCTCCTCCGCCGCCTGGCTCGCCAGGGTGACGCCCGTGGCGATCATGGCGACCCTCGTCGCCATGGCGGTTTCCATCCCGCTCACGCACGCTTTCGCCGCGCCCGGCGACCCGGGGGTGATCGCGACCCTGCTGCGCTGGACGCCCGTGATCGCAACGGGATTCGGCCTGAACCTGATCATGAGCTTCGTCGCCGTCATCCTCGGCACCGCGTCGGGGGCGCTGTTGGGAATCGCGCAGATATCGACGATCGGGTGGGTGAGGAAGTCCGCGTTCCTCTTCACCGAATTCTTTCGCAACGCGCCGACCCTGGTGCTGCTGTTCTTCTGCATGTTCCTGCTGCCGTTCGAGATCACCATCGGGGACACGACCATCCCGTTCCCGCCATGGATGAAGGCCGTAGTCGGCCTTGCCCTCTCCAAGATGGCCTATGTCTCGGAAATCGTCCGCGGCGGCCTGCAATCGATTCCCTCGACCCAGTGGGAGGCGGCCGAGGCTCTCGGCTTTTCGCGGTGGGACACCTTGTGGCGCATCATCATTCCGCAATGCGTCAAGCGAATGCTGCCCCCGTGGATGAACACCTACGCGATCCTCATCATGTCGACGCCCCTGGCCTCGGTGCTTGGCGTGCATGAGGGGCTGACAATGACACGCGGCGCGATCTCCGCGGAGGGACGTCCGGAGATGCTGGCCCCCTTCTACCTGTATCTCCTGGCGATGTTCTTCATCTACACCTACCCGATCTCCCTCTGGACGATCCGCCTCGAGCGGCGCTACGCGGTCCAGGGCTGAGTCAACCATGAAAGGTCAGCTCATGCCTGAAAGCCCTTCCGCCCCTATCGTCAGCTTGCGGGACGTGCGGAAATCCTTCGGCTCGCTCCTGGTGCTCGACGGCGTGTCCCTCGACGTGGCGCAGGGTGAGGTCGCCTGCATCATCGGGCCTTCAGGCTCAGGAAAGTCGACCATCCTGCGATGCATCAACGCCCTCGTCCCGATCGACAGCGGCTCGATCACCGTCGAGGGACAGGAGGTCAACCGGCCGGATCTGGACAAGCTGGCCCTGCGCCGCAAGGTCGGGATGGTCTTCCAGCAATACAATCTCTTCCCCCACCGGACGGCGCTCCAGAACGTCATGATGGCGCCGATCCACGTGTTGAAGCAGGACAGGAAAACCGTCGAGGAACGCGCCCGCGCGCTGATCGCCAAGGTCCGCCTCGAAGGCAAGGAGGACGCCTATCCGGGCGAGTTGTCCGGCGGGCAGCAGCAGCGCGTCGCCATCGCGCGCTCCCTCGCGATGAACCCGCAGGTCATGCTCTTCGACGAAGTTACCGCCGCGCTTGATCCGGAGACCGTCAAGGAGGTGCTCGTCACCATCCGCGAGCTGGCGGAGGACGGGATGACCTGCATCATCGTCACCCACGAGATGGGCTTCGCGCGCGAGCTGGCGCGCAACATCTATTTCATCGACAAGGGCGTGATCGTCGAGCACGGCCCTCCGGCCACGCTCTTCGCCAATCCGCGGCATGAACGTACGCGGGCCTTCCTCGACCAGATTCTCTGATCAAGATGCGGCGCGGCCGGATGAACGCGCCGCGCCCACCCCTCAGGCGGCCGGCTTCGATCGCGCGCAGGGCGATATCGGACTGAATACGGTCTCCTGCATCCCGGGCTCGCTGAGGGGCTCCGGAGGCTCCTCCCCCGCTGCGAGCCGGCGCAGGCCGAGGATGGGCGAGTGCTGGTCTAGCCCGACCGATCGCATCCACGTCACTCCCGGGCGCATCGGCGCAACCCGTTCGAGGATCCGCGACGCCTCGTCCGGCTTCAGGTCTTCGAACGCCGCAAGATAGAGACGCTCGCCCGGCGCGACCGCGAAGGCTCCGGTGGCGTCGATCTCCAGGGGTCCGTAGAGATCGCGGCTCCAATCGATGATATGCGACGACCACTCGAAGAAGCCCCAGTCCGAGGTATATTCCTTCGTCTTGAACGCATCCGGCGACTCGACCACCCACAGCGCCAGGTATTGACGCCGCTGGTTCATTCCGCTCGCCTTGAAGCGCTGCCCCGACAGGAACATCGGCTTCGAGAGCATCTGCTCCAGCTTGGGGCCGCTGTACCACGCGTTCCAGTCGTCCTCTCGCTCCGGAGCGTTGAAATTGCAGCGGACAGAATAGACAAAGCTCATGCTTGCTCACCTCGTTTGCTTCACCGCCGCCGACCGGCGCAGATCACCGCAGTTCCGCAGATTCCATGCCAGCGCCGCCGCCATGGCGCCCGTGCTCCAACCGGGACTTCTGTGGCTTCCCGGCGGACACGTGAAGGCAACATGTCTTTCGCGCGCGCAATGCCTCGGTCCGGTGTTCCTCCGTCTCCGGATTGCCCGTTGCTCCTGCAACCATCTCCGCAAGGGAATCCCGCGCTCATCTCACTGGGTGATGACGGCGCGTTTGCTGGCGCGAATTCTGCCTTTACGCCTGGACAGGCCAGCAGGGGACGCGCCATGACCAGTGACGACAAGACCGCGACGGAAAAGCTCGCGACCTTCGTGACAGAATTCGAACGAAGCCGCATTCCACCCGCAGCGATCCACGAGGCGAAGCGCGCGATCCTCGGCTTTTTCGGCTGCGCGGTCGCCGGCTCCCGCGATCCGGCCTGGGCCGCCGCCAGCAGGACGACGGCGGATTTCTACCGCTCTGGAACGGCCACCGTCGTCGGGCTGGACGCGCAGCTTCCTCTCCCCGAGGCCATCTTTCTCAACGCGGCCGCGTCGAACGTCATGGACTTCGACGACACCCATAGCGAGACGATCATCCATCCGGCCGCGCCGGTCGTCCCGGTGCTGCTCGGGCTGGCGGAGACGCAGGCGCTGAGCGGCCGGACGCTGCTCGAAGCCACGGTTCTCGCCTTCGAGGTCATGTGCCGCATCGGCATGGCCGTCGGCCCGGGCCACTACAAGGGAGGCTGGCACATTACCGCGACCTGCGGCGTCTTCGGCGCGGCGACCGCGGCTTCGCTGGCGCGCGGCGCATCGGGCCGGCAGCTCGCCCACGCGCTCGGCATCGCCGCGGGACAGGGCGCCGTGCTCCTGACGAATCTCGCGGAGATGGCCAAGTTCGTGGGAGTCGGGAACGCCGCCCGCAACGGCTGCCTCGCTGCCCATTACGCGGAAGCCGGCATGACCGCATCGCGCAGGGCCCTCGAGGGCCGCTTCGGCTTCTTCGAAGTCATGGGGATGGGCGAGCCCCGTCTCGAATCCCTCGACGGGCTCGGCATCCCTTGGGAAATCAACAGGAACATGCACAAGCCCTACCCGGTCGGCGTCGTCCTGAACTCCGTGATCACGGCCTGCCTGCGCCTGCGGGAAATGCCAGGATTCTCGGTCGAGCAGATCCGAGAGATCCAAGTCGTGGGCCATCCCCTCCTCGTCGACCGCACCGACAGGGCAAGCGTCAGGAGCATTCCGGACGCGCGCCTGAGCACCCAGCATACGACAGCCGTCACGCTGCTGCGGGGGGAGCCAGGACTGCCGAGCTTCATGCCGGAGGCTTTCGAGAACTCCGGGATCATGGCGCTCGCGCGAAAGGTCTCGGTTACGGCGCGGGACACAATCGCAGTTTCCGGCGTCGAGATGACCATCATCCGCGAGGATGGCGATCCCCTGCGCATTGTGGTGGAGGACGCCAAGGGCAGCCTGGGCAATCCGATGAGCGATGACGAGCTCGTCGAGAAGACCATCCGGCTCTGCCAGTACGGCGCGCCCGGTTTCGATCCCTCCCCGGTCATCGACGCTGTCTGGAAGCTTGAGGAAACGGATGATGCAGCCTGCGTCCTCGCCGGCTGGCGAAACGGACGGCGCTGAAGAGCCTCTTGGCATGTCTCTTGCGGCCTGACTCGCGATCCGAAGCCGGGCGGAGACCCGGCGGCGCATGCGCCGACAAAGACTGGCTGGTCCCATGGCAGGAACGAACGACAGGGGCGCCCTCGCCCCCTTCCGCGTGCTCGAACTGGGCTCGACCATTTCCGCGCCCTTCTGCGGACGGCTTCTCGCCGATTTCGGTGCGGAGGTGGTCAAGGTCGAGGATGTCGCCGGCGATACCCTGCGCGACCTGGGCGAAAGCTATCACGCGAAGTCTCTTTACGCCGCGAGCCTTTTTCGCAACAAGGCGACGGTCGCGATTGACATGCGGCAGGCGACGGGGCGCGTCGTGGTGCGGCGGATGGCGGCCGCGGCGGATGTCGTGATCGAGAATTTCAGGCCCGGCCTCATGGAAAAATGGGGGCTCGGCTACGAGGATCTCTCGGCCGCCAATCCCGGACTCGTCATGGTGCGGATCAGCGGCTTCGGCCAGAGCGGGCCCTATGCGAGCCGCGCCGGCTACGGGGTCATCGGCGAGGCCGTGAGCGGACTGCGCTACATCAACGGCGATCCGGATCGCCCGCCAGGCCGGATGGCGACGGCGCTGACGGACTACATTACCGGCCTCTACGGAGCCTTCGGGGCGCTCGTCGCGCTCCTGCATCGCCAGGTGACCGGGCGCGGCCAGTGCGTCGACGCCGCGCTCTCGGAATGCGCCTTCAGCTTCATGGAGCCTTATGTCCAGTACTACGACAAGCTCGGGTTGGTGGCGGAGCGCGCGGGCTCGCGGCTCCCGGGAGCGACGCCGAACAATCTCTATGCGACGCGGGACGGCGCCTTCATCCTGATCGCCGCCTTCGCCGACCCGATCTTCCGGCGGCTCTGCACCGCGATGGGCCAGCCCGATCTCGCCGAGGATCCGCGCTTCGCGACTCTCGCGGCGCGCAATGCACGCGTCGCCGAGACGGACGAGATCGTGGCGCGCTGGACATCCTCGCTCGACTGCGCCGAGATCGATCGCAGGCTTCGCGAGGCGGATGTGCCGGCATCCCGCATCTTCTCGATGAAGGACATTTTCGCCGATCCCCATTACGCGGCGAGAGGCATGCTCGTCCCCGCGCCGGACGAGGATATCGGGCCGATCACCATGGCCGCGCCGGTGCCGAAGCTGTCGGAAACCCCCGGCCGGATCAGGCACGCGGGACGCCGCCTGGGCCAGGATACGCGCGAAGCGCTGCGACGGTTCGGGAAGTTCTCGGATGCGGAGATCGCGACGCTGATCGCCGCTGGCACGGTGCGCGCCGACGAAGCACGAACCGCATCGGAGGACTAGGAAATGTCGGTCCATTACGAGGTCTCGGACAGGGTGGCGACGATCACGCTCGACCGTCCGCAGGTGAAGAACGCCCTCGATCAGGCGGGGCTCGACGCCGTCGCCGCGGCCCTTGCGGATGCGCGCACGAACGACGCCGTCTGGATCGTCTCGATCAAGGCCCGGGGCAGCGACTTCTGCGTCGGCCAGGACGTGAAAGAGCTGGCGGGGAGCGAGAAGACAGGCGGCGACTACTTCGCCCCGATCTTCCGGGGGCTGAAGGCGCTGCACAAGCCCGTCATATGCTCCGTCCGGGGCTTGTGCCTCGCGGGCGGCGCGGGCATCGCGATGGGCTCGGACATCCGCATCTATTCGCGCACCGCCCGCATGGGGTGGCCGCATGCGAAGATCGGGATCTGCTCGATTGGAGGCCCCACCAGCCTCGCCCGCTCCATCCCGCCCAACATCGCCCTGGAACTGATGTTCACCGGCGACTTCATATCCGCCGAGCGCGCGCTCGCGCTGGGCCTCGCAAACCATGTCGTCGACGACGATGCGCTGGAGGCCGAGACCGCGCGGATGATCGCGAAGGTGCTCGCGAACGCGCCTCTCGCCATTCGCGCGGCCAAGCAATCGACCCTCACCACAATCGAACTACCCTATGACGAGGCGGTCGACCGCGCCCGGGCCATTCTCGACGCATTGCTCGAGACGGACGACGCCCGGGAGGGGATGAAAGCCTTCAACGAGAAGCGCGCTCCGCGATGGACGGCGCGCTGACGACCGAGACCCGGCCGGGCCGACAGGCCCCGGCTTCGAACGAGATTTGAGGAGACGCAGAATGTCCTTTCACCCCAAATTGACCGGCAAGGTCGCCGTCGTGACCGGCGCGAGCCGCGGGATTGGCCGCGCCATCGCGATCGAGCTTGCGCGCTACGGGGCGGTCATTGTGGCGGCAGGACGCGACGAAGCCGCCCTCGGCGAGACGAGCGAAGCCGTCCGAGCCGTGTCCGGCAAGCCTGCCTCGCCATTCCTCGCCGACCTGAGCGAGAAGGACGCGCCGGGACGCATGGTCGAGGAGGCTATCCGTCTCCACGGGCGGCTCGACATCCTGGTCAACAATGCCGGCGCGACGAAGCGCGGGGATTTCCTCGACCTGAGCGATGACGACGTGCAGGAGGGATTCGCATTGAAATATCATGCGACCGTCCGCGCGTGCCGAGCAGCCTGGCCGCATCTGAAAGCCTCCGGCGGAAGCATCGTGAACATCTCCGGGATCGGCGCACATACGCCCGACGCCGAATTCACGATCGGAGGCCCGGTCAATTCCGCCCTCATCAACTTCACCAAGGCGATCGCCCACCGGGGTCTCTCGGACGATGTACGGGTCAACCTGGTCTGCCCCGGCCACATCGTGACGGATCGCCTCTCGACCCGCATCCGGGCCCTCGCGGAGAAGCTCGGCTGCGGCTTCGAGGAGGCCCGTGAAAAGCTTCGCATCTCCTATGGCATCAATCGCTTCGGCAGCCCGGAGGACATCGCGAACGCCGTCGTGTTCCTCTGCTCGCCGATGGCCGCCTATATCCACGGCGCCACAATCGACGTCGATGGCGGCGCGACGAGGGGGCTGTAATGCCGCTTACGGTGGGATTTGTCGGGCTCGGGACCATGGGGGCGCCGCTTGCGGGGCACCTCCTCGCCTTTCACGGAGGGCTGACGGTTCATGACATCGATCCCGCGCCCGGCCGGATTCTCGAAGGAAATGGCGCTCAGGTCGCGCCGGATGCGCGAGCGCTATGGAACGCCTGCGACGTCGTCTTCACCTCCCTGCCGACGCCCCGAATCTTCGAGGAGGCCGCAACGGGACCTGACGGCGTGAGCGAAGGCGATCGCTGTCGCCTGATCGTCGATCTGTCGACGAACGGGCCGCTCGTCAGCCGCGCCGTCGGGAGCGCGCTCGCCGAACGCGGTGTGTTCCTCGTGGACGCTCCCGTCACCGGCGGCCCGGCCCGGGCTCGTTCCGGTGAACTGACCGCGTATGTGTCCGGGCAGCCGGAGGCTGTCGAAAGGGTCCTGCCCCTGATCCGGTCCTTCGCGCCGAACATCTTCCGGATCGGCCCCGAACCCGGCCAGGCGCAGGCGGTGAAAGTCCTCAACAACGCCCTCTCCGCCGTCGCGCTTGCCGCTTCCGGCGAGGCCCTCGCGGCCATGAACCGGCTCGGGCTCGACCCGGCCGTCACCTTCGAGGCGATCAGCCACGGATCAGGCCGCAATTCCGCGACCGTGGAGAAGATCCCCCGGCATGTCCTGACGGGAACCTACGACTATGGCTTCCCGGCCAGCGGTACGGTCAAGGATCTCGACGCCTGCCTCGAAGTCGCGCGTTCCGCCGGGCTCGATCTGCCGCTGGTCGCGCATTGCCGCGAACTCTTCGCGCAGACGAGCCGGCGCTTCGGCGCGCAGGCCGACATGACGAACGTCACCCGCCTGCCGCTCGATGGCGGCGGATGAACCGGAACCCAAGGGAACCCGACGCCATGCCTGCACAACGCACCGCCCTCGTCACCGGATCGACCACGGGCATCGGCTTGGCCGCAGCCCGCGCCCTCGCCGCTCGCGGCTTCAGGATCATGCTCAACGGGCTTGGAGAAGCCGACGAGATCGAGGAAATCCGGGCGTCGCTCGCACGGGATCACGGGGTCGAGGCCCGCTTTCACGGCGCCGACCTCTCCCGCCGCGACGAAGTCGTCGCCCTCTTCGAGGAGACGGCGCGGACCCTCGGCGGCCCGGAAGTCGTCATCAACAATGCGGTGACGCGTAACTACGCGGAGATCCCGGATCTCGATCCTGCGGACTGGGACCGCGCGATCGCCGTCAACCTGACCGCGCCCTTCGATCTCTGCCGTCTCGCGCTCCCGGTCATGCGGGCGGCGGGCTGGGGCCGCATCGTCAACATGTCCTCTGTGATGGGACTTGCCGGCCGCAGCGGCCGCGCCGAATACGTGACGACGAAGACCGGCCTCATCGGCCTCACGCGCGCCGTCGCGGCGGAAACGCTCCGGGACCCGCACATCACCTGCAACGCAATCTGTCCCGGCTCGGTCCTGACCCCCTTCATTCGCGAGCGGATCGCCCGGATGGCGGCGGAGCGAGGCCTGGGCTGGGAGGAGATGAGCGTCGTCTATCGCAAGGAACTGGGCCAGCAGGGCGATTTCATCGCCCCCGAACGCATTGCAGCGCTCGTCGCCTTCCTGTGCGGGGACGAGGCCGTCGACATCACGGGCGTGGAGATCCCGGTCGATGCGGGATTATCCGGAACCTGGATGGAGCCGCCTCCCTGATACAGGGGCGGGAAAACGGCAATGCCGGAGCGCGATGCCCCGGCATTCCTCAGCTGCACGGCGATCAGCGCGTGGCTTCGAACATTTCCTTGAAGGACTCGATCTCGAAATTGATGATCTCGACCGTTTCCTGAGGGCCCCAGTGCTGGACCTCCATGAAGCGCTTCTGCCCCATCTCGGTCATGGCCTCGTCGGCAGTCACCTGCTTCAGGGCGTCCGAGAGCTTGTTCACCACCTCTTCCGGTGTCCCCGCCGGGGCCGAAATCGTGATGTAGCTCGTCGTCCCGATATCGTAGCCGAGATCCTTCATCGACTGGAGCTCCGGCGCGAAGACGAGCCGCTCGTAGGACGTTGCGAAGATCGGCTTGGCTTCGCCCGACTGGGTGTGGGGCGACCAGGATCCGCCCGAGTAAGCCGTATCGACCGATCCCGACAGGACAGCCTGAACCGCGCCGTTTCCGCCGTTCACCGGGACGAAATCGACCTGGATTCCCTCCTTCTTGGCGATGTAGTCCATCAGGAGCTTGTCGAGCTGGAAGTAGTTCGCATGCTTGAGCGGGCGTCCGGTCTCCTTGAGATGCGCGATCATCTCCTCGTAGTTGTCGAAGGGCGCGCTCGCCGGCGCGAAGACCGCTCCCTGGAACTGGACGACCGTCGCGATGTGGGTGAAGTCGGAATCGCTGTAGACGGTCTGCTGGACCAGCGGCTCGAGAGAGAATGTCGAGGAGGTCGTGGCGAGCAGCGTATATCCGTCGGGCTCGGCGGCGGACACGCGAACGGCGGCGACGCCGCCCCCGGCACCGCCGACATTCTGCACCAGCACCCGCTCTCCGAGAATCTCGGCGAGCGGCGCGGCCATGGCGCGGATGCTCGCGTCAGTCCCGCCGCCGGCTGCATAGCCCACGACAATCGTGATGGGCTCCGATGGATAATCCTGCGCGACCGCAGGCATGCATCCCGCGGCGGTCATCGCCGCCGCTGCAATCAAGGTCCGTCTGTCGATCGTGAATGACATCTTGGTCACCTCCCGTGTTTTCATTGTCTGGTCTCGCGTTCACGCTTCTTTGCGAGGGGGTTGGGCAGTTTCGTCCGGACGTTTCATCGCCCGCGACTGCGTTCTTGGAATCATGTTCATCGCGCTCAGCCGCCATGCCGAGAGGACGGCGAGTACGAGGAAGACGATCGCGACCGGATGCTGCAGCAGGATCATCGGGTT
Organism: Saliniramus sp.; assembly: GCA_041686895.1. Taxonomy (GTDB): domain Bacteria; phylum Pseudomonadota; class Alphaproteobacteria; order Rhizobiales; family Beijerinckiaceae; genus Saliniramus. The sequence continues at coordinate 458,618 of JAWLCY010000001.1, read as the reverse complement.
GGCGTCGCTGATGATGATCGCCTGCCGCATCGAGAGCTCGACCATCGGCCCCAGGATGTAGCCGACGAGGAAGGTCACGAAGGAGAAGTCGAACTTCTTCAGGAAATAGCCGACGAAGGCGAAGACCAGCATGAGATACACGCCGAACATTCCCCCGCCCTCCAGATAGGCGCCGATCACGCACAGGAAGACGATGACGGGGATGATGATCGTGTCGCGAACCGCGATGACGCGCGAAAAGAATCCCTGCCCGAAATACCCGACCATCAGCAGAATGCCGGAGGCAGCGAGCATTCCCAGGAAGATCGCATAGACCAACTCGATATTGTCGCGCAGGAGGAAGGGTCCAGGCGTCAATCCGTGCATCAGGAAGCCGCCCATCAGGAGCGCGGTGGCGAGGCTTCCCGGCAAACCTATCGCAAAGACGGGAATGAGACTGGCGGGGACAGAGGCGTTATCCGCCGATTCTGAAGCGGCGACGCCGTCGGGCGCCCCCTTTCCGAAGAGCTCCGGCGTCTTCGAGGCGCGCTTGACCCATGTATAGGCGAGGAACGAGGCGAGCGACGCCCCGAGGCCGGGCAGCAGGCCGATCACGGTGCCCACGATGCTCCCACGCAGGATCGCCGGCATCGACGCCAGGAACTCCCTCCCGGAGAGGCGGCTGTCCTCCGTTACGGCGCTGTGAAGGAACTCGTTCTTGTGCGTGTAGCGCCCGCGCCAGCCACGGTCGATCTGGACGAGGATCTCGGACAGCGCCAGGGTGCCGATCGCCACCGCAAGCAGCGGAATGCCGTCGTAGAGCTCCATGAAGCCGAAGGTCAGCCGGGGCATGCCCGTCTCGAGATCGAGGCGCGGCGCGGCAAGCAGCAGTCCGATCAGGCCCGAAATGATGCCCTTGAGAAAGGAGCGTCCGGAAACCGCCGCGATGAACGTCATCGCAAAGAAGAGGATGGCGGTCAGCTCGATCGGCCCCAGTCCCACGGCGAGGCGGGCCAGCGGAGCGGCGAGCATGATCAGGACGATGGTAGCGAGGATGTCGCCGATGACGGACGCGTAAAGGGCCAGCTTGAGCGCCTTCTTGGACTTGCCCTGCCGGGTCATCGGGTAGCCGTCGAGCGTCGTCACGACAGAGGACGGCTCCCCCGGAACGTTCATCAGGATCGCCGAGACGGCCGAGCCTGCCGCTCCTCCCTTGTTGATCCCGATCAGGAAGCAGATCGCCGCAAGCGGCGACATCGTGAAGGTGAAAGGGAGCAGAAGCGCAAGCGCCGTCGCCCGATTGAGGCCCGGCATCGCCCCGACGAAATAGCCGATCGTCACCCCCAGCACGATATAGCCCATCACCTCGAGGGTCAGGACGTCGACAGTTGCGCTTGCGATCTGCTCGAACATGCCAGGTTCCTACGGCAGGGGTGAACCGAGAAACTGGTTGACGAGCACATGCACCACCAGCACGGGGAGGATCGCGGTCGGAAGGATGAAGAGAGGATTTCGCTCGCCCATGAACAGCATGATGGCGACGATCAGGAGGGGCCCGCCGATCCATACTCCGAGATAGGAAATGACGAGAACGCCGGCGATGATCAGCGCCATAGCGAAGAGCAGCATGGCCAATTGCCGCCACGTCACCGGCGCTCCCTTCTCCTCGCTGGAATATTCATGCCGCATGGCCTGGATGCTCAGGGCGAGCGAAAAGAACGCTATCCCGCTGGCGATGACGATCGGATAGAAGTAGGGCGACAACCCGGTCCACCGGCCTCCGGGATTGTCGGCCGGGATGATGATGAAGATCAGCGCCAGGCTGAGCGCGCAAAGCAATGCTCCGCCGACAAGATCAACCGCTCGCATGTTCCCTCCGCAGCCGGCTTCGTCCGGCCTTCTTGTGTAACGGCGACGTCGAGCGGACGCCGACCGCCGGGAGATAGCAGCAAGAACAGTGCCAGCTCCCGCACATGTCCAGAGGCGCGATTATCGGCTCTCAGGGGAAAGGACAGGCCGGGAAGCGCCTTGCAACCGCGGACGGGAACGGAAGGATGTGCTCGCCGACGACATCCTGCCCGTGGCGACGACAGGGAAACAGGCGGATCTCGCGGCGAGGGATGTCTGCTCGCCGTGTCTCAGCTGCCGGGGATCACGCCATGCGGAAGATCCGCACAATAGTCCGCGACGCCCCCCGGCGTCGTTACCCAGATCCTGTCGCGACTCTCCATGATATGGGAAAGGGCGCGGCGCAGGGCGCGCAGCCTGAATGGATGCCCGATGATGAACGGGTGCAGCACGACGGTGCATACGAGCGGGTATTTCTCGGACTGGAGAAGCATTTCATCGAATTGATCGATGATCATCCTCTCGAATGAGAAAGAAGATTCCTGCCTGAAAACCATGGACGGCGAGTCGTTGAGTTCAATCGAATACGGTACGGAAAGTATCGGACCGGAGCGCGTCCTCATCCAGAAGGGCTGATCATCAGCGGGCCAATCCAGATTGTACTTGTAGCCGGCCTCCTTCAACAGGTCGAGCGTCACCTCGCTTTGCGCAACGTAAGGCCCCATCCAGCCCGTCGGGACCCTCCCCGTCAGCGCCCTGATCTCTTCCGTGACCTCCTGGATCAGCGCTTTCTCCTCATCCTCCGACAGCCCATCCTGTCGCTCGGCATTCGTCCTGCCATGGGCGATGATCTCATCGCCGCGCTCCAGGATCCGCTGTGCGATCTGGGGGCATTCCCTTACAAGAAGCGAGTTCATGTTGTGGGATGCGGGCAGACCCATTTCTTCGAGAAGATCGAAAAGGTACCACTGTCCGACGCGGTTGCCATAGTCGCGCCAGGCGAAGTTGCGTTGGGTCTGGGGCGCGCCGAGCACGGCGCTGTCGCTGCCCAGGCCGGATCGGAAGCTGAAGATTTCCGTGTTGTTGCAGATGCAGAGCGCGAGCTTCCTGTTATCCGGCCACGTATATTTCGGACGGTCCGGGAGCGGGATGTAGTCGTAGCGATCATGATGTTTGAGTTTCATCGTCCCGTCTTTCACTGCAGCCGACGACCTGCGTCATTATCTCATCTCTTGACTGAGGCTTCGGCAGCCGATGCCCTCATCCTCAGGAAGACGATCGCGGCGAAAAGCGCGCTGAGGGCAAGGCCGGCAAGATCGGTCTTCCAGTCGGACACGATCAGCAGAAGCGAAATCACCAGAGCCAGCACGCGTTCATGCCAGCGAAGCGGGACATGGAGCCATCCGATGACGGCGACCGACACCATCGACACCCCGAGGGTGGCGGTCAGGAACGCCCAGCCGACGCCGAGGAACGTGCCGTTGCCAAGAAGCTCCGGGCTGTAGACGAACATGAACGGAATGATGAAGCCGGATATGCCGAGCTTGAACGCCACAATGCTCGTGCGCCACGGATCCGAGCCCGCGATGGCGGCGGCCGCATAGGACGACACGGCGACCGGTGGCGTGATCGAGGACTTGGCGGCGCAGAACACGATGAAGAAATGGGCGGCGAGCAGGGGAACCCCCATCTGCACCAGCCCGGGGGCGAGCAGGATGGCGAGGATGATGTAGGCGCTCGCCGTCGGCATTCCCATTCCCAGGATGATCGAAACGATCATGGTGAGGGCAAGCGCCAGAATGAGGATGCCGTTGGAAGCCTGGAGGATGATCTCGCTCATCTTGATGCCGAGGCCGGTCATCAGGATGATGCCCGCGAGAACCCCGCCGATCGCCGAGGCGACCGTCACGGGTCCGATGATCCGAGGCGCTGCGATCAGCGCCTCGCGCACCACCGGCCAGATCCGGCGGCGGCTGTCGGAATCGAAGACGAGCAGCAGGACGAACAGGCTGACGATCGAGTAGAAACCCGTCGCCGTCGGCGTGTAGCCGTTCATGAGCAGCCACACCATCACGACAATCGGGCCAAGCAGATATGCGCGCTTGCTCAGGATCGGCCACAGGCGCGGCACGTCCGCCGCATTTTCAGCCCGGAGCGACAGCCGGCGGGCCTCGAGATCAGTCATGGCGAGGATGCCGACGAAGAACAGGATCGCGGGAATAATGGCCGCGCCCATGATCTCCAGATACGAGACCCCGGCGAACTCGATCATGAGGAAGGCGGCCGATCCCATGATGGGCGGCGAGATCTGCCCCCCGGAAGACGCAACCGCTTCGACACCGGCCGCGAAATTCCTGTCGTAGCCGGCCTTGCGCATCGCGGGGATCGTGAAGGAGCCGGTGGTTACGACGTTCGCGGGAGAAGACCCCGACAGCATCCCCATGAAGCCGCTGGCGACGACGGCCGTCTTGGCCGGCCCGCCGGTCAGGCGGCCGGTCAAGGCGCGGGCCATGTCGGTGAAGAAGTTCCCGGCACCCGACGACAGCAGGAACGCGCCCAGAAGAACGAAGAGGAAGATGAAGTTGGCGGAGACGGCGATCGGGACGTTCCAGATGCCATCGGGAGTCATGTAGGACTGCTCGATGATGCGGTTCACCGTGAAGCCGCGGTGGTAGAAGGGCTCCGGCAGGTAGTTCCCGAACAGGGCGAAGGCGATGAAGAACAAGGTCAGCCAGACCAGCACCCAGCCGATCGTCCGGCGCGCCGCCTCGAGAATGACCCCGATCAGCGCCACCCCGAGGAACATCTCCTGGGCGGTCAATGGCTGCGCGTAGACGAACCTGTTTGCAAGATAGTCGGCGTTGAGAAAGAGATAGGCGGTCGACCAGATCGTGACCCCGACCAGCACCATGTCGATCGCCATCCGCGCAGCGCGATTCGGCCCCTTCGCCTCATGCGCCTGGTAGAGAAACAGCACCGCAAGCGCGAACATCACGTGGACCGGATAATGAAACAGCGCCTGCGGAGTCCCGAAATAGGCCGTCCAGAGGTGATAGACCGACATGCCCAGGGCAGCCGCGACGCCAAACGGCAAGATGACCAGACGGGCGACCCGATCCAGCACCGCATCCATTTTCTTTTTCTCCGGTCAGCTGCAGCCAGAAAGGCAGCGGGCTCTCGCCGAGCCCGCTACCGGAACGCATGTGGCGGAAGCGGCGGCCGGCGCTTCCTCCCGATGCCGGGAAGGCGCCGCCTCGCCAGGCTCAGAAGCCAGCTTCCTTGAAGGCGCGGGCAGCGCCCGGATGCATCTCGAGACCGGCGACGGTGGACATCTCCTCCAGGTTCAGGCTGCGAACCGACCCATGCACCGCCTGAAGCTGCTCGAGGTTTTCGATGATCGCCTTGACGATCTCGTAGGCGTCCTCTTCCGGCATGTCTTCGTTGACGATGAGAATCGTGCTTGCCCCGATGGAATTCACCGGCGAATCGATCCCCTCATAAGTTCCGGCCGGAATCTGAGCGCGCGTCAGACCCTGGTTCTTGTCGTTGATGGTCTTGAACGTCTCGTCGTCGATGTCGAGCAGCGTCATCGGCACGGACAGGAAGGCTTCCGTGAACGAGCCGTTGGGATATCCTACCGTGGCCTGGAAGCCGATCGCGTTGCGATCACGCACCGCCTGCGCCCCCTGGGCGGGGCCGCCGCGAACGACGATGTCGAGATCGTCCTCGGACAAGCCGTTGGCGTCCAGGATCATCCGGAAGAAAGTGGCCGAACCCGCGCTCAGCGGCTGCGACGCAAAGGGTTCGCCCTCAAGCTCCTTCACGCTTGTGACGCCGCTCGCCTCGGTCACGGCGATATGCGTCACGTTCGTGTAGAGCGTCGCGAGACCCTTCAGGTTTGTGTACGACTCCGTGAACGGCTCTTCGCCATTGGCGGCGAAGACGACCGTCGGGCTGAACGTGAAGCCGATGCTCGCATCCCCGCGCGAAACCGTCAGGATGTTCGAGTTGCCGCCACCGATATCCGCCGAAGATTGCATCCCGGCATCGGACAGCACTTTCGCGAGTCCCACCCCGACAGGATAGAAAGAGCCACCCGTATTTCCGGTGACGATCGTCAGCCCCTGCGGCTTCGCATCAGCCGATGCGACAGGAAGGGCTACGGTCGCAAGCGCCGCGAAGGCGAGCAATGAGTGCGAGAGCTTCAAGGCATTGATCCTTTCTTTAGGCGAACGCGTCGTGTTTTAAGCAGATCAACAAGGCTATTTATAAAATATACTTGCTGTCAAGTATCGCAAAAAATTATAAATACAACCTATTCAGCGTAAAACTATCCCGATTTTCAACGTTCATGGCTCGGAACGTGCCGCCATGTTGTACCGTTTATTCAAAATATGCTCTTCCGCGCTCAGCGGGCTCACGCGCGAAGACGGTCGATGAGCAGTCCAATTCGCGGGATGACTTCGATGGTCGAAACCATCGTACCGACTCTCTGAAACGCTTCAGGCTTCAGGACAGCCGCCGAATTCGCCTCGAACTTCGCCATCACCGCCTGCGGCGTACCCGGATCATTTGGATGGCCGCTGTTCGAGACATGAAGCCGGCGTCGGCTCTCGCCCTCTCCGGTCTCGATCGTCATCGCGCCCGGAAAGCCCGGCTCAGACGTATCCGTCGACAATGGGGCGTGAAAGATGCGCGCGGCGAGTGCGCGAACCGCTGGGTCCTGGATCGCTTCCTGCGTGTAGTGGCTCACGTCGAGAGCCCCGTGCACGAGAGCGGCGGCGACGGCATAGGCGATGCTTGCGCGCGCCTGCGTGTTCGTCACCGGGGCGATCTTCGTCTCGCGCGGCTCGCAGACGACGGGAATGTAGCGCGCGCCAATCTCGACCTTGATGGCGCGGATCGAGTCCGGATCGAGCCCCTCCCTGCGCGCGTCCAGTGCCATCTCCACAAACGGGAGAATGACCTGGGCGCAGGGATAGAGCTTGTAGAAATTCGTCCGCGTTTCCCACGCCTCACCGAGACCGCGCGTGACCGCCGCGATATCGGGCGTGCCGGATGGGCCGTCGAGCAAGGCGCGCAGCACGCCGAACCGGCCGTCGAGCCCCGAGGCGGGGCCGGTAAATCCCGCCTGCGCGAGACAGGCGGCGGCGATCCCGGAATGGGCGGCCCAGCCTGGATGCAGCGTCTTCACCCAGGTTCCGTCCTGATAGGATTCGAGAATGCCGGACGACTGGCTGCACGCAATGCCCATGGCGTGCAAGGCCCCATCCCGATCGAGCCCCAGCATCCGCGCGGCGATCAGCGCCGCAACCGGAGTGCAGAGCACGCTCGTCGGATGCAGGCCCTTGGCATGGAAGGCGCCCGGAGCCGCCATGCCGAGGCGGCAGGAGATCTCGTTTCCTGCGATCGTCATCGCAAGGACGTCGCGCCCGCTCGCCCCGACGCGCTCCCCGATAGCGAAGGCCGTTGCGATCACAGGGGCGCTGGGATGGACGAGCGTCGCAAGATGCGTATCGTCGAAGTCCATCGCATGCGCGAGGGTCGCGTTGACGAGGGCGGCGTTCGCCGGGGGGAGAATCGTGCCGAAGCCGATGACACGCGCGCCCGGGCCGGATACTTGCCCGCCGGACAGCGTTACCGCGCCGTCGTGAACGGACCGCCCCAGAGGCGTGGCGCAGGCCGCGAAGTTCAGGCCGATGAAATCGAGCACGCGGCGACGCCCATCCTCCAGGATGTCGCTCGGCGCCGACTCAAGGTCGAAATCGTAGACCCAGTCGCGAAGATCAGAAGCTAGAAACATGTTAAATTATCAGATGCTTACGCCATATTGGCAAGGTTGATCGGCTGCCGCGTTTCGAACGCGTTCATCATCCGCCCGCTCGGGACGAGGCTCCCCTCGCTGTTCGCCATCCATGGCAGACCCTCCTGCTGTTCGAGTGCTTTACGTAGCGTCACCCCACATCCCCAGAAGAGGCACGTTTCGTCCGGGGCCGGGAGAAGCCCGCCCCCGAGGACGGGGTCCATCAGGTCGCGGATGCCAAGGGCGGTTGGATCGCCGACATGCACCGGCGCCCCGTGCAGGGTCGGAAAGCGAGAAGTGACCGCGACCGCCCTGTCGGCGTCGGACGTCTTCACAATCCGCATCGAGACATGCTGGTACGTCGCGAAAGGACCGACCTCACGCGCTTTCCTGCTCGTTTGATACACCGCGAGCGGAACGCCGGCCTCGACATGCTTGAGCGCGATGCCCTCTTCCAGCAGGGCGTGGTCGACGGCAACGGAACAGCCGACGGCGACGGCGACCGTGTCGGGAGTCCAGGCTTCTTCGAGCGTCGGAACCCGCTGCAGCCGCTCCGGCCCCAGCATCACGTCATAGGCGGGGGCAGCCGAACGGACATCGATGGGAGCAGAGGTGCCGGCGAAGAGAAACGGAGAGCCACGGTCAGAGAAATCGACGATGGAGCCGGATGCGTAGTTGGCGTAGCAGAACGCGATGAACTGATAGGCGACGCTGCTCGGCATCATGAACACGTTCAGTCCGACCGGCGTTGTCGCACCCGTGCCGGACGACACCGGCAGCCGGGGAAAGATTGTGTGCATCGGGTTCGATCCGCCTCGGTCAAATGATCCCGAAGTCTAGCCATGGCCACCATCGGACGCACCCGGACGAAACGGCATTGCTGATATCTCGGAACGGCATCTGCCTTTGGTTGCGGGCCGGCGTAACATCATCGCGATCTCGACAGCCGATAGACGTCCAGCGGGGAAGACACCGTGCGAATTACCCTTTGGGAAAGCTTTCGAGCGGTGTTTTACACGCCCTTCTACGTCTCGATCGCGCTCGATCGCTTCGGGATGCACGGACTCGAACTCGACTTCGATGCTGTTCCTCCCGGCATGGACGTCTGCGACGCATTGCGCAGCGGGACGGCGGATGTCGCCTGGGGCGGACCGATGCGCCTGATGAAGGATTTCGACCAGCGACCGGCAGATCGCCCCAGGAGCGAGGACACCGTTGGCTTCTGCGAGGTCGTGGCGCGGGATCCGTTCTTTCTGGTGGGGAAGGAACGGCGGGACTTTCAGCTCTCGGATCTTCTGGATCTTCGTCTCGCGTCGGTATCGGAAGTGCCGACGCCCTGGCTCTGCCTGCAGCACGACCTGCGCTGCGCCGGTATCGATCCGGAGCGGATCGATCGCGTCAAGGACCTGACGATGTCCGAAAGCGTCGCCGCGCTCGCCGCAGGAAGCGTCGACGTCATACAGATTTTCCAGCCCGCGGTCGAACAGCTCGTCGCCGGCGGCAACGCCATCATCTGGTACGCCGCGGCCGATCGCGGGCCGACCAGCTACACGACGTTCTTCGCGACGCGACAGTGGTTGAGCGAGAACCAGTCCGCCGCCCGATCGCTGGTTCGCGGGATCCAAGACGGCCTCGACTGGCTGCATCGGCACGAGGCGAGCGAAACAGCGGCGCTCGTCGCCTCCTATTTTCCTGACATCGACCAGCAAATCCTTTCGGCCGCGATCGATCGCTACCGTCGCCTCGAAATCTGGGCGACCACGCCGATCATGAGCGCCGCCGGCTTCAATCGTCAGGCGGAGGGGCTCCACTCCGGAGGCTTCATCCGCAGGATTCCGCAGATGACGGACTGCATCGATGTTTCGATCGCGCAGGCTGCACTGGGCGATTACCGGGCCTCGGCCACCGGCTAGCCGGCGCGTGCGGTCAGGACCAAAGATCAACGAGAACAAGGGGAACTCGACATGAAACAGTTAAGAAAGACGGCCAACATCGCGATTGCGCTCCTTACCGCCGTCGCGTTCTCATCCGCCGCACAGGCCCAGATGCCGGAGAGGCTCACGCTGCTTTCCGGCGCGCCGGGCGGCTCATGGTACTCGTATTCCGCAGGCATCGCGCAGATGTTCACAGAGGCCGGCGTGCCGACCACGCCGGAACAGGGCGGCGCGAACTCCAACATGATGAACATCGCGGCGGGGAACGCTGAGTTCGGATTCGCGCAGACCAACGGCAGCTACCGCGCCCTGCGGGGGACGCCGCCCTTCAACGCTCCGGTCTCCGGAGTAACGGCCCTGACGGTTCTGTTTCCGCAGCTTGCCCATACCGTCGTCACCGTGGAGAGCGGCGTCGAGAGCTATGTTGACCTCAAGGGCAAGAACATGGCCTCGCAGTCACAGGCGGCCGGCTCGACGCAGATCTTCGACGACACGCTGCGGGCCTATGGCCTGAATGGCGAGTCGGATCTCAACATCGTGGTCCGGGGCGGCCCCGGCGTGGGCGCCACGGCGGTGCGCGACCGGCAGGCGATCGGCTTCGTTGCGACGACGAACCCACCGACCGCCGCAGTCTCCGAGGTTGCCGCCTCCATGCCGATCCGGCTGCTACCCATCAATGACGAAGCTTATGCAAAATTGCAGGAGATGAACCCGGGCTTCGGGCGCGGAGTCATTCCTGCGGGCTCCTATCCCGGCGTGGATTACGATGTGCCGACGATTTCCGACGACACAATCCTGATCGCCCCCGCCTCGCTCTCCGATGACGCCGCCTACTGGATCGTGAAAACGATGGCGGAGAACGCGGAAAAGATCGCGGCGCTCGGTCCGGCCCTCGCAAAGTTCTCGCCGGAGATCATGCCGAAGGTGATGGTGCTCGACCTGCATCCCGGCGCGCGCCGCTATTACGAAGAAGCCGGCCTTCTCGAAAAGTGACCGGCGCAACTTGACCGGAGCGGGCGGTCGAAATCCCTGGGCAGCCAAAGGATTTCGGCCGCGCGCTCGCTTCAGGCGATTTCCGCCGCGGCATGAAGAGCGGGATCGGGAAATGACAGGCAAGGCGGCATGACCAGCATCCACGAAACGCGTCCCGACCCCCTTCCCCCGATCCCGATTCCGAGAAACACCTACGCGCGTCTCGCCATGTGGTGGACGATGCTGATGGCGCTGGGGATGTCGACCTACCATTTCGTCGTCGCCGGCACATTCATTCCGCCGCCCTTCGTCCATTATCCGGTCCATCTCGGTTTCGCGCTTCTTGTCCTCTTCGGCCACGGTCTGGCCCGCCGGCTGGAGGCCCCCGCTTCGCGCGGCAGGATCCCGGGCGCGATCTGGGACATGAGCCTGATCGCCATCACCTTCGCGGCCACGGGGTATATCGCCGTCAATCACACATACGTGATCGATCGCTTCATCTGGTTTGAAAAGCTCTTGCCGATCGAGATCTTCCTGTCGATCGGCCTCGTCGTGGCGCTCCTCGAGGCGGCGCGGAGGACTGTGGGGCTCGTCCTCGTCGCCGTCGTGCTCTTCTTCATCGGCTACGCCTTCCTCGGCCCCTATCTGCCCGACCCCTTCTGGCATCGCGGCCAGGGCCTGAACCGCATCCTCGAGCAGTTCTACCTCTCGCCCGACGGCATCTGGAACGAGCCGGTCAAGGTGACGGCGAACTACGTGTTCCTGTTCGTCCTGCTCGGCGCCTTCCTGATGGCGTCGGGGGCGGGAGACTTCTTCGCGGATGCCGCGCGCGCCCTGACCGGCCGGCGCGTGGGGGGACCGGCAAAGACCGCGGTGGTCACAAGCACGTTCATGGGAATGCTGCAGGGATCCTCAGCCGGCAACGTTGTCACGACCGGACCCTTCACCATTCCGGCAATGCGCCGGGCGGGCTACCCGGCTCATTTCGCCGCGGGGGTCGAGGCGGTCGCGTCGACAGGAGGGCAGCTCACGCCGCCGATCATGGGCGCAGCGGCATTCCTGATGATCGAGTTCGTCGGCATACCCTATTCCCAGGTCATCGCCGTCGCGGCGCTGCCGGCGGCGCTCTACTTCATTGCCGTCTATTCGACCGTCGATTTCGAGGCGCGAAAGCGCGGGCTGACGCCCCGCGCGGACGAGCAGATGCCCAACCTCTGGAAGGTCCTTTCGCGGCACGGGCATCTCGTCTTGCCACTGGCCCTGATGATCTATCTGCTGTTCGAGGGATACACCCCCACCCGCTCGGGATTCTGGGCGATCGTCAGCCTGCTCGCTCTCGTGGTCGCCTTCGACGCCAATTGCCGACGCAACATCCACCGCATCCTGTTCAGGGCGATGACCGAGGCGCCGCGGATGATCGCCCCGGTGACGGTCGCCTGCGCCGTCGGCGGAATGATCGCCGGGATCATCGTGATGACGGGGCTGGGGCTTCGTCTCAGCAGCATCATCCTCGGCTTCTCCGGCGGCTCGCTGATGATCGCGCTCCTCCTGACGATGGTCGTCTCCGTCGTCCTCGGAATGGGAATGCCCACCTCCGCCGCCTATATCATTCTCGCGGCGCTCCTCGCCCCGGGAATCGTGGAGCTGGGCGCACCCGTCGTCGCGGCGCACCTGTTCATCATCTACTGCGCATCCAAGTCGGCGATCACGCCGCCCGTGGCGGTCGCCTCCTACGCCGCGGCGGCGGTCGCGGGAACCGATCCATGGAAAACCAGCATCACCGCCTTCCGGCTTGGCCTCTCCGTTTTCATCATCCCCTACATGTTCGTCTTCGGACCCGAACTGCTCGGCTACGGCACGATTCCCGCGATCATGTGGACTTTCGCGACTGCGACGCTGGGTGTCGTCGTGCTCTCGGCCGCGACAGTGGGCTGGCTGATCGCGCCCTTGCGCCTGCACGAGGCGTTGATCGCGGCCGGCGCCTCGTTCTTCATGATCTATGTCGACTGGCGAACCGACATGATCGGGATCGGGCTCACGGGACTCGTCGTCGCCCTTGTGCTTTTCAGGAAACGAAGGCTTGCTGGCGCCGCGCAATAGACTGGAAAGGTCGTCAGTTTGGGCCGTCGGCGCCCAGGAGGTCGCGTTCGCGGCTGCCGATACCGGCAAGGAATGCCGCCGGGCGCTGCGCGAGACGCCATTCCGCCTCGGGGACAAGATCGAGGATCTGGGCGCGCACGAGTCGCGCGATCTGCTGCGTGGGAACGGCGCGCGGCCGCTGCCGCGCTGTTGCGACATAGAGCATCCGCGTCAGTCTTGGCCGCTCGATCGGCCAGGACCGCAAGCATGAGGCTTCCGTCTCGCGCCTGATGGCCATGGACGGGAGAACCGTATAGCCCATTCCGGCCCGCACCGCTTCGAGCATCGAATGCAGCGCGTCGATTTCGAGCGACACGGCAAGCTGCAAGCCCGCCTTCTTCGCCGCATTCTCCATATAGGCCCGCAATCCATGAGGCGGTCCCGACAGGATCAGCGGCAAGGCGCACAAGTCAGCGAAGCTGACGCATCCATTCACCAGCGGCGGCGGCATCGAGGCGGGGCCGATACAAGCAAGGTCCTCCTCCACGACCGGTTCGAACACCGCCGACTGGACCGTGGGATCATCGTAGAGAACGGCGACGTCGATGCGCCCCGAAAACAGCCACTCGACCAGATTGCCGGTAAAGCTTTCGACGATACGCAGCTTGACGTTCGGAAAGAGGCTTTGAAAGCGCCGGGAGAACGGAATGCTGAACAACCGGCCGACCGTGGGCGGGACTCCGACCACCGCGCTGCCGCCAGGCGCGGAGCGAAGCAGCGCGATCTGCTCCGTCACGAGGTCGAGCGTCTCTACGGCCGAGCGGCCGTGTTCGAGCACGAGCGCCCCGGCATGGGTCAGCGTCACTCCGCGTCCGTTGCGGTAGAGCAGCGGAACGCCGAGTTCCTCCTCGAGCTTCCGGATCTGGCGGCTGATGGCGGATTGCGCAACGTTGAGTGACACCGCAGCCTTGGAGAAGCTGCCAAGATCGGCGACGCGGACAAAATAGCTGATCTGCCTGATATCCACTCGGAGTCCTTCGGTCTCGCTCGAATCTTAGTCCGCCTGGCCACGGCCTGAAACTATACCACAAGCTCATTTCAGCATAACAGTTATTACTGACGCGGCAATCTCTCAACAAACGTTACGGAACTCGCTTAACACACTGAACCTGCTGCCATAATGTCCAAGACGAATCCCGCCATGGGGTGGCGGAACGCTACGTTGACGGCGATGCTTCCGCGGAGCATCCTTCCTCGCTCCCGGGATCAGCCCTCACGGTAGAAGGAACGAAAAGGTGCCCCACGCGAAGACCGATGACGGCGTCCAACTCTCCTATGAGGAGCGCGGCTCGGGACGATGCATGATTTTCGTCCACGAGTTCGCCGACGATCTTCGTGGCTGGGAGCCTCAGTTGCGCCACTTCGAGACGAAGTACCGGTGCATCGTATTCAACGCTCGCGGCTATCCGCCCTCGGACGTGCCCGAGAGTGCCGGGAGCTACAGCCAGGCTCGCGCGGCAGCCGACATCAAGGATGTGCTCGATCATGTGGGAGAACGTCAGGCCCATGTCGTCGGGCTGTCCATGGGAGGTTTCGCGACGCTGCATTTCGGGCTCAACTACCCCGATCGGGCATATTCCCTTTGCGTGGGCGGGTGTGGATATGGCGCCGAGCCGAACACGCGAGCCCGGTTCCAGAAGGAGGCGGAGAGCATCGCGGAACTCATCCGGAAATCGGGGATGGAGGTCTTCGCGGACAGATATGGCGAGGGACCCTCGCGCGTGCAGTTTGCTAACAAGGACCCTGAAGGATTCGCCGAGTTCAAGAAACGCCTCGCCTCGCATTCCGCCGTTGGCTCGATGATGACGCAGCTTGGCGTACAGCGGCAGCGCCCGTCGCTCTACGATCTCGAGGACCAAATGCTGCGCCTGTCGGTCCCGACGCTCATCCTGACCGGCGATGAAGACTGGCCGTGCCTTTCACCCTCGATCTTCATGAAGCGGACCATTTCATCGGCAGCATTGTGCGTCCTCCCGAATTCGGGACATGCGATCAACCTGGAGGAGCCCGCGTACTACAACCAGGTTCTGGACGACTTCGTCAGCAAGGTTGACGCTGGGAAATGGGCTCTTCGCGATCCTCGCGCCGTAAGCCAGTCCGCGACCGGAATCACGAGCGAGAACTGAGCCTTTATCGCGCGTCGGTCCTGCCCGCGCCGGCTGCCGCCGCGTTGGCGTCGGCGGCCACTTCTCGGCGTGAGCCTGCGTAGATGTCAGGCCCGATCATTTGACCAACGCGACTTCAGACGGCGATACTGACGTTTCCGAACGGGCTGGAAGGTGGAAGATGTCGAAGCTACTCGTTCACGTGACGTGCGGACCAAACGAGCCGACGAAAGCCGCGCTGGCTTTCTTCGTGGCGGCGGCGGCGATCGATGAAGGCCACGAGGTGCACTTATTCCTGGCGGGAGATGCCGTTCAACTGATGCGCAGCGCGGTCCTGAACAATCTGACCGGATTGGGGACCGGCGTGCTGCGCGAGCACTACGACAAGATCGCCGCCGGCGCGGGACGCCTGTATCTATCCGGCGGGTCATGCGCTGCTCGCGGCGTCACCGACGAGGATCTTCAAGACATTCCCCATGAGAAGGCCGGGCCGCCGAAACTGGTGAAGCTCGTCCTGGAGTGCGACCGCACCATCGTTTATTGATCATGCATTGCAGGTTAAGCGGCGACTTCCCGCGCTGCCGCTCGGCGCTTGGCTGCGCCTCCCGCGCTTTCACTCGACTGTCCCGGCCCGGAACCATCGCCGTCGCGTCCTTGTTGTCAGACAAGGGAAAGATCCCGCCGCCATGCGAAACCGGAGCGCCGCCACGCGCTCCCCAGCTTTCCATCCCCCTGACCGGAGCATCGCCTAGATGATCGAAGTTCATGAAGAGACAGGCAGCGACATCGTCAAGATCAAGCTGTCGGGCATCGTCACGGAGGGCGACATCGAGGCGGAGAAGGCGCAGCTCGAGCGCATTCTGGAGGAACGGTCGCCCCTTCGGATCTACGTCGAGATGATCGGACTCGACAACTTCGAATCCGGGAGCGCGTGGAACGAGGTCAAGTTCCTCTTCCGACACCGCGACGAGGTTTCCCGCATAGCGTTCGTGTTCAACTCGCAGAGCGAGCAATGGGCCGGATGGGTTGGAGAGCTGGTCGCCGGCGGCGAAGCCCGCGACTTCAGGATGGGTGAAGAAGAGCAGGCAATGGCCTGGCTGATGCGCGCCTGACTGCGCGGGCCCGGCCCCCGCATATGCGCTTCCGGGGCGTTCGCATCCAGCAGACCAGTACGCCGTGTCGTCCAGCCCGCCTGAGCCCGCCAGTTCCGGAGCGATGACACCCGCGGCCAGGGGCAGAATGCAGGAGCTTCGATGTATACTGATCGGTTCATGCGCGTTTCCATGGGAGTACTCATCGTTTTGCTTGGGCTGTACGTAGCCGAACCGTATGTCGCACGCTATTTCTTCGCTGCGGATGAGCCGCGTCCGGTCGCGGTGCGGGGAGATCTGGCGCCCTCCGAAATGACCGCCATCGAAATCTTTGCGCTCGCCTCACCTTCCGTCGTCCACGTATACGCCCGGTCGGCCCCGCGCGACTACTGGCGGGGCGGCAGTTCCACGCAATCCGGCTCGGGCTTCGTCTGGGACCAGGCGGGTCACATCATTACCAATAACCACGTCGTCGCCGATGCTCGTGACGTGGCAGTGCGCCTGGCCGACGGACAGGTGCTTCGTGTCCGTGTGGTTGGACGTGCGCCCACTTTCGACATAGCTGTCCTGCGCCTCGAACGCGGGGCTCAACCGGCACCGCTCCCATTGGGTTCGTCTTCGGATCTGCGCGTCGGTCAGAGGAGTTTCGCGATAGGCAATCCGTTCGGACTCGATCAGACGCTTACGACCGGCGTGATCAGCGCCCTCCAGCGCACCCTCCCCGTCGCCCCCGGCCGGGAGATCGCTGACGTGATCCAGACCGACGCGGCGATCAATCCGGGGAATTCCGGCGGCCCGCTACTTGATTCGGCAGGCCGGGTGATCGGTGTCAACACGGCCATTTTCTCGCCGTCGGGCGCCTCGGCGGGAATCGGGTTCGCGATCCCGATCGATGTCGTGAACCGCATCGCGCCCCGCCTGATCAGCGAGGGCAATCTGCCAACGCCGGGACTCGGGATCATGGTGGCGGAAGAAGCCATCGCGGCCCAGTTGGGGATTGAAGGCGTCATCATCCTGAGGGTCGTGCCCGGCTCCCCAGCCGAGGAGGCCGGTCTCGCCGGCGTGGACCTCAGCACCGGAGCGATCGGAGACGTCATCGTATCAATGGACGGCAATCGCGTGCGCCGGTTTTCCGACCTCTCGCGCATCCTCGAGGATCACAGGATCGGCGATACGGTGGAGGTCGAAGTACTGAGGGGTTCGCGGATTCGGACGGAAGAAATCGAGGTCATCGACGTCACGCCATGAACGCCGTGGTCTTCTGCTGCCATCCCGGCCATAGCACTGCGAAAGTCGCGCGTCATACGGCGCGCCGATCCGTCAAGCCCGCTTGTGTTGCGCAAAATCTGCTGCGCAAATAGAACCAGCTGACAGCGGCGGTCATGCCATGGACTCGGTGCAGGCGCTTTATGAAGATCCCAACGCTTCCCTTCACGGTCACCGACTGGAGCAACGTGCCCGCGACGGTGCACAACGGTGAGACCGGAACCGCATTCTGGCGAACGTTCAGTATTGGCGACCTCAGGGTTCGCCTTGTCGAGTACAGCCCCGGCTACCTCGCCGACCACTGGTGCGACCGGGGACACGTGCTCCTCGTTCTGGAGGGCGAACTCGACACGGAGCTAAAGGACGGGCGGACTTTCAAGCTGACGCCCGGCATGAGCTATCAGGTCTCGGATTTCGGAGACGCACCCCACCGCTCCTCGACCGTGACGGGGGCAAAGCTCTTCATCGTGGATTGATGCAGTTCTCTGCTCCGCCCTGCACCGCGCCGGCGCTGGCTTCTGATCGGCAACTGCCGGCAGCCGACCCGTCACTGGCAGGCTTCCTTCGGCAGATCCTCACGGCCTTCCGGGGAGCGTAAAACCCGAAGTCTATCCGCTGAGATTTGTCGATTGACAATGCCACGCGCGACCAGAACTATCGTCACCAAGAGAAGATCCCTATCGATAATCATAAAGGGATCCTTGGGAGGAGCTTCGGACATGAAAATGACTTTCGGGAAGCATTTGCTTGCGGCTACGGCCGCTGCAGTTCTCGCCTTCACGGTCGCTGCGCCGGCTCATGCTCAGACAGAGCTGAAATGGGCGCATGTCTACGAGTCGAGCGAGCCCTATCACACCTGGGCGGTCTGGGTCGGCGAGCAGTTCGCCGAGCGCTCCAACGGCCGCTATACGATCGAGGTGTTTCCGGCATCGTCGCTGGGGAAGGAGACCGACATCAACGAGGGGCTCGGCCTCGGCACCGTCGACATCATCTATACCGGCCAGCTTTTCGCCGGGCGCTCCTACGGGCCGATCGCCATCGGCGGCGCACCCTACATGTTCCGCGATTACGATCACTGGGATAAGTATCGCGACAGCGACCTGTTTCAGGAACTCGCCGAGGGTTACCTGGACGCCAGCGGCAACCATATCGTTTCGCTGACCTATTACGGCGAGCGTCACGTAACATCGAACAAGAAGATCGAGACGCCCGACGACATGAAGGGCCTGAAGATCCGCGTGCCCGACGCGCCGCTCTACATGATGTTCCCGCGCGCGACGGGGGCGAACCCGGCTCCGATCGCCTTCTCCGAGGTCTATCTGGCCCTGCAGCAGGGCGTGGTCGACGCACAGGAGAACCCGCTTCCGACGATCGAGGCCAAGAAGTTCTACGAGGTGCAGGATTACATCGTCCTGACCGGGCACATCACCGACGCGCTCCTCACCATCGTCGGCGGCCCGACCTGGGATTCCATGGAAGAAGCCGACCGGGAGACGCTGGTTTCGCTGATCAAGGAAGCCGCAGAGAAATGCACGGCCGACATCATCGCCAAGGAGCAGGAGCTCGTGCAGGGCATGCGCGATCTCGGCAAGGAAGTGATCGAAGTCGATCGCGCACCTTTCCGCGATGCGGTGATTCCGGCGCATAACGGCGAGGCCGCCACCTGGGACAAGGCCACCTACGACCGCCTTCAGGCCCTCCAGTAAGCACACGCGCGGCCCGCTCCGGGCGGAGCGGGCCCTCTCCTCTCGCAACTTTCCTCCGCCAAGCGAACGCGCACACCGCGCCGACGACCGACGCGCCCAGGGGCCGCTCGATGACGACTTCCCAGGATGACGATGAGCCGCATCAGGCCGCCTTGTTCGACCTGTCGGACGAGGAGATCGACCTCGGCGACGTCAGGTGGGACGACAGCTTCGCGTTCGTCGCCTTCTGGGCGCTCGCGGGCGTGGTCTTCCTGCAGTTCTTCACGCGCTACATCCTGAACGACTCTTACGCCTGGACCGAGGAGATCGCCCGGTACCTGCTGATCTGGGTCGCGTTCCTCGGGCTGTTCTCCGTGGTGCGCAAGGAAACCAACATCGCGGTCGAGATCTTTTATCGCTGGATGCCGGAGCGCATGCGACGAGTCCTGTCCACGCTCGTGGACATCGTCTCCATCGTCTTCTACGGGACGGCGACCTGGTACTGCATCGAGCTCGCGCAGCGCACCCGGCAGTCGATGACATCGATCGACTGGCCGAAATCCCTGATTTACTGGGGCGTCGCCGCCGGCCTCGCCGTCTGCACGCTCTATGCCGTGATCGTCGCCTGGCGGCACTGGCGCACCGGCTCGAGCCCGCTGATCCGGATGACTGACCCGATACAGGCGCCGGCGCGTCCGGGCATGGAGTAGCAGCACGTGTTCATCGCCATCCTCTTCATCGTCCTTTTCGGCATGATCATCGTCGGCGTGCCCATTGGCATCGCGCTGGCGGGCGCGTCCCTGATCTATGTCGTGCTTTCCGGCAATGTTCCGGAAGTCGTCGTTATCCACCGGATGATCAACGGCGTCGATTCCTTCCCGCTCCTTGCGGTCCCCTTCTTCATTCTCGCCGGCAATTTGATGAACTCGGCCGGCATCACGAACCGCATCTTCGACTTCGCCAAGGCGGTGGTCGGCTGGATGAGGGGCGGGCTCGGGCACGTGAATATCGGGGCGTCGGTGATCTTCGCCGGCATGTCCGGCGCGGCGGTCGCCGATGCCGGCGGGCTCGGCGCGATCGAGATCAAGGCGATGAAGGACGCGAAATACGACGCCGATTTCGCGGTCGGAGTGACCGCCGCCTCCTCGACGATCGGACCCATCATCCCGCCCTCGCTGCCGATGGTGATCTACGGCGTCGTCGCCGGCGCATCGATCGGGCAGCTCTTCGCCGCCGGCCTCATCCCCGGGTTGCTCATGGCGGTCGCACTGATGATCATGGTGGCGTACTTCGCGCATGTGCGCGGTTATCCGCGGGATCAGAAGTTCCGGCTCGACGTTCTCTGGCGCACCTTCAAGGGAGCGTTTCTCTCGCTGATGACGCCGATCATTATTGTCGGCGGCATCCTGTTCGGAATATTCACGCCCACGGAAGCCGCCATCGCCGCCTGCTTCTATGCCCTGATGCTCGGTATCGTCGTCTACCGGACGCTGAGCTGGCGGCGGCTGCTGCGGGTCTCGATGGATACGATCGAGACAACGGCGGTCATCCTCTTCATCGTCGCCGGCGCGTCGATCTTCGCCTGGATACTAACCTCGACGCGCACCGCCGAATCCTTCGCCTCGATCATCCTGATGATCAGCGAGAATCCGATCATCGTCCTCATTCTGATCAACCTAATCCTGCTCATCGTGGGCTGCTTCCTCGAGACCATCGCCGCCATCACCATCCTCGTCCCCGTTCTCCTGCCGATCGCAGTGCATGTGGGTGTCGATCCGGTGCATTTCGGCGTGATCATGGTGCTCAACCTGATGATCGGCCTCCTGACGCCCCCTGTGGGAATGGTGCTTTACGTGCTCTCTCGGGTGGCGAACGTGACATTCGAGCGGGCGATGATGGCCACGCTGCCGTTCCTGATCCCGCTCGTCGTCGTGCTGGGGATGGTCACCTTCATTCCCGCCGTGACGATGTGGCTGCCGACGCTGATCTATCGCTGAACGCTCACCACGGGAGAGGTCGTGATCGCCCGCTCATCCGGCGAGCCTCTGAGCAGTGGCCCGTACTTGCCCGGTCGCCATTCCCGGGAATGCCGCCTGCCCGCAGCAAGCATCCGGCGTCAGTTCGCCGATCCTCGGCAGCCCGTCATGGATCGCCCCTGCCCCACCGTCTCCTGCTTCCGTCCGCCTTCCAATCCTGGCGCTGCGGCGCGCGACGGCGACACAATATTCGTCAGGACGCGATGAACATAGTGGCAGGTCGTGCGTTGTAAATGGCTACGGTTCGGCAACTTCCGCTTCGGCAGCCGACGCCTCTCAACAACATTTACAGCATAGAACGGATCATCGATGCATCGGGGAAATGTCGTTCTCGCTGTTGTTCTTCTCGCTGCGCTGGGTGTAACCGGCGTACGCGCCAACGAAACGGGCGCGACCTGCAACATCGAGGACGCCCGGCTCGAGGAAGCGATCCTTCAGAAGCCTGAATTTCATGGCCCCGGCAATCGCCAGGTCATCCTCGATCTTCGTGCGATAAGGGACGCCGCCTTCATCCTCTGGTCATACGGTCGGTACGAGGATTGTGATCGTCTCCTGGCCAATATCCGCGAACTCATCGCCGTTCCCGCGATGAGCGCCCTCGGCGGGAACGATGAGGAGGATGCCAAGGAACAGTTCGCCGCACGGGAGCCCATCCTGCAACGGGGCGGCGCAGCGATTGGCCGCCGCGGCGACAGCGATGCGGAGCCGCTGATCAGCATAAACGAACTGGCGCCGGGGTTGCTGGCAGACCAGATCCTCGGCATGGAGGTTCGGAGTTCCGACGACAAGATCATCGGCGAGGTTCGCAATATCGTGTTCGGCACCAAGGATCGGTGGGATTATGCGATCGTAGCGTCCGGGGGGTTCTTCACGATTGGAAAGGACAGCATCGTCGTTCCGATCCGATTCCTCAAGGTGTCGCAGGACCGCTACAGTTTCTATCTGCCAATTTCCGAAGCGGCCGCAAAGAACGTCCCGCTCATGCCCGATCAGGACTATAAATGGCTGTCGGATACGGCGTGGCGCGCTCGCAACGATGCGATCTTCAGGTGACAGAGACGGCTGAAGAGCCCCGCGTTCCGTGCGGGAGGATGGCGCTACCATCGCGATCCGGAATGGCATGTCATGGCTGATCCGCTCGATCCCCTCGGGAAAGCTCGTGTCGCGCTACCGGGTGAAACCGCCTCGATCCTGACCTATCTTGCGGCTGCGCTCCTCGCCGTGATGGTGGTCTGGATCCTGTTTGTCGGTCGCGACCTCTTCATTCCGATCGCGCTGGCGATTCTTCTCAGCTTCGTGCTCGCGCCCTCCGTGCGCCTGTTGCAAGCCTTGCGTATTCCCAAGGCGATTGCCGTCGTGATCGTGGTGGTGCTTGCCTTCGGCACGCTTTTCGCCCTCGCGACGGTTCTGGCCCAGCAGGTCACGCAGCTCGCGGGAGACCTGCCGCGCTATCAGGTCAACATGCGCGACAAGATCCAGGATCTGCGCGGCGTAACGGCTGGTGGGGGGACACTGGAACGCGCAGCCGACATGCTGCAGGATCTGGGGAACGAGTTGAACGAGCCGGAGCCTGCTGCCCCGGCTCCGGTTACCGGTCCAGAGGAAGCGGCCCGCGAGCGGCCACCGATTCCGGTCGAACTGCGGGAACCGGATCGCGGGCCTCTTGAGACGCTGACGAGACTGATCAGCCCTCTCGTCAGCCCACTGGCGACAACCGGCATCATCATCATCTTCGTCTTTTTCATTCTTTTCCAGCGAGAAGACCTGCGGAACCGGCTGATCTGGCTTGCGGGAGCTCATGACATCCAGCGGACGACGGCGGCGCTCGACGATGCCGCACGGCGCGTCAGCCGACTTCTCATGATGCAGGTGCTGCTGAACGCCAGCGTCGGCGCGGTCACGGCGGTCGGGCTGTGGCTGATTGGCGTGCCGAGCGCTGTTCTTTGGGGAATGCTGTCGGCCGTCCTGCACTTCGTCCCCTATGTCGGCCCGGTCATATCGGCTGCCTTCCCGCTGGCAATCGCTGCGGCGGTCGATCCGGGGTGGACGCTGCTGTTATGGACCGCCTTGTTCCTGCTCGTCCTCGAATTTCTCGCCGGTCAGGTGATCGAGCCCATGCTCTACGGCCGCTCGACCGGCCTGTCGCCGGTCGCAGTCGTCGTCTCGGCGACGTTCTGGACATGGCTTTGGGGACCGATCGGGCTCGTGCTTGCGATGCCGCTCAGCATTTGCCTGGTGGTCCTGGGTCGTCACATCGAAGGACTGCGCTTCCTCGAGGTCATGTTCGGCAACCGGCCCGCCCTGTCACCGGCGGAAATGTTCTACCAGCGCATGCTGGCTGGCGATCCGAGCGAAGCGATCGAGCAGGCGGAACTGTTCCTCGAAGAGCGGTCGCTATCGGCCTATTACGAGGCGGTCGCAATAGAAGGGCTGATACTGGCCCAGCAGGATCTGGCGCGCGGCAAGCTCGAAAATGAGCTTGCGACGCGGATCCACGATGCGGTTTGCGATCTGGTCGAGGAACTTTCTCATCACGAGGACGCCGAGCCGTCATCGTCGGAGAAGGATCTTGGTCCGGAAGCCTCGTCAGCGGTCGAAGCGAGCGCGGAGCAGCCGCCAGCCGATTTGCCTGTGCTTTCTTCGGAACAACTACGTGCGGGATGGCGTACAGGTCGCCCCGTCCTGTGCATTGGCGTCCGAAGCGCCCTGGACAGGGCCGCGGCAGCCATTTTCGCGCAGCTCCTCGAAAAGCACGGGATTGGCGCATCGGTCATGGAGCCGGAAACTGTCTCTTCGTCCAGGCTGGCTCCCATCGACCCCACGGGGGTTGCGCTGGTCTGCCTGTGCTCGGTGGACTCGACCAATCCGGCCCACGCAAGGCTCGCCGTCCGCAGGATCCGCCGCCGCATACCGACGGCGACGGTCCTCGCCGGATTGTGGGGTGCGGAAAAGGCCGAGGGCGAGGCGATCGGCAACACGGCGCGTGCCGACATCGTTGCCGTCTCCCTGCGTGCGGGACTTGCCTCTGTTATCGAAACTGCAAGCGAGCAGGCGGAGGCCGGCGCTTCAGATGTCGTGCCCGCCAGGAGCTCTTCCTAAGGCCGCGGCCCAGAGTTCTGGATTCGCTCTAGAATGCAGGCACCCACCGGCGCGACTGCTCGACATTTGATTCGTAGGTTGCTTCGAATATCGGCGACGCAAGCGTCGCACGAACATGAAGAATGCCGTCGCCAACGTTGCGGAAACCATGCTTGCACCCCGCCGGGATCAGCACCGACTGGTCAGCGACAACAATTGCCTTCTCGTCGCCGAGCCAAATTTCAGCAGTACCTTCGAAGACTTCAAGCACTTCCTCGACAGCGTGCAAGTGTATAGGCGCACCCAGCCCTTTTTCGCACCATTGGTCAAAGATACAGAGCTGATGCGATCCGGTTAAGGCTGACGTTCGCATCTTGGTCATGACGCCCTCACGCCACTTCTCCAAGGTTTGACCGTTATGATCATGAACGTGCATCGCTAATATCCTTCTCGATCAACAGGGTTCGATATGAATTCTTAGTTGATGGATCGACGTGACGCCAGCGCGGTCGCGGCGCGAAAAGCCACAATGGAGGCCGTCATTTGACCACGGCGCCAGCGCGGACGGGAACCGTATCCCGAGGCCGGACGTTGGGGCGCTGATGCCGATAACCGAAGGGATGCACAATGGCCTGGAACACTCCGCTGATCGAAGAAATTCATTGCGGTTGGGAAGTCACTGCCTATTTCTCCGCTGAAATGTAATCCGGGCCGATGGCCCGGCGAAGCGAAGCGCGAGCAATCGTCATCGGAAGCGCCGCTGGAGGCGGTTTTCCCCAGTGGAATTGCCGCTGCAGCGGTTGCGCAGCGGCTTGGGACGGGGATATCCGCGCCCGACACCGCACGCAGTCAAGCCTCGCCGTGACCGGCGACGGCGTTCACTGGGCGGTCGTCAACGCGTCTCCGGACCTGCGCCAGCAAATCATCCAGACCTCGTCGCTCCATCCCCGAAGCGGGCCGCGTGACACCCCGATCTCTGCGATCGTCCTCACGAGCGCGGAAATTGACCACGTCGCCGGACTGCTGACCCTGCGCGAACGCCAAGCCTTCGCGCTATGGGCCTCCGAGAGCGTTCTCGACGAACTCGCCGCGAACCCGATCTTCAACGCGCTTTCTCCGGATAAAGTGATTCGCCGCGCCTTGCCGGAAGGGGAGCCGGTCCAGCTCCTTCCCGGACTTGTGATGGAAAGCTTCACCTTGCCGGGAAAGATCCCCCTCTATCGGGAAGCGAGCCCGGGCGAAGCCGATGCGTTCACCGAGGGCATGGCCGCCGGCGCCGCCGCCTTGAAATTCACCTCGGAGGGCGCCAGCCCCCTCGTCTATGCGCCCGGCTGCGCCATGATCGAGGAGGCGTTCCTGTCCCGCCTCGATCAATCCACGACGCTTCTTTTCGATGGCACCGTCTTTCACGATGACGAGATGATCCGGGAAGGCGTGGGCGAAAAGACCGGGCGACGCATGGGTCACGCGCCGATGGCGGGCGCAGGCGGAAGCCTCGAGATGCTGCGGAGCGCGCCGCTCGCCCGGCGCATCTACATCCACATCAACAACACCAATCCTGTTCTCATCGAAGGGTCGCCGGAGGAACGCGCCGTGCGCGCGGCGGGATGGGAGATCGGCTATGACGGCATGGAGATCTCGCTTTGACGCCGGATGCCTCGACTTCGCATGCGCTTCTGACGCCGGATCAACTGGAAGCGGCCCTGCGCGGCATCGGCCGCGAGCGCTATCATAACCTGCACCCGCTTCACCGGCTGATGCACACGGGCGGCTGCACCCGGGGCCAGCTTCAGGCCTGGGCGCTCAACCGCTATCTCTACCAGGCCGCGATCCCGATCAAGGACGCCTCGATCATCGCGCGGATGGAGGATCCGGCGCTGCGCCGGGAATGGCGGCGTCGGCTGGAGGATCATGACGGGAGCACCGGCGATCTCGGGGGAATAGCCAAATGGATTGCCCTGGCGGAGGGGCTGGGGCTCGACCGAACCATGGTCGTTTCGGGAAGGGCGGCGCTGCCGGCAACGCGCTTTGCGGTCGGCGCCTATATAGCTTTCGTGCGAGAGCGTACGCTCCTTGAAGCGATAGCGTCCTCCCTGACGGAGCTGTTCTCGCCTGATGCGATCGGCGAACGCGTCGCGGGAATGCTGGCGCATTATGATTTCATCGGCCCTGGCACCCTCGCCTATTTCGAGAAGCGCGGCGAACAGGCCCGACGCGACACCGACTTTGCCCTCGGCTATGTGCGGGAGCACGCATGTACGCCGGAGACGCAAGCGGCGGTTCTGGCGGCTTTGCGCACCAAGTGCGACATCCTCTGGGCCATGTCCGACGCCCTCTATGCCGCCTATATCGATCCAGGAATGCCCCCGCCGGGGGCTTTCGTGCCGGAGGAGCCCTGATGGCCCAGAATTCCGAGCCTTCGACGCATGTGGTCGCGCCGGAAGCGGTGCCGGTCATTCCGCGCGGCGTCCGGCTTGTGGAGGATGCTGCACGCGGGGGCTTCGTCCTGCTTGCGCCGGAACGCGTCTACAAGCTCGACAGCGTGGCGCGCCACATACTCGAACGCTGCGACGGGAAAACGAGCGTCGCAGGCATCGTGGACAATCTGGTTACCGCCTTCAACGCTCCGCGCGCGCAAATCGAACGCGATGTTACGGCCTTTCTCGGGGGGCTCGCGGAGAAGCGCGTCCTTGAATGGCGATGACGCTGACCTCCCCGCTCGTACTCCTCGCCGAGCTTACCCACCGCTGCCCCCTCTCCTGCCCCTACTGCTCAAATCCGCTGGAGCTGGAGCGGCGCGGCAGAGAGCTGGACACGCAGGAATGGGAGCGCGTCCTGCGGGAAGCCCGCGCCCTCGGCGTCCTGCAGGCGCATCTGTCCGGGGGCGAGCCGACGGCGCGCCGGGATCTCGAGGAGATCGTCGCGGTCTGCGCGCAGGAAGGTCTCTATTCCAATCTCATCACGTCGGGCGTCGGGCTCACGTCCGAGCGGCTCGCACGCCTTTCCGAGGCCGGGCTCGACCACGTGCAATTGTCGTTGCAGGCGATTGACGAAGCGCTCGCCGATCGCATCGCCGGGCTTCCGGGCGCGCATCGACGCAAGCGCGCTGTCGCGGAGGCGGTGACGGCGCTTGGCCTTCCGCTCACGATCAACGCTGTGATCCACAGGGCCAACATTCACGAGACGCGCGCGCTGATCGATCACGCAGTCGCCCTCGGCGCGCGCCGCATTGAGATCGCGCATGCGCAGTTCGTGGGCTGGGGGCTCCTCAACCGCCCCGCCCTCCTGCCGCGCCGGGCGGCAGTGGAAGAAAGCCTTGCCGCGGTCGAAACCGCGCGTCGCGACTATGCAGGCGTCATCGTCATCGACGCGGTGATCCCCGACTACCATGCACGCTATCCCAAGCCGTGCATGGGCGGATGGGGACGCATGGGGCTGAACGTGACGCCATCGGGCCGCGTCCTCCCCTGCCATGCGGCGGAAAACATCCCGGGCCTCGACTTCTGGAGCGTACGCGAGCATTCGCTCGAGGCGATCTGGCGCAATTCGCCCTCCTTCAACGCCTTCCGCGGCGAGGACTGGATGCGCGAGCCCTGCCGCTCCTGCGACCGCCGCAACCGCGATTTCGGCGGATGCCGCTGCCAGGCCATGGCGCTGACCGGAGACGCCGCTGCGACGGACCCCGTCTGCCATCTCTCCCCTCACCGCAACCTCGTCGAGGCGGCGCTAGCCGAGGCAGAGGCGGCGGATGCGCTGGAGGATTATCGTTATCGCGGTTACGGCGCGCCGTGAGGCAGGCGCGAAGGGGTACATCCAAGGGCGGCGCCTGCCAATGTGTTCCGGGATGAGGGATATTGTCTTCGACGTCTGGCGGGATCACCGGTGGGGCAGCGCCTCCCGCACCCCGTAGGCATGGCGCACGATCCGGCTGAACGAGCGGTAAAGCTGCTCGAGCTTGTCGAAATTGCCCCCATCCTGCACGATCGGACCGGCGCTGTCGGCGATGGCCACCAGCTGCAGCGCGACGTCGGCAATGGGGATGTCGCGCGAATACTCGCCCTTCCTGACCGCCTGTTCGATACCCGCGATCACCATCGCTTCCAGCTCGATCGCGAAGGTCTGAAGGGCGGCCTGCGCCTTCGGTCCGATGATGTTGCGTTCAAGCCGCATGCGCCCGATCAGGCTCCACGGATTGGCCGTGACGCCCGTCGGATTGTAATGCAGATAGCGGCGGCGGTTGGATTCCATCATCCCCGCGATCTTGTCGGCGAAGCTCCTGTCGCTGCGCCAATTCTCCTGCCACATCCGCAGCGTGTCGTTGATGTAATCGGTCACGACCTCTTCGGTCAGGTTCAGCTTCGTACCGAAATGGTGATGAACATTTGCGCGGGTGATGCCCAGCGCTTCCGCGACGTCGCGAAATCGAAAGCCTTGATAGCCGTCCCTGATGAGCAGCTCGGTCGCGACCCGCTTGATGTCGTCCTTCATGCGCCCCTGCTCGTCAGCCATCGCCCACCCTTCCGTCTCCAGGCCACGCGATGCTTATGTCTGCGGGTGTTGCAATGCGTCAATTCCATATGCGGCGGCGAAGGCGCTCCGGACGGCCTCTCCGGTTTTTCCGGCTCGCTGGGCATCGCCGATGATCTCGGTCGAAAAGCTCTTCGGACCAAGACGCCGCGCCATGTCCCGCCCCGTTGCGCGGCGGGCCTTGTAGTAGAACCAGTCCCGCATGTGCGGATCTTGAGCGAAACGGGCAAGCGGAGATCGCCGCACCGCGCCGCTCCGGAGCGCCGCGCGGATGAGCGCGCCCGCCCCGAACGGATAGCGGGCGCCGGTCGCAATGACGACATGGTCGAACCCGTCCAGAGCCCCCTGCTCCGCCAGTGGGTCCGTGGCGACGCGGATCGTTGCGCCCCTTGTGCGACAGGCCTCGGCAAGCCCCTCGACATAAGCGAGAAGGCTGTCCGGGGCTGCAGTCACTCCCTGGAACAGCGGCGCGAGCCCCGCCAGCCGAAGCGCCCCGCCCAGCGCCTGTTCACGTTCGAACACCACGACGTCGTTCGCCTCGGCCATCTCCGCGGCATAGGCCAGCCCCGCCGGACCGGCGCCGATGACGGCGATCCGCTGGCCCTGGCGCAGCGGCTTCCTGTTCGCGAAGAGCAGTTCGCGCCCGGCGACCGGGTTCACGATGCAGTGCAGCTGCTGCCCTTCCCGCATCCCGTCGACACAGCTGTTGCAGGCCATGCAGCGCCGCACCGGCCGGCGCGCGCCGGCCTTCGCCACCCAGTCGGGATCCGCCACGAGGGGACGGCCCAGGGCGATGAAATCGGCGGCGCCGTCCTGCACCGCCCGTTCAGCGGCGAGTGGATCGCCGAACCTTCCGACAGCGACCACGGGTACGGGGACGCGCGCCTTGATACGTACGGCAAAGCCGAGAAAAGGCACGGGCGGCGTGGCCATGGGCGGAATCATGATCGCGGCCGTCGGCTGCGACCGGTAATGTCCGCCGGTGACATGGATTGCGTCCGCCCCGGCCTCGGCGACCAGCACGGCGATTTCCTCGGCCTCCTCGATGCCGATGCCCTTGTCATAGTAATCATCGCCGTTGATGCGGAAGATGACGGCAAGTTCCGGCGCCGCCGCCTTGACCGCCGCGGTGATCTCGACCGAGATCCGCGCGCGGTTGTGCAGGGAACCGCCATAATCGTCGTTCCGCTGGTTCTCGCCGGGCGTCATGAACTGCGACAGCAGGTAGCCGTGCGCGCCGTGGATCTCCACCGCGTCGAATCCGGCCCGCCCCGCCCGGCTCGCGGCGGAGGCGAAGGCTTCGACCGTTTCCGCAATGCGGGCCGGCGACATTTCCTCCGGGATGATGATCTCGGTGCGGCCTTCCTGCACGCTGTGAGGAATGGCTGAGGGCGCGATGGGATTGACGCCCGCAATGTCGATGCGGGTATGGCCGCCGCCATGGCCAAGCTGGATCGCAGCCTTCGCCCCGGCCGCATGGATGACGTCGACAATCCTCGTCAGGCCGGGGAGAAACCGGTCGTCATAAAGGCCAAGCTCGAAATTGCGGTGCTTGCCCGCGCGTTCGGGCGCCGCCATCTCGACCGTCACGAGACCCACGCCGCCTTTGGCGCGGGCCTCGTACCATGCAAGCGTCTCCTCGGTGACGTAGCCTTCGGCATCCGCCTTCCGTGTCGTCATGGGCGCCATGATGACCCGGTTCTTCAGCGCCAGCGGCCCGATCCGCCCGGGGGTCAGCAGTGTCGGAGCGGCGATGCCGTCGGCCATGGCGCAGCCCGACCGTCAGCTTGCCAGCTTCAGGGCGCCATCGCGCTCCAGCCCGGCCGCCTTCAGCGCCTGTCCGATCCGCCTGATTTCCGCATCGGACAGTTTCATCAGCGGCGGACGCACGACGGACTTGTCGATGCGGCCCAGCAGCACCAGCGCTTCCTTCATCCGGTTGTGCATGTCGAGGAAGGGCGGCGCGTAGAAGGCCTGCGCCAGCGGGTGGTAGCGATCGTTGACCTTCTGCGCGGCCTTCAGGTCGCCGGACTGCACGGCGCGGAACAGTTCCACCTGCAGGTCAGCCGCGACGCTGCCTGCTCCGGAGAGCAATCCCTTCGGCCCCATGCAGAGCGATCCCATCAGCCACGCCGAATGGGTCGTCAGCACATTCACGGGTTTCGGAAGGTTCTGGAACGTCCGGATGTGGCGCTCGTGCAGCATCGGGTCGTTCGACCAGTCCTTGATCGCCCTGATCGTGGGAACCTTCTCGAACAGGGCGAGCAGCGTCTCGAACGGATAGCCGAGCCCGCTGCTCATGGGATACTGGAAGGCGATCAGCGGCAGGTCGGTCGCGTCGGCGATGCGGCGATAATGCTCGATCGCCATTTCCGGGCGCAGGTGCCCGCCCATCGACATGCTTCCGGGGGGGAAGACCAGCAGGGCCGACGCCCCCTCCTCCGCCGCCATGGCCGCGACGCGCGCAGCCTCGTGGCTGCCGTCCGCGTATACGCCGTTGACCAGCGGTACATGGTCGCCGACCTCCTCCAGAGAGGTCGCCAGGATGCGGCGCTGCTCCTCGAAGGTGCAGGCATGAACCTCGGAGGCATGGCCGTTGACGGTGACCGCCGTGACCCCGTCGACCATCGCGCAATCGCGCAGATGCTTGCGCGTCTGCTTCTCGTCGATCGTCATGTCCTCGTTCAGCACGAGGAGCGTGGCCGGGATCACCCCTTCGGCCCGAAAATCCTTGCGGTAGGTCATCTTT
Organism: Saliniramus sp.; assembly: GCA_041686895.1. Classification (GTDB taxonomy): domain Bacteria; phylum Pseudomonadota; class Alphaproteobacteria; order Rhizobiales; family Beijerinckiaceae; genus Saliniramus. The sequence goes on along the minus strand of JAWLCY010000001.1, from coordinate 427,406 downwards.
TCATTCCTTTCGCGTCAGTCGTTCCAGAGGCCGCCGGTGACGTTCATGGTCTCGCCGGTGATGTAATCTGCCTGATCCGATGCGAGAAACGCCGCGGCATTGGCAATATCCGCCGGCACGCCGGCGCGGCGGCGCGGTATCGTCTTCGCGCGTTCTTCCGACGTCGGCAGCCCTTGGGCCCGGCGAAGCGGTTCGGAATCGTCGCGCATCTTGGTCTCGACGATCAGCCCGGGCGCGATCGCGTTGACGCGCACCCCGTGTTCGCCCAGTTCGCATGCAAGCGTCTGCGTCAGCGAGATGACGGCGAATTTCGAGGCGCAATAGGCGCCATAGGCGGCGACGCCCGCCTTTCCCATCCACGAGGCGATGTTGACGATGCACCCCGATCCGCGCGCGACCATTCCGGGCGCGATGGCCCGCGTGCAGTGAAACAACCCGTCGACATTGACCCCGAAGGTCTGCCGCCAATCGTCTTCGGAACATTCCAGCATCTTGCCGATCTTGCAGACGCCCGCGTTGTTGACGAGGATGTCGACCCGCCCCAGCCGCTCCGAGAGTTCCGCCAGCGCCGCCGTCACTTCAGGGCCCGCCGACACATCGGCGCGAGCAGCGTGCGCCACCCCACCCGCAGCGGTGATCGCCTCGGCCGTGGACGCGGCGGCGGCGAGATCGAGGTCGATCACACCGAGCGCGCATCCATGCTCCGCGAGCCGCAGGGCGATCGCGCGCCCGATCCCGTTCCCGGCGCCCGTCACGATGGCCTTGCGGCCCTCAAGTCCGTACAGCGTAGCCATATCAGCGCGCCGTCCAGCCGCCATCCGCCACCAGGACCGACCCGGTGCAGAAGGAAGAATCGTCGCTCCCAAGGAACAGGATCGCCTTGGCGATCTCGATCGGCTTGCCCAGCCGCTCCATGGCCTGCCGCTGCTCGAGGCCATGGCGCACCGCGGCCGCGTCTGGCGACTTTGCAAGGATATCCGTGAAATAGGGCGACTCGATGGTGCCGGGGGCGACGCAGTTGACCCGGATGCCCGCCTTCACGTGATCCAGAGCCATCGCCCTTGTCAGAGCCGCCACCGCGCCCTTGGAGGCGACATACGCCGCCCGGTCGAGGATGCCCACCAGCGCCACGGTCGAGGCGGTGTTGACGATCGCCCCGCCGCCCTGCCGTTCCATTACCGGGATCGCATGCTTGCAGCCAAAGAACACGCCCTTGACGTTGACGGCCATGAGCGCGTCCCAATCCGCCTCGGATGTGTTGACGACCGTGCCGGCAAAGCCGAAACCCGCATTGTTGACCAGGATGTCCAGCCGCCCGTGTTCGGCGACGACCTTGGCGATCAGGTCGGCGACCTCAGCCTCCTTGCTGACGTCTACGGCAGCGGGCTCGGCCCTCGCGCCCATGGCGCGCAGCTCGTCGGAAACCGCCTTGGCAGCGTCGGCGTTGCGGTCGGCGACGATCACGGTAGCGCCTTCCTGCGCGAACAGCCTGGCAGCCTCGTGTCCGATGCCGGATCCGGCTCCTGTGATGATGGCGATCTTGTCGGTCAGTTTCATGGTGCGATCTTACATTCGTGGCGTGGGAGGGACGGGCTTACTTACATGTATGAAAGTGTCAGCTTGCCCGAGGTCAGTCAATGTGAGCATCTCCGGCGAAGCGCTTGTCAGCGCCCGACGGAGAAGCCGGGTGTGCTGTCACGACGGCGCCCTATTGTATCGGCGAATAGGACACGGGCGTCAGGATGCGCGTCGTCTGCATATCGAGAAGACCGTCCACCATGCGCAGGTAATCGTGCCAGCGAGGATCGGTCATCATGGCCTTGCGACGCCGCTCGCGGTCGCCGAGATCCTCATAGCCCCAGATCGCGACGACATGGTTCAACTCGCCGATTTCCGTCGTGAAGTAGGCGACGAAGACGCCGAGATGCTCCTTTTGCAGCGGCAGCCCGTGCTCGCCGTAGATCTGCACGAACCGGGCGAGCTTCCCCGCCGCGACCCGGTAGTCGCGTTCCTCATAGATCATCGTGCGCTCCTTTCGTCAGGCACGCGTTGCCTCGCATCGTAGCGGACATGTGATGCTCCTTTCGAGCGGCCTGCCCGGACGGGCTCAGCCGTACATCAGCTTCGGCAGATAGGTTGCAAGTGCGGGGAAAGCGATCAGCGCGCCGAGCACGATGATCTGGCAGATGATGAAGGGGATGACGCCCCAGTACATCTCCTTGAGTTTCATCGACGGGGGCGCGATGGCGCGCAGGTAAAAGATCGAGGGGGCCATCGGCGGCGTGAGATAGCTCATCTGGAGCGTCACCAGAAAAGCGACCGAGAACCACAGAGGGTCGATCCCGTACATGCGCACGAGCGGGATCGCGATGGGCACGACGATCAGGACGATCGAGATCAGATCGACGGCGAACCCGAGAAAGAACGCCACGATCAGGATGACCGCTACCACCGACCACGGATCCAGTCCGAAGCTGTCCAGGATGCCGCGCGTCGCCTGCATGCCACCGGATGCGAAGAACACGCCCGAAAACATGCTGCCCGCCATCACGATGGCGAGGATCATCGCCGTGATCGCCACCGTTTGCAGCGCCGAGTGGCGCAGGAGCTTCAGGGTCAGCCGGCCATAGGCCGCCGCGAGTATGAGCACACCCGCGGAACCGCAGGCGGCAGCCTCGGTCGGCGTCGCGATTCCCAGGAAGAGCGAGCCGAGCACCGCGAGGATCAGCAGCGCCGGCGGGATCAGCGCCGTGAAGGTAATGCGCAGCTTTTCCGCCATCGTTCGCTCGTCCACGCTCTCATCCGCCGGCGCGAGCGACGGCTTCAGCGTGCAGGCGATGACGATATAGACCATGAAGAGACCCGCCATCAGCAGGCCGGGTCCCATGATCCCCGCCATCAGGCTTCCAACCGGGATGGTCGCGATGGGCGCGAGGACGATCACCGGGATCGAGGGCGGAATGATCGTGCCAAGCGACCCGCCGCCGCAGATCGTGCCGGCGATCAGCGAGTTTTGGTAGCGGTGCTTGAGCATCGCCGGGATGGCCAGCATTCCGACCAGAGTTTCTGTCGCGCCCACGACCCCGCTGGCCGCGGCAAAGATCGTGCACATGATCAGCGCGGCGACCGCAAGGCCCCCCGGCAGGCGCCGCGTCCAGATATAGAGGGCGTCGAACAAGCGTTCGGCGATCCCCGCCCGCTCCAGGATGGAGCCCATGAAGATGAACAGCGGAATGGCGCCCAGCACGTAGTTGCTGGCGATGTCATCGACCCGCGAGACAAGCTGGTGCACCAGCTTGTCGCCGAAGCGCAGGAGACCAAAGCCCAGCGCCGTCAGCATCATCGAGAAGGCTACCGGAAAGCCCAGGAAGATCAGCGCCAGCAGCGCCGGAAACATCCACATCACGGTATCGGCAGTCATCCGGCGTTCTCCCGCGCGCGTCCGCCGAGCACTATCAGCAGGTTCTCCAGCGTCTTGGCGACGGTCTGGAGGGTGAACAGCCCGAAGCCCACGGCGTAAATCACGCGATACGGCCAGACCTTCGGGTTCCAGGCGGAAAGCCCCGTGCCCTCGCCGCTCTCATACGCCTGCAGCGCGTAGCCGGCCAACGCCCATGTCATCCAGGCGGACATTGCCGTGAGCAGCGCATATCCCAGGAAATCGATCAGCGCGACGACGCGCGGCGGCAGATGATCATGCAGGAAATCGACGTTTACGTGCGCGCCGATGCTCAGCGCGTAGGCGAGCCCCAGCAGGAAGATGGTGCCCATCATCATGTAGGCAAGCTCGAAGGCCCAGACAGTGGGCGCATCAAAGGCATAGCGGCTGACGACCTCGAAAACCATTGCGGCGACAAGAGGCAGCACCAGGAGCGCGGCCAGCTTTCCCGCCCACAGGGACAAACGATCTATGGATCGGATCAGGATCATGCGGCGACCTTTCCGCTTGAGTGGCGGCGGCGCAGCGCGCCGCCGCCCGTGACTCAGCGCGTGCCCGTCGCGAACCGGAACTCGCTGATCGGCCGAATGGACTCCATGAACGCCTTCTGGTGCTCATAGACCCGCTTGAACCATTCGTTCGACTCCGCCTGCTCGTCCGCCCACTCATAGGACACGTCGACCACTGCATCGACGAGGCTCTGGTCGACCTTCACCACGGTCACGTTCGGGTCGGACGTGATCTCGGTATAGGCCTTAACGTCGTTGTCGGCGTAGGCCAGGTAGGTGTCGAGCATGGTCAGGCGCCCGGCCAGTTCGATCAGCTTCTGGTCCTTCTCGCTGATATTCGCCCAGACGTCCTTGTTGAAGAGGCAGTCATGCGCGCCGCCCGGAGCATGCAGGCCGGGGGTCATGATATAGGGAGCGACCTTGTGGAAGCCCTCGGACAGATTGATGCCGGGTCCGCCCCACTCGATCGCGTCCACGACCTTGCGCTCCAGCGCGCTGAACACCTCGGAGCCGGGGAGAACCACGGTCGAGACGCCAAGCTTCGGCGCAATTTCGGCCCAGGAGGAAGAGGTCCGCAGCTTCAGGCCCTGCATGTCCTCGACGGTACGGACGGGCTTGTGCGAGTGCATGAAGAACTCCGTCTCCAGCACTCCGCAGAGCACCGGCACGACGTCGAACTTCTCCATCCGCCACTCTTTCCAGAGCTCCATTCCTCCGCCGTTGACCAGCCACATCATCATTTCTTCCGGATTCGGCCCTGCCGGCCATCCCGAAAAGATCGCGCCGGTGCGGTCGATCGCCCAGTCATAGCCGGGCCAGCCATGGCCCACATCCGCGACGCCCGTCTGGACGGTCTCGGTCACCTTCAGCGCCGGCCCAAGCGCACCGGCCGTGAAGACGTTGATCTTGATCCGGCCCTCGGTCAGCGTCTCGACATGATCGGCGAAGTTCTGCGCGCCGACTTCGAGCCAATGGCCGCCCGCCCACGGCGTCGCCATGTTCAGTTCCATCGTGTCCTGAGCCTGGGCGGGCAGGACGGCAAGCGCGAGCGCGCCGAATGCGGTTGCCGCGGTAAACTTTATGAGTTTCGACATTCTGGTTTCCCCTTTGGTTGGACTCATTCTTGCCGATAGCCGGAACGCGCGTTTCGGATGTCAGCCTGTTGGCACTGCAAGCGCAGCATTGCGGCCGGCGAGCCGGCCAGACGTGAAGGCCCAGGCAAGATGGTGCCCGTGGCCTTCGAGAAGCACGCCCCCCTGACCGGCGGAACCCGCGGCATAGAGGCCGCGGATTGGTTGTCGCGCCGGGTTGCAGACGCGGAAGTCGGCATCGATGGCCAGCCCCCCGTCTGCGAACACGATCCAGGCCCGGGCCGGCCCCAGCGCGTGGAAAGGACCCTGCGTCAGCGCTGGCAGCGCGTCGGCGCCTCGTTCTCCCGCCTCCTCACGTTCGGCGTTGGCCCTGGCGACCGCCTGTTCCAGCGCCGCGGGGGGCACGCCGATCTTGCCGGCGAGCCCGGCGAGCGTAGGCGCGCTGGCGTAGATGTCGGCGCGCGTGCGTGCGTAGTCGGGCAGGTAGGCGAAGCCGACCCCCGGCGCCGTCGAGACGTAGTTCGGCCACGCTGCGAAGAGCCTGGCGATCCGGTCGTCCACGATGATGAAGGCTTCCTGCCGCGTCTGCTCGCCGAAATGGTCCTGCGGGCGGTCGCGCTCGTCGCAGAACCGGTCGCCCTCGTGATTGACCAGGATTGCGCCCGCCGCGAAAAGACGCGGCGACGGCGCCAGATAGGTTGTCACGAAGCCGAGCAGGATCCGGCGCAGAACCGGTTCCGGCAGCGCCTTCATCGCGAACTTCAGCCCGCGCGCGAACCAGCGATTGACGGGCAGGCGCGAGATGAGGCTGGGCCGGGGCGGGGCGTGAAACCGCAACTCGGGCCCCCAGGCCAGGTCGCCATTGACGACCATCGCGCCGATCTCCTCCCCGAGGCGCTGGCCATCGCCGGTCGCATGCGGATTGATGCCGGACAGTCGCAGCATCGGCCCCGTCATGTGGCGCGCCTTGTACTCGGGACTTCCCGAACTGAAATCGCCCGAGGTCAGTATCACGCCGCGGCGGGCCGTGAATCGCCGTCCGCCGGCGATCACACCGGTCACCTTGCCGGCATCGCCGATCAGCTCCTCGACGCCGCATTGGGTGCGGATCTCGACGCCCAGTCGCCGACACGCTTTGTGCAGGTGATAGACGAAGGAACGGGAATGCGGCAGCACCGCATGCAGGCGCGGGTGAGAGTGCGGCGCCTCCGGCAGGGGTCCAATGAATTCGATCCCGAGATCGCACAGGATCTCGATTGTTTCCGGCACGTTTTGCACAAGGATGCGGCGGAGCTCAGGATTGTCGCGGTTGGCGAGCGGCCCGGCGAATTTCGCCATGTCCTCGAAATGCGAGTCGGGTCCGTCATCGATTCCCGCAGCCGCCTGCAACCGCGTCCCCGTGGCGGCAACCGTCCCAACCGACATGCCCGTCGTCCCGCCAAGCTTCGGCGCCTTCTCGAGCACGCACACTGTCCGCCCGTGACGCGCTGCGGACAGCGCGGCCATCAGCCCCGCTCCTCCGCCACCTACGATCACGACATCGAACACTTCGTCAGCCACCTGCGGAGGCCCTTCCTGCTTTGCGTTCCAGCTTACCTACATGTCAGTCTGTGCGGGTCGAAGAAGACATTCCTGAACGGATTATTGCTTGCGGCGTTTTTCCTTTGATGCGGCTCGCCGAACGTGTCGGCCTGCCTCCGCGAGATCATCCCCGCCAGGCGGCGTACCAGGCCTTGAACTGGGCGAGTTGATCGCGGGCAAAGCTCTTCTGGCTTTCGGACAGCTTATCCGAAGGATTGAAGTGATGTTCGTATTCGGGATTGCCTTCAAGCACCATCAGATACTTGTAAAACAGCACGAGATCAGGACCCTCGTCGTAGGTCGAGAGCACCTGCATCGCCTCTTCCAGTTCCGCCGCCTTGCGCCGGGCAACCATGTCGCCCTGCGCCGCCTTCTCGCACAGCGAGATGAGATGCAGCACCTCGCGAGGCAGCACATTGCCGATTCCCGTGATAGCGCCCCGTGCGCCACAGCGGACATAACCGTGGTAGACCTCTGTATCGACGCCGACCATCAGCGTCAGCCCCGGAGACTGCCCGGTGATGAACTCCGCCGCATAGCTCATGGCCTCGGCGCTGCCGAATTCCTTGAATCCGACCAGATGCGGATGACGCCGGTGCAGGGCGAAGAACAGGTCCGCCTTGGTCTCGAAGCCGTAGTAGGGGCTGTTGTAGATGACCGACGGCAGATCCACCGCCGCGGCAAGCACCGCATCGAAATGCGCCTCCTGCGCCGCAGGGGAAGTCCCGCGCGACAGCACCCGCGGAATGATCATCAACCCGGCCGCGCCGACCTTGCGCGCATGAGCCGCCAGCGCCGCCGCCCGCATCGGGTTTTGCGCCCCGGTGCCCACGATCACAGGGACACCCGCCGCCACCAGACGCTCGACGCCCTCCATCCGCTGTTCGTCGGTCAACAAGGGCCAGTCGCCCATCGACCCGCAATAGACGACGGAGGACATGCCCGCCCCGATCAGCTCCTTAGCCTTGCGCACCATCGCGTCGAAATCCGGCGAACGGTCGGCGGTGCAGGGAGTCATGAGGGCTGGGATACCCCCTCGGAAGACGTTCCCGCTCATGATTGTGGAATCCTCGTCATGGTCTGGACCTGCCTGTCCCGCCGCAGCAATCGCGCGGAACGCTACCGGACGCGCTCCCGCAACTGACTCTTGCCTAGTTGGTTACGAATTTGTAGATTGTATAAAATGTTGCTGTCAACATGCATTCCGGACGACGATCGAATAATGGCAGCCAACCGACTTAAGGTCAGAACCATTACCGGAGCGATCTTTAACCGCTTGCGCGCCGAGATCCTCGACGGGAAGTTTTTGCCTGGCGCGCCATTGAAGCAGGACCTTCTGGCGAATTCCTTTGGGGTCAGCCGCATTCCCGTACGAGAGGCATTGCTGCAACTTGAAGCCGAGGGCCTCGTGCGCATCGTGCCGCACAAGGGCGCTATCGTCACGTCGATCTCGCGCGATGAGATCGAGGATGTATTCGACCTGCGCATGTTGCTGGAACCGCGCCTGCTCGAGCGCTCGGCGCCCCTGCTCGATGACGACGATTTCGACCTGCTCGGGCGCATCCAGTCGGAGTTCGTCCTGGCGGTGGAGCGTGGCGATACGGCCCGCTGGGGGGCGCTGAACGCCGATCTCCACATGGCGCTCTACGCGAAGGCCACGACGCCGCGGACCATGTCAATCGTGGCGGGCCTGCTCCATACGTCGGAGCGCTACACGCGCATCCAGCTCTCCTCCAGGGTGGCATGGGAACGGGCGCGCGCGGAGCATGCCGACTTGGTGCACCTTTGCCGCGAAGGCGAAACCGAGGCGGCATGCGACCTGCTGCGCCGACATATCGACACGGTGCGGCATGATCTCGCCGGGCTGGTCGAAGCGCCAGTCGCGCCACTCGGGCATAGTCTTGAAACAGAGGCAGGAACGGCGCGCTCATGACCAACATGCTCAAGAGAAATACGAAAGTGACGTCCAGCCACTGGGGGGCGTTCGAGGTCGATGTCGAGGACGGTCGGATCATCGCGACGCGTCCTTTCCGTCCAGACCCCTCCCCCACGGCGATACCCGATATCCTTCCCGCAGCGGTCCATCACCGCACACGCGTGGCGCGCCCGTCAGTTCGCCGCTCCTGGCTGGCGACACGGGAACAATCGGGGCGCGGGTCGGACGACTTTGTTGCGCTGCCCTGGGACGAGGCGCTCGATATTGCGGCGGCAGAGATCGACCGCGTGCGCACGCAATACGGGAACGAAGCAGTCTTCGGTGGCTCCTACGGCTGGGGCTCGGCCGGACGCTTTCACCATGCGCAGAGCCAGTTGCACCGATTCCTCAACTGCATCGGCGGTTACGTCGCCTCTTTCGGCAGCTATTCGACGGGATGTGCGCAGGCGATCATGCCGCATGTCTTCGGCGAGAACTTTCTCAACCTGCTCTACGAGCACCAGGACGGCTGGCAGACAATCCACGAGCACACCGACACACTGGTCATGTTCGGTGGCATCAATCCGAAAAACTCCCAGGTCAGCATGGGCGGGATCACGGAACATGAAACCGGAGCCTGGTTCTCTCGGTTCGCTCGGAAGGGAATGCGCTGCATCAATATCGGCCCGCAGCGCAGCGACGCCCCCGAGGGCTGCGAGTGGATACCCTTGCGTCCGGCGTCCGACACAGCCCTGATGCTGGCCCTCGCGCATGTGCTCGAAAGCGAGAGCCTGACCGACCATGAGTTTCTCGCGCGCTACGCGACCGGCTTCGACCGCTTCCGCGCCTACCTGATGGGCGAAAGCGACGGGCAGCCGAAAAGCGCGGAATGGGCCAGCCCTCTCTGCGGGGTCGAAGCGGAGACGATCCAGGCGCTGGCGCGGCGGATGGCGACGACGCGCACGCTGATTACCGTGGCGTGGTCGCTCCAGCGGGCGGAGCACGGCGAACAGCCCTACTGGATGTCGGCGGTGCTTGCCGCGATGCTCGGTCAAATCGGTCTTCCCGGCGGCGGCGTAGGCTATGGGTATGGAGCGATTGGCGGGATCGGCAAGTCCCTGCTGGGGGTCAGGGGCATGACCTTTCCGCAAGGGCAAAACCCCTTGCGCAAGGTGATCCCCGTCGCTCGCATCGGGGACATGCTTCGCCATCCAGGGGAGTTCTACGACTTCAACGGCCGGCGCGAGCCTTATCCCGACATCCGGCTGATCTACTGGGCCGGGGGCAACCCGTTTCACCACCATCAGGACCTCAACGCCCTTCACGAGGCCTGGCAAAGGCCCGAGACGATCATCGTGAACGAGCCGTGGTGGACGGCAACGGCGAAGCGCGCCGATATTGTCTTCCCGGCCACCACTCCATACGAGCGAGAGGATATCGGCCGGTCGAACCTCGACGATTACCTGTTTCACATGCCGCAATTGATCCCGCCCGTAGGCGAGGCACGCGACGACTACGCGATTCTGTCGGGTCTGGCGGATCGGCTCGGTGTATCGCATGAGTTCACCGAAGGACGCAGCGCTTCCGAGTGGATCCGGATTCTCTATGACGAGTATCGTGCCCTTGCTGCCGAACAGGGCGTGCCTGTTCCCGATCTGGAGGCGCTGAAAGAACGGAACTGGGTCCGACTGCCGATCCAGGCGGACCGTTCGTCCGAGACGTTGTTCGCATTGTTCCGGGAGGACCCGGAGCGATCGCCGCTCAAGACGCCATCCGGAAAGATCGAGATCTTTTCGGAAACCATAGACGGCTTCGGTTATGACGATTGTCCGGGGCATCCCGTCTGGCTGCCCCCCGCGGAATGGCTGGAGACCGCGACGGCGGCCGCACCGCTCCATCTTGTCTCGCCCCAGCCCGGTGACAAATTGCACAGCCAGCTTGAAAGCGCACTTGCGGACGTGGATGGCGCGCGGCCCGAGACGCTGGTGATGCATCCTCACGACGCGGTATTTCGCGGGATCAAGTCCGGCGACCTCGTAAGGGTCTTCAATGCGCGCGGAGCGTGCCGCGCCCGGGCGATGGTTTCGGGTGATATTCGGCCAGGTGTCGTGGCGCTTCCCACAGGAGCCTGGCTGGGCGACCCGGGAGAAAATCTGGATCCACACGGGAATCCGAACGTACTGACCAGAGATGTCGGAACCTCTCGGTTAGGACAGGGATGCAGTGCACATACCGCGCTGGTCGACGTTTGCAGGCTTGAACGTTGAGTCCGCACATCCTGATTCCCCGGCGCCGTTGCCCGGCGGCCCCTCCACAAAAATCTCTTGTCCCGATTGGTTAGCCGGTACAATTTCACGAAATGACAGGTTTTCAGAGCGGCGAATCCGGTTGGGCAGGCATGGGGGCGGCATGGTCCGGGTAACCGGGGACGCGCACCGCGGGCGAGCCGGAGGCGAGCAGGATCCCGGCATTCCGGACAAAGCGGATGGCGCGGTTCTCGGACGCCTCGGATCGCTGGAGGTGCGGCTGGCGCGCAGCGAGCGCGAGGTTCGCTCGGCGCAACGATTGCGCTATGAAGTATTCTACGAGGAAATGGCGGCGACACCCACCCAAAAGACTCGCCTGATCCGACGCGACGCCGACGAATTTGACCCGCTCTGCGATCATGTGCTGGTGATCGATTGCGGCGCTGACGGTGACGGACCCGATGGCGCCAATGACGGCGCTGCGCCTCGCACGGTCGGCACCTGCCGTCTGCTGCGCCAGGAGATCGCTCAGGTGCATGGCGGCTTCTATTCGAGCGCGGAGTTCGAGGTGGGCGACCTCGTCGCGAGAAAGGCGCCGCTGCGGTTCCTCGAACTCGGGCGCTCATGCGTCCTGAAGCCATATCGAAACAAGCGCACAATCGAGCTTCTGTGGCACGCGGTCTGGCGCTACGCATTGATGCACGGTCTCGACGTGATGACGGGCTGCGCCAGCCTTGAGGGCACGGATCCCGATCGCCTCACCGTCCCGTTGAGCTTCCTTCACCATAGCGCGGCGGCTCCACCGGAATGGCGCGTGCGCGCCGTCGCGGAACGCTACGTGGAGATGAACCGGCTCCCGCCCGAGGAAATCGATCCGCGTGCAGCGTTGCGCAGCCTGCCTCCGATCATCAAGGGCTATCTCAGGCTTGGGGCCTATGTCGGACACGGCGCGGTCGTGGATCACCAGTTCGGCACCACAGACGTGCTCATCGTGCTTCCCGTCTCGCGAATCAGCGAGCGCTACATCGCCCATTTCGGCCCGGATGCCGGCCGCCACGGCTGATCCCGGAAGGCGTTGCCTCTCCAGGAACAACTGCCCGGCCGGGAACAAAAAGCGCATTCCGACGTCTTCCCTCGGGAACTGCTGCGCTCCCGCCATTCGCAGCGCAATTCCGGACTGCGCCGGCGATGCAGCGTCGGCAGCGACCGAGGAGGTGGAATGACCGAACGGGTTTCGTTTGCGACGATCAGCCCTTTCGCGCTATGCGACGTCGAGCGTCACCAGGACCGGGGCAGGACGATTGACGGGGTCGGCACGCTCTTCCTGCCGCAGCAGTCTGCGCCGGGAAAGAACCTCCCGGCCGTCATCGTCCTCCAGGGGCTCGGGGGGATCATCCGCGAGCGGGAGTTGCGCTATTGCGAATTTCTTGCCCGTAACGGCTACGCGGCGCTCGCCGTTGATTCCTTCGAGGCGCGCGGCGCCGCCGGGCTCGGCCACACCCTTCGCGCGCTCAAGGTCACCGAGACCATGATGCTGGCGGATGCCTTCGCGGCGCTGCAGTTTCTCGCGGCTCATCCCGCCATCGACCCGGCGCGCATCGGGGTGATGGGCTTTTCCTATGGCGGCATGATCACGGCGCTGACCGCCTACGAGCAGATGCGCCGGCTGTTCTCGCCCGACGGTGTCAGATTCGCCGCCCACGCTTCCTATTATGGCTGCCTGATCGCGCGCCTTCGCGATGTCCGCACCACCGGAGCGCCGGTGCACCTCTTTCTCGGGGGACTCGATCGAAATGTTTCCGTGCCGGGCTCGCAGAGGATCGCCGATGAGTTGCGGCAGGGCGGATCAAAGGTCGAGGTGCACGTTTATCCCGACGCCTACCATCAATGGGACGGCGTCGATCTGTCGAGGCGGTTCACGCGCTTCTCGCTGCAATCCTGCGACCTGATCGTCGAGCCGGACAATGTCGTGCGCGATTCAAGGACGCGTCTCGCCATCACCGGGCCGATCTCGCGGACGCTGATGCTCGCGGCCAATGTCAGCGTGCGCGGCTACGAGATGCTGCGCGACGAGGAGACGCTGGCGAAATCCGACGCCACGCTGCTGCGCTTTTTCGGCGAGGCGCTCGCGCCTGGCGCTGAAGTCAGTTCGCCGGTGGAAGGGCGCCCTGTCTTACCAACCGGACCTGCATCAACCCGAACAGACCATAAAGCGGCAGCACGGCAAATGTCTTGACGGCGACCCAGGCATCAGTCGAGAGGTTGCGCCAGGCGACTTCGTTGAACACCGTGAGGAAGAGCAGGAAGAGCGCGAGCCGAATCGTCAGTCGCCGCCAGGCTTCGTCGCTCAGCGGCAGGCTCTCGCGCATTACCATCTTCAAGACGATCCGGCCACTCGCAAGGCCGGCCAGCAGCCCCACCAGATAGACCCCGTTCAGGATGGTCGGGCGGATCTTGATGAAGACCGGATCGGCGAAGGCGAAGGTCATCGCCCCGAACAGGAACAGCAGCCCCGTATTGAAGACGGGCAGGAACGGCAGGCGACGCTCGCGCAGGATCGTCACCGTGGCGGCGGCGAGGGTGGCCACCATGAACGCGGCCGTCCCCGCATAGATCCCAGCAAACTCGTTGGCGATGAAAAAGACAAGGAGCGGGCCGACTTCAAGGGCAAGCCTTTGCCCAAGGCCGATATGAGCAGTCCGTCTGGCCGAAACCTCGGCCTTGGGTGAGGTCGTGATCAAATCGCCTCCAACTGGCGGGTGCGCCGGCCCGCATTTGGCTGGCCCCACAGACAACGAATGGAAACGGGGTTGTTTCCACCTTGAGCAGCACCGGGCGAATTGATCGGTTCTCCAGGTCGTTTCGGCGCCCGGCGCTGCTGGATTGGCGACCGACAAGGGCGCTTTCGGCCTTCAAGCATCTCCCAGTAGGTGGAGGATCAAAAGGCTTGGCCGCAAACACGACCAAGTGATCGTAGCGCTAATGGTCATCAACTCAGCTTTTGGTATATGATAATCGAGGTCAATTCCCTCATGGAGAGTTGAAATGACCTCTAATCGTCTGGTTTCAGGTCGGAGCGTTTATTCAGTTGATCGCCCCGTAATTCGCACAATTGCGGTTCAAGATTTGAAAACCGCCCTGCGGAAGGGTTTTGACGACTTTATGACAAAGCCGTCACACCTGCTGTTCCTCGGCCTGTTCTACCCCCTGTTCGGGCTCTTCCTCGGCGCTTTCCTGTTTTCCGGGAACGCTGCGCAGTTGCTCTATCCTGCGGTCTTGGGCGTGGCGCTTTTCGGCCCGCTGCTCGCAACGCCTCTCTACGAGGTCAGCAGGCGACGAGAACTCGGTCACGAGTCATCGTGGCTCGATGTGCTTGAGGTGTTTTCCTCCCCCTCGATCTGGTCGATCACTATCCTCGGCACGCTTCTGATGATCATTTTCATCGCCTGGATTGCGAGCGCACAGGTGATCTTTGCGCAGATCTATGGAGGCTACGAGATCACGGGAATCCGGGCGTTCCTGCACGATGTCCTGACTACCTCGAGGGGCTGGACATTGATCGTCGCAGGACATGTCGTCGGACTGTTATTCGCCCTGCTGGCCTTTGCGGTCAGTGTCGTCTCGTTCCCCCTCCTGGTTGATCGCGACGTCGGCGCAGGAGTAGCTTTGCAGACGTCGGTACAAGCCGTGACGGTCAATCCTGGAACGATGGCCGTGTGGGCCCTGATCGTCGCGGCTCTGTTGGTGATCGGCTCTCTTCCGTTGTTCGTCGGATTGACGGTCATAATGCCGATCCTTGGTCACGCCACCTGGCACCTGTACCGGCGTACCGTCGATCCCGAATCGGTTCTCGCCAGCCCTCGCCGTTGAAGGCCTCACAGCACCTCTTTGTGCGCGCCCAGGCTCCTGGGCTCAGGGCGCATGGAGCAGCAGCGGTCATCGGCGGAGGGATGGTGCCCACCCTCGACGCACATTCCGAATCGGCGCAAATCTCTCGATCGGAGTTCCAGCGAGCGCTCTGATTTCGTCCCCACGCAAGTGGAGCGGGACAAGCAGATGCGTCGATGAGGGGACGCACCGGGCTGCCTCCTGCCAGCGGCACAATGACCGATCCGCCGGCGCTGCCCCTCCTCACCGGCCAAGCGACTTGCAAGGGCCGCCGCCCGTCTCGAATGCGTACAGCGATCGCGCTCCAACTGTTTTTCAAAGCAGCAACCCGAATCAGATATTCATCGGTCGACGACCGCGGATCGTCAGCGAATGCAAGGCGTTCACCGCCCCACCGACCGAGATCACTTCATGGCCATCCAATACCTCCTCTTTCTTGCGATCGTGCAAGGTATCACTGAATTCCTGCCGATCAGCTCGTCCGCTCATCTCATTCTCGGTCGCGACCTGATGATTGCGATCGGGGCGCCACCCGCACAAGGCACCCCTGAGGACCAGCTCGCATTCGACATCGCGCTCCACGTCGGCTCGCTCTTCGCGGTGTTGCTGTACTTCCGGCGAGATGCAGCAGACCTGATTCTGGGTCTGCTGGATATCGCGACGGGGCGCGGCGGCTCGCGGGCCCGCCTTCTGCTGCTCGTTGTCGCCGGTACGCTTCCGATCCTGATCGTGGGCTTTCTCGCCAGGAACTTGGTGACCGACCTCCTGCGCGCCGCCGAGGTCATCGCCTGGATGACCATTGTGTTTGCTCTAGCATTGTGGGCAGCGGATCGGGCGAAGGCAACAAAGAGTGCTACGAAAGACGTTACGCTGCGCGACGCCCTCTTCATCGGCGTCCTGCAATGCATGGCGATCATCCCGGGCGTCAGCCGGTCCGGCATCACGATGACGGCGGGCCGTCTCTTCGGCCTCGACCGCCCGCTCTCCGCCCGCTTCGCGCTGCTCCTGGCGCTTCCGACGGTCAGTGCAGCAGGACTGCTCGCGACCTACGAGCTCTATGAGCAAGGCAACCCCCACGTGACGACCGATGCCCTGATCGGCGGTGGGCTCGCCTTTGTGTCCGCTTGGCTCGCAATCGCCGTACTCATGAGCTGGCTGCGCCGGGCGAGCTACACTCCGTTCGTCATCTATCGAGTGGTCCTGGGCCTTTTGCTGCTCGCTCTGGTCTACGGCGCCGGGTGGAACCAGATCGAGGCCTCCTGATTTGCGAGGCAAACGAATCTGCAGCCGAGGAACAGGCTCCGTATCAGCTTCGCCGATCTTGCGGTCTCGAGAACTGGCCTCTTGCCATACTCGCGGCCGGATCAGGCGAGTTGATGCCCAAAATTTGGAGAGCTCCTTCGACGCGCGTTTGTTCGAGAGAATTCGCCCCGGGGGAGCAGGGGGCGGCGACAATCCGCGCAACAGGGCCACAGGCTGCAAAAGCGCAGAACTGGAGCATCTGCATTTTTTTAAGATATGAACTTTACGGGCACTTGATGCTTAATGGGATTAAGACGGGCTATATACCGAGGAGCTGCAAGATGAGCGACAGACATCTTGACTCGATCGTCAAGCCATTCCCGCGCCCGAGCAGAAGCCGCGAGCGTGTCCGCGCCCTCCCGATGCCGTCGCAGATCAACGGCAGAGACGAAGTTGCGGCACTCGCAGTGCTGATTGGCTCATCCGCCTTCTTCTCCAGCACGCTCTTTTTGCTGGTCGTCTGGTGGATGACCAATTCGATGGTTTCCGGTTAAGGCGGCGGAGTTTTGCACTGAAGAAGAATCTTGTCGAATTGGTCCATGTTAATTTCTCGTGAAAACCATGGGCCGCGAAAACCACGCTTGCCGATGCGGGTTCTGAAGCGCAGGCAGGAACGTCGTCACGCTTTGCGCCCGTTCCGGACGGTGGCACAATGACCATAAAAGCCCGCTGCAGGAGATCGCGATGACGCAAGGGGCGCAAGAGCCGCGGGTGTTCACCCTGGATGTACCCGAGGAATCGATCGAGGATCTCCGTCGGCGGCTGCGGAACGCCCGCCTGCCTGACGCGCCCCCGGGCGCCGGCTGGGCGTATGGAACCGATCTCGACTATATGCGCGAAACCGTGGCCTATTGGCGCGACAGCTTCAGCTGGAGGGCGCAGGAAGAGCGCCTGAACAAGTTCCCGCAATACACCGTCGGGATCGGCGGGATCGACCTCCACTTCCTTCACGTCCCCGGACGCGGCCCGGACCCGCACCCCCTCCTCCTCTCCCATGGCTGGCCGGGCTCCATCTTCGAGTTCCTCGAAATCATCCCGATGCTGACAGATCCGGCGGCTTTTGGAGGCGATCCGGCGGATTCATTTACGATCGTCGCCCCCTCGCTGCCGGGCTACACGCTCTCCTTCAAGCCGGGACAGCCGCGCTTCGGCGTCGAGGCGATCGCCGACTGCTTCGCGCAGCTGATGCGCGACGTGCTCGGCTACGAGCGCTTCGGTGCGCAAGGGGGCGACTGGGGCTCGTTCGTGACGGCCCGGCTCGGCCACAGCCATGCGAAACTCCTCTCGGGCATTCACCTGAACATGATGCCCATCCCCCGCGACCCCGGCGCCATTCCCGACGACGCCTCGCCCCAAGAGCGCGCATACCGCCGGGAACTGGAGGAGTTCCTGAAGGAAGAGACCGGATACCAGTGGATCCAGGGTACGCGCCCCCAGACGCTGGCCTTCGCTCTCAACGACTCGCCCACCGGGCTCGCGGCGTGGATAATCGAGAAGTTCCGCAACTGGTCCGATGGCGACGGAGACGTGGAGGCTTCGTTCAGGAGAGACGACATCCTTGCGAACATCTCGCTGTACTGGTTCACGCAATGCATCGGCTCGTCATTCTGGCCGTACTACGCGCGCATGCACGGCTCCTGGCCGATCCCCCCGGGCGAGCCGGTTGCGACGCCCACCGGCTACTGCCAGTTCCCGCGCGAGATCATCCGCCCTCCCCGCTCGCTCGCGGAGCGCGCCTTCAGCGACATCAGGCGCTGGACCGAGATGGAGCGCGGGGGCCACTTCGCCGCGCTCGAGCAGCCGGATGCGCTTGCCCGCGAGATAAGGACCTTCTTTCGCCCGCTCCGGGGGGCAAGATAACTGGCGGCCTCAGCGCAAGCATGCTTGCGCTACGCGGGGAAGAGGGCGGCGGCAGCTGATATCGCTCATTACGGGTTTCGGCCGACGCAAGAGCAGTTCCCGTCAAGTCAAATCAAGGGCCGTGGTTCATGGGAACAATCATACAGGCAGCACATATTCTTGAAGGGTTCAGGCCCTCAGGCGAACAGATCATACACGAGAACAAGGCGATCCTGCTCCAGAACGGCGAGGTTCGGGCGATCGATCACACAGGCGCGCTCCGGCTCATCGATCCCGAGGCGGACATACGCGGATCCTCGCGGATCGCGATCATGCCCGGGATGATCAACGCCCATCACCATGTAGGCCTGACGCCGCTGCAAATGGGTTCGAATGACGAACCGCTCGAAATCTGGTTCGGGACGCGGCTCGGCCTGCGCAATGTCGATCTCTACCTGGACACGCTCTACTCGGCCTTCGAGATGATCGCGAGCGGCGTCACCACCGTTCAGCACCTCCACAGCCGCGCGCCGGGCAATCCCGATCAGGTGATCGCCGCCGCCGGCGAAGTGATTCGCGCCTATCGCGATATCGGGATGCGGGCGTCCTACTCGATTGCGCTTCGCGACCAGAACCGCCTCGTCTACGAAGATGATCGCGATTTCGTCGCCCGATTGCCGCAGGAATTGCGGGAACCGATGGCTGCCTACTTCGCGCAGTTCACCTTGTCGCTTTCCGATCAGCGGCAAATCTTCGAGGCGCTATGGGCGCAATACCAGGACGATCCCAGGATTGCGATCCAGATAGCGCCCTCGAACCTGCACTGGCTCTCGGACCCGGCCCTGGAAATGGCGGGAGAACTGGCGGAGGCGACCGGCGCGCCGATGCACATGCACCTCCTCGAAACGCCGTACCAGAAGGCTTATGCGCGCAAGCGGACGGGCGGGAGCGCCTTCAGCCATATCCACCGGATGGGTCTCACGGGCCCAGGGCTCACGATCGGCCACGGCGTCTGGATGACGGAGGAAGATATCGAATTGTGCGCCCATACGGGTACGCGCATCTGCCACAATTGCAGTTCCAATTTCCGCCTCAAGAGCGGCCTCGCCCCGCTCAACGCCTTCCTCGAGCGCAAGATTCCCGTCGCGATCGGAATCGACGAGGCGGGCATCAACGATGATCGCGACATGCTGCAGGAGATGCGCCTGGTGCTGCGCGCGCACCGCGGGCCCGGCATCGACACGCGCCATCCGAGCCCGTCGGAGGTGCTGCGCATGGCCACCGAGCACGGTGCGCAGACGACCCCCTTCGCAGGGCGCATCGGACGCCTGTCCCCCGGCTGCGCGGCCGATCTCGTCATTCTGGACTGGGACAGGGTCACCCGCCCCTATCAGGATCCGGCGATCGCCTTCGTCGACGTTCTGGTGCAGCGCGCCCGCGCGGATGCCGTAGCCGGCGTCATGATCGGGGGCGAGATGGTCTACGAGAACGGACGCTTCGCGCGCCTTGATCGTGATGTCGTCCTTGCCGAGATAGCCGAACGCCTCCGGGAACCTCTGACGCAGGCGGAGCGGGACCGGCAGGCGCTTTCGCGCCGGATCCTGCCCCATATCCGCAAGTTCTACGAAGGATACCTCGACGAGCGCGAGACCCCGGCAGGACGATAGCTCACGCCCCTTCCGTCCCCGTCCGCTCCCGCAACGCTTTCGCGAAAGCAAAAGCGATCTCGGAGCGCCTCGCGATCCAGATCGCGTCGCGATGCGCGTCGAGCGCCGCCAGGATGCCGGTCAGCGCGGGCAGGCGCGCCGGTCGCCCGACAATTCGCAGGTGGAACCCGCAATTGAGCAGTCGTGGCTTTCCCGCTTCGGCCTCCGCGAGCAACGTGGCCAGGGCGTCCGCCACGTAATCCACCATATCCTGCGAGCGGACGAAGCCGTTGGGGTGGAAGAATTTCATGTCGTTCGTATCGAGCGCGTACGGCGTCACCACGAGCGCGCCGTCCGCGCTCATGTAGGGCAGATCGTCGTCGAAGCTGTTGGACGTGTAGACGAAGGCCAGCTCGGCCAGGATCTCGCGGGTCCAGATGCTCTCGCTCCCGCGACAGAAGAAGCCGACCGGGCGCTCGCCGGTCGCCGCCTCGATCGTCTCGACGCAGCGCACGATGTCTGCGCGCTCTTCCTCCCGCGACGCGTAATCGGCGTGCGGGCGCCAGCGCCAGCCATGCACGGCGGGCTCGTGGCCGCGCTCCACGACGGCGCGGGCCAAGGCGGGCGAGCGCTCGACGGCGCGCCCGCAGAAGAAGAACGTCGCGGGGATGCGGTACGCGTCGAGAGCATCGAGGACCCGCCAGAGCCCCGCCCGCATCCCGTAGGCGAAGATCTGCTCCTGGCCCAGATCGCGCACGCCCGGCGAGACGACGGAGATGACCTCGCCGAGACGTTCGCTCACGGCGTCGCCGTCCCCAACCTGCTCCTCGGCGCCCTCCTCGAAATTCACGACGACGGAAACCGCGAGGCGCGCGCCGTTCGGCCAGACGATATCAGGCCACACGCCGCCATAGCCGGTCAGATCACGATGCATTGCGCGTCCCTCGCCTGTTCACGCCTGCGGCGCGGGATGCGTCTCGGCCCAATGTTTCGCGATATCGACGCGGCGCGTGATCCAGACGCCCTCGTGCCTGGCGACGTAATCGAGAAAACGCTCAAGCCCCGCCGCCCGCGCCGGATGGCCGATGAGGCGCATATGCAGGCCGACGGACATCATCTTCGGCTGGGTCGCGCCTTCCCGATAGAGCATGTCGAAGGCGTCGCGGTGATAGTTGAAGTAGTCGTCGCTGGTGGCGAAGGTCCCGTTCGCGAACTTCGCATCATTGTGGGCGAGCGAATACGGCAGTACCAGATGCGGCTTCCCCGACTGCCTCACCCAGTAGGGCAATTCGTCGTCATAGGCGTCGGAATCGTAGAGGAACCCGCCCTCCTCGACGACGAGCCTGCGGGTGTTCACGCTCGGTCCATAGCGGCAGTACCAGCCCAGAGGGCGCTCTCCGACCGTCTGCTTCAGCGACGCGACCGCCTTGCGGATATGCTCGCGCTCCTCGTCTTCCGAAAGCAGGTAGTGCTTCACCCAGCGCCAGCCGTGGCAGCAGACGTCGAAGCCGGAGGCGCGGATGGCCTCGGCCGCCGGCGGGTGGCGCTCGATCGCCAGCGCGCAGCCGAAGACCGTGAGCGGCAGGTTCCTCTCCTGGAAGATGCGCATCAGGCGCCAGAACCCGACGCGGCTGCCATAGGCGAACATCCCCTCCCCGGCGAGATCGCGCCCCTTCACGCCGGTATCGATGCCGCCCACCTCCGTGAGGCCGATTTCCGTGAAGCCCTCGCCGTCCTGAATGGAAGGCTCGGAGCCTTCTTCGTAGTTCATCACGAAGTTGATGGCGATGCGAGCCTGCCCCGGCCATTTCGGATCGGGGGGATTGGCGCCGTACCCGATGAGATCGCGATCATAGCTCACGTGGCTTCTCCCTTATAAGCTTCATTTTTCAAGCGCCCGCCAGCAATCGCAGCGGTTCGGCGAGATCGACGAATTCCTCGTCCGTCGCGGTTCCGTCGCGCCACATCACCACGGCGAACGTCGCCGGCCTGTCGAGGACGGCGAGGGGGTGATGCCAGACATTGGCTGCGTAGGTTACCCCCTGGTCGGGCCGCGCGACGAAGGCGCGAAGCTTCGTGGCATCGGGCCCCCCCGAGGGATGATGCGGCGCGACGACGACCAGCCACCGCCCGGTCTCGATCGGGATGAAGGTCTGCGACGAGAATTCGTGGCGCTCCATCTGCCGGGCGACCAGCGGGAGAGACGCCACATCGAGGCGGCGCGAGAGGCTGATGCTCGGCCACGCCCCGGGGCGAAGACTGGAGAGCGCCTTCTCGAAATAGTCGCGTCCGGCTTCCGCAGGAGCTGTGAGAATTTCCCCATAGGGAGCGAAAGCCTCGGCTTCGAGCGGCTCGACGATGATGTCGCGGGTCGTTTGCATTGCAGCGGGTTCCTTCAGACGCCCATACGCTTGGTCAAGCCGACGAGGCGCTCCATCGCGACCATCAGGATGAGGACCGCCGTGATAAGCACTCCCGACACCGCCGCGACCCGGACGTCGAGCGTGGATTCCATCATCCCCCACATTCTTACGGGGAGCATGTCCGTGCGGGCGCTCGACAGGAAGAGCGAGACGGGGACGTTGTCGAGCGACGCGATGAAGGCAAGGAACGCGCCCGCGACGATCCCCGGCATGATGATCGGCAGCGTAATCCGACGGAAGCCGTAGAACGGCGTGCCCCCGAGGCTCGCCGAGCATTCCAGCAGGGACGGATTGAGCTGCGAGAGGCTCGCAAGCGAGGTTCGGAAGATGAACGGCGTGATCACCACGAGATGTCCGATGATCAGCAACGTCAGCGACGGCCGCCAGCCGAGCGTCGAGAAGAAGACGAGGGTGGCGAGCCCATAGGCGAGCATCGGCAGGATCAGCGGCGACATGAAGCCGGATACGAGCGCGCGCGCCGAAGGCCGCTGCGCCCGCGCGAGGGTCAGGGCGGCCAGGACCGCGAGTATCGCACCCACGAGCGTCGCAGAGGCCGCCACCTTGAGACTGTTCAGGGCAGCGACATGGATATGCCTTGAACGCTCCGGATCAAACAGCTCCACATACCATTGCATCGAATAGCCGGGCGGGGGAAAGCGCAGCGCAGCGGACGTCGTGAACGACGTGACAAGCACCACGATGACCGGCCCGACGAGGATGACGATCGCCAGAACGGCGAGGCCGCCGATGACGAAGGCGTAGCCGATATCGGCCGGTGTCGAACGTTGCATCACACCCTCATACGGACTTGATGAATCTGGCGAGCAGCCCCAGCAGAACGATGCCGGCCAGCACGGTGACGAGAAGCGCCATGGCCGCGACGGCGGCAAATGGCCAGTTGTAGACAACCATCGCCTGCTGCCAGATCAAGGCCGGCAGATAGACGAGCCGCGCGCCGCCGATGACGGATTGCGAGACGAACGCGGTGGTCGATGAAGCGAAGACGAGAATGGCTCCGGCGATCCAGCCGGGCATGCTGAGCGGAAGCAGGACGCGGAAGAAGGTGCGCCAGCGCGAAGCGCCGAGCGCCCGCGAGGCGTCGGTCAGGTTCGGATCGATCTGCCGCATGACGGTCAGCAGCGGCAGCAGCATCAGCGGCATCTCGATTTGCGTGAGCGCGAGGATGAGGCCGAATTCCGTCTGCAGCAGCGAGACCGGCGTCGTCGCCAGGCCCATCCAGATCAGCGACTGGTTGATCAGCCCCTCCCGCGCCAGGATCACGATCCAGGCGAAGGTGCGCACGACGACGGAGGTCAGCAGCGGGAGCAGGATGATGAAGATCAGGATCCGCTGCGCGCGCGGAGAAGCGCCGCAGAACGCGAGGGCCAGCGGGTATGAGAGGAACGTGGTCGCGAGAACCGTCAGGACGCCGAGCTTCAGCGTGTCGAAGAGCACGCCACGATAAAATGCGTCGCCGAAGAACCTCCCCCATTGCGACCCGCCGATCTGCGTCATCTCGATATCGTCGTAGAGACTGATGCCGAACAACAGGACCAGCGGGGTCACGAAGAAGACCATGTATGTGAGCGCGAGCGGCGTTATCAAACGCCAGTCGACGCCCGTGAGCGGAGCGGCCATATTGGCCGCTCCGGCATGTGTGGCGACAGCCATGGTTACTTCGTGATCTCGCGGTTGAAGCGCTCGATCCACTCGGAACGCTTCGGATTGATGACGTTCCAATCGTGCTTGACCATTTCGCCGAGCTCATCGAGCGACTTGATCGGCAGGGTGTCGGCAAGCGCGACGTCACGATTGACCGGGACGAAATTGTAGGGCGGCTGCATGAGCGCCGTCTGCACTTCCTCCGAGATGACGGTGTCGATGTACTTGTAGGCTTCCTCGACGTTTTCGGCGCCCTTGGCGATGTGCAGCGTCGTGGTGAAGGTGATGGCGCCTGATTTCGGCTTGGCGAAGGCGATGTCGACGCCCCTGCCCGCCAGCGTGGCGACGTTCTGGGTGTTGGTGTACATGACGTCGATCTCGCCCTGCTGGAAAAGGCTGGGGAGCGCAGCCGGGGCGGCGATGGCGGCGACCTTCGGGAGCGCTGCCACAAGCTCCTTGAAGACCGGCTCGACATCATCGATGGATCCGCCAAACGCCTTCGACATCTCGATCAGCGACACGGTTCCGAAGGTGGTCTGGAAGCCGGTGAGCCCAAGGCGCTCGACATAGGGCGACTTGAACAGATCGGCCCATTCCTGCGGAGGCTCGGCGAACTTCGTCGGATTGTAGACGATGCCGACGATCTGCGCGTTCACCGTCACTCCGTGCGAGGTGATCATGCCATCGGGCAGCTTGCTTGCATTCGAGAGGCGCGAGGGGTCGATGGGCTCGAACATGTCCGTCGACTGCCCCATCGCCGCGGGACCCGGATCGAGCACGAAGGCGTCGAAGGCGGGGAAGCCGCGCGACGCACGGGCCTTCGCAAGCTGATCGACGGCGAAGAGCGGATCGAAGGCTACATCGACGCCATGCTCGGCCAGCAGGCGCGGCGCAACGATCGCGCGAAATGCTTCGTCCCAGGTTCCGGGATAGATCGCGGCGGTCATCGAGCCGGCAGCGAACGAGACGCGCGGCAAGAGGGCGGACATGCCGAGGGCGGAGCCCCCGATCAGGATGCTTCTACGGCTGATATTCATGGAAGAGACCTTCTTGAGGTTGGAGGTTCAGGCTGGGAAAAGGTTGAGGCGGACATCCGGGGCGGGCCCGCAATGAAGCGAAGCGCCACCCGCGAAAGCTTCGCTGCCGCGACGCGTCGCGGAGACTTTGACCTGTGTGCCGTCCGCGCAGGTCACGTCATGGATGACCGCGCCCGCAATCGGCATTCCGAAGACGACCTTGACCGGGACGCGCTCCGGGCCGGGATCTTCATGGAGAACGAGTTGCTCGGGACGAATGGAGACGACGACCCGGGAGCCGACAGGAAGGTTCTTCCTGGAAGCAACCGTCCAGGCAGCCCCGCCATCGAGAGCGACATGGTGCTCGTCCTTGTCGCGCGCGGTCACGACGCCGGGAAGCAGGTTGCTGGAGCCGATGAAATTGTTGACGAAGAGTGTTTCCGGCTGATCGTAGACCGAGACGGGGGAACCAAGCTGCTCGACGCGGCCATTGTTCATGACGGCGATGCGATCGGCGATCGACATGGCTTCGTCCTGATCATGTGTGACGAGGATCGCCGTCAGGGCGAATTGTTGCTGCAGCCGCTTGATCTCGATCTGCATGTCGAGACGCAGGTTCTTGTCCAGGGCGGCGAAGGGTTCGTCGAGGAGCAACACGCGGGGGCGCACGGCAAGGGCGCGCGCCAGGGCGACGCGCTGCTGTTGGCCGCCGGAGAGCTGGCGCGGCTTGCGGTCCCGCAGGTGGCTCATCTGCACGACTGCGAGCATCTCGTCGACGCGCTCCCGCTGGAGCGACTTGCTCGCCCCGCGTGCATCGAGGCCGTAGGCGATATTTTCGGCCACGGTCATGTGCGGGAACAGCGCGTAGTTCTGGAATACGATGCCGACCTCGCGCTTGTTCGGGGGGATCGTGTCGAGCACCTGGCCGCCGACGATCACCTTCCCGCTCGATTGCGCTATGAACCCCGCAATGATCCTTAGAAGCGTCGTCTTCCCGCAGCCGGACGGACCGAGCAGCGCGATCAGTTCACCGCCCTCGATCTGCAGCGTAACGTCATCGACGGCGAGGGACGAACCATACGAATGCGTGATGGCGTCAAGCGTGATCGGCTGCGCTTCTTCACCTTTGGTTTTCTTGTTTTGTAGAGACATCAACATCTTTGAACGTCACCCATGCCGTTGCGTAATCAGCGATCGCAAGGGGCGTGCCATGCAAAAAAATGTCCGCGTAGTTGTTGAGGCGCGCGGACTTGACCAGTTCGACATGAGCCCGAACGAGCGGAACTGCCAAGATTTGCAGCAGGGTGCAGGTCAGATGCCTAGAATTGCGGCGAGCGCTACGACTCGCGCAGTAGCCCGGTCGCATGCTGTCCGGAAGGCGATCAGCGGCGGGCGCCCTCGAGATCGACCGGCGCCCGCAGCGCTCGCAGCATGCAGATGGCGGCGCTGACGCCGTCTATGACCGGAACGCGGACGTGGGGGGCAATCTTTTGGGCGAGCCCGGAGAGAGGCCCGCCGCCCATGACGATGGCTTCGCATCCATCATCCTGCGTCCGCACGCATAGATCGATCAGCGGATCGAGCAACTCGATGCCGATCTTGCCCGCATCGCTCCAGGACGCCTTCTGAAGGACCCGCACACTCGCCAGCCTGTCCGAAAAGCCGTTCGCTTCCACAACGGCACGCAGCGAAGGCTCTACCGTCGGGCTAAACGAAACGATGGAGAACTTTTCGCCGACCGCGAGCGCGGCCAGGAACGAGCATCGTGCAATTCCGACAACGGGAACCGAAATCCGGGCCCGGACATCCGCGATGCCCGTATCGCCGAAGGAGGCGATGACGATTCCGTCGAAATCGGCATCGAGCTTGTCGACGAGCGCGCCGACGGCGCGTCTTGCAGTCTCTGAATCGTCCTCAGTCACGATCAGCTCCGGGCCGAACGGAGCCGCCATGGTCTCGATCACGTCCTCTCGCGATGCTGCGGCTCCTGCCGCCTCCGCAATCACGCGTGTGACGCCGGACGAGGTATTCGGGTTGATGACAAGGACGCGCATGAGTCGTTTCACCATAGAGGTGGCGGCTATCGGAGCAACGCCCCGCGTCGATCAGCTACTACATAATTGATGCCGTTGCAGCTGCCCTGTCCCCGAGCGCGCAGGCTCCGACAAGACCGGCTCCAAACCGGAAAGTCTCGCCGAATCGTGCCCATACGGTGGATGATCAGGGGCGGCCATCGCTCCGTAGCTCGGGCTGACCCCGTTCCCGCGTCGTGCGATGATCAGAGCGCTGATGCCCGGCGCCGGACGCCGGGCCTTGCCCCTGCGCCAGTCGGAGGTTGCGATGACAATGGCATTTCCCGTCGAGCTCGTGCGACGTGCCGCGCCTCGCGCGCTCGCCGGCGTCGTAGCGGGGCTTGCAGGCTACCGGGAGGTTGGGCGCGGGCTGCGCATCCAGCACGAGAGTGCGGCGCTCGTCGTGCCGCTGATTGTCTCGCTCGGCAGCTCATTCCGGATCGGACTCGGCCAGACGCCGACGGACGCCGATGCGCAGCCGAGTTTCATCGCGGGACTTTATCCAGGGCCTGTCGAGATTCACTCGGATGGCGGTGCGGAATGTCTCCAGATCGATTTTACGCCGCTTGGTGCGCATCGATTCTTCGGCGGCCTCGTCGGCGAGGTCGCCTCTCGGCTCGTCGGCATCGAGGAAGCGCTTGGAGCCGCCGGCCGCGCCCTGTGCGAGCGACTCGGCAACGCAGCGACCTGGGACGAGCGATTCGACGAGGCAGAGGCCTTTCTCCTTGAACGCACGCTGCCCGCCCCGCGTCCGGAGATCGCTCAGCTATGCGCCTCGATCACCCGGGCCGGCGGCGTTGTCGCTATCGGCGCGATCGCATCAGATATCGGGATATCTCGCAAGCATCTGACGGATCTGTGCGGACGTTACCTTGGGGTTGGGCCCAAGTCGCTCGCGCGTATGGTCCGCTTCCGCCGCGCCTGCGCCGTCGCGGAAGCCGGCCATGCGCCTTGGGCCGACGTGGCCGCGTCGTGCGGCTTCGCTGACCAGGCGCATCTCGTGCGCGAATTCCGGGTGCTTGCCGGCGCGACGCCGACGCAGTGGCTGAGGCGTATGGGGCGGGACGCCGAAGCACTGTCTGCGGGAGAATCCGCAATGAGGTGACAAAACGTCAAGACCGGCGGAAGAAGCCAGCCTATCGTCGAGATGTGTCCACGAACGGAGGAAGCGATGAGCACGAATGCCGCCTCAAACGCCCCCTGCCTGTTTCCTACCCTGCGCTGCGCCGACGCGGATGCGATGATCGCTTGGCTCGGCGAGGCTCTCGGCTTTCGCGAGCGCGTGGTCTACCGCGATGAGGGCGTTGTTGCCCATGCGGAGCTCGTCCTGGGCGCATCCATCCTGATGCTTGGACAGGAGCGGGACGACGCTCATGGCGTCGAGACAGAATCGCACAAGGATCGGCCTACCAATGCGCTCTATGTCGCCGTCGCTGATGTCGACGAGGCTTTTGCCAAGGCGACGGAGGCAGGCGCCGCAATTACAGACGGATTGCGGGACACGTCCTACGGCAGCCGCGAGTTCGCCTTCCGCGATCCGGAAGGCAACATCTGGAGCGTCGGCTCGTACTGGCCGACGTCCGACACCCCGCCGCTGTGAGGCCGGGCGTCATTAGGGTCTTCATCGTGCGCCTCGACACCCGTCAGCGCAAAGCTGATGCAATGTCCCCTCGGCACTGGCCCTGACGCGAAAACCCCGTCGTCAGGAGGCAGCCTGGAATTACCCGCGCGAGCGCCGCCACGGACGTCGTCAACAGGACCTAGGTCGGCGGCGGCAAGACGGCGAGGCGCTCCTGCGCCCTTGTCATTCCGAGTTCCAGCGCCCGCTGGTAAAGGCTCCGCGCCATTTCCGTATCGGGTTTGACGCTGCGGGCGCCCCAGGCGGTCAAGGCCGCGGGGTCGTAGGTCTTTGCGAGGAGGAACACCGCCTCGCCGCTCTCCCCGCTGCCGGCGTATTCCAGGATGCGGCGGGCGCCGCCGATATCGCCGACGCGCAGGCGATCGTTCGCGCGATCGAGAAACGCCGCCATCTCCGATCGCGTGAACGCGCGTGTGGGGGGCGCGGGAGAAGTTTCCACCTGGCTTGCCTCGACGGATGCCGGGAGGGCCGCGTCCTGCGAGTTAAGGGCGGGAAGATGCCCGGGATCGAGCGCCGTCGGCGTCGGATCGCCCAGCGCCAGCGCGGCGGCTGCCTCGCCCGAGAACTCTTTATCTTGTTCTCCCAGGTAGGCCTTTGCCGGCTCTGACACCTTTTGGCCAGCGCTCCTCGTGGTTTCGCTCTCCCCGCGCGCCAGAGCGGAAGTCGCCTCGACGGAATCAGGCACGATCGCGCCGACCTCCTCCGCGACGGCGGACGGCCTTGCCGGTGGCGACGACCAGACGGCATCGGCTACCTGCACCGGCTGCGCTCGCACAAGATACGGGAGGGGCGCCACCGCTTCCGGCCGTCCGGACTCCATCGCGTCGTTCGCTTGTGCGACATTCCCCTGAATCTCGCCTCCGTTACGCATCAGCGCAACGCTTGCTACGGCTCCGAGCACCGCCCCCCCCAGGACGCCGGCCCACAACAACATGCTCCCGCGCCGGGGCGCCTGGTCGCGCCGCGATTTCCTGCGCTCGAGCGTCACCAGGTCGCCGCAGGCTTCCCCGCCCTCATCATCGGAGGCAAGACTTGACGTTTCGCGCAAATCACTCATGCGTATCCTCCCAGACGTTCGGCGACCCGGGCGCTAGCGGCTGCGGCTGCGCTCCCATTCGAGAAATTCGCGGAACAATGCTTCGCGCTGTTCCGCCCCTACGGCTTCCCGGCGACCTTCCTGCATGAACTGGTCGAAGGCGTCGCGCGATGTGGTAGCCGTCGTCGCGGCCTTGCGGTCGAGCCAGTCCTGGGCGGCCTTGAAGCGCGTCCAACCGGGGACGTCTGCGCCGATGTTCACCTCGGACCATTTTGGGTGCCGTG
The DNA here is from genome assembly GCA_041686895.1 of Saliniramus sp. Lineage (GTDB taxonomy): Bacteria > Pseudomonadota > Alphaproteobacteria > Rhizobiales > Beijerinckiaceae > Saliniramus. The sequence continues at coordinate 397,818 of JAWLCY010000001.1, read as the reverse complement.
GCGGTTTCTGGAACTCGGCAATCTTGTCAAAGAAATCCTCCACAAACCGCGCGACCTTGTCGTAGCGTTCGTGGTTTCCCGGCCAGTTGTAGACGGCAAGGATCGAGCTGACGGCGACCGTATCGACGCTCTGGTCGGGCACCAGATTCGGATAATCTTCCGCTGTCAGAGTCGCCGGAAGATAAAGGTCGGCAATCCGCGGATCATAGGGAACGTCGATGAGCTTGAAAGCGCCGTCAGGTTCAAGCTTCGCGATGGCGGGGATCGGCTTGCCCGACATCTGGAAGATCGCGTCGATTTCCCCCCGGGCCAGCATCTCGTATGCCGCGGGCTGGTCCACGTTCAAGTGTTCGACGTCGATGCCAAGGCGTTCGAAGATGAGACGGCCGCTGTAATTCGCCCCGCTGCCGAGAAGATCGAAGTTCACCTTCTTGCCTTGTAGCTGCGTAATGTCGTCTATGCCTTCCCGCGCAATCAGATGCGCCTCATCCGTAAAGAGGCGGGTGATGAAGGCGATCCGATCGGAAAGCCGCCGGGTTTCCTGGTTCGCCTGGAGTTCCTCGAGACCGTCCGACCTCACGATGCCAAGATCGACTCCCTTGAGAAACAGGATGTCGTAGAGATTTTGCTGGGCGCCCTTTCCGATCATCGGAATGACCCGCAAACGATCCCCGTCATCCAGCACGAATGACAAGTCGTTGGCGATCTGAATGAAAGTACCCGAAACGGTTCCGGAGATCACCGTCACGGTGCCCGCGTTCGCGCGCGCGGCGGCCGAAAGCCCCGGCCGGGCCTGTTCATTGCCGGACGTCGCCTCGCTACTCGCCCCTTGCGCCGAAACGTTCGTCGCAGAGACGCCTACGATGAAGAACAAGGCAAATAGGACAAACAGCGGACGCATTGCTTTGAACCTCAAATAATTATCTGAACCTGATCTTCGATTTCATATTGCGTCAAAATAAAGGCGACTCGATGATTCTCTAACAAAACATATATACTTTACTTCTTATTATACCGTATTAAATCTTTATTCAAATAAACACTTGAGAATAAGTGCATCCTTTCTGTTGCTTGAGAATCTTGCTGTAACCGCAAAGTCCGTTTGCAGGATTGGCCCCGAGGGCCGCCGTCCGTCCCGATCATGGAGACCCGCCATGTCCAAGGCGCCATTAAGACTTTGCTGACCACGACCGAAGCACGCAGCATTCCGATCGCTTGGCGTGAACCCTGGGAAAGTCAAGACGGGTGACGCCAGCCGCGCCTGTTGCCTGAACAGTCGCGCGAGAATTATCGCGATCGCCGTAACATGTGCGGCAAACCTATTTGCGGGTGTCACGGAACCGAAATGGATGATAGCCTAAAATTCTCAAGCGTTTCAGGAAGCTAGGCCGTGGCCAAAACTGCGGAACATGATGATGGGCGGCGCCGACGCCCCCCGTGGCGGCTTGCGCCATGGGGACTGGCGGGGCTGATCTTGCTGCTGCCGCTCCTCGCCATGCAGTTCACCAGCGAGGTTGCATGGGACGCGGCCGATTTTATCGTCATGGGCGCGATGCTGTTTGGGGCGTGCGGCGTTCACGAACTGACGGTGCGGATGACGGGAAACATCGCATACCGCGCCGCCGCGGGCGTTGCTGTTGCCGCAGCATTTCTCCTTGTATGGATGAATCTTGCCGTCGGCATCATCGGCTCCGAGGATGACCCCGCGAACCTGGTCTTCGTCGGCGTGCTCGCTGTCGCCCTGGCTGGTTCGCTCGTCGCCCGGTTCCAATCCCCTGGCATGGCGGGGGCCATGGCCGCGACGGCGCTTGCGCAAGTTCTTGCCGGAGTGTTCGCCTTATTCACCGGACCCGCCACCGCCGCGGCAGACTGGCCGTGGCCTCTGATTGTGCTGACCGGCATCTTCGCCGCGCTGTGGTCTTTCTCGGCCTGGCTGTTCAAGAAGGCCTCAGCTTAGGAACTTCGGTGATCGGGTGACGTTGGCGGGGCATGTTGCCCCTGCAGACGCCACCGGCCCGCCCCTCGACTCCACATGTCCCGATTCTGGCGGCTGTCCTTTTTCTTTTCGTCCTGGCCTCCCTGATGCCGGCCCTCGGGCAGGTGCCGCCTGCAGCAGAACCGCCTGCACAAACGGAAGAAGCACCCGCCGATGCGCTCGGTCGCGTGACCCCGCGCGGCACCCTGAACGGCTTCCTCGAGGCGGTCGGCGAAAAGGACTATGCAGAGGCGGCGCGCTACCTCGACCTGTCAGGACTACCGCGCGGGCAACAGGGGCGAGGGCCTGAGCTTGCGCGCAGCCTCGAGCGCTTGCTCGACAATCGAGGCTGGACGCTCGCGATCGGCGCTGTCAGCGATGATCCGGAGGGCGATCTCGGCGATGACTTTCCCGAGGACACCGATGCCATAGCCTATGTGCGTGCCTCCGGCGGCAACATCCCGGTTACCGTCCGGCACGTGCGGGATCCCGGCGGCGACCCGATATGGCTGATCTCGCGCGATTTCGCGATGCGCATTCCTGCGCTCACGCAGGACCTGCGGCCGACTCCGATCGACCGCATCATGACCGGCGCGCTTGATGAACTGCGGATCTTCGGGGCAGGCATCGGCCACTGGCTGGCCATGCTGCTGCTCTACTTCATCTTCTTCCTGTTGGCAGGGCTCGCCATTCGTGGCCTGATCCGCTTCGTGCGCTGGCTGTTTCGTCTGGGAAGTCCCGGGGCCGAAGATGAAAGGCTGTTTATCGACAAGCTTGAAACCCCGCTGCGGGTATTTCTCATGGTGTGGCTTGCGGGCGCGGCCGCCTTCTTTCTCGGCATCTCTGTCATCGTCCGTCAGGCCTTCATGCCCATCGGCGCGACCATTGGCTGGATCGCTGCCGGCGTCTTCTTCTGGCATCTGTCGGACGTGATCGTCTCACGGCTCGAGCAGCGGATGGCCGGGCAGGAGCGCTTCGACATGACCTCGATCCTGGGCTTTGCCCGGCGGATGCTGAAGGTCCTCTTTATCGCGCTGATCATTATCCTCGTCCTTGATTCGTACGGGGTGAACGTGACCGCCGGGCTTGCCGCCCTCGGTATCGGCGGTATCGCCCTCGCGCTCGGCGCCCAGAAGACGCTGGAAAACTTCATTGGCAGCCTCTCGATCATCGCCGATCGCCCGCTGCATATCGGCGACTTCTGCCGCATCGGCGAGGTGTCGGGGGTGGTGGTCGACATCGGGATGCGTTCGACCCGCCTTCGCACCAACGAGCAGACGCTGGTGACGATCCCGAACGGGGTGTTGTCGACCCAGATGATCGAGAACTTCGCCAGGCGCGAGCGCTTCCTGCTGAATCGGCGGCTGATCCTGCGTTACGACGCAACGGCCGACCAGATCAGGGATTTCGTTAAGCGGCTCGACGACCTGCTGGCTTCCACGGACAGCATCGTCCAGGAACCCATGAATGTGCGGCTCCTGGGTTTTACCGAGGCCGGCTACGCGGTCGAGATCTGGGCCTTCGTCGATACCGAGGAGTTCCACCGGTTTCTCCAGGTGCAGGCAGAACTCACCTATGGTGTCATGGAAGCCGCACAGGCGGCAGGCGTCTACTTCGCCGTCCCCGCGCAGACCTTAATCCCTGCACGGGCCGAGGCTGGAAGAGAGGGGCCTGCGGAGGGTTGAGGAGCTTGTCGATCCGGGGCAGATTTGCGGCGACTTCCCGTCACGCCAGGCCCTTCAGCCAGATGGGCGGCCCCGGCGCCTGATCGCGACGGGGCCTCTTTCGATGAAACGGTCGAGAAGACGTCGTGACGCCTTCGTCAGGCTGATCCTCAACGGGCGCTCCGGGCTGCGGCTTGCAGATCTGCCTCGATCCATCTCGCAATGCGACGCGCATCCCGCCCGACCCCGCCGATCATGGTTGACGACACGGCGTATTGGAAGTGGAGCCCGGCAAAGTAGAGCCCGTCCGTGCCGGTTGCCTTCCCAAAGCGATGCCGCGGATCGCCATGTTCGTCGAGCACCGGCAAATCGATCCAGTCGAAGCCGGGATGAAAGCCGGTGCACCAGATCACGGTGGCTGCAGAAACCTCCGCGCCATCCTCGGAAACCGGCCTGCCCTCACGTACTCCCGCGATCTTGCCGATCCGGCGAATGCCCGCGCGCTCCAACTGGCCGGGACGGGTCCGAACCAGCGGCATGCCGTGACCGTGCATCTTGCTCCGGAACTTCCGGCCCATTGGCGTGCGCATCGTCAGGACCCGGTGAAACATCCCGCGGATGACCAGCCGGACCAGCAGCTTCCGGCCGAGAAAGCCGGCGATGTCGAATGGAATATGCCCGACATGCCTGCCCGACAGCCAGACCTCGTGCGTATCTGCGAGATCCATCGCGATCTCGGCGCCGGAATTGCCTGCGCCGACCAGTAGCACCGGACCCTCCGGGATCTGCGCCGGGCTGCGGTATTCGTGCGAGTGCATCTGGACGACGTCGGCTCCGAGGTCCTTCGCGAACTCCGGCACGCGCGGTTTCTGGTAACTTGCCGCCGCGACCACGACCCTGTCGGCTTCATACGCGCCGAGGGGCGTCTCGATACGAAACCGCTGGTTCGGCTTCCAGAGCCGCTCGGCGGGAGTCTGGAGCCGCACCGGAAGGTCAAACCTGCCGGCATAGCTCTCGAGGTAGTCGGCCATCTGGTCCTTGGTGGGAAACGCGTCCTTCAAGGCCGGAAAGCGGTAGCCATCGAGTCCGTCGAACTTGGCCTGCGTGAAGAGCTTGAGCGAGTCCCACCGGTTACGCCAGACGTCACCGATACGGGCGGCGCAATCGAGGATGACGTGATCAATGCCCCTCATTTTCAGGTGGTATCCGACCGAGAGCCCAGCCTGCCCGGCGCCGATCACGACGACGTCGTAGCGTTCGATGGCCGGGGTGTTATCCGCCTCCGAGCTTCGCACCAGGCCCCCCGCTCTGAGCAAGTTGCCGGTCTCGACCAGGTCGGCCGGGTCGCGCCCGGCACGCGCCGCTTTTGTCTGCATGGTGGCCATGATCCCCCTCCTGTCTCGGGCTTTCATCGGGGAGCAGCCTAGGACGGCGATCGATGGCTTTCATCGTGAAGACGCCCCAGGAGAGGGATTATCGCGAATGGGGCGTTCTACCCACTCCAGGATGATCAGATCACGCCGGTCTTGAGCCCATTCGCAACGGCAGCGGCCCGGGAGGACACACCGAGCTTGCCGAAGATGTTCTCGGCATGCCGGTTCACGGTCTTCGGGCTTAGGCCGAGATCCGAGGCAATCTCGCGGTTCGAGCAGCCTTCCGCCATCAGTGACAGCACCTCCCGCTCGCGCAAAGTCAAGCTTCCGACTTGTGGCTTTGCGACACCGCGAATTGTCCGGATCCGCGCGAGGTCGGGCTCGGCGCCGAGGTCGCGAAACACCTTCTCCGCAGCATTCAGCTCCAACGCGGCGCCATCGGCATCGCCGAGTTCATCGCATCCACGGGCGATGTCGACGCGCAGACGAGCGGCGAGATAGGGGGCGCCGAAGGCAGACCAATAGGTTCGCGCCCGCGACAGCGCAGTGACCGCGTCGGCCTGCTCGCCGCGTGCCAGCCACAGCAATCCGTAGCTTTGATCCGTAACACGAGCCAGTATTTCCGTGCCGAAAAGCTCAGCGATTTCGGCCATTTCCCCGCAGAGGTTCTCAGCCGTCTCAAGATCGCCGCAAGCGATGCAGATTTCGACTCCGGCTGGCAGCAGTGCTGTCTTCCGCGGCTTGTCGCCCGCCGTCTCGAGCGCGCGGCGGATCATCGGCGCCGCCTCGTCGCCCCGCCCCTGCGCAAGGCGAAGCAAAGCCAGTCCCGGCTGCGGGTCGATGCCGATCTCGGCCGCCCGCCGATACTCCGCCTCGGATGCGGTGAAGTCGCCCCGCAGCCGCAGGATCTCGGCGCGCCTGTAGGCCGCGTTGGCCATGGCGGTCTGCTCCGTCGTCCCCTTCAACCCTTCGCCCGCGCGCTCCGCCTCCGCAAAGGCCCCACGCCAGTTGCCCTCCAGCTGGAGGATTTCCGCCCGGTGTACCTGGCAAACGCCGTTGAAGGCCTTGGCCTGCGGGTTGCGCCGGCACCACTCGTTCAAGATGGCGGTCCATTCCCGCGCGCGCGCCATTTCAAGCACCCGGCAGCACGAGGAAACGATCTCGCAATAGACGACGCCGCTGACGATCGGCGAAAGACTGTGGCTGTTGGCCAGCACCATCGCCTCGTCGATGGGTGCATAACCTTCGTCAATCCGGCCAAGCCTGAACAGGATGCCGCCCTTGAGACTTCCGGCGAGCGCGATCAGATCGCAGTCGCGCGCCTTCTCCCCGAAGGCCATCGCCGTGTCGGCAATCTCGATCGCGGCCTCGTAGGCGCCTTTTCCCCGGTGCATGAGAACCTGCGGCAAAAGGAGAAAGCCTCGCTGCACGCAGTCCGGCGAGGTTTGCTCGACATGCTTGTGAGCACGCTGCAGCCATCCGGATCCCAGTCCGACTTCGCCGATCATCATGTTGCGCAGCCCGCTCCAGAAGGCCGCGCGCGCGCAATTCTCGTGATCGCCTATCGCCTCGTGGTGTACGTAGACCCGTTCCAGCGCCGCCAGCATCTCGCGGTCGCGGGCGGCGATCCCTGCGGCCCAGACCAAGGCTTCAAGGTCCTCGACTTCCAGCGGGACCTCCGCATCGGCACGGAGAAACAACTCAGTCGCATCCGCCCAGGCGCCTTTGCGATAAGCGGCCCGTGCGGCCTCTGCAATCTGTCGCGTAGCTTCAGCCATAGCCGACATGATAAATGATTTTCAGGGTATCCTGAACCGACTTCCACGCATTCATTCGCAACCTGGACGCACCTGAATGTCGAGTTCGTTGTTGATCTGCGATGTCTGCTTCACGTATTGCCCGAATCTTTCCGCAGCGACGAGCGGCCGGAAACCGGCGTCGCTCTCTTGATTGCCGGCCGTGAGCGACGCCGAGGGCCCTGCTGCCTGAAATGGCCTAGAATTTCACCCCGATCTCCACCGCGGGCTCCTGTATCCGGCTTGTGTCGCCCGCACCGCCTTCGGCTTCAAGTCTTCTGCCTTCGAAGTACGCCTCGCCGTACCGGCGCTTGTCGGCCAGCCAGGTGAAGAGCTCGTCGTCGCGCTGATCGGTGCGGGGATCGCTGCTGTAGCGCACTCCGAGTACCAGCGGGCAAAGCTCCGAGAGGGACCGTCGCCGTCCGTCGTCCATGATGAGGCCGACGCTGCTCGACCAGAAGTCGGGGTAGTAGTGCTTGCCGTTGCCCCTGAAGTTCGGCGGGGTTGCGGGCGCGCCGTCGGCACCATGCCATAGCTCATGCTGCCACGTGCTGCTGATGTGTCCGCATACGTCCCGCGGCCTGAAGCGCGACCAGAGGAAGACGGGCTCGCCGAGTGAGGTGCCGCGCCTGATCTCGGCGGGCTCTCCATATCTCTCCGTCAGGCTGGCGGCCAAAGCCTGGGGTTCGAGGGAGCCATTCGGGAGGTAGAGGAGGCGCCAGATCCCGAGCACAGTGTCGGCGGCTGCCGGCGGCTCGTCATAGATGGCGATGGCCTCGTCCTCGGCCTCGGAAATGTACATGCGCGCCGAGCCGAATGGTCGCGGCGCTCCGATCAGCGTATCCGTTTGGCGCGCCCGGTCCGCGACGAGTATCCGCCCGACCTTCATGTGCTCGCGGATCGCCGCCTCCGCCTCCTCGAAGGAGTCGCCGAGTTGAATGCCGAGGATGCTCCATTCCGCCGAAGTCTCGACGTCCATCGTCAGAAGTTCGGAAGGAGGACTGGCGGGGACAGCCAGTTCCGGCTCGGCCAGCACCTCGCCGGTCTTGGCGTCGAGGACACGCGCGTCGAGAAGCCTCGCCTGGTGAAGGAAGGTCGGTCCCGGCGATTTCACTTCCTGCGGCACCGGAACTGCCGCGCCATATTTTTTGGCGAATGCCGCGGCCCTGAGCGTGGCCGTGCGGTAAGCCGTTTCCGGCCAAGCCTCGACAAGTTCAGCGCCCGTGGGTGAAATGACGAGCTCGAGTTCCAGATCACGCTCCTTGTCGAGGGCGGCGAGCGCCTCCCGGTCGAGCAGCGGCAGCCGGTCGAGATTGAAGAGATCGCGGACACCCTCCCCCGATGGAAGCCCGACCTCCTTTCGGGCGCTGTCAATCGATCGGCAATACGGATTGCCGCTGCCGCACGCCGCTCTCGGCCCTCGGCTCTCCCCGCTCGTCACGTGGCCGCTGAACGAGCGCTTGAGATAGAGAATGGTATCGGGCGTGTTCATCGCCCCCTCGAGATACCGGCAGACACGGCGCTGCGCCTCCTCCCGATCCGTCAGAGCCTCTCCGGACCTTTCCGCCTGATCGACGGAGCGGCAGGTTCCCCAAAGGTCCGGACCACGGGTCTCGTAGGGCGCGATGCCTTGCTGGAGACCAAGTTTGACCTTGAACCGGTTCGGCAGGTCGGTCGCGCGCCTCTCTTGCCATGCGCGGAATTCCGGCACCCTCTGCTCGAGTTCGGCGAGGGACGGCCGCTTGTCCACGCGCTGGAAGAACCGCCCGCCAAAGACCGGCTCCGGCGCCACCGCCTCATAGGCAAAGCGGGAGATCATCATTCGCAACATCACCTGATCATCCACGGTTTCCGGCAGATAACGCAGGCGCAGCAGGTCCGTGACCTCGGCTCCAAGCGGGAGCGGCTCGCCGGCGGTCTCAGCCGTCTCAGCCGTCTGCGCCAACGTGTCGAACTGCGCGCTGCCGATTTCCTCGCCCTTTGCATCGCCGTCCGACCTCACGACGCGCGCCGAGAGCGGTTCGATCGCCAGGACCAGCAGCGGATCGCCCTCGCCGCCACGATCCACCCGGAGTTCTCCCAGGCGCGCGGTCACGATGACGTCGAGCTCGTCGCGGGCATCGGGTGTCCGGTCGAGGGGGACAACGTAGTTGTCGGCAGGCGCCGGCAACACCACGACGATTCCCTGCACCGGCCCTATGCCCGGCACCTCGTGTATCGTTCGCCCCCCAGGGACGGAAAGTCGGTCAGCGGGTATTGCGAGGCGCTTTTCGAGGCGCTTTGCGGAGGAATTGTTCGAACGCAACGGCCTGAATGCGAAGACGGTGGCGCTTCCCTTCCCGGTCGCCATCTGCGCGAACTGAGAGAAGTTTCCGAGAATCGGCGCGGGATTCGGCAGCGCCTCGGCTCGGGCACGGGTCCAGTCGGCGAAGTTGCTTACCAGTTCGGCCGAAAGGTCCTCCACCCTCGGGTTCAGGTTCTGCGGCACGCCCCTGGCGAAGAAGTCGACCCACCCGCTCGGCCAGTCCCCCCGCTCGAACCAGATGCGCGCCGATGTCCATTCCCGAAACGCCCTGTCGTCCAGATCGACGATGCCCCGCTTCAGCAGAAGCAGCGCAAGTGTATCGTCGTCGACAGGCAGCGGTCCGGTCAGTTCGGCCGTCACGGTTGCCAGCGACGGTGGCGGTACTACGTCGAGAGTCGCGAAAGGCTCGTTCATCCGGTCAATCCGAAAGAAGTGCAACTGCTCCGGCTCGATCGACACCTGGAAGGCGCCGCCATTGCTGCTTCTCACCACGTCCCTTACCTGGAAAGCGACGCCAGCGACGACGTCCGGGTTTCGTAGACGCCATGCGGGATGGCGGCGAACGATGTCATCCGGTGGCGGCGCCTCAAAATTCCCGAGCTTGAAGGCTTCCGCCGAATCCCTCGGAACGGGCAATGCGCTCGGCAGCCTCCCGCCCGGCATTGGCGCGTGAATTTGAATATTGGCCAGCGCTTCCGTCATGTTGCCCAGAGAGGGAACTGCCGCTCCACATCCGCTGACGTCGAACGGAAAAGCCTGCGCATCAAAATCGTAGTCCTCAATGGACGGGACGCAGAAAACCAGCGCCGGGATCGGCATCGAGGGCGCTTCCTCGAGCAGAATCGGAGGAACCCGCTCGCGAATGACGCGGAGCATGCGTGCGCGCTCGAATTCGTTGAGGGCGTTCGAGCCGGAAGTTGTTACGACCGCGCCCTTCCTGCCGACGACCTTCCCCGGGCCGACGCCAGCCTCGTTGGCGAGCCGTTCCTGTGCCTTTGGATCAAGCATCTGGAAAAGTCGATCCGCCGCGCTGGCCGACTCCATTATCTCCGGAAATTTCCGCAGGGTTGCGAGGACTGCCATCCTCGCAAAGGCTTCGTTGGCGCCCTCGATCCGGCTGCCGTCCGGTAAAGAGAGGCCCCCGCCTCCGCGCAGCACCATTCTTCCCCGCCATTGCGGCAGGCCCTCGGGGATCCGCCACGCGGCCACCGGCTGCACCGCGGCGTCGGGGGAAACGTCGGGCGCCGACGAAGTATGCTCAATCGGCTGACGGGTCATCTGGGCCGACTTGATGCCCGAGATGGCGCCGGCGAACGGCGCCGGAGCCGGAACCTCGTTCTTCAGGATGCAGATCTCGTTTGCGATGTTGAAGGTGAAGGACAGGCAGTTGGAATCTGCCCCGCATTCCGCTTCGCATGCCTCGGCCGAGATGCCGCTGAGCGCCGGCTCGTCGAGACCGGAGCGATAATCCCCCATCGGCAGGTCGAACCCGGCCAGTCGAGCGAAGGAAACCGCTCCTCCGGGCTGCTGCTGAACGAATGTCTCCCGCTTCTCGCCGCCCGGGTGCGGAGGAACCGATACCGGGTTCTCGACAACCCTTTGCCGCTGATCCGGGGCGGCCGTACGCAGCGCCGTCAGCACCGCGTCATCCAGATAACCTGTCGGCGGCAGATTCGCGTCGCGCTGGTACGCCAGGATCGCCCCACGGGTCGATGGCCCCATCAGGCCGTCAACGGCTCCTGCCGAATAGCCCAGACGGTTCAGGCGCTCCTGGACCTCCCGAACCAGCGAGGCAGGATATCGCGGGACAACCGGACGCTGGACGGGCTGCTGATATTGCGGTGGCGGCGGCCCGTAGTGCGGACGCACCCTGGGGCCGGATCGCGGCGGCGCCGACTGCTCGATGATCTGTCGTCCGACATCGAAGAAATTGAAGGGGTCGAATGCGGTTGCCGGTGAGCTTGACTGAGCCATGCCTGCCAGGAGGACCGTTCCGAGTGCAGCTCTTAGCAGCCTCGGTCCCATAACCTTCCGCTTCAGGCGCAGGCCCCGGAGCTGGCGCTCCGCCGGCAGGTCCCCTGATCCACCGCTCACGCAAATCACCGGCCGGGATGACATGGCGTCCTCCTCCACGAGTAGCGACTCGCCCCAGACGGACCGCCCTGGACAGGCCCCGGGGTCCTTGTGCGGATCCCACGTTTCAGCGGCTCTCGAGATGGCGATCGATCTCGTGCCAGGCTGCGGTCGACCAATTGTTGCAGGCGAATGCCGCGCCCGCATGTCTCAAATGAGCCAGGCCGGCGTTCCGCGCAGCCCTCCAGAATGCTCCCGACATCGGTGAGAGGAACCGCTCCGATTCGGATTCGCGAGAACTTCTGGTATGATAGGACGATGCGGGAGGCGGGGATGGCTTCTGCGGATCGATGCACCGGAACGCTGCTGCGCCTTTATGACGCGGCAGTTTCACCCGACTTGTGGCCGCAGGTCCTGCAGGACCTCGCCCGAAGCGTGGACGCTGTCGGCTGCTGCATCGCCATCGACAATGTCAGGGAGACGCTGATCGCCCCCGCGATGTCTCCGGAGCTTGCCGAGCCGCTCGAGGATTTCATCAATGGCGGCTGGTATACGCAGGATCTCCGCGGCCGCCGGGGCTGGCCGCTCCTGAAGGCGGGGCGCCGGGTCCTGATCGAACACGATGTCTCGACCGAGGAAGAACGCCTGCGCGGCTGTTACCACAATGAGTGGCTTCGACCGTGGGACCTGCCCTGGTGGTCCGCAATCGGCGTCCCTTGCGGGGAGAGCCTCTACGGCTTCGCCCTGCTGAGGAATTCGCAGCAGGGCGCGTTCACGCCTGAGGAAGCGGCGGAGCTGGAGAACTGGCGGCCGCATCTGACGCGAGCGTTGGCGCTGGCGCAGCTGGTCGCGGACCGACAGGCGGAGTCGGTGCTGGGCACCCTCGAGCACCTCGGTTGCGCCGGGTTCCTTCTGAACGTGGGGGGGCGCGTCAGCCGCATGAATGCCGCTGCAGAGGATTTGCTGCGCGGCGAGCTTGAGCTTCGCCACGGCAATCTCCGCGCGATCGATCAGCAGAACGATGCGGCCCTGCAGAAGCTGATTGCGGCTGTTCTTGCCCCGCCCTTCCCCAGCACCGCAGCGGACGAGGAGCCCATTGCGATCGCCCGGGAAGGCCGCAGCGTTCTCATGGTTGAGGCGCTGCCGACGGCCGGCCTTCTCGGAGAGCTCTTCGTCGGCGCCCGCGCCTTGCTGCTGGTCAAGGACCTCCGCAGGCGCCTCGCGCCCTCGGAGGAGCGATTGCGCGGACTTCTGCGCCTGACCGGAGCCGAGGCGGCCGTGGCAGCGACGATTGGCTCCGGATGCGATGTCAGAGAGGCAGCGGATTCCCTCGCGATCGCCGCCGGCACGGCGCGGAACCACCTCAAGGCGATTTTCTCGAAGACCGGCACGCGCCGGCAGAGCGAACTCGTCGCCTTGATCCAGCGGATCAAGGCGCGCTGAATCTCGCGCCGCCTTGCGACGATGCGGGCATCCCGGACGGGCAGCAGGCATCCTGCGACCGAACGGAATGCGGCCCTGGATGCCCGGTCGCCTGGCCGCTGCGGATGAAGAAGAGCAGGCCCGCATGACCGGCCTGAACATACTTGATTTGAAACATGAACCATGCTTCAGATATTCCTCGCGCATGCGGATCGAGGCCGACAAAGATCGGCCCTTGGTCAAAATGACGGGCGGAAGGTCGTCGCGCCGCTCGCGTCAGTTCGGGAGGAAATGATGAAACGAAGCTTGTTGACCGCTGCCGCGGCTTTGGCCCTCTTCACGACTTCGGCGCTCGCCGAGGACATCCGGATCGCCCATGTCTACGGCAAGACCGGCGCGCTCGAAGCCTACGCCAAGCAATCCCATATCGGCCTGATGATGGGGCTCGAATATGCGACCGAGGGATCCATGGAGATCGACGGCCGGAAGATCGTCGTGATCGAGAAGGATACGCAGCTCAAGCCCGAGATCGGGCGGGCGCTGCTGGCGGAGGCTTATGGCGACGACGATGCCCACATCGCGATCGGCCCGGTCTCGTCGGGCGTCGCCCTCGCCATGCTCCCCGTCGCGGAGGAATACGAGCGCATCCTCATCGTCGAGCCGGCGGTGGCGGATTCGATCACCGGCGAAAACTGGAACCGCTATGTCTTCCGCACCGGCCGCAACTCCTCGCAGGACGCGATCTCGAACGCGGTTGCGCTCGGGGAAGAGGGCGTGACCGTCGCCACCCTCGCGCAGGACTACGCCTTCGGGCGCGACGGCGTCGCCGCCTTCCGCGAGGCGCTCGCGCCGACGGGGGCGAAGCTCGTCCACGAGGAATATGTCCCCACGGACACGCAGGACTTCACGGCCGCCGCGCAACGTCTCTTCGAGGCCCTCCGCGACGCCGAGGGCGAGCGCAAGATCATTTTCGTGATCTGGGCCGGCGGAGCCAATCCCCTCGGCAAGCTTCAGGAGATGAACCCGGAGCGGTTCGACATCGAACTCGCCACCGGGGGCAACATCCTCGTCGCCATGCAGGCCTACAAGGAACTGCCGGGCATGGAGGGCGCGACCTACTACTATTACGAGATCCCGCAGAACCCGATGAACGACTGGCTCGTCGAGGAGCACCAGAAGCGCTACGGCGAGCCGCCGGATTTCTTCACGGCTGGCGGAATGGCGGCGGCGATGGCCGCGGTCACCGCGATCCGCAAGGCTGGCTCCATCGAAACCGAGGACCTGATCACGGCCATGGAGGGCATGGAATTCGACACGCCCAAGGGCACGATGCGGTTCCGCGAGGAAGACCACCAGGCGCTGCAATCCATGTATCACTTCAAGATCCGCGTCGATCCCGACGTTGCCTGGGGCATCCCCGAGCTGGTGCGGGAGCTCACGATCGACGACATGGACATCCCGGTCCGCAATACGCGCTGAAGAGACGTGGGGTAGATTTTGAGACAGCCCCTTCCTTCGGGAAGGGGCTTTTTCATGCCGAAGCGCCCGAGTGCAATTCCTGATATGGAGGATGGTCATGTTCGGCTGGGAACACGGTTGCGGGCTGTTCATGGAGGACGACCCGGAGTAACCGGGTCGGACAGCGCGTCGCGCCCGATGCGACATGAATCCCGGCACATGATCGCCCTTGATCTGAAACATGAACCATGCTTCATATAATGCTCGACAGGCCTCAACGAACCGGCGCAGAATCGGTCGCGGCCCGCTTTGGGAGGAAGACATGCACCGCCCTTCGTCCGCTTCAGCGCTAGCCCTCGTGCGCGCAGCGCCATGAAGGAACACCCCGTCCTCGCGACGCGCGATCTCAAGATCCGCTTCGGCGGTCATGTGGCCGTCGACGCCGTCACCTGCGCCTTCGAGCGGGGCACGCTGACGGCGATCGTCGGGCCGAACGGGGCGGGCAAGACGACGTATTTCAACCTGATTTCCGGGCAGCTCAAGGCGAGCGCCGGCGCCGTCCATCTCAACGGAGAGGACATCTCCCGCCTCTCCGTCGCCGCGCGGACGCGACGCGGCATCGGCCGCGCCTTCCAGCTCACGAACCTCTTCCCCGGCCTCTCCGTGCGCGAGAACGTGCGCCTCGTGACCCAGGCGAAGGCCGGGCGCGGGGGCAATCTCTTCAGCATGGCTGCAAGCGATGTCGTGCTGATCGAGCGGGCGGAGCACGTGCTGGCGGAGGTGGGGCTCCTCGCCAAGGCGGATCTGCCAGTCACCGCCCTCTCCCATGGCGACCAGCGCAAGCTCGAGGTCGCGCTGCTCGTTGCGCTCGGACCCGACGTCCTGATGTTCGACGAGCCGACCGCCGGTATGAGCGTCGACGAGGCGCCCGTCATCCTCGACCTGATCAAGACGCTGAAGTCGGACCTGAGCAAGACGATCCTTCTCGTCGAGCACAAGATGGACGTGATCCGCACCCTGGCTGACCGCATCGTCGTGCTCCACAATGGTCAACTCGTGGCGGACGGCGAGCCGGCGGAGGTAATGAACGCGCCGATCGTGCGCGAAGCCTATCTCGGCGTCGAGATCGAGGAGCCCGAGCATGCCTGAGCCGCTTCTCGTCCTCGAAGGCGTCCACACGCATATCGGGCAGTACCACATCCTGCAGGGCGTCGATTTCGTCGTCCCGGAGAACGGGGTGACGGTATTGCTCGGCCGCAACGGCGCGGGCAAGACCACGACGATGCGCACGATCATGGGATTGTGGCGCGCCTCGCGGGGAACGATCCGCTTCGCCGGCCGCGACATCACCGCGCTCGAAACACCGGCCATCGCGCGGGAAGGCATCGCCTTCGTGCCCGAGAACATGGGGATCTTCACCGATCTCACCGTGCAGGAGAACATGATCCTCGCGGCCACGGGCTCCGCTCCCGACAGCGCCCGGCTCGACTGGATCTTCTCGCTCTTCCCGCCGCTCAAGACCTTCTGGACCCTTTCCGCCGGCAATCTCTCGGGCGGGCAGAAGCAGATGCTCTCGGTCGCGCGCGCCATCGTCGAGCCGCGCCGGCTGATCCTCATCGACGAGCCGACGAAGGGGCTCGCCCCAGCCATCGTCAAGGCGATGATCGCGGCCCTGCGCGAACTCAAGCGCAGCGACACGACGATCCTCCTCGTGGAGCAGAACTTCGCCATGGCCCGCGCGATCGGGGACACCGTCGCCGTGATGGATGACGGACGGATCGTGCATACGGGCGGCATGGCCGAACTCGCCGCCGACGCCGCCATGCAGGAGCGGCTGATGGGGCTGTCGCTGGAGACGCATTCATGAGGACATGCGGATGACCGACATCGCCATCGCCCCGCGGATCGAACGCCCGAGCCTCGGACAAAGGCTGCAGAAGGCCGCGCCGCTTATCCTCGTGCCCGCCCTCGCCGCGCTCGGGCTGTTCGCGGTCGGCAATCCCTCGATCTGGCTGACGCTGACCGTCGCCGGGCTGGCCATGGGGATGATGATCTTCATCATGGCCTCGGGCCTCACCGTCGTCTTCGGACTGATGGACATCATCAATTTCGGCCACGGGGCCTTCATCGCCGTCGGGGCCTTCGTCGGCTTCACGGCGCTCGCCTGGTTCTCGGGCCTCACCGCCATGCCCGGCGTCTTGCCGAGCCTCCTCGCGGTGTTCCTCGCCATCATGATCGCCATGGCCGCGACCGGGGCGATGGGCTACGCCTTCGAGAGGGTCATCGTACGCCCGGTCTACGGGTCGCATCTCAAGCAGATCCTCGTGACGATGGGCGGGCTCATCGTGGTGCAGCAGCTCATCCATGTGATCTGGGGGCCGGCGGAGATTTACCTTGCCCGCCCGCAGAGCCTGCGGGGCGCCGTCATCTTCGGCGAAGCGGCGATCGAGCGCTACCGCATCGTCGCGGTGCTGATCGGCCTCGCGCTCTTCGTCGCCATGCGGCTCATCCTCTCGCGCACCAAGGTGGGCCTCCTCGTGCGCGCTGGCGTCGAGAACAAGGAGATGGTGGAGGCGCTCGGCTACCGCATCCGCCGCCTGTTCATCGTGGTCTTCATGGTGGGCTCGGCGCTGGCCGGCCTCGGCGGCGTGATGTGGGGGCTCTACCAGGAGATGATCACGGCCCATATGGGCTCCGAGATCATGATCCTCGTCTTCATCGTGGTGATCATCGGCGGGCTGGGCTCCGTGGAGGGCTGCTTCATCGCCGCGCTGCTCGTCGGGCTGATGGCGAACTACACCGCCTTCCTCGCCCCCAAGGTCGCCCTCGTCTCCAATATCGGCCTCATGGTGGCCGTGCTGATGTGGCGGCCGCAGGGGCTCTATCCAGTCGTGAAGGCGAAATGAGATGCTCGTCAAGTTGATCTCCGGCGATCGTCCCGGCAGTCCGCTCCTTGCCCTCGTTCTGCTCGCGATCCTCCTCGGCCTCGCCTTCGCCCCGTTCCTCTTCCCCGGCACGCGCTCGCTCGATACGGCGGCGCGGATCTGCATCTTCATCGTGCTCGTCGCCAGCTACGACCTGCTGCTCGGCTATGGCGGGATCGTCTCCTTTGCGCACACGATGTTCTTCGGCATCGGCGCCTATGGCGTCGCGATCGCGCTCGTGGCCATGGGGCCGTCCTTCGGCGCGATCGCGATCGGGGGGATCGCCGGGGTGGCGCTGGCGACCGTCCTCGCGGTGGCGATCGGATTGTTCTCCCTGCGGGTCAAGGCGATCTTCTTCGCCATGGTCACGCTCGCGGTGGCGAGCGCCTTCGCGGTGCTCGTCTCGCAGCTCCCCGCGCTCACGGGCGGCGAGGACGGGTTGACCTATCAGATCCCCCGCGCGCTGACCCCTGCATTTCGCCTGCTCGACGAGCCGGTCTTCGGCGTCCGCATCACCGGGCGGATCCTCGCCTATTACCTCGTCTTCTTCTCCGCGCTCGCCCTGTTCCTTCTCCTCCTGCGCATGGTCAACTCCCCCTTCGGCCGCGTCCTGCAGGCGATCCGCGAGAACGCTTTTCGCGCCGAGGCGATCGGCTACCAGGTCGTGCTCTACCGCACGGCCGCGACCGCCCTCTCCGCCGCTCTCGCAGCGCTGGCGGGCGTGCTGCTTGCCATCTGGCTGCGCTATACGGGGCCGGCGACGACGCTCTCGCTCGAGATCATGATCGACATCCTGCTCATGGTCGTCATCGGCGGGATGGGAACGATGTATGGAGCGGTCATCGGCGCCACGCTGTTCCTGCTGGCGCAGAGCTACCTGCAGAACCTCATGGGCGCGGCATCGGAGGCGACGAGCGCGCTCCCGCTCGTGCCGCATCTGCTGCACCCGGATCGCTGGCTGCTCTGGCTGGGCGTGCTCTTCATCCTGTCGGTCTATTTCTTCCCGACGGGGATCGTGGGACGGCTGCGGCGCGGCCGGACATGAGGGCGGGCGCTTGCATGTGAGAGAGGCCGGCTCGGGCCCGCCCATCCTCTTCCTGCACGGCTTCACCTGCCATGGCGGGTTCTTTGCGCCTCAGTTCGAGGCCCTGTTCGCGGAGGCGCATCTTCTGGCGCCGGATCTCCCCGGCCACGGGCTCACGGGAGGCAGCGG
Organism: Saliniramus sp.; assembly: GCA_041686895.1. Lineage (GTDB taxonomy): Bacteria > Pseudomonadota > Alphaproteobacteria > Rhizobiales > Beijerinckiaceae > Saliniramus. The sequence goes on along the minus strand of JAWLCY010000001.1, from coordinate 379,615 downwards.
CCATCCGCTCACCATCGAGGGCGCGGCCGATGCCTGCGCGGCGCTCCTCGAAGAGCGCCGGCTCGGGGGCGTGCTGGTCGTCGGCTGGTCCATGGGGGCCGCCGTCGCCTATGCGATGATCGCGCGCCACGGGACGAAACGCCTCGCCGGTCTCGTCGTCGAAGACATGACGCCGCGCGTCCTCAGCGACGCCGCCTGGACGCTCGGCACGCGCGACGGGCTCGACGCGACGCGAAACGCCGCAATCCTTTCAGGCATGGCCGCGCGGTGGCCGGAGACGGCCCAGGCCATCGTGAACGGGGCGTTTTCGGCGGAGACCCCGCAGGGCGAGGCGCTGCGGAAATGGGCGGTCGGGGAGATCATGCAGGCCGACCCGCTCGCGATGACCGAGATATGGGCATCGTTGACGCAACAGGATTTCCGGGCGCTGCTTCCACAAATCGACATCCCCGTGACGCTCGCCTACGGCGCGAACAGCCGCCTCTACGATGCCGGGGTGGCGCATTGGCAAGCGCAGCAGATCCCGCGCGGGCGCGTCGTCTGCTTCGCGCATTCAGGCCACGCCCCGCATCTGGAGGAGCCGCAGGCCTTCAACGCCCTGCTCCGTCTGCTGCGACGCGATCCTTGACATATACGAGGGCACGGCCCCGAGCCACGATCTCCCCGTCGCCCCGGCTGCATACGGTCTCGAGATCGACAAGATGCTTATCCGGCCGCAGCCGCGTAACCTCGACGCTGGCCACGAGTTCCTCGTCATAGGGAGCGGGCGCGAGATAGCGCGTCTCCTGCTTGAGGTAGTTGGTGCCCGCGCCGGGCAGCTTCACGCCTAGCAGATAGGAAAACAGCGCATTCACCAGCGGCTCCGGGACAGCGTCCGTGAGGGGTGCGAAAAGCCCGGCGAGTCTCGCAAAAGCCGCGGCATCGCTGCTTGAATAGATGCGCCTGATCTCGACGCGATCCCCGACCCTCATTGCCCTTCCTCCGCGCCAAGACGACATTCGCCCGTCAGCGTCACCGTCCCGTCGCTCACCCGAATGATTTGGATGTCAAGAACATCCGGCTCCCTATCGCGTGGCGTAATGTCGATCCGCAACGCTTCCTCCGCATAGCTCGGCGCGGGAAACATCAGGTTCTGCACGGCATGGCCGCGTCCCGGACGGGCCTCGCGAATCATCGCCCAGACCCGCGCATAGAGCAGCATCCCGTGCGCCACCGTTCGCCCGAAGCGGGTTCGCGCCGAAAATTCCGGGTCGACATGGATCGGATTGTCATCCCCCGAGAGGCTGGCGAAGAGGTCGAAATCGGCCTGGGTGGGTGTCCAGGTTTTACTGAGGGGATCGGTCACGGGCGGGTTGTTCATGGGGGTTTTCCAAAGGATTGAGAGGGTTGTTCGGTGAAGGAACACGCACCTTCCCAGAGACCTCCTCGCATGTCATCCCCGGCGGCGCGCAGCGCCGGGAAGGGGATCCGGGCGAGCGGGTCATGGCGCCTCGGGACGAGCGAGCCACCCCCTGCATCGCCGTTACGGCAGGATCCCCTTCCCTTCCGCCGCTGACGCGGCTCCAGCCGGGGATGACACGGAGGGGAGTGTGGCTTTGGCGAGGAAAAGTGTGGAGCTTCGACCCGCGCTGTCGCCAGCGCCCCCCCCACCCTCCCGGACACACCCATCCCAGCCTCACCCCTGAGGTGTCATCCCCGGCGGCGCGCAGCGCCGGGAAGGGGATCCAGGCGCTGCGGGTAATGTGCGCCTCAAGGGCGAGCGCGCCGACCCCCTGCATGAACGTCACGGCAGGATCCCCTTCCCTTCCGCCGCTGACGCGGCTCCAGCCGGGGATGACATGGAGGCATGTGCGCTTCGGTCGCGATCATCGCCCGCCCCGCAGGACATGCTTCTGCACCTTGCCGGCGGCGGTGCGGGGAAATTCCTCGACGATTTCGAAGCTCTTCGGGATCTTGTACGCCGCAAGCCGCACGCGGCACCACGATGCGAGAGACGGGAGGTCGATCGCGGCGCCGGGACGCGGCAGGAGGAAGGCGCGGCCCGCCTCCCCCCACCTGTCATCCGGCGTCCCAATGACGACGGCTTCCAGGATATCCGGATGCTCGACAAGGACACGCTCGACTTCCGCCGGATAGACGTTCTCGCCGCCGGAGATGTACATGTCCTTGATGCGATCCACGATGCTGTAATAGCCGTCCGCATCGCGGCGTGCGACGTCGCCGCTTCTGAGCCAGCCATCCGTGGTAAAGGCCGCGCGGGTGGCCGCCTCGTCGCGCCAGTAGCCGGGGGTGACGCCAGGCCCTCGGATCTGCAGTTCGCCCGCGCCCTCGCCCTCGACGATCCGCCCGTCATCCGCGACGAGACGCACTTCCGCGAGCATCTGAGGCTTGCCGACGGAGCCGATCTTGCTTTCAGCCGCCTCTTCGTCGACGAGAAAGACGGTGGGGCCGGTCTCGGTCATTCCCATGCCGTTGCGCACCTTGACGCCGCGCCGGGCGAAGAGCCGGATCAGCGGCTCCGGCAGGGGTGCGCCGCCGCAGCCTAAGCTGCGCACGTTCTCGAAAGGCGTCTCGGCAAAACGCGGGTGGAGCGACAGCGCCTGGTAGATTGCCGGCACCCCGAAGAAGACGCTGACCGCGCCGGCGGAGAAGAGATCGAGGCAGGCGTCGCCGTCGAACTTGCGCAGGACATGGCTCTCGCCCCCCGCAAGGAAGACCGGGAGCGTGTAGAGATTGATTCCGGCGGTGTGGAACAGCGGCAGGAAATTGACGCTGCGGTCGGCGCTGGTCATGTCGATGGCCTGGCCGATATTGATCGCGTTCGCCCAAGCCATCCCGAAAGTCTGGATCACGGCCTTCGGTCGCCCCGTCGTCCCCGAGGTATAGAGCAGATACCAGGCATCATTCGCGTCGCGCCGCCCCCAATCCCCCGCGGACGCCGACTGGACCGCGAGGAGATCGTCGAGGAGGTGATCGGCCCCCGCCTCCGGTTCAAGGCCGATCCGGATCATTGGATGGGCCGCGGCAAGCGCCTGGGCCGCCTCGCGGGAGGAAGCATCGTGGATCAGGATGCCGATTTCCGCGGACGTGACGATCGGCAGCAGTTCCGGCGCGGGCTGGCGCCAGTTCAGCGGTACGAGCAGGAAGAAACCCTTCTGCGCGGCGAAGAGCGCGACGAAGAAATCGGGATGGTTGAGGCACAGGATTCCGACCCGATCGCCCGCCTTGGCCCCGAGCCTCGAGAGCGCCCGCGCGAGGCGGTTCGCCCGCGCCTCGACTTCGGCGAAGGTGAAGCGGGCTCCAGTCTCGACGTCGTGGAAGGCCACTTTCTCCGGAAACAGTTCGGCCCGTTTCGCAGCGATGTCCGTGACGAATTGCACCATGTCCTCCCGCCTGCAGCGCCCCCGCCCCGGCCGCGCCACCGGACTTGTCCCGAACGATCCGCGCAAGCGGGATCCGCATCAGGGTGAAAGGCCTCGCATGATCATGTCGTGCGCCGCGTCGACCACCTCCTCGACCGGACGGTCGTGGCCAAATACGACATACCGCTCGCCGAGCGTCACCGCTATCCCCATCAGCATCCAGGCGCGCACGTCATCGTCGCCCGGCCTGATCTCGCCCCGCGAGCGCGCGTCGGCCAGCGCCGAGCGATAGCCTTCCGCGAATGACTGGAAATAGGCGCGATAGGCATCCGGGACGACGAAGAGCGCTTCCCGGACGATGCGGTAGAGCGAGGGATGGGCGATGACGAAGTTCAGGAAGCCGCGCAGCCCCGCCTTTTCCGCTTCCAGCCGAGATCCTGCGCCCTCGGCGGTGGCCGAAAGCGTCCGCCGAAGGGAGCGGCCCATGTCGAGGACGAGTTCCCTGAAGACCTCCTCCTTCGAGCTGAAGTAGACGTAGAAGGTCCCTGAAGCTACCTTGGCGCTGCGGGTGATCTCCGTGATCGATGCGTCGTAGAAGCCCTGCCGGCCGATCACCGTCTCGGCCGCATCCAGGATCGCACGCCGCGTCGCCTCGCCGCGCGCGGTCTTGGGCCTTGCCGGCTGCTGGGCCAGGGGCCTGGCGGAAGGCTTCTTCCTGCCTGCCTTGGCAGGCTCGCTTGCGACGCTCACATCATTCATCCCGTTGGCCGCACCGGCGCCAATCGCACCTGCATGAATACTGGTTCATGTCTCATATCACCAGCCCTTTGTGCGCTGGTCAATGCCGATTAGCTTCATTCCGGCCGGGAGGACTTCCGCCACCGGGCGGTGAAGCCGCCTGGACCGCCTCCGGGCTCGACGCTCATGAAGGGAGGGCCGTCGTTCTCAAGGGACGATCGCGGTCACCGTCCGTCGTTCTCCAGCAACTTCCGCACCTCGTCCCGCGTGCTCTGCAGCCGGTTCCGGTGCAGGCCGATGACCGGGTTCTCGGCGCCATAGGCGAGGCTCGAGATCGCATTCGCCCGATCCAGGAGCAGGCGCGGGACGTCCCCACTGCGGGCTCTTTCTGTAACGTGGTTACGGAGCGCAAAAACGCACCGGATCGCATCGGAGACCCCCCCGCGACGGCGGCGCGGTCTCCCGGTCCAGGATCGTGTCGAGGGCCCTCAACGCGTGCTCTGCGTAGGCCCTCCCCTGAGGATCCATCATCCGCGACGCCTCCCGCTCCTCGCGCCGGGAAAATCGTTCCTGCGCAGGTTCCTGCCCGGCCTCTCCCAGGGCGGCAGGTTCTCAGGTTGGGCAAAGCGGAATTGCGCCCGCGGATGCACCGCGGAGCGCTTGCCCATCTTCAGCGTCCCGTGCCGCAACATGAAACCACCGGCGATGAGAACGAGGGACCCGATGATGGACAGCGCCGGCGCGCGCCCTCCCGCGAACCGGTTGATCCCGTAGGCCGCCAGCGGCAACAACCCGGCCACCACCAGTTCCGCGCCCTCCAGCGCCGCGCCCTCGCGCGATGCCTTCAGATCTCCCGGAATTCCTCGCTCCCTCCGGCGGCTTTCCGCCGTTCGGCTGATCACGAAATGCGCAGCCGTCGCAAGCGCCGCGACGTCGTCCAGCCGCCGGGCCGTCTCATGCCGTCCTGCGGAGCGTTCGCCGAGCGAGAGCGCCGCCGCGCCGACCGCCACGGACGACGAACCGAAGGCCAGCCCGAGATGTGCGGGCGCGGCGGCCCAGTAGGGCGTGCTCGTCGCGGAAAGGACCGACGCAGTATAAGTGCTCGCGCCGGCGCCGGTCGCCGCCGCGCCGAACTGGGCGATGTCTGCGAGGGCCTCCGCCGCCCGGCCGGCCGGACCAGGGCCGCGCAGCAGCTCGCCGATAGCGGTCAATCCGCTGAACCCTCCGAACGCCGTCAGGATATAGGAGCCGAACGACATCGGGGAGGTCGTGCGGAAGATGCGCATCATGTTGTACCAGCGATGCGGCGTGCGCAGGTCGATGATCAGAAGAACGGCTCCGGCCACCGCGTTAAAGCTTGCGAGATAGCGCGCGTTGCGCACCATGCCGCGATACCGGCCGCGGTCGAGCTGCTGGCCCACGAGCGCCAGCGTCTGCGCTGCGCCGGCCATCCCGGCAAGGTAGATATAGCCGCTGACAGTCCAGTCCCACGGGCTCGGCTTGAGTGGTGGCTGGTCGTAGTAGTTTTGCCCCGCATAGCCGCTGCGTTCCCCGGTATCCCGCCTGCTCATCGACGCCACTCCTGCTTTCCGGCGAGCAATACGGCGGCCAGGGCCGTGAGGCTCACGAAGGCGGCAAGACCGGCGCCAAGCGAAGGCGCGATACGGTCGGCGGGGCGCGTCGGCGCGCTCGGAAGGTTGTAGATCTCCGGGCGGTCGAGCAGCAGGAAAAAGGCGTTGAGGCGCTTCAGGCCGCCGGTCGCGCCGGGGGTTCCTGGCGCGCCATAGAGATAGGCCCCCTCCATGCCGCGCTCCCGGAGATTCGAGACCCGCTCGTGCGCCCGGCGGTCGAGGTCGGACAATTCGCCGAACTGGATCGAATCCGTCGGGCATACCTTGGAGCATGCCGGCTCCATGCCGCCCTTGAGGCGATCGTAGCAAAGCGTGCACTTGTGGGCCTTGCCGTCGCCCTCGTCGAGGTCGACCACGCCGAACGGGCAGGCGGGGACGCAATAGCCGCAGCCGTTGCAGATGTCCTGCTGCACGACGACCGTATCGAATTCCGTGCGGAAGATCGCGCCGGTCGGGCAGGCTTCGAGACAGGGAGCGGGCTCGCAATGCTTGCACACGTCGCTCATCATCAGCCAGCGGCTCTGGAAGGGCTCCATCGCGTCGGGCCGCTCCCGCTCCGGCCCCATCTGCTCGACGAAGGCGACGTGGCGCCAGGTCGTCGCGGAGAGCGCGCGCGTGTTGTCGTAGCTCATGCCGGAGAGTTCGCCCTCCTCGGCCGGAAGCTGGTTCCATTCCTTGCACGCGACCTCGCAGGCCTTGCAGCCGATGCACAAGGTCGTGTCGGTGAAGAACCCATATTGCCGTCCGGCCTCGATATGCGTCCCGGAGGTGAGTTCTCCCTCGTCCAGATGCATGCCGGGTTCGATCGGTGGATTGCGCATCACGCCTCCTCTTTGCGGGAGGCGCGCGCGTCGCGCAGCCGGCCCTTGCGAACGGCGCAGGTGAGCGCCTTGTTCTCGTGCATGCTGGTGTTCGGATCGCCGACGACCGCGGTGAGCACGTTCGCGATATCGCCCGTCGCGTGCCCCTCCCAGCCGAAATGCCAGGGCATCCCGACCTGGAAGATGCGCACCCCGTCGATCATGAAGGGCCGCAGCCGCCGGGTGACCATCGCGCGCGTCTCGATTTCGCCGCGCGCCGTCGAGATCACGATCCATCCGAGATGCCGCACGCCAAGATCGCGCGCCAGTTCCGGTGGAATTTCGGCGAAGCCCTGAGGCTGGAGTTCCGCAGTGTGCGGGACCCCGCGCGTCGGCGTTCCGCCGCAATGGTGCTCGGTGAGACGGTAGGTGGTCAGCACATGCGGAAAACGTGGATCGGCGACCTCGTGGAGCGGATTGTCCTCGCGGTCCCAGCGCTTCGCTGCCGGATTCGACTGCGCCGCGTAGAGCGGGTTGCGGACCGGGCTCTCGATCGGCTCGTAGTGTGTCGGCAAAGGGCCGTCCTTGAGTCCGGAAGGAGAGAACACCGCGCCGCGCCCGTCGGGCATCATGATGAAGGGCTCGTCGCCGCGAAGGGCGTCCATGCCCTGGGGACGGCTCGACCAGTCGGGGCGGAAGTCGGGGCGCTTGTCGGGCTCGAAATCGATCTCGTCGGGACTATTCCACTTGCCTTCCGCCTCGTCCCACCAGACGAGCCGCTTGCGTTCCGACCAGGGCTTTCCCTCGGGATCGGCGGAGGCGCGGTTGTAGAGCGTGCGCCGGTTCGCCGGCCAGGCGAAGGCCCAGCCGAGATGGGTGCCGGGTCCGGCGGCCGGATCAGGCTCGCGGGAGCGTGTCTGGTTGTGATCGTCGCGCGGAAAGGCCCCGCAATAGATCCAGCTGCCGCAGGCCGTCGAGCCATCGTCCTTCAGTTCCTTCAGGCTCGACAACTGCTTCCTGTCGGGCCAGGAATAGCCGCTGATCTCCCTGAGGACGGCCTCGGCGGAGATATCGCCTCGCCCGTTGATGACGGGATAGTCGAGGGTGATGTGACGGATGGGTTCGTCGCGCGGCTCCGTGCTGTCGGCGTAGAGCGCCTTGAGACGACGCCCCAGATCGTGGATGAACCAGAGCTCGGAGCGGCTCTCGCCGGGTCCGTCGATGACCTTGTCGTGCCATTGCACGAGCCTGTGCGTGTTGGTGAAGGTGCCCTCCTTCTCCCCGGCGATTTCGGCGGGCATCAGGAATATCTCGGTGCCGATATCCTGCGGCCGCAGTTCTCCGCCCCTTATTGCATGACCCTTCTGCCAGAAATTGGCGCTCTCGATCTCGGCGTGATCGCGCACCACCAGCCAGTCCAGCTTGCCGAGGCCGCGCTGGATGAGCTTCGAGTTCGATCCTCCCATCACGACGTTCTGCCCGAGCAGGAACAGGCCCCGGACGAGGCCGTCATTCATGGCGAGCGTCAGGGTCTGCTGCGAGTGATCGCCCACGATCTTGGGCAGCCAGTGGAAGCCCCACTCGTTGTGAGGCCCGACGGCGTCGCCATACCAGGCGCGAAGCAGGCTGGTGATGTATTTGGGGAAGTTGTTCCACCAGCCGGTCGGAATCGTTTCGTCCTCGAGGAATTGTTCGAAACTCCGGGCCTGCGGCTTGAAGGCGTTCGGCTGTGGCAGGTAGCTCGGCAGCATGTTGTAGAGCGTGGGAATATCCGTCGAGCCCTGGATGCTGCAATGCCCTCGCAGGGCGATGATGCCGCCGCCCGGGCGGCCGATATTGCCCAGCAGCGACTGGATGATTGCAGCGGCGCGGATCATCTGGACGCCGACCGAGTGGTGGTTCCAGCCAACCGCGTAGCAGATCGCTCCTGTTTGCTCCCGGCCGGAATTGCGGGCGAGCGTCCGGGCGATCTTGAGGAAGACGTCCTTCGGACACCCTGTCGTGCGTTCCACCATCTCGGGCGTATAGGCGGCGTAGTGCCGCTTCAGGATCTGGTAGACACATTGCGGATGCTGCAGCGACGGATCCTGGCGCGGCGGATGATCGTGCAGGCGGCTCGTCTGCTCGGAAAAGGATTCCGCCGTGTTCAGGTAGTGCTCTGACAGGACCGAGGGAACGACAAGATCCTTGTATTGCCAGCTGTCATAGTCGTAGGCCTGCTTCTTCTCGTTCCAGCCGGAGAAGAAGCCGTCGAGGGCCGAGGTGTCCTCGAACCCGGGCGAGATGATCGTGGCGAGATTGGTGTAGGGGATGGCGTAGTCCCGGAACCACAGGTCGTTCTCGATCAGGTGGCGGATGATCCCGCCGAGGAAGGCGATGTCGCTTCCGGCGCGGATCGGGGCGTAGATATCCGCAAGCGCCGAGGTTCGCGTGAAGCGCGGATCCACGTGCATGACCGTCGCGCCGCGCTCCTTCGCCTGCAGAACGAAACGAAAGGCGATCGGGTGCGCCTCGGCCATGTTCGAGCCCATGACGAGGACGCTGTCGGAATTCGCCAGATCCCATTGCGGCATCGTGGCCGCTCCGCGCCCGAAGGATGCGCCGAGGCTCGGAACCGAATTCGAGTGGCAGACGCGGGCCTGGTTCTCGATGCAGACCATCCCGAGACCACCGCCGAAAACCTTCTTGATCAGGTAGTTCTCCTCGTTGTCGAGGGTCGCGCCGCCGAGCGAGGCGATGCCGAGCGTGTGGTTGACCGTCGTGCCGTCCGGCAGCGCCTCGACGAAGGTCTCGTCACGGGTCTGCTTGACGAGCCTGGCGATGCGGTCCATCGCCCAGTCGAGCGGCTTGTCCTCCCAGCTTTCGGAATGCGGGGCGCGGTACTTGATCGTGACGAGGCGATCGGGATTGCTGTGCAGGCTCAGGAGCGTCGCCCCCTTGGGGCAGAGCGTACCCTGGTTGATGGGGCTCCTCGGGTTGCCCTCGACGTGGATGAGCGAACCCTCCTTCGCATAAAGCAGCGTGGAGCATCCGACGGCGCAATAGGGGCAGACCCCGACGCCGACGCTGTCCGCCTGGTCGAGGCGCGGGCGCAGGCGCTCCGACATCTCGCTTCGGGCGGCGGCCGATCTGTGATCGGCTCCAGCTGCCTGCCGCGGCAGCGACCAGTTGCGGAGAAAATGGCCGAGCCGCTCGCCCGCACTGCGTCGCCCGATTCTCACGCGCCCCTCCTGGCTTCGACGAGGTCATGCGCCAGTCCCGCCATCCGCCCCGGCGCGGTGCTGTAGTGGACGGTGAGACGGGTTCCGCGGCGGGCGAGTTTCGGAAGATCCTGAGGCTCGACGGGGGCCCCGGGGGCGAGAAGGAAGAGTTCCGAACGTCCGTCGGGCGTCCGCAGGCGAAAACGCCCTTCCTGCACCAGGATGATCGTGCCGGTCATCCGCCTCATTGGCCCCTCCGGAAACGCCGATCTTCAAGCAACGTGAGGGAGGAGAATGGGTTCCAGCGGGGAGAAAGCGCCCTGCTTGTCAACCCGTCGGCGCAACGATCGGTCGCTCGCCGCGGCGGCACGGGCGATCTGGTTTCCGATTCCGCAACGCCTTGTCGTCGTCTTGATTTGTCCCCAACGCCAGAGAATGCTCGGCCTCGCGGAGGAGAGAAGATGAAAAAGTTGCTGGAGCAGGCGATCGGCGTTCTCTTCGGCCTTCTCCTGATGACAACGGTGCTCCTGCGCCTCCCCGCAGCATACGTGCATGCCGCGACTTACCGGATGCGCCGGGCTGCCCTGCGGCGAGGGATGCCGAGGGCAACAGGCACCCCCGCCCTCCTCCTGCGCGCCGTTGCGAAGGATCGCAGCATCAGCCCGGGGCTGAGATCGCTGCTTGCGCTGGAGCAGGCGCGGGTCGCGGACTTTGATGGGGCGAGACGTACGCTTGCGGAATCCGAGCAGGATCTCTCGCAGTTGCGCCGCTTCTGGCGCCCCTTCGCGAGGACCGATCTCGACCCGCAGTTCGAGACGGAGAGGCTGAACCGTTCCCGGCGCCGTCTCGCGGCAATGGATCTGCCCGATCGGCTCGACCTTGAGCGCGAGACCGAGATTTTCCTGAAGCTCAGCCTGGCCGCGTCAGCCGCCGTCGTTTCGGCCGCCGAACGCGGTGACTTCGACGAGGCGATCAGGCTGGCGCTTTCGGAAGGGACAGACCCCATTTCCCTCCAGCCGGTGAGATCGCTTGCCCTCATCGCGTGCAGGCAACACGCCCGCGGCGAGTTTGGCGCAGGCGCTACGTTGCGGTTGGCGCATTCGATCGCGGCGGGGCTAAGCAACTGGTGGCCCATCGGCGACGACAGCGGATATCGGGAGCGCGCATTTGAGCTGGTCGCGGTTCTGCAGGTGCATACGGGGCACGCGGACGAAGCCTTGCGGACGCTCGACGACGTACGCGATTCGGACACGGCCGATACCGTGGCCCGACACGTTGCGGTGCGTCTCGCGTCTCGGGGCGACATGACCGCTGCCGCCTCGCTGATCTGGTCAATCGTCGACCCCGACCAGCGGGCGAAGGCCTGCATCGATGCGGTTCAGGTCTGGCCCGGAGCCGCTACTTGCCGCTGAGATAGTCCGCTACGCCACCGAGCGTGAAGAGCCTTGGGTAATCTTCCTCGGGAATCGGGATGCCGGTCTGCTTGTTGAGCGCGGTCACGAAATTGAGGAAGTCCATCGAGTCGATGTCGAGCGCCTCGCGAATGTCCTCGTCTCCGCCCAAGGTGGACGGATCCGTCTCGGGGGCGATGTCCGACAGGATCCCGATGGCGAGCTTGCAAATGTCTTCGGCGTTCATGGCGCGGGAGGTCATGGCTTTGGCGGCTCCTGCATGAGGCGTGCGAAGGTCGAAAGGAACAGGCCGCCGACATGCCCGTCGCTGGCGCGATGATCGGCGGCGAGCGAGGCTTGCACGAGCGGGCGCGGGACGACCGCGCCATCGGCGACCCATGGGCGCTCGACGACGCTGCCAAGCCCGAGGATCGCCACCTGCGGCGGGTAGATGATCCCGCCCACGCTCTCGGCGCTGCGCTCCCCGAGGCTCGTGATCGTGAAGGTTGCATCCGTCATCTCGGAGCTGCGCAGCCCGCCGCTGCGGGCGCGGGCGACAACGTCTTTCAAGGCGTGCATCAGATCGGCAATGGACAGCTTGTCGACGTCGCGGATCGCTGGCGCGATCAGCCCGCCGCCGCGCAGCGAGATCGCCCAGCCGATATGGATGGCCGCGGACGGGGCAAAGGCGTCCTTCTCCCAGAATCCATTGAGTTGCGGAACCTCCTTCAGGGCGAGAGCCGCCGCGCGCAGATAGAGAACCGCCGGAAGCAGCCGCTCGTCCGGATCGCGGGCGGCGTTGTATTCCCGGAGCCAGGCCTGCGCCGGGCTCATGTCGATCGTGGTCGCGAGATAGTAATGCGGGATCTCGCGCTTCGAACGCGACATCGCCGCCGCGATGCCCTTGCGCATCTGGACGGGGTCGAAGCCGCGCCGGACCTTTGTGGCTTTCGGGGGTGCCTCTTGATGCTGCGGGGCGGGAGGGGCCGCCTCGACATCGGCCAGCGTGACGGAGCCGTCGATGCCGGTGCCGTGGAGCGTCCCGGAATCGATCCCCCGCTCCGCCGCCCGACGCCGCGCCGCCGGGCTCACCTTCGCGCGATCGCCCGGCGCTGTCGTACGGACGGGCTCGGGCGATGGCGCGGGCGCGCGCGTGGGCTGCGGCTCGGGGCGGAGCTCAGGCTCCGGTTCAGGCTCTCGCCGAGCCTCCTCGACCACTGGAGCTACGGGAGCCGCCGCCTCCCCCGCCTTCGCCAGCCGCGCGAGGACAGTCCCGACCGGAACCTCCTCCCCCTCCTCCACGAGAAGCTCCTCGATCACGCCCTCGTCGAAAATCTCGACCTCGATCGCCCCCTTGTGGGTCTCGACCACCGCGATCACGTCCCCCTTGTGGACTTGGGCGCCCGGCTTGACGAGCCATTCGGCGACGGTGCCGCTCTCCATGTCGGCCCCCAGCGACGGCATCGTGAAATCGCTCATTGCGGCCTCACAAGCGCTTTCGCCGTGGCGACGATATCGGCCGTGCGCGGCAGCGCCGCTTCCTCGAGATGGGCGGCGTAGGGTACCGGCACCTCGCGCGCGCAGATCCGGCGCACGGGGGCGTCGAGTTCGAAGAACATCTCGTCGGCGAGGCGCGCCGCAATCTCGGCGGAAATCGAGCCGCTCCGCCAGCCCTCGTCAATGATGATGCAGCGGCGCGTGCGGCCGACGCTCTCGAAGATCGTGGCGTCGTCCAGGGGCCGGAGCACGCGCAGATCGACCACCTCCGCCTCGATTCCCTGCCCCGCCAATTCGGCGGCCGCGTCGAGCGCCTTGGGAAGGCTGTTGCCGTAGGTGACGAGGCTGACGTCGCGTCCCGGTCGCCGGATCTTCGCGCGCGCGATATCGACCTCGCTCACCCCCGGATCGAGATCGCCCTCGGCGTTGTACAGCACGATATGCTCGAAGATCAGCACCGGGTTCGGGTCCGCGAGCGCGGCCTTCAGCATGAACCGCGCATCCTCGATCGTCCCGGGGGCAAGGACCTTGATCCCCGGAATATGCGCGTACCAGCCCTCCAGCGAATGCGAGTGCTGGGCCGCGAGCTGCCTCCCCGCGCCGGTCGCCATGCGGATCACGAGGGGCACGGCGAACTGACCGCCGGACATGTGCGGGATCGTGGCCGCGTTGTTCATGATCTGGTCGAGGGCGAGCAGGCTGAAATTGCAGGTCATGATCTCAACGATCGGCCGCATCCCCGCCATCGCCGCCCCGATCCCCGCGCCGACGAAGGCGCTCTCGGCCAGCGGCGTGTCACGAATCCGGTCGGGTCCGAATTCGTCGATGAGGCCCTTCGTCACCGCATAGCAGCCGCCATAGAGCCCGACATCCTCGCCCATCACGAAGGTTCGCGGATCAGCCGAAAGCGCATCGCGGATCGCCTGCCGGCAGGCCTCGCGGTAGGTCATGCGAATGGGCTCGGCGCTCATTGCGGCACCTCGTCCATCAGGACGAAACGCTCGAGATCCGCCACGTCCTCCAGGGTCCCGGCTTCCGCGAAGGCGACGGCCTCGTCGATTTCGGCGGCGATCGCGGCTTCCAACTCCGCGATCTCATGATCCGAGATCATGTGCGTCTCGAGCAGCCACCTGCGCAGGCGGGCAATCGGGTCGCGCTCCTTCCACAGGGCGATCTCCTCGCGCGTGCGGTAGAGCTGCGCGTCGAACATCGAGTGGGCGCGGAAGCGATAGGTGCGGCATTCGAGGAAATACGGCCCGTTGCCTGCGCGGATGGAGGCGACCGCGCGCCGCGCCGCCGCCTCGACCTGGACCGGATCCATCCCGTCAATCCGCTCCCCTGGCATGCGGTAGCCTTCAGCCTTGCGAAAGACGTCGGTCTGCGCCTCCGATATCTCCAGCGGGACGCCCATGGCGTAGAGGTTGTTCTCGCAGACGAAGAGGACGGGCAGCTTCCAGATCTCCGCGAGGTTCATGGATTCGTGGAATTCGCCCTCGCCCGCCGCCCCCTCGCCGAAGAAGCATGCGGTGACCGCCCCGTCGCGCAGGGCCTTGTCCGCCATGGCGATCCCGACCGCGACCGGCAGGCCGCCGCCCACGATGGCGTTGCCGCCGTAGAAACGGCTGGCGGCGTCGAAGAAGTGCATCGAGCCGCCGCGCCCCCGGCTGCAGCCCTCGACCTTGCCCAACATCTCGGCCATGAGCGGCCCCATGGGAACGCCGCGCGCGAGCGCATGGCCATGGTCGCGGTAGGTGGCGACGACGGCGTCCCGCTCCTCGAGCGCCTGCATCACGCCCACCGCGACGGCCTCCTCGCCGTCGTAGAGATGCAGGAAACCCCTGATCTTCTGCGCCTGGTAGAGCTCGACGCATTTCGCCTCGAAGCGCCGGATGCGCTCCATCTCGCGTAGCAGCGTGAGGCCGTGCGCATGATCGAGATGAACCTTGTCGCTCATTTCTCGTCGCTCTCGAGAGTCGAAAGATCGCCTTCCGGCAGGCCGAGTTCCCGCGCCTTGAGGAGCCGGCGCATGATCTTGCCGGAACGCGTCTTGGGGAGGTTGACGCGGAAGTCGATCTCCTTGGGGGCGACGGCGGGACCGAGCTTCTTCCGCGCATGGCCGAGGAGTTCCTTCCGCAGGGCGTCCGTCGCCTCGTATCCCGGCTTGAGCGCTACGAAGGCCTTCACCATCTCGCCCATCGTCGGGTCGGGCTTGCCGATGACCGCCGCTTCCGCGACGGCGGGGTGCTCCATGAGCGCGCTCTCGACCTCGAAGGGCCCGATGAGATGACCGGCGGACTTGATCACGTCATCCGCCCGCCCGACGAACCAGTAGTACCCGTCGGCATCGCGCTTCGCGAGATCGCCCGTGAGGTACCAGTCCCCCGAGAAGCACTTCGCGTAGCGCTCCTCCTCGTGGAGATAGCCGCGCATCATCGAGGGCCAGCCCTTCCTGAGCGCCAGCTCGCCCTCGACCATGGGCTCCTCGACGGTTTCCACCCCGCCCTCCACCCGCCGCACGATCGCCGCCTCGATGCCGGGAAGCGGCAGGCCCATCGAGCCCGGCTTGATGTCGAGCGCGGCGAAGTTGGCGATCATGATTCCGCCGGTTTCCGACTGCCACCAATTGTCATGGAACGGCAGGCCGAAGGCCTCCTTGCCCCAGATGACGGCTTCCGGATTGAGCGGCTCGCCGACGCTGGCGAGAAAGCGCAAGGCCGAAAGATCGTAGCCCTTCACGGCCTCGGCCCCCAGGCGCATCATCATGCGGATGGCGGTGGGAGCCGTGTACCAGACGCTGACGCGCTCGCGCTCCAGGATCGCGTACCAGGCCTGCGCGTCGAATTCCGCCTCGACGACGATGCTCGTCACGCCGTTGGTGAGCGGCGCGATGATGCCGTAGCTCGTGCCCGTCACCCACCCGGGATCCGCCGTGCACCAGAAGATGTCCTCGTCGTGCAGATCGAGGGCGTAGAGCCCCGTCACGTGATGGGCCACGACCGCTCCGTGCACGTGGATTGCGCCCTTCGGCTTGCCCGTCGTCCCGCTGGTGAAGTGCAGAAGCGCCATGTCCTCCGGATCGGTCGGGGCGATGGTGAATTCGGCGGCGGCCCCCTCGATCAGCGCATCCCAACGCCGCACACCCTCGCCCTCGGGAGCATCCTCGCCGACAAGGACGACGTGCTTCAGGCTGGGCAGCCGCTCGCGCAGCTGCGCGACCTTGCGCTGGTAGAGCGCCGGGGTCGTGACCAGGACCCTCCCCTCGCCCATCTCGATGCGGGTCGCGATGGGCTCCGGGCCGAAGGCGGAGAACAGGGGCGAGACGACGCAGCCGGCCTTCAGGGAGCCAAGAACGGCGATGTAGAGTTCCGGCAGGCGTCCCATCAGGATGAAGACGCGCTCCCCCGGCTTCACGCCGAGCCCCTGCAGCGCGTTTGCGAACCGGTCAGTCTCGGCCTTCAGCTGGCGATAGGTGATGTCCCGCCGCGCACCGTTCTTGCCGATCCAGCGGATGGCCGTGCGTTCCGCGCGTGGTCCGGCGGCGTGCCGGTCCACGGCCTCGTGAGCGATGTTGTAGCCCTTCCCGCCGGGCAGCCCGTCGAGCAGGTCCCAGGCATCGTCCCAGGTGAAGCGCGAGCGGGTCTCGGCGTAGTCGCGCAGGTTCGGCCTCAGGCGGGACCGCGACGGGTCCTTCACGATCGGGCTCTGCATGGACTCGGTCGAACGCATCGTCGCCATCGCCTCCTTCACAGACCCCGTGGAAGTCCTGACGATCATCGACCGAAGGGAAGACAGATGCATTGAGGGATATCAAAAGCTCCCAATGTCGCCCTGCGCGTTGTTTCAGGACTTCTGGACTGGCAGGGTCTTGACGGCTCCAGTCGCCTCGGGCCTTCTGCGCGCAGCACGACTTGTCTTGAAAGCGGCAGATGATGCAGGTTTTCGCCGAAACGCCGCTTCTGCTGACCTTCATCTTCGCGACGTTCCTGCTCGGCGGCATCATCAAGGGCGTCATCGGGCTCGGCCTGCCGACGATCACGGTCGGCCTCCTGAGCGTGGTCATGCCTCCGGCGCAGGCGGTGGCGCTTCTGATCGTGCCGTCGCTCGCCACGAATATCTGGCAGACGGCGGGCTCCCGTTTCGGAACGGTCGTCCGGCGTATCTGGACGATGATGTTCGGAATCGCAATCGGCACGATGGCGACGGCTGGAATTCTCACCGGAGGATCGAGCGGCATCGCCGCCCTCGCCCTTGGCGTCACCTTGATCATCTATGCAGTGTCCGGGCTCACCGGCTTCCGGCTTGTCGTGCCGCCGAGAACAGAATGGTGGATGTCTCCCGCCGCCGGCATCGCCACCGGGCTGGTAACCGGCGCGACTGGCATTTTCGTCATTCCCTCCGTCCCGTATCTTCAGGCGCTCGGATTCGACAAGAACGAACTGGTGCAAGCGCTCGGGCTCTCCTTCCTCGTCGCGACCGTCTCGCTCGCCCTTGCCCTTGCGACTGGCGGCGCGCTCGACCTCGACCTGACCGGCTCCTCCTTCGCCGCCCTGCTTCCGGCGCTGGCCGGGATGGCGATGGGACAATGGGTCCGCTCGCGGATCAGCGCGACCGTCTTCAGGCGATATTTCTTCATCGGCCTTCTTCTTCTCGGCGCGCATCTCGCACTGCGCAACGCCGGAATGATCTGACCGCGCCTGAAGACACGGGGCATGAGTCATCTTCGGGGCGGGGATACCGCCCCGCCCCGTCAGCACGAGGTCGGCGCACCGGTCCCTGTCACGGATTCCGGGCCGATCCCTCATGCGCCACCGCCTCCTTCCGGATGCGGGACCTGCCGAGGCGCGGGAGCGGCAGAAAGGCCGGAACGCGCTCGCGATAGCGGCGATAGGCATCCCCCAGTTCATCGATCAGGTCCGCTTCCTCGAACGGCGTCGCCATCAGGACGTAGAGCGTGGCGCTGGCGGCGAAGACGAGTTGGCCGATCGTGAAGTGAGGCACGAGGCAGGGCGTCAGCATCCAGCCGAGGCTGATCGGGTGCCGGATGAGGGCGTAGAGATAGCGCGAGGCCAGCGGCGTCTCGGGCGGCGGCGTCCTGCGCACGCGGCGCCAGGCCTGCGCGAAACCGAAGAAGCCGAGATGGCCGAACTGGAAGGTGGCCGCGAACATGGCTCCCCAGACAGCAAGGTAAAGCGCTGTAATGGCGATGATCGCCGGCACGCTCTCGACGCGCCACAGGGTGACCGGGACCGGCTGCCAGAAGATCACCAGCAACGCGGTGGCGGCGGCAGTCATGTAGAGATACGTGGCCCGCTCGATATGGGCGGGCACGAACTTCGTCCACCAGCGCTTGAACGCGGTCCGGGCGGTGATCGAGTGGTGCAGGCCGAAGCCGAGCACGAGGGCGGCGTCAATTGCGACGGCACGCCATAAATCGCCATCGTAACCGCCTGAATTCACCGTCTTCGGAACGCCGAAATCCGCAAGAAATCCTACGATGTAGGCGATGTTGGCCAGCGCCAGGAGATAGGCGATGCCGGCATAGGCGAGGATGCCAAGGTGACGCAAGGGAGCGTTTCGCAAGGGAATGTATCGCATGGGAAAGTCCTCCGGACGAGGAGTGGGTTTCGCCGCCCGCTTCGGGTGCGGCGTCGGGAACCGGAACATCAGCGGGATGCTGCGCCGGCGACGGACAATTGCCGGGGGTGCCGCGCGAACCAGTCGAGGGTGAGCCGGGTGGCGTCGAGTGTCGCAACCGTCGCCCCGGTATAGGCGGGGAAGGCGAAGGGACTGCCCGGCCATGTGTGCCCGAGGCCCTCGACGCTGTAGACGGTGAGCGCGCCTCCGCCAACGCAGCCGGCGAGCTCGAGCCGGGTAACGCCACCCGAGTTGATTTCCTTCGGAGCGAGGCTGCAGCCCAGCCAGGCGCGCCAGCGCCGGATCGCTTCGTGCACACCATAGGTCCAGTAGTCGGGACTGCCCGCGGGATCACCGTCGAAGGGGTTGACCGGATCGGCGAGCCCGTGGACGGCGAGGATCGCGGGAGGGTTGGCGGGCCGGACACGATCGGGCCCCGGCCCCCGCAGGCCGCCGATGGCCGAAATGGCGGCGATGCGCGCCGGCATCCGGTGCGCGAGTTCGGATGCGAGGCGCGCGCCGCCGGAATAGCCGGCGGCATAGATGCGCCCAGCGTCGATGCAGAAGGCCTCCTCGATAGCGTCGAGGACGGCGCCGATAAAGGCGACGTCGTCCGGCCAACCGGCATCGCGCGGCACGTTCCACATAGCGCCGCCCCTTTCGCAGAGCCGGACCGCCACGGGAAGCGCAAGCAGGAATCCCTCCGCCTCGGCGGCGGCGTCGAGGCGGGTCACCGCAAGCTCGATCTCCGGCGTAATGCTGGAGGCATGCAGGTCGAGCACCAGCGGCACGGCGGCGGCGCCGTCGTAGCTGCTCGGCACGATGAGCATGACCTCGCGGGGAATACCGTCCAGTACGAGCCGCAGGATATGGCGCCCCGCCGGGTATGGCGGGGCCTTGCCGCGGCGGCGGGCGCCGACGGCGACAGGCATCGATCGTTGCATGATCCTTACTTTCGCCCAAGGTCCGGAATGCTGCTCGCAGGCAGCGGGTCGCGCGCTCGATCTCACGCGATGGGCGTTATTCTGGTGGAGACGCCGCCACGGCTTAAGAGTTGAAACGGCCGCCACAGGGGCATTCGTGCCATTCAGCAGCAGGCGGGGCGTCGATCTTGCCGTTGACGGCGGGGGAGGTCAGGAAACGAATGCGGCCTGGGCCGCCATCTCCGATCGGATCCGCACGGCGGGGCGCTCCTCGTCGAGAGACACATCATCCGCCGTGACGATTTCCCCCGCCGCGACCGCGCGCGTCAGCCTGACGCCGTGCGCGAGACCGATCGGCAGCATGCGGCCCTCCCGGCTTCGCGAAGCGGGAACGAGGCGACCATAGACGGTGTAGCCGCCCTCGCCGTCGAGGGTCTCGCCGGCCGCGAGATCGCGTTTCGCCACGGCCGCGACATCCCCGCGCCACGTCCGCGTCGATCCCGTCGCCTCGCCCCGCAGCGCCGCGCTCAGGATCGACACGGAAAGCTCCAGCCCGATGAGGTGAAACGGCTTGTACATCGCCGCATAGCGGCCCGTGGCGTCCGTCGGCAGTCCATATTGCCGGAAACAGGCGGCGGCATAGTCGTTCGGCGCCTTGAAGACGACATAGACGCCCCAGCGCAAATCCCGGAAGACCGGGCCTCCGTCCCGCTCCAGCGACGAGACGACCTCGACCATCCCTTCCCGCTCGAGGCAGCCGCCTTTTTCCCGCGGGCGCATCACATGCGCCAGATCGTCGATGCCGCAGGGCGGAAACATCAGGCCGTCCTGCGGCACGTCGAGATCGCAGGCATTGGCGATCGCAGCCATCTCGAGCGCCGATTTCGTGCCGTCGAGGAAGGAATTGAACATCTGCGGGTTCATCCCGGCAGCTTTCGCCTCCTCCGGCGTCACGCCGTAATGCGTCCAGACATCGGCAGGCGTCACCTTGTGAAAATGCGGCAGGAACTTCGTGCCCTTGCCTGCGGCGACGACGCTGAAGCCGGTCGACCTCGCCCAGTCCACCATCTCCGCCACGAGCGCCGGCTGGTCGCCATAGGCCATGGAGTAGACGACGTTGCGCTCCCGCGCTTTCTCGGCGAGGAAGGGCCCGGCGAGAACGTCGGCCTCGACATTGACCATGACCACATGACGCCCGGCTTCGATGGCCGCCAGCGCATGCGCGATCCCCGCCTCGGGATGACCCGTGGCCTCGACCACCACCTCGACCCCGCTGAAGCCGCACGCGGCCTTGCCGTCGTCCGTGAAGCTCGTCCCGGCGATGCGCCCGGCATCCCACCCGACTTCGCGGCACGCCGCGCGAGCCCGGTCCGGATCGAGATCCGCGATGACGGCGACCTCGAGCCCGGGAATGGTGGGCACCTGCGAGAGAAACATGGAGCCAAACTTTCCGGCTCCGATGAGCGCCACCCGAACCGGCCGCCCCCCGTCCGATCTTGCCTTGAGCAGGGATGACAGATTCACGCGCGCCCCCTCCTTCACCTTGTCGCCGCATGAAGGTTCCTCTCCGGCATCGCCCCTGTCAACGGCGGTCGCTCGCCCTGGGGTGAGGCGAATGGCGCCGGATTCTGTTATCGTGTCCGCGGTCCAGGGCGACTGCCCCGGATGCGTGCCCGAATCCCAATTCTGTTTGCCGATTGCGGGCACACGGGAATCCTTGGAACTGACTTTCAGGACCGCTAATTCCGACGGAAGCGCCATCCTTGGCGCGTGGCCGCCTCGGGGAAGGGTGATTGCATGGAAGCCGATTTCGCACCGCTCGCAGGCATTCGCGTGGTCGAAATGAGCCACATGATCATGGGGCCTTCCTGCGGCATGTTTCTCGGTTTTCTTGGGGCGGAGATCATCAAGGTCGAGCCGCCCGAGGGCGACAAGACACGCGACCTCTCCGGCATGGGACGGCCCTTCTTTCCGCTGTTCAACAGGGGAAAGAAATCCGTGCAGCTCGACCTCAAGACAGAGGCCGGACGCGCCGCGCTCGATGCGCTGCTCGCGACGGCTGACGTCTTCGTCGAGAATTTCCGCGATGCCTCGCTGGCGAAGATGGGAGCCGATCCCGCGGAGTTGCGCGCCCGCTTCCCGAAGCTCATCCTCGCCTCCCACAAGGGCTTCCTCTCCGGCCCCTACGAAAATCGCACCGCCCTCGACGAAGTCGTGCAGATGATGACGGGGCTGGCCTACATGACCGGCCCCACCGGCCGCCCGCTGCGCGTCGGATCATCCGCCAACGACATCATGGCGGGGCTGTTCGGCGCGCTGTCGGTGGTCGCGGCCCTGCGCGAACGCGACGCCACGGGACGCGGCCGCTCGATCCGGATCGGTCTGTTCGAGAACTGCCTGCTCCTCGTCGCCCAGCACATGGTGCAGTTCGAACTCGAGGGCCGCGAGCCGCCCCCGATGCCGGAGCGCGACTTCTCCTGGCCCGTCTACGACATCTTCGGCACCGCCGACGGCGCCCAGATCTTCGTCAGCGCGGTGACGGAGGGGCAGTGGCGGCTGCTCTGCGAATATCTCGGGCTTGGTGAACTTCTCGCCGATCCCGGCCTCCAGACGCGGATGGACCAGATCAACGCCCGGCACCGCACCCTCCCCGTCTTCTCGGCCGCCATCGCCGGACGCACGCGCGCGGAACTCGCGGAAGCTTTCGAGCGGCTCGGCATCCCGTTCTCGCCGATTGCGAAACCCGCCGACATGTTCCGAGACCCGCACGTGATGCGTCCCGGCGGACTGGCCGTCTCGCATCTGGCGGGGGGCGAGACCTTCCGCGCGCCCGCCCTCCCCTTCGAGGTCGACGGCGCGATGCTCACCGGCGGCGGCGACGTGGCGGCGACGGGCCAGCATACGCAGGAGGTCCTGAGCGCGCTTGGCCTCGACGACGCTGCGATATCCGCCGCCGCCGGAGAGCCTAAACGCAAGCCTTAGGCGTCGGCGGCGCAGCCGCAACGAATTCCGCAATTGCCGCGTTATAGGCCCGATCGGGCGTCGCCGCATGGCGTGCAGCCGACGACGAAGCGGAGTCGAAGGTCATGCGTTGGGGCAGGTTTCGGACGTCGAGCAATGTGAATGACCGTCGCGGCAGGCGTGCGGGCGCCGCGGGAGGACTTGGCATCGGCGCCGTCCTGATCCTCGGGCTCCTCGGCTACGCGCTCGGAATCGATCCGCGCCTCCTGATCGAGGGAGCCGAGATGGCGTCGGGCGGCGGGGCGACGCAACAGGACGTCGTCGGCACGCCCGAAGACGAGACTGGCCGTTTCGTCGCGTCGATCCTCGGGAACACCGAGGATGTCTTCACCAGATTCTCCCTGCCCAGGCGAACATCTCCTATGCCGAACCGCGCCTGACGCTGTTTTCCGGTGCGACGCAATCAGGCTGCGGCTTCGCGCAGTCGGCGACCGGGCCGTTCTACTGCCCGCTCGACCAGACGATCTATCTCGACACCTCCTTCTTCGGCGAGATGGATGCCCGGCTGGGCGGCGGCGGCGACTTCGCCTATGCCTATGTGATCGCTCACGAGGTCGCCCATCATGTGGAAAACCTCCTCGGCGTCCTGCCACGGGTGCAGGAAGCGCGGCAGGGCGCGTCCGAGGCCGAGTCCAATGCGTTGTCGGTCAAGGTGGAACTGATGGCGGATTGCATCGCGGGCGTCTGGGCGCATTTCGCGGACGCCGGCTGGCAGGCGCTCGAGGATGGAGACGTCCAGGAGGCGCTCGCGACGGCGGCGGCCATCGGGGATGACCGCCTGCAGCAGGCGGGCCAGGGGCGCGTCGTGCCCGACAGCTTCACCCACGGCTCGTCCGAGCAGCGCATGCAATGGTTCCAGACCGGATTGCGATCGGGCGAGATCGCCGACTGCGACACCTTCAGCGGCTGACGCACGACTCCGCGCCGGCGGCGGGGAGCGGCGTCAATGGGCGCAAGCGCCGGATCTGCCTCCACAGGCTTCGGCATGTGCGCGAGGCCGACATCCGCCTATAGTCAAGCCGATGAAGGCCCGCCTGAAACAAGGGCCGGGCGGGACACGCGACCCGCCGAGGGGAGGAATCGTGATGACGCAGACTCGCTGGAAACGTCGCCCGGAGGGTTCGAACTGGGGCGATTTCGGTCCCGACGACCAGATCGGACGGCTGAACCTGATCACACGGGAGAAGGTGCGTGAGGGCCTGGCGGAGGCGAAGGAGGGCATCAGTTTCTGCCTCTCCCTGCCGCTCGACTATCCAGGCGGGAACGCGCTCAATCCGCGCCGCAATCCGCCGATCCTGCGGCCGACCCTGCGTGACGGAGAGCCCAATTTCAACGCGGTCCTTGGGGGCGATCACGCGGATGCGACGGACGTCTTCTGCGACGATCTCGTCATCCTCCACCTGCAATATTCCACCCAGTGGGACGCCCTCAGCCATGTCGGATCCCGCTTTGACGCGGACGATGACGGCGTGGCGGAGCGCGTCTTCTACAACGGGTTTCGCGCCGGAACGGACATCATCGGTCCAGCCGACATCAAGGATGCCGGAATTGGCCCCGGCATGAAGGGCGAGAGCACGTCGCGCGCCGGCCGGCTCGGGATCGAGAACATGGCGGCGCACGGGGTCCAGGGGCGGGCCGCGATGATCGACCTCCACGCCCATTACGGGGATGCCCATACGCTCGTCGGCTACGACGAACTCATGCGCGTCATCGAGGCGGACGGGGTGGAGATCGAGACGGGGGACATGGTCTGCCTCCATACCGGCTTCGCGCAGGTGGTGCTCGACATGAAGCGCGAGCCCGATCCGCAGCGGCTGCACAATTCCTGTTCCGTCCTGAACGGACGCGACCGCAGGCTGCTCGACTGGATCACCGATAGCGGACTCGCAGTCCTCATCGCCGACAACTACGCGGTGGAGGCCCTTCCCTCGCAGCCGGGCGAAACTTCCTGCTGCTCGACGCTGCCGCTCCACGAGCATTGCCTCTTCAAGAACGGCATTCATCTGGGCGAGCTCTGGCACCTCACGCCGCTCGCGGCTTGGCTGCGCGAGCGCGGCCGCTACAGGTTCTTCCTGACCGCGCCCCCGCTGCGCCTTCCCGGAGCCGTGGGCTCGCCGCTCAATCCGGTGGCGACCGTGTGAGCGCCACCCCCCTCAGGCGAGGAGGTCGTGGTGCGCGCGATGACGGCGAAGCCATGCGGCGGCATAGCCGCAGAGCGGCCTGATCTTCATGCCCTCCGCGCGCGCCTTCTCCGCGACGCCCTCCATCAGCTTTCCGGCGGCGCCCGTCCCGCGCAAGGCGGGTGGAGCCTCGACATGCAGGATCGCCAGGACGTCGCCCTGGCGGCGATAATCGGCGAACACCACCTGCCCGTCGACTTCGTACTCGAAACGGCTGCGCGCGTCGTTGTCCTGCAGCATGATCGTCATTGCGGCTCCTTCTCTCCTTGTCCCGATCAACGCCACGCCGGCAGGGGCGTTCCGCTGCCGACGCGGCAGGGTCCCGTGCGCCTGCGTCAGCCGACGACCCCGATCTGCCACGGAACGAACTCGTAGCGGCCCACCCCGAGCAACTCGCTCTTGGTCTTCTGGCCGGAGGCGGTTTCCAGCATCAGCGCGAAGATGTCTCGGCCCATATCCTCGATCGACTTCTCGCCGTCCATGACGATTCCGCAATTAATGTCCATGTCCTCCTCGAGGCGCGTGTACATCGCGCTATTGGTCGCGAGCTTGAGGGAGGGAACCGGCTTTGCCCCGAACATCGACCCCCGCCCGGTCGTGAACGCAATCAGGTTCGCGCCTCCCGCGATCTGGCCGGTGACCGAGACGGGGTCGTAGCCAGGCGTGTCCATGAAGACGAGGCCGTTCTGCGTGACCTGCTCCGCATATCTGTAGACGGCCATCAACGGCCCGGTCCCGCCCTTCATCGCCGAGCCAAGCGACTTTTCGAAGATGTTGACCAGCCCGCCCATCTGGTTGCCGGGGCTTACGACGCCGTTGATCTGGGTATCGCGGCCGGCATTGTACTCGTCCTTCCACCACCTGATCCGCTCGATCAGCTTCTCGCCGACCTCGCGGCTTGCGGCGCGACGCGTCAGCGTGTGTTCGACGCCGTAGATCTCCGGAGTTTCGGACAGGATCCCCGTCCCCCCGTGGCGCGCCAGGATATCGACGGCGGCTCCCAGGGCCGGATTTGCCGTTATCGACGAAAAGCTGTCCGAGCCGCCGCATTGGAGACCGACGCTCAGGTGGCTTGCGCTGACGCGCTGGCGCGTGACGCGATTGGCTTCCGGCAACATCGCCTTCACGGCGGCGATCCCCGCCTGGATCGATTTCCGCGTACCGCCGGTCTCCTGCATGGTGAAGGTATGGAGATTGGGGCCAACCTCGAGGCCCTGTTCCTTCATCAGCCCCGAGATCTGGTTGCGCTCGCAGCCGAGCCCGACCACGATCGCCGCCGCGAGGTTCGCATGCCGAATGAACCCCGCCATGGTCCGGCGCAGGAGAGCCATCGGTTCGCCCGTCAGCTCCATGCCGCAGCCGATTCCGTGCGCGAGCGCCACCACCCCGTCGATATTGGGGTATTCCGCAAGGCGCTCCGGGGTGAACCAGTCCGCGATCGCGTGGACCACCGTGGCTGAGCAATTCACCGTCGAGATGATGCCGATATAGTTCCGGGTGCCGACCCGTCCGTCGGGGCGGACGATCCCCATGAAGGACGCGCGCTCGGCTTCCGGCAGCATCTCGACCGGGACATAGCCTTCGGCATACGCGTAATCGCGCTCGAATTCGCGGAACCCGACATTCTCCTTGCCGACACCCTCCCCCGGCGCGATATCGCGCGAGGCGAAGCCGATGACGGTGTTGTACTTGACGATCGGCTCCCCGGCCGCGATCGGCCGCGACGCGACCTTGTGCCCGGCGCCCACGAATTCGGTTGTGGTCAGCCCCTCGCCGGTCAGGGCGGTCCCGGCCTTGAGCGGCGTGCGGGCGATGACGACATTGTCGTCCGCATGGAGACGCACCGTCGCGTCGAGGCGCAATCCTGCCGGCGCAAGCAAATCAGTCATCTTTCTCTCCCCGCCTATGTGCACATTTCCTTGGCCGGACTTCCCCTGCGGCAGCCCGTATCCGGCCTGTTTCTTCGCCCTTGATCGCATGATCGCACGGCTCGGGCTCGAACTTCTCCGTTCGAAATCCTGAAGACCGCCTGCCCAAAGGCGCAAGCCGACGCGCCCCGTTCCGGGTTCAAGCAGGCACGAAGTGTCTGCGGGTCACAAAGATACATGTCCGCTTCTCGCGAGATTCTTAACGGCCCCGGAACCATGGCGGGCGCCTGACGTTAAGAACGCTAAAGCTGAAGAAGCGGGGGGCGACGTGCATGCATTCGGCGGAACTCTACTGGCTTCCCGAGCCAGCCGCCTTTTCCAATCTGGTCGCGTCGGCGCAAGCTCCGGAAACCTCGCCGACGGAGCGTTTTGCGCTGCTGCATGCGGCTTCGCGCCTGAGGCTTGATTTCGTTCAGACAATGAAGCTCGAACGCTGCATCGCGCGCCTCGGCGAGGCGGTGTCCGCTCCCCGGCTACGGGTCGCGCTCATCGGCGACGGCACGCTCCAGCACATGTCTCCGGCGATCAGCGCCGGCATCCTGCGCCGCGGTCTGGTCGCTGACATGCATGTCGGCTCCTATGGCCAGTGGCGGCAGGAGACCATCAATCCGTCTTCAACGGTTCATCAATTTTCCCCCGACATCGTCATAATGTGGCTTAACGGCGAGAATCTCGCGCCGGGGCTTCCCTTTGGAGCGTCTCGCGCGGAGATCACGGCGGCGATTGCGGACCGCATCGCCGAGATCCGAGGGTATTGGCGCAAGATCCGCGAGACCTCGGGAAGCGCGATCATTCAGGTTCTTCCGCTCCCGCTCGAACCCGATGTGTTCGGACATGCAGAGCGCACGATCGGCAGCGCGCCGGGAATGACCCGCCGGCTCGCCGAGGCCGAACTGTCGCTTGCCGCCGAGGAGGAGGGCGTCCAGATCGTCGACCTCGCGGAGGCGGCGCGCCATATCGGGCTCGACCGGATCCATGATCCCGCCCTGCTGCACCACGCAAAGCAGGACATCACGCCCGCCGCGGCGCCCTGGGTCGGCGACCAGATCGCACGCGTCGCCGCCGCCATGCGCGGACGCTCGAAAAAGGTCCTTGTCCTCGACCTCGACAATACGCTCTGGGGAGGGGTCATCGGCGATGACGGGCTCGACGGGATCCTCCTCGGACAGGGCAATGGCGCGGGCGAGGCGTTCTGCGCATTCCAGCGCCACCTCAAGCAACTCCTCGCGCGCGGCGTCGTCCTCGCAGTCAGCTCGAAGAACGACATGGAGGTCGCCGAGGCGGTCTTCCGGGATCACCCGGAGATGATCCTGCGGCGCAACGACATCGCGGCCTTCGAGGCAAACTGGGCGGACAAGCCCCAGGCCCTGCGCAGGATCGCCGCGCAGCTCAATCTCGGCCTCGATTCCTTCGTCTTCTTCGACGACAACCCGGCCGAACGCCAGCTCATGCGCCAGGAGCTGCCGATGGTGGATACGCCAGAGGTTCCGGTTGCGCCGGAGCTCTACAGCCGATGCCTTGTGGATGCCGGCTACTTCGAGGCCGTCGCACTGACGGAGGAAGACACGCAGCGCGCCGGGCAATACGCGGCCAACGCGAAGCGGCAGCGCATTGAATCATCGGCAACGGACCTGCCGTCGTTCCTGCGCGACCTGCAGATGACGCTGTCCGCTGGCCCGTTCGCGGAGGTCGATGTCCCGCGCATCACTCAGCTCATCAACAAGACGAACCAGTTCAACCTGACGACAAAGCGCTATTCGGAAGAACAGGTTTGCGCACTTCTCAACGATCCGGGCGCGGTAACGCTATCCGCGCGCGTCGCCGACCGCTTCGGCGATAACGGGCTGATCTCTGTGATTATCGCTTCGCGCAGCGAGGATGTCCTCGATATCGACGCCTGGCTGATGAGCTGCAGGGTTCTCGGCAGAAGCGTGGAGAACGCGCTGCTGGCCCTCCTCGCCAAACGGGCCGCGGAGATTGGCGCCCGGTATCTCCGGGGACGCTACATCGATTCCGGAAGAAACGGCATCGTCAGGGGAATGTACGAATCCTTCGGCTTCCGCAGGATCGACGAGGGCTCCGGGGGAGAAACCGTCTGGCGGCTGGATCTCGAGGACATCAAGCCGGAGTTCCCCCCGTACTTCAACGCAACAACGCGCAGCGGAGAAGCCTGAGATGGACCGTCCCGGAATCTACGAGAGATTGAACGACATCTTTCGCGACATCTTCGACGACCCGGGGATCGAGGTGCATCCCGAACTCAGTTCCCGCGACGTCGAGGTGTGGGATTCCTTCAACCACATCAACATGATGGTCGCGACCGAGATGGCGTTCGGCGTGAAGTTCAAGGCCTCCGAGGTCGAGGGGCTGAAGAATGTCGGCGAGCTCGTGAACCTGATCGAAACGAAGCTGGGTCTACAGCGACAATAGGGCCGGTCCCATGCTGTTCAACACATTTGAATTCATCATCGTCTTTCTTCCCATCGTCGTCGTGGGCTTCTTTCTGATCGCGAGCACCGGGAAAAACCGGCTGGCCCTCTACTGGTTGGTCTGCTCGTCGCTGTTCTTCTACTCGTGGTGGAATCCCGCCCTCATTTTTCTGCTGCTGGCATCGCTGATCTTCAACTTCCGCGTCGGCCTCGCCCTGTCGCGGAAACCGAGCCGCGGCCTCCTCTTCTTCGGCGTGGCGACGAACCTTCTTGCACTGGGATGGTTCAAGTATTCCGGCTTCTTCGTCGAAGTGGTCAACATGCTGGCGGGCCTCAATATCCCGGTCCCGCACATCATCCTGCCGCTCGCAATTTCGTTCTACACGTTCCAGCAGATCGCCTATCTGGTGGAGTCCCATGACGGCGCGACCAAGGAAGACGACTTCCTGAGCTACTGCGCCTTCATCGCCTTCTTCCCGCAGCTGATCGCGGGGCCGATCGTCCATCACCGCGAGATCATCGAGCAGTTCAAGAAGCCGGAGACCTATGTCGCCAACAGCTTGTCGATCGGGCTCGGCGTTTCGATGTTCGCGATCGGCCTGTTCAAGAAGGTGGTGCTCGCCGACAATTTCGCGCCCATTGCGACGAGTGCCTTCGGCGCTGCGGCTGAAGGCTGGGCGCCGCCATTCCATGTGGCATGGGCGGCGACTTTGGCATTCTCGCTCCAGATCTACTTTGACTTCTCGGGCTATTCCGACATGGCGGTCGGTCTCGCCCTGATGTTCGGCATCCGCCTGCCCTTCAATTTTGCCTCGCCCTACAAGGCGGCAAGCATCATCGAATTCTGGTCGCGCTGGCACATGACGCTGACACGTTTTCTCACGAACTACGTCTACAATCCGATCCTGACGTGGCTGAGCAGACGACGGATGGCGGCAGGCAAGCCGATGCTGCGGCGATCGGCGCCCTCGTGGAACACTTTTTTCGTCCTGCTCTTTACGCCCACGATTATCACCATGGCGCTGTCGGGGCTCTGGCACGGGGCCGGCTTCCAGTTCCTGATCTGGGGGCTGCTGCACGGGCTGATGCTGGCGATCAACCATGCCTGGCGACTGTTCGGTCAGCGCTTTCCCCTGCGCGAGCGGCTGCGCGGCAATATCCTGCTGCACATGTTCTCTGTATGCGTGACCTTCACCGCAGTGTCGCTGGCCCTCGTGTTCTTCAAATCCGCCGATGTTGACCAGGCAATGAACATGTTCCACGGCCTGCTCGGGATGCCGGCTCGGGTCGAATTCGAGCCGGGATTGATCGGGGGCTACACGCCGCCATACGTAGAACGCAACGACATCCCCCTCTTTCTGATCGGTTTCTTCGTCATCTGGTGCCTGCCCAACAGCCAGCAATGGCTGGGGCTGCTCGAGGGGAATGAGAAGAAGGCGGGCCGGTGGGCTCGGCTGGTCATCTTGTTCGACGGCCTGCGGGCATGGCGCCCGACCATGGTGCACGGCTTCGTCATCGGCATCATGATGGCCGCCGCACTCATTCGCACGTTCGGTGAAGCAGCCACTGAATTTCTTTACTTCACATTCTGAGGAGTCGCGGCGTGAAAGGCTACTTTTCCGGAATGGCTATTGGCGCGATCGCGCTGCCAGCCCTGCTGCTGGGGGCGCAGTACTTTTTTCTCCAGTTCTGGCCAATGAACATGCCCCCCCCCGCGGTGGCTCAGGTCGAGACGCTGGACTTCAAGTTCCGGTATCTCCGCAACCAGCCTGCGCTGGATCCAGACGTCATTGCCGTCGGATCGTCGATGACCTGGCGACATTTTGACGGCGCAAGCTTCGAAGCGCATTCAGGGTTGAGCTTTCTCAACGGCGGCACGAATTTCCTGCGAATCCACCAGTCGCGTTATCTGGCAAATTTCTACTCCGACATGTACGACGCCGACTTTTACGTGATGCTGACGTCTCTGCCGGATTTCGAGGACTGCACCACCATCCCAGCAAGCGTCTTCAATCGCGACGACGCGGAGGACTATATCACCGGCGCAAAGCCGGAATGGTTCTACTACCTGAAGTATCTCGCCCTGACGCGCTATGTCCGGACAGGAATGACATTGCCTCAGCGCTTAACGCGGCTCGAGGGCGATCTCTGGCAGGACGAGTATGCCTCAGGACCGTTGCACATCCCCGAGATGGGCCTGCGCTACGGGCGCCAGGACTTCGACCCTGAATGCCTGGAGCAGCTCTACCTGATGTCCGATGACCTGTCGCGAAAGGGACGGCATTTCCTCGTGGCGCTCATCCCGGTCCATCCGGATTACATGGAAAAATATCCGGAGACGGAACAGCAGTTGAACGCGCTTCACACTGATATCCAGGCGGGGCTGAGGCGCAACGGACACGACGCCGTCATGCTCGCCGACAGCGGGTCCTATCCGGCGGATGATTTTTTCGACGCCTTTCACCTGCAATGGCCCGCGGTGCAGCGTCTCTCGGCCGTGGTCGGCGAGCAGGTGGGGGCAAGATCGATCGTCGAGGCGGGGCTCAAGGCGCAAGCAAGGACCGGCGCGCCGGCGAACGATCGGTAGCGCCCGACCGGCTTCTGACGCCCGTGGAGCCCCTGATCACCAGTTCCGTCGGCAGGATGATCTGGCGCCCGCCTTCGTCCTTCGCGCCGTCGACGATCCGGTCGAGGAGAAGCTGCGCACATGTGCGGCCCCAGGCGGGAATATCCCATCGAATGGCGGTGATCGCAGGTGAGGTAAGCTCCGCGAGATCGGAATCGCAGCCGGCGACGATCGCAATGTCCTGTCCCACGCGCAATCCGCGCAGTTGAACGGCGCGCAAGACCGCCGGAAGGAGCGCCATTCCACCCGCGATGATGGCCGTCGGACGCGGCTCGGCGCTCAGCAGGAGCGAGACGTAATGGAACGACTGCTCCGCGAAGAAGCTCTGCGCGCAGATCAGCGCCGGGTCGACCGGAAGCCCGTGAGCGCGCAGGGCCTCCTCATAGGCGGAAAGCCTCTCCCGCGCGGGACGCATGGTCGGACGCCCGGTGAGAAGCGCGATCCGTTCATGGCCGAGGGACACGAGGTGGTCCACCGCCGCGCGGATCCCATGGCGATGGTCAATCACGACGGTATCCGCGATCGGCGAGGGCTCGCGGTCGATATACACGATCGGGATGCCGAGCTTGCGCAGGGCATCGTTGACGCTGGTGTCAGCCTGCTGGCTGCGGGTCAGCATCAACCCGTCGACGCGACGGCGGCCAAGCACCTTGACGAGATCGAGTTCCTGGGCCGGATCGTCGTCGGTGTTCGTCAGCAGCAACGTGTAGCCGGCGCGCCGGACGACGGCCTCGGCGGCACGCACGAAGGAGGCGAACTCGGGGATTGAACTGTCGCGGATGGCGCAGGCGATCGTGCGCGTCGTGCGGGTTCGCATGGATTGGGCGGCTGCGTTCGGCTCATAGCCGAGATCGCGCATCGCCTTCTCGACGCGGATGCGAAGCTCCGGAGCGACGGTCGGCTTCTGGCGGACGACACGCGAGACCGTGGCGATTCCCACGCCCGCCGCCTTCGCCACCTCCCTGATCGTCACCGTCGTCATGTTCCTCCCCGCGCCTTCGCCAGCAGGCAACGCCCATCGGCGCCGTCGCCCCGCCTATCCCAATACCACGCGTGGTAGCCAAAGCGACAGCTCCGGCAAGGCGATCACCAGAAACAGCATCAATCCCAGCAGGATGGCGAAGGGCACAGTCCCGCGGATCACCTCGATCAGCGGGGCCTTCGTGATCGACGCCAGCACGAACAGGTTGAGGCCCACCGGCGGTGTCAGCAACGCCAGCTCCATGTTGATCACGACCACCATGCCGAAATGCACCGGATCGATGCCGAGCGGCCCAAGGAGCGGGAGAAGCACCGGAAGCGCGATCAGGAGGACAGAGAAGACCTCCAGGAACATCCCGAGGAACAGCAGCAGGATGGTCACGAAGAGGAAGAAGTGCCACTGCTGGAGTTCATGCTCCTGCACCCATCGCACGATCGCGTTCGCCATGCCGCTCTCGGTGACCCAGTGGCCGAAGACGAGCGCCACGACGATGATGATCATGATCGCCGCCGAACGGCGCGCCGCGTCGGCCATCAGGGGAAGGAGATCCGCGACGCCGATCGAGCGATAGACGAACATGCTGATCAGCACCGCCACGAAGGCCGAAAGCGCCGCGGCTTCGGTCACGGTCGTGAGCCCGCCATAGATGCCGCCGAGCACGATGACCGGAAGCGAGAAGGCCGGCAGCGCCGCGATGTTGACGCGCCAGAAATCGCCGGAACTTGTCGCCTGCGTGCGCGGATAGCCGCGCTTGTGCGCATAGTAGAGCACCCATCCGCCGATCAACGCCGCTTGCATCAAGCCGGGCACGACGCCGGCGAGGAACAGCTTGGGCACGGATTCGTCGGCGAGAACGCCATAGACCACCATCGCGAGGCTTGGCGGGATCAGGATGCCGAGCGTTCCCGATGCTCCGACCACCCCGGCGGCGAAATGACGGTCGTAACGCTGGCGCAGCATGCCCGGCACGAGGATCGTCCCCATGGCCATGGCCGTCGCGACGCTCGAGCCGCACATGGCAGCGAAGATCATGCAGCCGATCACGCAGACGAGACCCAGCCCGCCGCGCACGCGGCCCACCCAGCTCGAGGCAGCGTCGATCAGGGCGCGGGCAATTCCGCCACGCTCCATGAAGGTCGCGGCCGCGACGAAGAAGGGAAGTGCGATCAGCGTCTGTGAATTCAACTCGTCGACGATCTTCTGCGTGACGCTGATCATCGGCGTGCCGGTGATCCACAGCAGGGTGATCGCGGTGATGCCGAGGACGAGATAGATCGGGAAGCCCATGGCCAGGAGGCCGCCGAACATCCCCACGAGCACACCAGCACCCATGTCTCAAACCTCCGAAGCGTGAGCGACTGGCTCGGGTCTCGGCCCCGTCAGCAGCAGCGCGATGGCGACGCGCAGGTGCCCGACAGCCATGAGCAGGGCCGCGACCGGAAGCGCCCCGTAATAGATCCAGAGCGGGAATCGCAGGTTGGTCGGCGACAGGTCGTTGAAGTCCCAGGCTTCGTAGGCGACGAGAAAGCCGTACCAGCCGAGGAAAAGGGCGAAGGCGAAGCCGGCAACATTCGCCGCGACCTCGCAGATGAACCGCAAGCGATCGCTCATGACGTGCAGCACCAGATCCGCCCTGACATGCAGGCGCTTGTGCGTGATGCCGCCACAGCCGACGAGCACGGCCCACATCACGATGTAGACGGTCACCTCATCCGTATAGACGGGCGCATGCGCGGCGGAGACGTAACGCACCAGGACGGTGTAGACGACAAGGAGAATTGCGCCTCCGAGCAGGAAGCCCGATACGGCTGCCTCGATCCTGTCGCGCCACAGGTCGGCGGCTGCGAGCGGACCGGAACGCGTCGGCAGACGCGCTCCGGGTGGAGAATCGACCGTCGGGGCAGGCGCATGCCTGCCACCGACGGCCGCACCCTCGTCGCGCTCAGTCGGCGAGGCCACGGGCCTTCACCTCTTCCATCGCCATTTCAACGAGTTCCGGCTCGATGTTCATCTCGGCCACGAGCCCGTCCTGAAGCGCCATGAGTTCCTCGCGGACGCGCGCCAGGTCTTCCTGGCTGGCGGAAACGATCGTGACGCCATTCTGCTGAAGCGTGTCGCGCGCCTTGAGCTGCGCTTCCGCGGCCATCTTGCGCGCCTCCCCGATCGTCTCGGCCCAGGCTTCCGTCATTGCCGTGCGATGCTCTTCCGAGAGCTTGTCCCAGAAGCTCATGGACACCATGGGGACATACTGCCCGAACCATTGGTTATCCTCGAAGGAATACTGCAGACCGGAATCCCAAAGCTGCGCGGAGGCGATGCTTTCATGGGTCGAGGAGATGGCGTCCACCACATCGGTGGACAGTGCCAGCGGCACGTCGGGCCAGGCGATCAGGTTCGGCACGCCGCCCAGTCCCTCGACGCGCTTCGCGTTCGCCGTACCGCCGGAGATGCGGATGCGCAGGCCCTCGAGATCCTCATGCGAATTCAGCGGCTTGTTCGTCGAGTAGAAATGCGAGAATCCCAGGTTCATCCAGGGTCCGAGCACCTTCACGCGCATGCGCTCCTCGGCATTCTCGTTGATCGCCTGGCCGAGTTCGCCGTCCATCAGTTCGAGCGCGGCCTCTTCCGTGAGCCCGTAGAAGGCGGGAAGTGAGGTCATCGCCATGGCCGGAACCATGCCGTCGAGCACCCAGGTCCCCGGAATCGCCATCTCGACGCTTCCCTGGCGCAGGGCCCGGCCGACATCGCGGTCGCGGTAGAGCTGGGCGCTCGGGAACACCTCGATCTCCATGCTGTCGCCGACGCGCTCCTTGAGCGCCGCGACGAACAGCTCGACGCCCTTGTTGCGGACGTGGCTGGGATTGGTGTCCAGCGAGATACGCAGGCGTTCGGCAGCTTCGGCTGCTCCAAAAACGCTCATGGCGAAAAGGGTGACGCCGGTGAGTGCGATGTGACGCAGGTTGCGATAGCCGTAATGAGACATGGTTTCCTCCGGTGGTTTCTGTTCTTGGTCGTTCGTCCGGCGTCGTTTTTCTTGTTCTCGCGACGCCCGTCTCGCAGATTCATCGGACACGTTTCCGATGCTGCACGAGCCCGAACCTCTCCAGTCCGGGCCGATCCTGTCGCCTCTTCCCACCCCTCAGTTGACGCTGCGTGTGAGCGGCAGTCGCTGGAGGGAGGGCAGCTCTTCGAGAGCGGCGAGCGCCTCGAAGAGCTGGTTCACCTGGGTCTCCGGCAGCCGGTCGCGGCAGCAATCGGAGAATTTCTCGCGCAGCTCTTCCATGCTCAGCGGCTTCTGCCAGCTTCCCCTCGCATGGACGACGGGTTCGTGCGCGATCGTCTCGCCGTTCTTCAGCCGCACGGAGACGCGATCGTCAGGGGCGAAGGGCATGCCCTGCATTGTCTCGTCGGTCGTGGTGACGCGGACCTTGCGCATCGCCTCGACGACATCGGGGCGGCGCACGAAGCCGTCGGTCAGTTCCTGAAGCCCGACCCTGCGCTGGACGAGGGCGGAGGCCATGGCGAACTGCATCGAGAACTTCGCCTCGAGCCCAGTCTGAGGCGACTTGTTGCGCAGCATCAAGGCCTGCGTCTTCCCCGTGCGCACGTGGATTTCCTCGACATCGTCGGGCGCCAAAGAATGCTCTTCCGCGAGAGCGAGCATCGCGTCGATCGAGCGGTGCGTCGCGTAGCAGATTGGGTAGCGCTTGATGTGAATCCCCTCGCGCTCGATACGCCAAATCTCGCCAAGCCCCCAATTCCCGCCTTCGACCTTCGGATCACCGCTCGGCGAGTGCGCGCGCAGGAAGCCCGTCCTGTGCTCAAGGGCGTCCGGCGATCCCGTGAAGCCGGATTTCGCGAGGCGCACGGCGAGGACGCCCGACTGCCCTGCCCGCCCCGCATGGAGCGACTTCGTCATCGTGCCGAAATTCGCGACGAGCCCCGAGGCGAGCGATGCCGCGATGGCGAGCGCGTGCGCGGTCTTTTCGGCGTCGAGCCGGTGCAGCCGGGCGCAGGCGGCAGCGGCGGCAAGGGTCCCGGATACGGCGGTGGGGTGGAAGCCGCGCTCGTGCATTTGCCCCGGCTCGAGTTCCTCGATCAGCGCCCAGACCTCATAGCCGGCGAGATAGGCCGCTATCGCGTCCTCGCCGGACGCGTCCAGCGCCCATCCCTCCGCGAGGATGGCGGGCGTCACGGCGACGCTCGGGTGCCCGTCGAGGCCGACATCGTCATAGTCGAGCACATGCCCGGCGACGCCGTTGACGAAGGCGGCGTCGGCGGTGGTCAGGCTGCGTCCCGTTGGGATTTCCGGGGCGCCGTCATTGCCCCGGTAATCCTGGACCATCGCCGCGACGATGCGCGGCGCCTCCTCGTCCCAGCCGGCGATCGTCACGCCGACGCAGTCGAGGAGACCCATCGTGGCCGCCTCGACGGCGCGGCGCGGAGCCCGCGCGACGTCGAAGGAAGACACGAATTCCGCGAGGTCTCTGGTCAATCCACTCATGGCGTCAGCTCCGTCAGTAGGATCGCGGAAGGCCGAGGACGTGCTGACCGACATAGGCCAGGACGAGATTCGAGGAGATCGGCGCGATCTGGTAGATGCGCGCCTCGCGCCATTTCCGCTCGATGTCGTATTCCTTGGCGAATGCGAAGCCGCCATGGGTCTGCATCGCCGCTTCCGCTGCGTGCCAGGTGGCCTCGGAGGCGAGCAGCTTGGCGATGTTGGCATCCGCGCCGCAATCGCGTCCTGCCTCGAACAGCGCAGCCGCCCGCCTGCACATCATGTCGGCGGCCTCGAGTTCGGCATAGCAATGCGCCAGCGGGAACTGGATTCCCTGGTTCGCGCCGATCGGCCGGCCGAAGACCTGCCGCTCGCCCGCATATTCGGTCGCCTTGCGCAGAAGCCAGCGGCCGTCGCCGATGCATTCCGTTGCGACGAGGATGCGCTCGGCGTTCATGCCGTCGAGAATGTAGCGGAAGCCCTTGCCCTCCTCGCCGATGAGGTTATCGGCGGGAATTTCAAGGTCATCGAAGAAGACTTCGGTCGTGTTGTGGTTGATCAGGGCCTCGATCGGCTTGATCTGGAGACCCTTCCCGAGCGCCTCGCGCATGTCGACGAGGAACACGGATAGCCCGTCGGTCTTCTTCTTGACCTGGTCGAGCGGCGTGGTGCGCGCCAGAAGCAGCATCATGTCGGAATGCAGCGCTCGCGAGGTCCACACCTTCTGGCCGTTGACGATGTACTTGTCCCCGCGCCGCTCGGCGCGCGTCTTGAGCTTGGTGGTGTCCGAACCGGTGGTCGGCTCCGTGACACCGAAGGCCTGCAGGCGCAGGGCGCCGGAGGCGATGTCGGGGAGATACCTGCGCTTCTGCTCCTCGCTGCCGTGGCGCAGGAGAGTGCCCATGATGTACATCTGCGCGTGGGCCGCGCTTGCGGTGCAGCCGGAGGCGTTGATCTCCTCGAGGATGACGGCGGCAGCGCGCAGCGGCAGGCCCGACCCGCCATATTCCTCCGGGATGAGCGCCCCGAGGAAGCCGGCTTCCGTCAGGGCGCGCACGAAGGCGGTCGGATAGGCGCTCTCGCGTTCAAGATCGCGCCAGTAGGACGACGGATAGTCCGCGCAGATTCGGCGAACCGCCTCGCGCAGTTCGGGATAATCCTCCCCGAGGGCGACGAGCACTTCCCCTTCGGCTCCGGATACTTGGCTGTGATGGTTCACGGACATCTCCTCGTTTTTCGTGCCGCTCAGGCGACCTTCTCGACCGGCTGGCGATATGTCTTGGGCAACCCGGCGCGGGCGATCGACCCGCTGAAGCGCTCCTCGGGAAGCCAGCTCTCGACCTTCTTCCGAAGCGCCACGAGGGCCTCGATGTCGATCCCGGTATCGAATCCCATCGCCTCGAGCAGATACGCGGTGTCCTCGGTGTCGATGTTGCCCGTTGCGCCGGGCGCGAACGGGCAGCCGCCGAGGCCTCCGAGCGAGGCGTCGAAGGCGCGCACGCCCGCATCGAGGGCCGCCGTCACATTGGCGAGGCCGAGGCCACGCGTGTCATGGAAATGCGCCGCGACCGGCAGCGGCGCGACGGTTCGCACAACAGCCCCGAGGATGCGCCGCACCTGTCCCGGATCGCCGTAGCCGACCGTGTCCGCCACGATGATCTCGTCGGCGCCCAGTTCCGCAAGCTTCGCCGCGATCTCGACGACACGCTTCTCCGACACGGTTCCGCGGATCGTGCATCCGAAGGCCGTCGCGATGCCCGAGGCCAGCCGCACGCGCCCGGGCGCCTCCGCATCCCGCAGCTCGACGATACGCGCAAAATCGGCGATCGATTCGTCAGTCGTGCGGCGCACATTGGCGAGGTTGTGCTCCTCGCTCGCCGAGAGGACGTAGTTCACCTTCGGCAGGCCGAATGCGAAGGCGCGCTGCGCGCCCTTGAGGTTGGGCACGAGCGCCGCGGCGATGAAATCGCCCTCGATCGCCATGGCCCCGCGAGCGACCTCCTCCGCATCGGCAAATTGAGGCACGACCTTCGCGGGCACGAAGGAGGTCACCTCGATCTCCGGCACGCCGGCGCGCACCGCGTCGCGGCACCATTCCAGCTTCTTCTCCGCCGGCAGCATGGTCTTGACCATCTGCAACCCGTCGCGCAGCCCGACTTCACGTATAAAGGCGCGTTCGCCCATTGCCTTTCCTCCGTCAGCGACCCGTGAACCGGGGCCGCCTCTTCTCGTTGAATGCCAGAACGCCCTCGTGCCGGTCCTGCGTCGACACCATGCGGTTATAGGCCTCGATCTCGAAGGCGAGCCCGTCCGAGAGCGACATCTGCAATCCGCGA
This sequence comes from Saliniramus sp., assembly GCA_041686895.1. Taxonomy (GTDB): domain Bacteria; phylum Pseudomonadota; class Alphaproteobacteria; order Rhizobiales; family Beijerinckiaceae; genus Saliniramus. The sequence goes on along the minus strand of JAWLCY010000001.1, from coordinate 340,436 downwards.
TGGATCGACTGCTTCGCCTGGCGAATGGCGATCGGCGCGTTGGCGGCGATCCGCTCCGCCGTCGCGACAGTCTCGTCGAGCAGACTGTCAGCCTCGACGACGCGGTTGACGAGCCCCCAGGCCTGCGCCTCCTCGGCGGTAAAGGGCGAGCCCGTCATGATGATTTCCTTGGCCCGGCGCTCGCCGACCGCGCGGGGCAGGTTCTGGGTCCCGCCGGCGCCCGGCATGATCCCGAGCGTCACTTCCGTCAGTGCGAAGCGGGCATGCGGCGCTGCATAGATGAAGTCGCAGGCCGCGGCGATCTCGCACCCGCCCCCGTAGGCCGCGCCGTTGACGGCGGCGATCACGGGAATCGGGCAGCCGATGAGGGCGCGCAGCATGCGCTCGAAGATGAGATGCTGGGCGACCCAGGCCTCGTCCGTCATGCCCTTGCGTTCCTTGAGGTCGCCTCCGGCGCAGAATGCCTTTGGACCGCTTCCGGTGAGCACGATGCAGCGCAGCCCCTCCACATCCAGCGCGAAGCCCTCGAGGAGGGCCATGAGGTCGTAACCCATCTGCGTGTTCATCGCGTTCGACGCTTCCGGCCGATCCAGCGTGACGACGAGGACATGTTCCCCCCGGCGCTCAACGGACAGCGTCTCGAAATCACTGCGCATGGCGGCGCTCCCTGATGTCGTCTTCTTCCGGATTATGTTCACCGAGGGCCGGCGCCCGACCGGCATGGCGCGGCCGCACCCCGTCAAAGGATACCGGGATCCCGGCAAGCGGGAGCGTATCCCCCTCGACGGGCTCCAGAATCCTGAGCGCCTGCGTCTGCGGATGCGCCACGACCTCATCGACACTCTGGATCGGCGCGTTGGGGACGCCGACCCCGTCGAGTTTCGCCGCAAGCGCAGCGACCGTCTGCGCCCGGGCGGCAGCTGCGATCTCGGAGAGAAGCGGCTCCCGGTTGGCGACGCGCCCGGCATTGCTCGCAAAGCGGGGATCAGAGGCCAGGTCGTCGCGGCCGATGGCGGCGCAGAGGCGGCGGAAGAGATTGTCGTTGCCGGCAGCGATCATCAGCCAGCCGTCACTGGCCTCGAAGGCCTGGTATGGCACGATCTCAGCGACGCCCGACCCATGGGGCTTGCGCACCTCGCCGGACGCGCAATAGCCCGCGAGCTGCGCCGTCATCCAGGCGATCCCGGTCTCGTAGAGGGAGGTTCCGACGACGCCGCCGCGCCCGGTCGAGGCGCGCGCGATCAGCGCCGACAGGAGGCCGATCACGGACCACATGCCCGCGCCCATGTCCATGATCGAGACGCCGACGCGCACGGGCGGACGCCCGCCCTCCCCGGTCACGCTCATCACGCCGGCGAATGCCTGCATCAGCGGATCGTAGCCCGGCTTGTCGGAAAGCGGGCCGTCGGGGCCGAAGGCGCCGATATCGCACCAGACCAGCCCGGGCTTCTCGGTGAGCAACGATTCCGCGTCGAGGCCGTGCTTCGAGAGCACGCCGGCCCGGAGGTTCTGGACGACCGCGTCACCGTCGGCGAGGATCCGCGCGCGGAGGGCGGCACAGGCCCCGGCATCCGAAAAGTCGACCGAGATTCCCTGTTTTCCCCGGTTGAGGCTATGAAATATCGAGGCGTCATCGTGCCAGAAGGGAGGCCCCCAGCCGCGCGCATAATCCCCGCCTTTGGGGTTCTCCACCTTGATCACGGTCGCCCCAAGATCGGCAAGAATCAAGCCTGCATAAGGCGCAGCAACGCTGTGACCGAATTCGTAGACCGTCAGTCCGGCAAGTGGCCGTGGCCGCTCCATCCCCATTCCTTCACGCGTTTTATCCTGTTTATGGTGGAAAGCTAGTATGGCAGGATCGGAGCGTCAAGAAAACGTTTTCTCACGATTGGAGATGATGCGATGGGCCTGGAGATCTCGTGGAAGAAGGAGTTTCTGGGGCTCCAGCGGCGCTTCGCCGACCGCATCGCCGTGACCGACTCGGCGGAGACGACGAGCTTCCACGAACTGTTCGCGAAGGCTTCCGGAATCGCTTCGGCGCTCGCCCGGCATGGCGTCACGCCCGGCATGCCGGTGGCAACCTATCTCAGGAACAGCCGCGCCGCCGTCTGGACGAGCTATGGCGTCACGCTGTCGGGAGCCGCGGAAGCCTCGATCAATCCCTATCTCGGACTCGAGGATGTCCGCCATTGCCTCGCAACCTGCCGCGCCGCGATCCTGCTGACCGACGCCACGCGCCTGGCGGATATCGCGCCCCTTCGCGACGCCCTCCCGGCCCTGGCCATCATCGCCGTGGAGGAGATCGGGTCGGAAGACCTGGAGGCGATCGACCTCCCCTCCCCCGCCGCCGACGATTGGGGGAAGATCATCTTCACCTCGGGCACCACAGGGAAACCGAAGGGCATCGTCTACACGCATGCCGATCGCTGGCTCGCGAATATCGTGCTCCGCGCGCACCTTCCGGTCGCCCCCGGCCGCGACACGAACCTCCTGCTGCTGACGCCGTTCTCGCACGGGGCGTCGCTGATGACCTACGCTTACCTTGACGGCGGCGCGGGAGTGACGCTGCTCGACGGGGTCGATGTCGAGGATGTCGAGCGGCGGCTTTCTTCCGGCGAGATCAGCCAGCTCTTCGCCCCGCCGACGGTCCTCGCGAAGCTAATGACGAAGCTGGAGACGCGGCGCATCGACGGGATCCGCACGATCTTCTGCGGAACCGCGCCGCTTTCCCGCGAGCTCTACCGGCGCGTGCGCGCTACCTTCGGTCCGGTGGTGCGCATCACCTATGGCAAGTCCGAGACCTTCAACCCGATCACCATCCTCACGCCCGAGGAAACCGACGAATGGTACGAGAGCGGGGAGGCCGGACGCAGCGTCTGCGTCGGCTGGCCGGCGAGCGGCGTCGAGTTCGCCTTTGAGCCGGACGATCCTTCCGAAGGCGGGCGCTCGGGCGACGCGGAGCATCCCGCTCCCCTCCTCCTGCGCGCTCGCCACCAGTTCGCGGGAACGCTCGTCGAGGGCGCCTTCCACCCCCACGGGAAGACGCAATATCATCGTACCGGCGATGTCGGCTTCGTCGACGGGCGCGGCCGGCTTCATCTCGTGGGCCGGGAAGCCGATCTCATGAAATCCGGGGGGTACCGCATCGGACCCGAGGAGGTCGAATCGGTGCTCCGCGCGGTCCTGCCGAAGGCGGATCTCTGCGTCATCGGCCTTCCGTCCGAATACTGGGGCGAGGTCGTCACCGCCGTTGCGGGCGAACTCGAGGAAGGATGGGAGGAGGCTCTCGCCGAGGCGCTGCCCACCATGACCAGTTACAAGCGTCCCCGCCTCTTCGCGCGGCTGGACGCCCTGCCCCGCAACGCAATGGGCAAGATCGTGCGGGAACAGGTGCGTCGCGCGGTGCTCTCGCGCTATGACATGACGGACGGCCCCTATCCGAAGCTGTCGCCGAAAGCGGGCTCATCCTCATGAACGACGTGAAACCGCACGCGGAGCCGCGCCCCTGGGCAGGGTTGGCGCTCGTGCTGGGAACAGTCACCAGCGTCCAGGCGGCGGCGACGCTCACGGTGCTCGCCATGGCGACGCTCGCTCCGAAAGCAGCTGAAAGCCTCGGCATCGGAGCCGAGTTCGTGGGCTATCAGGTCAGCCTCACCTATCTCGCGGGCGCGGCCATGTCCCTCGTGGCCGGGATCGTGGTGCGCCGCTGGGGCGCGGGAACCGCGAGCAGCGCCGCAATGGCGCTCACCTTCATCGGGAGCGTCGGGCTGGCGAGCGGCAATCTCGCGATCATCGTCCTTGCGACGCTCCTCATCGGGATCGGATACGGGCTCACCAATCCGGCGGCGTCGCACATGCTTTTTCGCCATACGCCGCCGGCGCATCGCAACATCGTCTTCTCGATCAAGCAGACGGGCGTGCCCATCGGGGGCATCGTCGCCGGACTGATGCTGCCGGGCATCGCCGAGCGGGCGGGATGGCAGGCCGCGATCCTGAGCTGCTCCGCCGTGGCCCTCATCCTGCTCCTGCTGCTCTCTCGCCTGCGCACGAGCTGGGACTCGGATCGGGTTCCCGGTCTCGCCCTGCGCAGCTCCACGATGGAGACGCTGGGCCTCGTCTGGAAGGTGCCGGCACTGCGCAACCTTTCGCTCACCGGATTCTGCTTTTCCGCCACGCAACTCTCGTTGGTGGCCTTCATCGTGACGTTCCTCGTAACGGACCTTGGCTGGTCGCTCGTCGCCGCCGGGAGCCTCGCCGCCACGATGCAGTTCAGCGGCGCCTTCGGGCGAATCCTCTGGGGAGCCGCCGCCGACCGGGTCGGAAACGGCCTCTTCATTCTCGCGCTGATCGGCATCCTGACCTTCGTCGCCACGGCCGCGACCGCAACCATGACGCCCGAGACGCCGAACTGGCTGACGATCGTGATCCTCTGCTGCCTCGGCGCCTCCGCGATCGGCTGGAACGGGGTCTTCCTCGCCGACGTCGCCCGCCAGAGCCTCGCGGGGGACGTGGGTTCCGCAACTGGCGGGGCGCTGTTCTTCACCTTCGCCGGCGTGGTTTTCGGCCCCGCGCTCTTCACGCTGCTCTACAAGATGATCGGAAGCTACGGCCTGACGATCGGCGTCCTCGGCTTGCTTCCCCTGGCGGGGAGCGGCCTGGTGATTGCGATCATGAGACGGCCTCCTGCCTCGTCGGTCGCTGCGGACGATTCCGCGGCCCCACGCTAGGCGACGGCCTCCGACCGTCGCCGCCAGCGGAGGCCCCTCTAGAGCCTGCCGCCGGCCGGAGGATGAACCGGCAGAAGCGCCGCCGGAAGCTCGACCGTCCCCTGGTCACGACGCGCCGGCGCGGCTGGACGGGGTGCGGACGGGCGCACAGCCTGCCGCGGCGTCGAGCGAACCGGGATTGAACGCGTCGACTGCGCCGGGCGAGGCCGCTCCACCTGCCGCTGCGGCTGGAGGACGGCGATGTCGGGCCTGGGCGGCGGCAGGGGCAGTCCGAGCGCCTCGGCTTCTTCCGCCTCATCCCGAGCTTCGGCTTCTTCCACCCCATCCAGGCGCGTCCCGATGCTTCCCGTCGTCGCGGGCGTGGAGAGGCTGCTCGCGGACTCCTCGTCCTCAACTGTCAGCGCGGCAACCTCCGCCGGCGAGGAAACTGGCGGCGTATCACCGGACGATCTGTTTTCCTCGTGCTTGCGGTCTTCGGCCGCCAGCTCCGCACGCGTGTCGGCAAGGCGTGCGGCAATCTCGTCGGCCTCTGCCCGATCTGCCGCGATTCTCCCGGCAAGCGCCTCGTTCTCCGACCGCAGCTTTTCCGCCTGCTCCCGCTCGCGCTCAATTTCGGCGACGATAGCTTCCTGATCCGCGCGCGCCTCCGCGACGTCCTCGTCGAGCTGCGCGCGCTCCTGCAGACCCTCTTCCAGCGCAGCTTTGAGCGCTGTCAGCTCCGCCTGCTTTGCCTGGTGCGCCGCTTCAGCCGATGCCACGCGCTTCTCGAGTTCATCGACTCGCATCTGCATCTCCGACGCGCGCTGACCCAGGGCCCCCAGTTCCGCCTCCGTCTCGGCGACCTGCTCGGAGGCGACCGTCTCGCGCTCGGCCAGCAGGTCTTCCCGACGCTGCTCAACCTGGGCCACCTCGGCGGCCAGGGCGTCGCGCCTGGCGCTCAGTTCGGCGGTGGCCTTTTCAGCCTGCGCGCGCTGCTGCTCGACCTCCGCCAGCTTCTCCTGCTGCTCTTCGGATCGCGACGCGAGTTCCGCATTCGCCTTCTCCGCCCGCTCCTGCTCCTGTTCAAGCGCCGCGACCTGCGCCTGCATTTCGGACGCGCGCTCGCGCAAGGCTTCGAGCTCAGCCTCCGCCTTCGCGACCTGCTCCGAGGCGGCTGTCTCGCGTTCGGCCAAGAGACCCTCCCGGCGCTGCTCGACCTCGGTCACCTGCTCCTGCTGCTCTTCGGATCGCGACGCGAGTTCGGCATTCGCCTTCTCCGCCCGCTCCCGCTCCTGTTCAAGCGCCGCGACCTGCACCTGCATCTCAGCCGCACGCCCGCGCAGGGCTTCGAGCTCAGCCTCCGCCTTCGCGACCTGCTCCGAGGCGGCTGTCTCGCGTTCGGCCAAGAGGCCCTCCCGGCGCTGCTCGACCTCGGTCACCTGCTCCTGCAGCTCGGCGGATCGCGACGCGAGTTCGGCATTCGCCTTCTCCGCCCGCTCCCGCTCCTGTTCAAGCTCCGCGACCTGCGCCTGCATCTCAGCCGCACGCGCGCGCAAGGCTTCGAGCTCAGCCTCCGCCTCCGCGACCTGCTCCGAGGCGGCTGTCTCGCGCTCGGCACCCGCAACAGACTTGCTCTCCTCAACCTCGTCAGCCAGAGAGTCGCGCTGGGCGCGAAGATGCTCGATCGCTTCGGCCAGATGCACCCGCTGCTCGCGGAAGTCGTCGAGGAAAGAACCGATCGCCTCCAGTTCCGACTTGCGGGCATCTGTGGCCGCCTGGGCCGCGAGACGCTGCTGTTCGAGCCTTGCGATCTCGGCTTCCTTGCGTTCAGCCTGAACGCGCAGTTCCTCAAGGCGCGCCTCAAGAGCGGCTGCTCCCTCCGGGATGCTCTTCTGCTGCGGCCGAGACGCGTTTTCCGCGAGCTGAGCCACCTCGACCTCTTGGCGTGGAACCTCTTGCCGTGGAACCTCTTGCCGTAAAACCTCTTGCCGCTGCTGCTCCAGCGCAGCGATCACACTCCTGGTTTCCTTTGCAGCGGCTCGCAAGCGGTCGAGTTCCGCCCGGGCCTCCTCATTTTGCCCGCGCGCAGCCTCGGTTTCGCGTTGCGCCGTCTCCAGCAATTCCTGCTGCCGCGCGAGTTCCTTCCGGTTCGCCGCGATTGACTGATCGAGACTCGCCGCCTCCGCCTGTCGCTCCCTAATCAGGTCCTGAACGCTGGCCGCCTCGCGACGGAGTTCGCCGGCATGCCAACCCTCGCGGATCGCCTGCTCGCGCGCCCGTTCACGCTCGGCCACGACGCGCCTGAGATTTCCATTCTCCGCATCGATCTGCTCGCGTACCGCCTCAAGCGATCCTGCCGCCAGACGCAGGCTACGCAACTCCGAAGCGAGGGTCGCCTCCGATTTCTCGAGGCGCTGAACGACGGCGATCCGCTCATCGACTTGCGTGACCGAATTGGCGTTGTAGTAGAGGAACCATCCAGAAGCGCCGATCGCGCCAAGCGTCCATATCGTGATTTTGCCAAACACGTCGGCCTCCTTGCGGTTGCGTCCTGCCTGCGGCCATTCCTGCCGCGGGCGCCCGCGACCCGGTTCAGCTCAGTCCGAGCACTGCGCCGTTGGCGCCGAGGCGGCATTCGACTTGCGATTGCCGCAGTTCATGGCCGCCGCTGCGTGCGAAGATGATGCGTACCTCGATCGGGGCGACCACTTCCGAACCGACCACGCGCGTCTCTCCGGCACTCGCCGCGTCGACATGCACCACGCCGAAGGGACGCGCCGCGTCGATAACCGACTGCCGACAGGCCTGGACGACTCCGAGGGGAGTCCCCGGCCTTGGAACAAGCGGACGCGCCGCCGCGTCACGGTCGCGTGGGGACACGAAGGTGAAGCCGAAACCAGGTGCGCGGACGGTCTGCGACGGCTGGCGCTGAACAGGAGACAACGCCGCCGGCAGGCTGGGTCCGCTCATGGCGCCCCCGGGCGCTCCCAGCGACGACACAGTTTCCGGATCGGGCGCAGCCGGGGCCGCCGGGGCCGCCGGCGCTGTCGGGGCTGCCGGCGCCGCCGGCGCTGTGGGGGCATCCGGTGTTGCGTTCCCGCTCCCAACCGTCCCGCTGCCTGGAGATGCATTGTCTGAAGAGCCGCCGCCGGAAGAACCGCTGCCTGGAGCCGCACTCCCTGCGGATCCGCCCCCCTCCGCGCCGCCGCCGATCGAGGCTCCACTATCGGACGAGCCGCCGCCGCCCGACGTTCCTCCTGCGCCGGAAGTGTCGCTACCCGAAGTGTCGCCGCCAGAAGTACCACTACCTGAGGTACCGCCGCCCGAAGTATCGCCACCCGAAGTGCCGTCGCCAGAAGTGCCGTCGCCAGAAGTACCGTCGTCGCCCGGCCCCCCGGCGCCTACGCCAGCCCCCCCACCGGCGCCCACACCGACGCCCTGGCCGGGGCCGCCGCCCTGACCACCGCCCTCTCCCTGGCCAACACCGTCTGCCTGCGCAACGACGATCCGATCAAGGTCACGAATAGAGGCGCGCCGATGATTCTCCGAAAGTTCCGGTTCAGCCTGTTTCAGGGGGAAATCGGAAGCTGCGACCCCAAGGGACGGGAGCAACATCACACCCATCACGGTCGCAAGTAATTGAAGACGCATGCTTCCTCCACGCCAGAGAGCGAATTGTCTCGAAACGAGACGGATCACGTCTATAACGAGCAGGAGCACGTTCGGTTCACCGACCACCGGCGGGAAAAAGCTCAACAGTATCAATGGGTATGATGATCACAGCGCGACGCCTTGCGGCATATGGCGAAACGAATTGGCGCGGGTGAAAAGCGACTCCGGATATGACTGCGAGGGAAATCGATTAGCGCCAGTTGTCGACTTGATTAACCAAGCGCTATTCTGAGAAGACAGCTTCAAATTCATCGGCATCTTCACCTGGACGACGTTTGCCTTGATAACCTCATGCCGCCTGGCGCATGCTTTATCGGCCTCGGTGCAATGGAACTGGCGCGCCGCCGGGCGGGTTGGCCCGGCAGGGAGATGCGCCTCGTGTTCTTTTTCTTTTCCAACCGCCTGGGCTGCCTCGGATCGATCGCCGTATCCGCAGGGCTGACGCTGATCCTGCTGCTGGTCTTCGGCGTGATCTAGGATCGGCTTGCCCGTCTTCAACTACGAACGAACGCGGGCGACATAAGCGGGAATGAACGTGTTTGCTCGCGCCGCGTCACGGTCGAGGCAAGTCGCGAGGTCATCTTCGCGAGGCGGAAGCCCCTCCTGCAGGCAGAGTTCAAGGTCGCGCTTGATCCTTGGCCGTTCGCGAGAGCATTGAAACCTGGCGGGGAACTCGCGCGGGTTCTCGCTGAACTCGGTCTCGGACCGGATCTTCTCCAGGATGCATTCGGAAAGCGTCGGAAATGGACCACGCGCGTGCCAGCCTTCAAAAGCCTCCCCGGTGATCCACATGCCGTTGATCAGGAAGAAGATATTCAACCAGTACATGATAGTATCTGCCCCACACTGAAGTGCCGTCTTTCAAAATAAATGAACGGAATCCAGCATCCGCCTGTTGATAAAAAATGCAAGCTTGACGGTTTATCCCGGTGATTTTTCAGATTTCGTTGCCAGCGCGCAAAACAAAAAGGCGACGCTGTCGCGTCGCCCTTGTGTCGCTTGATGAAAGCGGAATCTTGGTGGGTGCACTAGGGCTCGAACCTAGGACCCGCTGATTAAGAGTCAGCTGCTCTACCAACTGAGCTATGCACCCAACTTTTCGCCGAGGCGAAACCGCAGCGGGTTGGTCCGCTGCGAGAGGCGTGGGGATAGCAAAGCGGACGGCGCGTGTCCAGCCCGATCGCATATCCCCGCGAAAAAATTTCACGCCGCGTTTTTCGCCCGGAATCAGGCCGCCGCGTCACGCTTGGCGGCGTGATAGCTTCCGTCGCCGCGAGCGAGGACCCGATCATCCGCCAGCACGTCGCCGGGCTCGAGATCCCCACGGCCCCCCAGTTCCCGCCAGAGCGGGATCAGCTTGTCGAGATCGAGGGCCGGCCAGGCGTCGACGGAAGGGAGAACGAAATAGGTCTCCTGGAAGTCGTCGATCCGGTACTTCGTGTTCATGACGCGCCCGAGGTCGAAGCCGATCCGGTTCGGCGACGGGCTCTCGAGGGCGAAGACGGTCTCCGAGGGCGAGGAGGCAATTCCCGCCCCCACGATCCTGAGCCCCTCCGCCGTCTCGGCGAGGCCAAACTCGACCGTGTACCAGTAGAGCCGCGCGAGGTGGTGGAGCGCGCCGTGCTTCGCCGCCTCGAGCCCCGCCTTGCCATAGGCCTCGAGATAATCCGCATAAACCTGCTGCATGATCAGCGGCACATGGCCGAAAACGTCGTGGAAGATGTCCGGCTCTTCGATATAGTCGATCTGCTCGGGCTTGCGGATCCAGAATCCCGCCGGAAACTTCCGGTCCGCAAGCAGCGTGAAGAAGGCGATGTCCGGCACGAGGCCGGGAACGGCCACGACCTCCCAGCCGGTGGCGGCCTTGAGGCGCTGGTTCATCACGCGGAAATCCGGGATGCCCTCGTCGGATATGCCGAGGCGATCGAGCCCGTCGAGAAAGTCGTCGCAGATGCGTCCCTGCAGGATCCGGCGCTGGTTGCGCGCGAGAGTCGCCCAGGTCGCGTGATCCTCTGGCGTATAGGCATCGAAGCCCTGATCGCGCAGATAGTTGCGCGGATCGTCGGGGGATAGGTGTGCGTTCATGACCGTTCCTCCTTTTGACGATGAGGATAGTCGAAGATCGACGTCATATCCGGACGATTCATGTCCCGTTTCATGCTATGGAGGTCAGAAGATGACCTCAGGAGCCATTCTTATGAAGCGCGCGCTCACCCCCTCGGACAAGCGGATCCTGCGTGTAGTCCAGCAGAACGGCCGGATCACGAACGCGGCGCTCGCGGAGCAGGTCGGCCTCGCGGCCTCCCCCTGCCTGCGCCGCCTCAAGGCGCTGGAGGACGACGCGATCGTCACCGGTTATCGCGCGCTCGTGGATCGCAAGGCGCTGGGCTACGGAATCGAGGCCTTCATCTTCGTCAAGCTCGAACAATCCGAACCCGGCTGGCGCACGCGGCTCGTGGAGCGTCTCAACGCCTTCGAGGAGGTCATCGCCTGCTACGCAATGGCCGGGGAGGTCGACCTCCTGATCCACGCCGTCGCCGCCGACATGGAGAGCTTCGGCGAGTTCAGCATGAACCGCCTGCTGACGCTGCCGGGGGTGGCGGATGTCAGGTCCAGCTTCGTCCTCGGCGTGATCAAGCCTCCCGCGGCCCTTCCCGTGCCGAACTGAGGCTCGCCCGGCGCGCTGCGAGGAGCGAGCGCACCATTTTCTCGATCTCGAGCGCGATCAGGACGGCGACGCCGATCGCGACCACCTGCAAGCCCTGGACGAGCGTGAGCGGCCTCGTGTCAAAGAAGAAATGCATTAACGGCGCATAGGTGAAGAGAAACTGCAGCGCCGTGACCGCGCCCACGACGATCAGGACCGCCGGGGTGCCGAGCACGCCCTTGAGCGTGATCGAGGGATTGTCGAGGTATCGCACGGCGAAGAGATAGAAGATCTCCATAACGACGAGCGCGTTGACGGCCATGGTCCGTGCGGTCTCGACGTCATTCCCGCCCTCCAGCGCCCAGTAGAAGGCGCCGAAGATGCCAGCGAGGAAGAGGATCGAGACGAAGACGATCCGCCAGACGAGGAACGCGTTGAGAATCCTCTCGTCGGGCCTTCGCGGGGGCCGCTTCATCACGTCCGGCTCCGCCGGCTCGAAGGCGAGGCTCATGGCGAGCACGACCGAGGAGACCATGTTGACCCACAGGATCTGGACCGGGCTGATTGGAAGCGTCAGGCCGATAAGCAGAGCAGCGATCAGGCTCATCGATTCGCCGCCATTGATCGGCAGCAGGAAGGCGACCGCCTTCCTGAGATTGTCGTAGACGGTGCGCCCTGCCTTTACCGCCGCTTCCAGCGAGGCGAAATTGTCGTCGAGGAGCACCATCTCCGCCGCCTCCTTGGCGGCCTCCGAACCCTTTCGCCCCATGGCGATGCCGATATCGGCGCGTTTCAGCGCCGGGGCGTCGTTGACCCCGTCGCCCGTCATCGCGACGACCAGCCCCTGGGCCTGCAGCGCCTCGACGAGCCGCAGCTTGTGCTCCGGGCTGGTGCGGGCGAAGACCGAGGCGTGCAGCGCCCGCTCGCGCAGGGTCTCCTGATCATAGCCGTCAATGTCGCGCCCGGTAATCACGTCGCCGGGGTTCTCGAGCCCCAGCTGGCGTGCGATTGCGGCGGCGGTGAGCGCATGGTCGCCGGTGATCATCTTGACCTTGATTCCGGCGCTGCGGCACTCGGCGACCGCGGCGATCGCCTCCTCGCGGGGCGGGTCGATCATGCCGACGAGCCCGAGCAGAATTAGCCCGCGCCCCACCTCGTCAAAGACCAGCGCGTCCGCCCCCTCGCTTTCTTCCCGGGCCGCGATGGCGAGCACACGCTGTCCGCGTCCGGCGATCTCGTCTATCCGGTCCCGCCAGCCTTCAGCGTCTATGGCCTCCTCGCCTCCGTCCGCCGTCCGCTCGCGGCCGCACATCTCGATGATCCGCTCCGGAGCGCCCTTCACGAAGATGCGCTGGCGCCCCTCCCCGTCCCGGTGCAGGGTCGCCATGAAGCGGTGCTGGCTGTCGAAGGGAATGGCGTCGATGCGCTGCCAGGCCTCGCGCTCGGCATCCGGATCGAGCCCAAGCTTTGCGGCGGCTGCGACCAGCGCACCCTCCATCGGGTCGCCCTCGACAGCCCAGGTGGCATCGTTCCACGAGAGGCTGGCGTCGTTGCAGAGCATGGCCGCCTGGGCGAGCTCGCGAATGGCGGGATGATGCCCCGGATCGACATCGACATCCTCGCGGGTGAGCCTGCCCTCGGGCGCGTAGCCGGTTCCGCCCAGGGCGAAGGCGTCCCCGGCGACGGAGAGCGATGCGACGAGCATCTCGTTGCGGGTGAGCGTCCCCGTCTTGTCGGAACAGATGACCGAGACCGATCCAAGCGTCTCGATCGCGGGAAGCTTGCGCACGACCGCGTGGCGCCGCGCCATCCCCTGGACGCCAATGGCGAGGGTCACGGTAAGGATCGCGGGCAAGCCTTCGGGAATGGCGGCGACGGTCAGGCCGACGACTGCGACGAAGATCTCGGAGAAGGGATAATCGCGGACGAAATAGCCGAAGGCGAGGATGCCGAGCGCGAGGACGACGATCACGCCGGAGAGATAGCGCGCGAAAATGTCCATCTGGCGCAGGAGCGGCGTCGTCATCGTCCCGATATCCGCAAGCATTCCCGAGATCCGTCCGATCTCGGTGCCCGCGCCGGTCGCGACGACGAGCCCCCGAGCGGAACCCGAGGTCACCATCGTGCCCGAGAACGCCATGGAGCTGCGGTCCCCCAGGAGCGCATTTTCCTCGACCGGCGCGATCGTCTTCTCCACGGGGACGGATTCACCCGTCAGCGCCGCCTCCTCGATCCTGACGCCGCGCGTCTCGATCAGGCGAAGGTCCGCCGGCACGCGGTCGCCGGCCTCGAGCAGGACGATGTCCCCCGGCACCAGTTCCTCGCCCGGAATCGTCTTGCGCACGCCGTTGCGCAAGACCGCGGCGCGGGGGGAGAGCATGTGCCGGATCGCTTCGAGCGCCTCCTCCGCCTTCCCCTCCTGGATGAAGCCGATCACCGTATTGGCGACGACGACCGCGAAGATGACGATGGTGTCGATCCAGTGCCCCATCAGCGCCGTGACGAGGGCGGCGACGATCAGGATATAGATCAGCAGGTTGTTGAGTTGCCCGAGGAGGCGCATCAGGGGGCCGCGCCGCTTCCCCTCGGGCAGCTTGTTGGGGCCGTGCTCCGCGAGGCGGCGCACGGCCTCGTCGTCGCGCAGGCCCCGCCTGTCGCCCGACAGCGAAACCAGCGCGTCCTCCGCCGCGAGAGCGTGCCATTGCCGCTCGCCGACCGGAGCCGTGCGCTGATCCATCTGATGCTCGACCTCCCGACCCGCCACCGTTCCCCCCGCCTTCGTCATCCGCGAGCCGCGCGCCTCAACGGTTCTTTTCCTTGCGCCATTGGACAGAGTAAAGGTCGAAACGACGGTCGCGCAGGTTCTGCACAGTCCCGCTCACGCGCGACTGGCGCAGCGTGTCGAGGCTGAGATCGGCAATGGCGACCATCTCGACATTCGGCGTCGTGTCGGCCGCGATTCCGTCGCGGTCGAAGGGGAAGTCACAGGGAGTCACGATGCAGCTCTGCGCGTACTGGATGTCCATGTTGGCGACGCCGGGAAGGTTCCCCACATTGCCGGCGAGCGCGACATAGACCTGATTTTCGACGGCGCGCGCCTGGCAGCAATAGCGGACCCGCAGGTAGCTCTTGCGCTCGTCCGTGCAGAAGGGAACGAACAGGATCTGCGCGCCCTGGTCGACGAGATGCCGGGCGAGTTCGGGAAACTCCGCGTCGTAGCAGATCATCACCCCGATCGGCCCGCAATCGGTCATGATCGTGTCGACATTGTCGGCCCCGACGATCGACCACCAGTAGCGCTCGTTCGGCGTGGGGTGGATCTTGGCCTGGGCATGGATCGAGCCGTCACGCAGGCAGACATAGCAGACATTGACGATGTCGCCGTCCTCGTCGCGGGTCGGGTGCGAGCCGCCGATGATGTTGATGTTGTAGTGGACCGCGAGTCGGGACAGCAGCTCCTTGAGCCGGTCGGTATACTGCGTCAGCGTCGCGATCGCCTGATCCGGCGGGATCGGCTTGTTCTCGATCGACAGGAGCTGGAGTGTGAAGAGCTCCGGAAAGACTGCGAAGTCGGACTTGTAGTCGGCGACGACGTCGACGAAATATTCCACGCTTTCGGCGAATTCCTCGAACGAGTTCACGCGCCGCTGCTGGTACTGGATGCAGGCCACGCGCACCGAATGCGGCAGGCGCCCGCGCTGGGTCTCCTTCTTGCCGGTCGGCGCCTCGACGACCTGCGGGTTCCACCACACGAGATGGACCGCATTGCCGTGGCTCTCGGAGTCGCCGGGCAGGTAGTTGTGCAGCACGCGGATCGGCTCGAAGCCGTTGCGCATCTGGAACGAGACCACGCGGTCGCGAAGGAGCTGCTCCTGGACCCGCTCGAGGTATTCCTCAGGGCTCGACACCTCCTTGCGGCGCAGTTTCTGTGCAAGGCCCGGCATGCGGCCGCCAAAGACGATTCCCTTGAGCTGCATGTCCTGCGCGATGCGCTTGCGCTCGTTGTAGAGGCGCTGGCCGATGCGCAGCCCGCGATGCGCCGGATCGACCATCACCTCCATGCCGTAGAGCATGTCGCCTTCCTCGTCATGGCGGCTGGCGAATCCGTTTCCCGTGATCGTCGCCCAGTCGTGGGGCGCCATCGCTGTCGCTTCGTCGATCAGGAAGGTGGCGGCGTAGCCGACGAGCTCGCCGTCATAGATCGCGACGAACTGCCCCTCAGGAAAGTTCTGGATCTGGCCGCGAAGCTGCGCCTGCGAATAGGGAATCATGTTCGGATAGGCGCGTCGGCACAAAGCCTGAATCGCGCGGACATCCTTGACCAGCGCCGGCCGGACGGAAAGGCGCGGCTTCTTTTCCGGAGCAATGTTCTGTCTTGCGCGCGCAGTGCTTGTCGGCATCCTGGGAGATTCCACTTCATCATTGAGGAGAGCAAGCTTAACGGCTCGCTGCCGCCAAAGTTCATTTAGGGTCTGCACGCCTCCGCGCAAACCCTTTCGTCACCCACTGCTACAATGGCCACACCAGCAGGATCATTGGAACTGCGACACTGAGCACGATGATTTCGAGCGGCAGGCCGAGCCGCCAGTAGTCACTGAAGCGGAATCCGCCGGGACCGAGGATGAGCGTATTGTTCTGGTGGCCGATCGGGGTGAGGAAGGCGCAGGACGAGCCGACCGCGATCGCCATCAGGAAGGGATCGGGGCTGGATCCGAGGGCGCCCGCCGCCCCGAGCGCCACCGGGCACATGACGGCGGCGGTAGCCGCGTTGTTCATGAAATCGGTGAGCGTCATCGTCATGATGAGCAGGGCGACGAGCACGATCACCGGATTGCCGCCGCCGACCCACTCGAAGATGAAGCGCGCCACGAGATCCGCGGCTCCCGTTTCCTGCACCGCGCCCGCGACAGGAATCAGCGCCCCGAGGAGCACGATGATCGACCAGTCGATCGAATCATAGAGACGCCTTACGGGGACGAGGTCGAGGGCGACGTAGATCAGGGCGCCGAGGGCGAAGGCGATCTCCACCGGGACCAGCCCGAATGCGGTGGCGGCGACCGCCAGCATCATGATCAGCCCGGCGACGAGCGGGTCACGGCGGCCCGGAAAGTGGAGCGAGCGCTCGGCCAGCGGGACGCAGTCAAACTGCGCGATGAACTCGTTGAGCGTTTCGCTCGTCCCCTGCAGGAGGAGGACGTCTCCGGGCGAAAGACGGGTGGTGCGCAGGCGCGACAGCGAACGCCTTCCCTGCCGCGAGATCGCGAGCAGGTTGATCCCCATGCGGCTGCGCAGGCGCAAGTGCTGGGCCGTGCGGCCGGCAAGGGGAGAGCCCGGACGGACGACGACCTCGCTCATCAGCGCGGCCCCCGCCTCCACCGCGCGCGACGCCTCGCCGACGCGATCCTCCTCCAGCTTCAATCCGAGCTTGGTGAGCGCGGCCGAGAGAGCCTTCGAGTCGGCTTCGATCACGAGGATGTCGTCGGGGCGGACGATGTGCTCCGGATGCGGCGCGGGGATGCGCGACTTGTCGCGCACCAGCCCCACCACCTGCGCATCCGCCTTTTCGAGTTCGACCTCGACCTCACGCAGCGTCAGCCCCACCGCCTTCGCCTTCTCGGTGACCCGCGCCTCCGTCAGATATGCGCCGATATCGAAGTTCTGCCCGGTCCCGCGCGAACGCACCGGGATCAGCGAGCGGCCGGCGATGACGATGAAGAGGACGCCCGCGGCCGCCACCGCGAGGCCGACAGGGGTGAAGTCGAACATGCCGAAGGCTGGTGCTCCGGTGCTCGCCCGGAAACTCGCCACGATCAGGTTCGGCGGCGTGCCGATCAGCGTCGTCATTCCCCCGAGGATCGAGGCGAAGGACAGGGGCATCAGGATTTGCCCCGGCGGGATGTCCGCCCTGCGTGCCGCGTCAAGGGCAAGCGGCATGATCAGGGCAAGCGCCCCGATATTGTTCATGAAGGCCGAAAAGAACGCGCCCAGTCCGCACACGCCGAGGAGAATGCCCCACGGCGCGGCGCCATCGGGTACGACGCGGCGGGCGATCCAGTCGACGGCGCCGCTCGTCGCGAGGCCCCGGCTGAGAACGAGCACGCAGGCCACCGTGATCACGGCGGGATGGCCAAAGCCGGCAAACGCGCTCGCGGACGGGGTCAGTCCGAGCAACACGCAGGCGAGCAGGGCCGCGAGGGCGACGAGGTCATGCCGCCAGCGCCCCCAGATGAAAAACCCCATCGTCAGGGCGAGAACGCCGAGAATCTGCGCCTGCTCCGCGCTCATGCGGCCATTCGCCGGACGAGGAGCGGCCGGAGCATGTCGAATCCCGGCGGCCCGAATTTCGGCAACACGGTTTTCTGCAAGTGCGGGGGCCTTTCTCGCTCGTCATGCTTCCCGGCCCCCTCAATAGCAGCTTCCCGCCGCCGATGTCTCGTCCGGAAATCCGATCCGCCTCCGCAATGCACAATAGAAAGGATCCGGAAACCACGACCCTGCCCGGAGCGCGGATCCCGGGAGCCGCGGCAACTCAGGTCGTCGGGCCGAAACCGCCACGGCGCAGCATCGACGCGGGTGGATCACCCGCTTCAGACGACCATCAGCCTGATCTGGCCGAGGCCGGCGATCTTCGCCGTCATGGTCTGGCCGCGATCGACCGCGCCTACCCCGGCGGGCGTTCCCGAGAAGATGACGTCGCCCGGCATGACCTCGAAATAGGAGGACAGATAGGAAATCTGCTCGGCTACGGACCAGATCATGTCCTTGAGGTCACCGGTCTGGCGCACCTGCCCGTCGACCTCGAGCACAATCTCGCCCGATGCGGGGTGGCCGACCTGGGAAACGGGGTGGATCGGCCCGAGCGGGCCGGAATTGTCGCCGCCCTTCGCCAGTTCCCACGGACGGCGCATCTGCTTGGCCTCGTCCTGAAGGTCGCGGCGCGTCATGTCGATGCCGACGGCGTAGCCGAAGACGCAATCGAGCGCATTCTCGACGGGGATGTCGCGCCCGCCGTGCTGGAGCGCCACGACCATCTCGATCTCGAAATGGTAATTGGATGTCTTTGGCGGATAGGGATGCTCCGCGAGACGATCGCCCGGCACGGGCTGGAGCGCGTCCGCCGGCTTCATGAAGAAGAACGGCGGCTCGCGGGTCGGATCCCCCCCCATTTCGATGCCATGTGCGGCATAGTTGCGACCGACGCAATAGACGCGGCGCGTGGGAAACAGCGCGCTCGTTCCGGCGATGGGCAGCGCCGGGCGCTCGGATGGCGGGAAGATGAAGGTCATGACGGTTCCTGTAGAGCGAGTGCGTCGGGCGATGCATAGCTGCGCGAACCTTCGCCCGCTATGTGAAAAGCGGCAAACCGAGAGGGGCGGCCCTCAGCCGGGGCGGGACCGGAGGTCAAGCACGCGAATGAGCCTCTCCCCGCGCACATTGAACGACGCGATCCGTCCCGCGAGAATCCAGATCAACGGAACGGCGGCGATGGCGATATAGCCATCGATGGCGTAGTGCCAGCCCAGGTGGATGGTCGCCAGCAGCGTGAGCACGAGAAAGATCGCCGCCGCGGCCGCGAGCCATCGCGAGATCCGGCGCGCCAGCATGAGGTTGAGCATGGCGATGGACACATGCATGCTCGGTGTGGCGGATATCCCGCTTCCAGGCTGAAGTTCATCCGCCTCGAAGTCGCTCCAGAGCGTCTCCTGAAGGTCGAGGACGCGCAGGGGGTATTCGCCATCGACCCGCATGAGATAGGTCATCAGGGGCTCGAACGGGTCGTGGCGCTCGGGATAGAGCAGGCCGTAGAAACAGGGGCCGCCTGCGGGAAACAGCAGCGGAAACACAGTGCCCAGAATGGCCCAGGTCAGGACAAGCGCCACGAGGAACTGGCTTCGCAACGCCGTTCGCTCCGTCCACAGGGCCATTGCGACGACGACGAGCGCGAGGATCGGGAACCAGGCCTGGTAGACGATGGACAATGTGGCGGTGACGACCGGGTAGCCGACGAGAGGATGGATCAGCCGCCATGCGCCGCTCCCGCCGTGCAGATACTGGTCGAGCGTCATCAGAAGGTGATCAAGCGCATAGGGGTTGATCTCCCCGATCGAGGCCTTGATCGACGTGAAGCTCGAGATGAACAGCGGGAATACGAGGAACACGGGCGCCGCCACGGCGATCCGCTTGTAGACCCGGAACCGCCAGCCCCGCCCCTCCCTCGGCGCGAATACGGGCATCTGGGCAAGCGCTCCGCCTCCGCCTGCATTGGCCGAATAGGCCATGAAGAAAACCAGGCCCGCCGCCGCCAGCCACAGGAGATTATATACGAGCAGCGAATACCGGATCTCGTAGACGAGGCTGAGGACGAGCCCCACGGCGATATAGATCGCCGAGAGAAAGAGGAACATGGCGTTGTTCTGCAGCGCTCGACGAAAATGAAGAGCGATGCGAAAGCTTCGTTCGCTCCCCTTCGTACGATCGGGCGTGAACGCCATTTTCAGGAACTCGCCCGCAAAACTCGACAAGAAATTCCCCGTCAGTGATTTGACATCCTTCCGCCATCGCGCTCGCGCGCGGGCGAGCCGCTGTTCCCCAACGCCCGTCGGGTCAAAAAAGTTCGACGATGCCGGCGACCACAATATAGCGCAGGGCCTTCGCGAGAAGAACAAGCGGGATGAAGATTCGCAACGGGGTGCGCATGATCCCCGCGACGACGGTCAGCGGGTCCCCGATGACGGGCGTCCAGGACAGGAGGAGCGACCAGATTCCCCATTTGCGGTAAGCCGCCGCATAGCGCTCGTACTGCAAGGGGGACAACGGAAAGCGCGGGTGATCCTGCCAGCGGGTGACGAACCGCCCCATCCACCAGTTCACGACGGAGCCGAGCGTGTTGCCGATCGTCGCCACGGCGATCGCGAGAATGACGTTGCTGCTGCCGAATGCGACGATACCCGCGAGAACCGCTTCCGACGATCCGGGAAGGATGGTCGCGGACGCCACGGCGGACAGGAAGAGGCCGATCAGTTCGGCGAGGCTGGACAATCGCGGCTCCGACAGTGACAAACCGCCCGTATTCAAGCGGGTGCGGTCTTGCTAACAGAAGCGGCCCGCCGGCGAAACGCGCTTTCGTCCGCAGAGCCCGCATCGCAAGGAGGATCGTCCGTGGCGTCGTCTGCTCAGTTCCCCGTCGTCAATGTCAGCGCGGAGCTCATCGCAAGGCTCGCCGATCGCCTCGGCCGCGAATACGTGCTGACGGCCGCGGAGGACATCGCCCCGCACATCGTTGAATCGCGCGGGCTCTACCAGGGCGTCACGAGCGCGGTGGCGCGGCCGAAGGACGTGCAGGAAGTCTCCTTCGTGGTGGCGGAATGCGCGCGGGAAGGCGTCCCGGTCGTCCCCCATGGCGGCAATACAGGCCTCGTGGGCGGCGGCGTTCCCTTCGGCGGAATCGTGCTGTCGCTGTCGCGCCTCAACCGCATCCGGGAAGTCGATCCGGTGAATGCGACGCTGACGGCGGAGGCGGGCTGCACCCTGAAATCGATCCAGGCCGCCGCAGAGGAAGCCGGCAGGCTCTTCCCCCTCTCGCTCGGCTCGGAGGGGACCTGCCAGATCGGCGGCAATATCGCGACGAATGCGGGCGGAACCGGCGTCCTGCGCTACGGCAACACGCGCGATCTCGTCCTGGGACTGGAGGTCGTCCTCCCCGACGGAAGGATCTGGAACGGGCTGCGGGGCCTGCGCAAGGACAATACCGGCTACGACCTCAAGCATCTCTTCATTGGCTCGGAGGGGACGCTCGGGATCGTCACGGCGGCCGTGCTCAAGATGTACCCGGCGCCGAAATCCGCCCTCACCGCCTTCATCGGCTGCGACGGTCCCCGGACCGCGCTGAAGATCTTTGACCGCCTGCGCGCCGCCGCCGGCGACCAGCTCACCGCCTTTGAATACATCCCCAGCTTCGGCCTCGATATGGTCCTGCGGCACGGCCACGATGTCGTGCGACCCCTGGCGGGCGAGCATGCCGCCTACGCCCTGATCGAGCTGACCTCGCCACAGGAGGATGCGGATCTCGCCGGACTCGTGGAGACGGTGCTCGGGGAGGCGATCGAGGACGGGCTCGTGGAGGATGCCGCCATCGCCGCGAGCGGGGCGCAGATCGCGGGCATGTGGAAGCTGCGCGAGCTCATGTCCGAGGTCCAGGGCAAGGAGGGCGGATCGATCAAGCACGACGTCTCCGTTCCCGTCTCCCGGGTGGCGGATTTCATCGTCGAGGCGAGCCGGCTCTGCGAGGAGGCGATGCCGGGGATCCGGGTCTGCGCCTTCGGACATTTCGGAGACGGCAACATCCACTTCAACCTGAGCCAGCCCGTCGGCATGGACAAGGCCGCCTATCTCGCCGAATGGGAGCGATTCAACCGGATCGTGCACGACGTCGTCGCCGGCATGAGCGGCTCGATAGCGGCAGAGCATGGCGTTGGCCTGATCAAGCGCGACGAGCTCCCGCTCTACAAGGATCCGGTCGCGCTCGATCTCATGCGATCGGTCAAGCGCGCGATCGACCCGCAGAACCTCCTCAATCCGGGGAAGGTCATTGCGCTCGACGAAAAGGTTCCGCCGGCGCTGCCGGTGGCGAGGCCTTCATAGGGTTTGACCGCCTCCAGGTCGGCAAGGCCCTAGAACAAACGACGAAGGCGGCCTGATCGAGCCGGGAGGCCGCGAAACGGGAAAAGCGCCAGCCGCGCCTTGCGCCTTTCCCGCCCGCCCCGGTCTCGACGAAACGGCCGGGGAGGCGTATCGAAATCCTGGGTTCTTTCAGGATTTTTCATTGTCCCATCCGCAGGCCATCATCGATAACCGGCGCGGCATCATCGCGATGCTTCTTGCCATGGCCTTCTTCGTCACCAACGACGCGATCGTGAAGCTGGCCTCGGCAACCTTCCCCACGAGCCAGATCATGGCGGTGCGGGGGATCTTCGCCTCGCTCTTCGCGCTCGGCCTCGTCGTCGCGCTCAGGGAGGCAAGGTCGCTGCGCAAGCTCGCCTCGCCGCTCGTCGCCCTGCGCGCCGCCCTCGAGGCAATCGTTTCCTTCCTCTTCCTGACGGCGCTGGCGCTTCTGCCGCTCGCCAATGTCAGCGCCATCATGCAGGCGACGCCGATCATCCTGACGCTGATGTCGATCGCGATCGGGATCGAGCGGGTCGGCTGGCGGCGCTGGCTCGCCATTCTCACAGGCTTCCTCGGCGTACTCCTCATCGTCCGGCCCGGCGCAGAAGGCTTCAACATCTACGCGGTGATCGCCCTTTCCGCCGCCTTCCTCGTGGCCGTGCGCGATCTCGTGACCCGGCGGATCGGCGAGGAGATCCCCTCCATCGTCGTGGCGCTTTCGACGACGGTGGCGGTCGGGCTTTCGGGATTTGTGGTCGCGCTCGTCAAGGGCGATGAATGGGCGCCGTTTTTCATTGTCGAGACGAATATGCTGCTCATCGCAGCGGTTCTCGTGACGTTGGCCAACCTTGCGATCGTGATGGCCTTCCGAAATACGGATGTGTCAGTTGTCTCCCCGTTTCGCTATTCGGTCGTGGTTCTTGCCATCATTCTCGGCTACCTGTTCTTCGATGAATTGCCGGATCTGCTCGCCCTCGGCGGAATCGTCCTGATCGTGGGGAGCGGCATCTACACGATTCACCGGGAGAACCGCATGCGCCGCGAGATCGCAGCCGCAGGTTTGCCCGGCGCCGACGAGGCGAAGGCATGAAGCTGCTCGACGACCAGGGATCTTCAAGCGCGGCGGCGCCCGCGCGCAAGCGGCCGCCCCTCGCGATCCTCGTCGCGATTTCAACCCTCCAGCCCTTCGCTCTCAATGTCCTCGCGCCCGCGACGCCCGGCCTGGCGCGGGCTCTCGCGACCGACTACGCCACGATCCAGCTCACGCTCACGGTCTATCTGGCGACTGTCGCGGTCACCCAGCTCTTCGTCGGCCCCATCTCCGACCGGATCGGACGCCGGCCCTGCATCCTGGCGGGCATCGCGCTTTTCCTCCTCGGGTCGCTGATGGGAGCATTCGCCGGCTCGATCGAGACGCTGCTCCTGTCGCGCGTCGTGCAGGCGGCCGGCGGCGGCACCTGCTTCGCGCTTGCGCGGGCGGTTGTCCGCGACACCGCCGCAAAGGACCAGGCCGCGAGCATGATCGGATACATCTCCATGGCGATGGTCGTCTCCCCCATGATCGCGCCTTTCGTGGGCGGATTGCTGGACGAGGCCTTCGGCTGGCGATCGATCTTCGTGGCGATGACCGTGCTGGCCGGGGCGGTCGGAATTGCGGCCGTCATGCTTCTCCACGAGACCGCGCCGAAATCCGCCGCGAGTTCGCTCGTGGAGATCGTGCGCAGCTTCCCCCTGCTCGCGAAGAGTCCGGTCTTTATCGCCTATACCCTGGCCCTCGCCTTCGTGAGCGCCGCGTTCTTCGTCTTCATCGCAGGCGCCCCGTACGTCGTCGTCGAGGCCATGGGACGCGCCCCGCAGGTCTACGGCCTCTATTTCATGTTGACCGCAGGCGGCTACATGGCTGGAAATTTTGTCACCGGGCGCTTCGGCCAACGGATCGGCTCCGAGCGGCTGGTCTTTTCCGGAACCTTGATTTCCACCGCAGGAATGCTCATCGGCCTGTATTTCGCCCTCATCGGCCCGTGGAACCCGCCGACGCTTTTCATCCCGCTCGTTCTGAATGCCCTCGGGAACGGTCTGACCATCCCCGGGGCGACCGCCGCCGCGCTTTCGGTGCGTCCGGATCTCGCCGGAACGGCGGCAGGACTCTCCGGCGCCGCGCAGCTCGGAGGCGGAGCGCTCGCGGCCGTCGTGGCGGGATACGTCGTCGAGATCTACGCGCCGGCGCTCGTCGTGCTGATGCTCGTCTTCATCCTGCTCGGTCTCGCCTGCGCCGGCGCCGCGCGTTTCTACGAGGCACGCGCGCGTTGACGTCTCACTCGGGCAAGCCGCGATCCGAGTGAAGCCCGAGGCCGCGCAGGACCGGATTCTCGCAGCCTGCCCCGTCATCGACGAGCCGCTGCCCCGCCTCAACCGGAACCGGAGGCGCAAGACCGCGCGCAATGCGGTCGATCAGCGGCTCGTTCGCGTTGGCCGCCTTGCCGCAATCGATGGACGGTACCTGCGGCTTCGGCGGAGACAGCTTCCGCAAAGCTTCCCCGGCAGCGTTCGGGGTCGGCAGGAGGGAAGCTGCATTCGCGAGCAGTTTCTTCTCGTTCGGTGCAACGTAGTCGCCCCGCAGAAGTGCGGCCAGCGCGCGGCGCATCTCCGGCGCGAGATAGACGCCGCCGACGTGCGCGCCATGGTCGAGAGGTCCGGCAGAGCGCATCGAACCGCGTATGGCAGCCTCGCGGCGCATCAAAGCGCTGAAGCTGCGCCCCGCACTGCGCATATCGCGTAGCTGCCGGGTTGCGACCGTCACGCTCTCGCCGTTCACCGGCGCATCAAGGCCCTCGCTCATGCATTCTCCCGCCATTCATCTCCACAGTTCCTCCGCCGCGACGCCTTCTTGCGCATCCTTGTGTCGCAAATCCGACATAAAACAATCAAAGAGCGGCGGCAACTGCAATTCGTGCGGGCCTCACGGCGAAATCGCAGTCGCGAGCGGGGGGAAACGCATCCGGTCTTGGCGGAGCCTCCGTTTGACGCTCCCGCGCCGGAAACCTAGAACCAATCGCGAGAATCCGGGGCCGGGCCCCTTTCAGCACCTTGGAGGATATCAATCATGGCGAAAGTCGCGTTTCTAGGCCTCGGCGTCATGGGCTATCCCATGGCCCGCCACCTGAAGAGCAAGGGTCACGACGTCACCGTCTTCAACCGGACGGCGGCCAAGGCCGAGAAGTGGGTATCTGAAAACGGTGGCACCTCGGCGGCCACCCCGGCGGAAGCCGCGCGGGGACAGGAGATCGTCTTTGCCTGCGTCGGAAATGACGATGACCTGCGCCAGGTGACGGTCGGAGAAGGCGGCGCCTTCGCCGCGATGGAGAAGGGAGCGGTCTTCGTCGATCACACGACCGCATCCGCCGAGGTCGCGAGGGAGCTCGACGCCACCGCGCGCGAGGCCGGATTCGGCTTCATCGACGCACCCGTCTCCGGCGGACAGGCCGGGGCGGAGAACGGGGTCCTCACCGTCATGTGCGGCGGCGACGCGCAAACCTATGCCCGAGTTGAGCCGGTGATCACGAGCTTCGCCCGCTCGTGCCGGCTTCTCGGCCCGGCCGGCTCCGGCCAGCTTGCCAAGATGGTCAACCAGATCTGCATTGCCGGCCTCGTGCAGGGCCTCTCCGAGGGCGTGCATTTCGGCATGAAGGCGGGGCTCGACATGGAGGCCGTGCTCGAGGTCATCTCCAAGGGCGCGGCCGGATCGTGGCAGATGGAGAACCGCGGGAAGACCATGGTCGCCGGCGAGTTCGACTTCGGCTTCGCCGTCGACTGGATGCGCAAGGATCTGGCGATCGTGCTGGCGGAGGCCCGTCGTAACCAGTCGCACCTGCCGGTGACGGCGCTCGTCGACCAGTTTTATTCGCAGGTCCAGAAGATGGGCGGGAAACGCTGGGACACGTCGAGCCTGATCGCGCTCCTGCAGCGCTGACCCGGCCTCAATCGAAACGCGGCTTGCGCTTCTGGCGGAAGGCCTCCACCCCTTCCGCGAAGTCGCGGCTGAAACCGCATTCGCGCTGGAGCTGGGCCTCGAGGGCGAGCTGGCCGCCGATATCGTTCTCGAGGCTTTCGCGCACCGCGCGCTTCATCAGGCGATAGGCCATGGCGGGCCCCTCGGCGAGCGCGGCGGCGAAGGCGCCGGCCTCGGCCGCGAAGACCGCGTCGTCGAAGACCCGGTAGACAAGCCCCATGCGCTGGGCCTCCTCGGCGGGAACGGGATCGGCCGTCAGCATCAGGGCGAGCGCGCGCTTCGGCCCCACGAGGCGGGGAAGAAAGAAAGTTCCGCCCGCATCCGGAATCAGGCCGATCTTCGCGAAGGCCTGCTGGATGAAGCTCGATCGCGCGGCCACCACAACGTCGCAGGCAAGCGCGATATTCGCGGATGCTCCGACCGCGGGGCCATTGAGCGCAGCGATCGTAAGTTTCGGATAATTGACGAGGCGCTCGATCAACGGATTGTAGTCGCGGGCGAGCGGAGGCCCGAGATCAATCCTTCCCTCTGCGTCGCACGGCAGGTCCTCCGTGAGATCCTGTCCGGAGGAAAATGCCCGCCCCTCCCCCGTCAGGACGACGACGCGCACCGTTTCATCCTCCGCAAGCTCGTCCAGCACGACGCGCAATTCGGCATGCATGGCCCCGGTGAGGGCGTTCAGCCGCTCCGGACGCGCCAGCGCGATGGTCGCGACGCGCCCTTCCCGGCTCACTCGCAGCGTTTCATGGGTCATGCGGCGCTCCTTCATTCGACGTTGCGCGAGGATAGCGGAAAGCCGCGGCGACGGCACCGGCGGATTCACAGGGGTCCGCTCCGCTCCCAATGAACCTTGTCCCAAATCGCAGGAACGCACATCTAGCGCCCATGTCCGAAGAACTCGCGCGCCGCATCAGCGCCTGCCGTCTCTGCTCCTCCCGCTTCGCGAATACGGCCACGGCGCATGAGCCGCGGCCGGTTCCCTGGTTTGACCCCCGCGCGCGCGTCCTGATCGCCGGACAGGCGCCGGGGGCCCGCGTCCACGAAACCGGCCGGCCGTTCTCGGACGCGTCGGGAGTTCGCCTGCGCGAATGGCTCGGGCTTGATCCGGACACCTTCTACGACCGCAGCCGCATCGCAATCGTTCCGGCGGCCTTCTGCTTTCCCGGCTACGATGCGAAAGGAAGCGACCTGCCGCCTCCTCGGCTCTGCGGAGATACCTGGTTCGACGAGGTGATGGCGGCGCTGCCCGACATCCGCCTGACGATCCTCGTCGGCGGGTACTCGCAGCGCAGGCATCTCGGCGGAGCGGAGCGCGTGACCGACCGGGTCCGCTCCTGGCGCGACTACACGCCTTCGGTCTACGTCCTGCCGCATCCCTCCTGGCGCAATACGAGCTGGCTGAGGAAGAACCCCTGGTTTGCGGAAGAAGTCGTGCCAGCCCTCCGGAAATCTGTCCGGCAAGCGCTTCGCCCCGCGTGACGCGCGACGCGGCTCGCGCTCAGGCGGCGGCGCTGGGCCGCGCCTTGAGGCTTTCGTGCCAGCGCCGGACATTCGACAACCCGTCCGGCAGGGGCAGCTTCGCCGGTTTCATGAAATCGAGCGCGACGAGGCCCGTGATGTCGGCGATGGTGAAATCCTCGCCGCAGAGGAACTCCCGTTCGGCCAGATGCATGTCCAGGAATTCCAGGAACCGGTGGACCTTCGGCTTGTTGGCCGCGCCCCATTCCGGAACCTGCGGGACTTCCATCTCGGCCATCGCGGGATGCAAATGCCGGAAGACCGCGGTGACAGCGGCGAAAAGCTCAAGCTCGATCCGCCGCTGCCACATCTCGACCTGCGCGCGGGCGAAGGCGCCCTGCCCGAAGAGGGGCGGGTCGGGGAATATCTCCTCGAAATAGCGGCAGATCGCAATCGTCTCGGTGATCACGGACCCGTCGTCGAGAATGAGAGCGGGGGTGCGCTGAAGCGGATTGACGGCGCTGAATTCGGGGGATCGCTGCTCGAGCGCGCCGATATCCACCGGCACGAGCGGGACCGTGATGTCCTTCTCGGCGAGATAGATCCGGACCCTGCGCGGATTCGGCGCGCGCCCCCCGTCGTAAAGCTTCATGCGGACCTCCCATCGGATTTTTCCCGGAGGGGAGCACGTGGAAATGGCGCGGTCAATTCCGCTTCCGCCGTGCCGCAGCCAAAAAAAGACCCGGCCGGAGCCGGGTCGGGAAACGAAGTCTTTGGGGGTCTGCGCAGGATAACGGGCTCCGTCGGAATTGGTTCCATACTGGGGATCACTGAACTTCCGTTGCGCCGGTCTCGGCTCGCCACGCCTCGGGCGGCTCGAACTCGCCCGCCCAGAGGCCTCGCCGGGCGGCCCGGGCGCCCTCCTCGGCGGCAACATGATCACCGTAGGCGATCGCTTGGCCGCGGCTGACCATTTCGCGGCCGATATCGCGGCCGTCGATCGTGCAGCGGGCAAGCCCCCGGCCATATTTGTCGGTGTCCATGATGGTGCAGGTGACTGGCTGGTCGGCGACGAGAGCGGCGAGAACCGCCCGCGACTCGGCGCCGCAGCGGTAATCCAGTCCGTCCCTGCGGCAGAATTGCTGGAGTTCGGGCGCGTCGATGCCATGAATCCGGATATCCCGCCCCTGCAGCCTCAGCGAGTCACCGTCAACGACGTAGGCCAGATCGGTGATGACCTCCTCTTCCCCCCTCCCGCTCCAGAGCCCGTAGCCGACGAGGAGCAGCAGCATGATGTAGATCCGTCCATGGCCGCGCCATCCCGATCGAGGCCGTCTTCGCGATTGCCGGGCGAATCGCGGCGGCGGGCGCGCTCGCCGCCTGAGGGGCGTCGGCGACCGATTTTTTTGCTTTCGTTCGACGATCATGAGGCCGCCATTAACGATTTCCTTCCAGGATGGAAAACATTCTGCCGCAAAAGCATGCGTATCGCGTTAACGACCTTGATGGGCTGATGGGAGACCAGACGGCGAGAGCCGCGCCAATGCCGGACGATGTCGCCCAGGGCGACAGCCTGCGCCGCCGCAAGGTTGCGCAGAATTTGCGCTCGGCCCGGGAGAAGCTGACCTCCACCGTGGGCCTCGAGCGGTCCTTCGAGGTCGAGTTTCTCAAGCTTTTCGCGCAGTACCGCGTCGGTTCCTCAATTCCGCTCCTCGTCCTCGCATCTGCGATCGCCGGGGCGGCGAATGTGTGGATCGCGCCGGAGAGCGTCATCCTCGCCCTCTCCCTGATCGTGCCGGCAATGGCGATCATGATCGTCGTCTCCCGGCACCTTCTGCGGCAGGATGACGAGGCACTCCGCCTCCCGCGCTGGCATCGGATCTTCGTCATTGGCGAGGCGCTCCAGGGAACGACCTGGATTCTCCTCATCCAGGCACTCCTCGCGGCGGATCTCGACGGAGCCCGCAGCTTCGTCCTCTTCGTTGTGCTGATGGTGTCAGCCGTCACGGCGATGCTGTCGGCGACCTTGCCCGGCGCCGTCTATGCGGGCCTTCTTCCGCTCTCGGCCGTGGTCACGGTCCACGCGATCATGCATCGCAGCGTGGATGCGACGATGCTGGCCGCAATGACCATCAGTGCGCAGGTCTTCTTCATCTTCCTGGCGCGGCGGCTCTACAGCAGCGCGCTGGCGACGCTTCATTCCCGCGCCGAAAAGGACAAGCTCTTCCTGGAACTGGAGGAAGCCAAGGCGAATTCCGACGAGGCGCGTCGCCGGGCAGAGGAGGCAAACCTCGCCAAGTCTCGCTTCCTCGCCACCATGAGCCACGAGTTGCGCACCCCCCTCAACGCCATTCTCGGCTTCTCGGAAGTGATGAAGAACGAGGTCTTCGGCGCGCATTCCTCCGACACCTATCGCGAATACTCGGCCGATATTCACGCCAGCGGGCAGCATCTCCTGACCCTGATCAACGAGATCCTCGACCTCTCGCGCATCGAGGCCGGACGATACGAGTTGCAGGAGGAGGCGCTGCAGCTCGACTTCATCATCGACGAGTGCCGGCACATGATGAACCTGCGGGCGCGCGGAAAGCAGCAGACGATCAAGGCGATCATCGACCCGTCGCTCCCGCGAATCTGGGCAGACGAGCGGGCCGTGCGCCAGATCGTCCTCAACGTGCTCTCGAACGCCGTAAAGTTCACGCCCCAGGGAGGCGAGATCGTGATCAAGGCGGGCTGGACCTCCTCGGGGGGGCAATATGTCAGCGTCGCGGATAACGGCCCCGGCATCCCGGAAGACGAGATTCCCGTGATCATGTCGTCCTTCGGGCGCGGGTCATGGGCGCTCAAGACCGCCGAGCAGGGCTCGGGTCTCGGCCTGCCCATCGTCAAGGGGCTGGTTGATCTTCACGGCGGCGGGTTCCAGCTTCGCTCCCGCCCGCGCGAGGGCACGGAGGTGATCGTCACATTCCCGGCCTCGCGCGTGATGAACGCGCTTCCCGCCGTGGATGTCGCCAGGCTCAAGCAGGGCGAAGAAGCCGCCTGAGACTCAGGTACTCGCGGCCCCCGACTTGCGGGCGACCGCCGCTTCCTCGAAAGTCGCCATGCCTGCGTGGCAGGCGGCGGCCGCCTTGACCAGGCCCATCGCCAGCGCCGCCCCCGATCCCTCCCCGAGACGCATTTCGAGCGCGAGGAGCGGCACCTTGCCGAGGCGATCGAGAACCTCGCGATGCGCCCCCTCGGCGGAGAGATGCCCGAAGACGCAATGATCAAGCGCCCGGTCGTCCAGCGCATGAAGGATCGCTGCCGCGGCGGAAGCGACATAGCCGTCAATGACGACGGGGATGCGCTGGATACGGGCAGCCAGAATGGCCCCCGCCATCGCGGCGATCTCTCGTCCGCCAAGGCGGGCGAGGATCTCGAGCGGGTTCGAAAGCGCGCCCTGGTGACGCTCAAGGGCGGCCTCGATCGTGCCGACCTTGCGGCCGAGCCCTGCATCGTCCACGCCGCTGCCGCGCCCGGCCCATTGCCTCGCCTCCCCGCCATAGAGCGCGGCGTAGATCGCAGCGGCGGCGGTGGTGTTCCCGATCCCCATTTCCCCGATCCCGAGGAGGTCGGTCCCGCCAGCAATCGATTCCATGCCGAACGCCATGGTCGCGACCGCGTCCTTCTCCGACATGGCCGGCTCCTGCGTCATGTCCTTCGTCGGCATCTCGATGGCGAGGTCGAAAACCTTGAAGCCAAGGCCGTAGGCGGCGCAGATCTGGTTGATGGCCGCGCCTCCCGCCGCGAAATTCGCGAGCATCTGCCCGTTCACTTCGTCGGGAAAGGCGGAGACGCCCCGGCTGGTCACGCCGTGGCTGCCCGCGAAGACCGCCACGAGCGGGCGGGACACGGCCGGAAGAGGCTTGCCCTGCCATGCCGCCAGCCATTCCGCAAGCCATTCAAGCCGCCCCAGGCTCCCCTGCGGCTTCGTCAGTTCGGCCTGGCGCGCGCTCACGGAGGCGACGGCCTCCATGTCCGCACCCGGCATCATGGCGAGGAGGCGGCGGACATCCTCGAAGGGCGTGCCTGAACTCTGCTCCGTCATTCTCGTCTCCTGCGCCGTGCGCTGCATGGTTGGCGGCGGAGCTATAGCGGGCTATGGGTCGATGGTGAAGCGCTTCCCGGAAAGCAAATGAACCGACCTTCGACGAGCACCGGCCAACCAGCCCCGGAAAACCCCGCGCTCGACGCGGTGGCAGATGTCGCGCGCTGCCTTCGCTTCTATTCCCGCCTGCCTGTTCCCGCGCTTCCGTGGGAGGGGGACCCGCACGCGCTGCCGGATTTCGCCCGCGTCACCCGCATGCTCCCGGTTGCCGGCGCGATCGTGGGGATGGTCGGCGCCCTCGCCTTTCTCGCGGCCGCGAGCCTCGACCTCGGCGATCTGGTCGCGGCGACGTTTGCGATCACGCTCCTGACCCTGATCACCGGCGCCTTTCACGAAGACGGACTCGCCGACACCTTCGACGCCTTCGGCGGCGGCGCCACGCCCGAGCGGCGGCTCGAGATCATGAAGGACAGCCGCATCGGGACGTTCGGCGGCGCGGCGCTGATGCTGGGGCTGCTGCTGCGGATCGTTCTTCTTGCGAAGCTCTCGGAGACGCTCGGCGCCTTCGCCGCCGCTGCGGCCATCGTCACATTCGCCGGACTCTCGCGCAGCGTCGCCCTGATGCCGCTCACCTTCCTCCCTCCCGCCCGTCTCGACGGCGCCTCGGCGGCGGTCGGGCGGCCCACGCGGGCGGCCTTCTTCATCGCCTGCACTCTCGCAGCCGCGCTCACCATGGCGCTCGGGCTCCCGGCGGGGCATCCGCCCGGGGGGATCGCGCTCGCCATCGCGCTATCCTTCGCCGCAGCCGCTTTGGTCACCCGCTGGTCGCGACGGATGATCGGCGGGCAGACCGGAGATGTCGCCGGCACGGCGCAGCAACTGGCCGAAATCGCCGCCCTCCTCGGGCTCTTGATCATCGCGCGATCGTGACGACATTAGAGAAACCGGAAGTCCAAGGATCACATGACGATATCGACACCCTGCATCAAGGTCTGCCTCATCGACCGGGAAACCGGCATCTGCGAAGGCTGCGGGCGGACTCGCGAGGAGATCGCGACCTGGGGACGCAAGAGCGAAGAGGAGCGCCTCGCCATCATGGCCGGACTGGAGGATCGGATGCGCAAGGCCTTCATGCCCGAGACCGGCGAGCAGGTCTGACATGCCGGGCGCGATTGGGTTCGGACTGATCCTGATCGGCATGGCGGTCCTCGTCTTCACTTATGGCGAGGCGGACATTGCCGGAATGACGCCTGACCAGTTCGCGCGCGTGACGGCGCTTGCCGCCCTGCTCCTGCTGCTCTCCGGCTCCGTCTTCGGCCATTATCGCGGACGCCTCGGCGACGCGTTTCGCGCGGCGATCCTGTGGGTTGGTATCCTGATCGGCCTGATGACGATCTATACCTACCGCTTCGAGGTGGAGGCGATGGTCAACCGCGTCATCGCGGAGGTCACGCCGGGCCGTACGGTCGCGGTGCGCGGCGGTGAGGTCGAGGTCACGCGCGGCAGGGACGGCTCGTTCATCGTCGACGGCCGCGCCAACGGGGAGGAACTGCGCTTCGTCTTCGACACGGGCGCCAATATCGTCGTGCTGACGGCGGAAAGCGCCATCCGGATCGGCTACCGCCTTGACGAGCTCGATTTTCGTGTTCCCGTGATGACCGCCAACGGCCAGGCCCTGACCGCCCCGATCACGCTCGAAAGCGTCGCCGTCGGCGACATCGTGGAGCCGCGCATTCGTGCGCTGGTCGCCCAGCCCGACGCCCTCAGCCACAATCTCCTCGGCATGAGCTTTCTCGACCGCCTCTCCTCCTATGAAGTTCGCAACAATCAGCTCATCCTGCGCGGGCGGGGCATCTGAGCCGGGCAGTTCGGCGATTCGGCGCGACGAAGAGGCGGATCATGACCAGCCGGAACACCCTTCTGAACCTGACTGTCGACCACCATGCCCTCGCCGACGAGGAGAGGATGGCGCACATCGCCGAAGCGGTGGGCGCAGCCTCCCGCGCAAAAGAGACGGCGGCCCTGCGTGATTTCCTCGCGGATCTCGAGCCGGTGGATATCGCCATGATCCTCGATCGGCTCGAGACGACGGACGCGCTCGACGTGATGCATCGCCTCGACCTGCACGAGCAGGCGCGCATCTACGGCTACCTCGACGCAGCCTGCCAGATCGCGCTCGCGGAGCAGATGGAGAAGCCCGAGTTTGCGCAGCTCATGTCCGCGATGTCGCATGACGAGCGCGTCGACCTCTTCAAGAATCTCGATCCCGTCGCCCAGGAGGCGGTCCTTCCGGCTTTGGCGAAGGCGGAGCGGGACGACCTGCGCAAGCTCGCCTCCTACGAGGAGGGCACGGCCGGCTCCATCATGACGTCGGATTACGCCACGCTGACGCCCGACATGAACGTGACCGAGGCGATCGAGGCCCTGCGCCACCAGGCGCTCGACGCGGAGACGGTCTATCAGTCCTACATCGTGGACGACGAGCGCCACCTCGTCGGCGTCTTGAGCCTGCGCGACCTCATCGTCGCACGCTCCTCCGCGCGCGTGGGCGACCTCATGGACCGGAAGCCGGTCTTCATTCGCGCGCGGGAGCCCCGCGAACATGCGGCGCGGCTGGTCGCCCGCTACGACCTCATCGCCCTCCCGGTCATCGATCGGGAGGACCGGCTCGTCGGCATCATCACCCAGGACGATGCCATGGACGTCCAGGAGGAAGAGGCGACGACGGATTTCCACAAGGTGGGCACCGTTCAGGGGTTGAAGGCCGGCCTGCGCGAGGCCGGCATCTTCACGCTCTACCGGGCGCGCGTCTTCTGGCTGGTGCTGCTCGTCTTCGGCAACATCTTTTCCGGCGCCGGGATCGCCTATTTCGAGGACACGATCGCCACGTATCTGGCGCTCCTCTTCTTCCTGCCCCTGCTCATCGCCTCGGGCGGGAATGCGGGCTCCCAGTCGGCGACGCTGATGGTCCGCGCCCTCGCGACGGGGGACGTGCGCATCGGCGATTGGAGCGCTGTCCTCCTCCGCGAGCTTGCGATCGCATTGCTGCTCGGCCTCACCATGGCGCTGGCGGTGTCACTGATCGGCGTCTTCCGTGGAGGCTGGGAGATCGCCGCGGTGGTGGCGCTGTCGATGATCCTGATCGTCATCGTCGGCTCCATGATCGGGATGACTCTGCCCTTCCTCCTCAGCCGGATGAAGCTCGATCCGGCGACCGCCAGCGCGCCGCTGGTCGCCTCGATCGCGGATGCGAGCGGCGTCGTCATCTATTTCAGCATTGCGACCTGGCTCCTGCGGATGCCCGGGTGACGAGGGACGTCGACCAGCCTTCCCGGCGTTACCCGGCGCCGTCATCCTCCGGCGGCTTCTTCGGCGGATGCTTGCGCTCCAGCTGCCGATAACGCGCCGCACTGACGGGGATCACGGCGAGATAGGCGATCGTCGTGAAGGCCAGCATCTCGAAGGTGAAGGTCAGCGCGAGGCCGACAACGGCGACGCTCGCCACGAAGAGCGGAAGCACCCAGGAGCGCGGGACCCGCGTCCCGATCGTCTTGCCGGAGAAGGTCGGCACGGTCGAAACCATCAGGAACGCGATCGCGAGGAGAAAGACGGCGACCACGGGAGACGCGGCGTCGACGACGGGAACGCCGATAAAGTGCAGGTAGATGGGCAGCAGGCCAACCACGGCGCCCGCCGGGGCCGGCACGCCGACGAAATAGTTCTTCTGCCATTCGGGCCGATGCGGATCCTCGAGCATCACGTTGAACCGCGCCAGCCGCAGGCAGGAAGCGATGGCGAAGACAAGCGCCACGATCCAGCCGATGCCGCGCACCTCATGAAGAATGAAGCTGTAGAGGACGAGGGCGGGGGCGACGCCGAAATTGACGAAATCCGACAGCGAATCGAGCTCCGCCCCAAAGCGCGTCGTCCCCTTGAGGAGCCGCGCGATGCGCCCGTCTATCCCGTCGAGCACGGCAGCGACGAGGATCGAGAAGATCGCGAGTTCCAGCCTCCCCTCATAGGCGAGACGGATCGCCGTCAGGCCAAGGCACAGGGCCAGCAGCGTGATCAGGTTCGGCGCGATGACCCGAAACGGCACCGGCTTGAAGATGCGCCGGCGCGGCTCGTTCGGGTCGGGGGCGAAGGGCGGAAAGAGGTCACTCATGCGCGCGACTGTATGGAGCCCGGGGGAAGGCGGCAAGCGGAGCCGCTCAACTTCCCCTGAACAGGCGCTGCGCCTCAGTCGATTTCAGGTCCGCGAGCACCGTCTCGCCCGCCACCGCCGTCTGGCCCACCGAGACGAGCGGGTTCACTCCGGCGGGCAGATAGACGTCGAGGCGCGAGCCGAACCGGATCAGGCCGAAGCGGTCGCCCGCGCCGATCGTCTCGCCTTCCTTGACGAAGCTGACGATGCGCCGCGCGACGAGACCCGCGATCTGCACCACGGCGATGCGCGCGCCGGGCGCGTCGATGACCAGCGCATTGCGCTCGTTGTCGTCACTCGCCTTGTCGAGTTCGGCGTTCAGGAACAGGCCCGGCGTGTAGACCTGCCGCACGATGCGGCCCGTCACCGGCGAACGGTTCACGTGGCAGTTGAAGACGTTCATGAAGACGGAGATGCGCGTCATCGGCTCCGCCGGCAGGCCCAGTTCCGGCGGCGGCACGGCCACCATGACGAGGCTCACGACGCCGTCGGCGGGCGAGACGATCAACCCGTCGCGCACGGGCGTCACCCGGGGCGGATCGCGGAAGAAGTAGCAGACCCAGGCAGTGAGGATGGCGCCGATCCAGCCGAGCGGCGACCACAGGATTCCAAGCACCACCGTCGCCACGGCGGCGATCGCGATGAAGGGATAGCCCTCCTTGTGGATCGGGACGAAGACCTTGCGGACTGAATCAGCTAGTGACATCGCTCTCTTTCCGGTTTCACTGGGCGCGCGGCAGGCATGGGGCGCACAGGGCAAGACACGTTTTTGTTCATCCCGTCAATCGCCGATGGAGACGCGATAGGATGCCTCGCTCTCCGATTCCGCCCGCTCGAGAAGTTCGCGCGCCTGGTCGGCCTCGCGCTGACGGTTCCACATCGCGGCGTAAACCCCTGCTGCGTCGAGCAAATCGTTGTGGCGGCCGCGCTCGACGATGACGCCCTTGTCGAGCACGATGATCTCGTCCGCCCCGATCACCGTCGAGAGCCGATGCGCGATCACGAGCGTCGTCCGGCCGTGGCTGACACGGTCGAGGGCGTCCTGAATCTCCTTCTCGGTAAACGAATCGAGCGCTGACGTCGCCTCGTCGAGGAGCAGGACCGGAGGTCCCTTGAGGATCGTGCGCGCGATCGCCACCCGCTGCTTCTCACCCCCGGACAGCTTCAGCCCGCGCTCGCCCACTGGCGTCTCGTAGCCCTCGGGAAGCGAGTCGATGAAGCGGTCGATCTGCGCGAGGCGGGCGGCTTCCCGGACCTCTTCCTCGCTCGCATCCCAGCGTCCGTATCGGATATTGTAGCCGATCGTGTCGTTGAAGAGCACCGTGTCCTGCGGCACCATGCCGATTGCGGCGCGCAGGCTCTTCTGCGTCATCTCCGCGATATCCTCGCCGTCAATCGTCACACGTCCGGCATTCGGCTCGTAGAACCGGAACAGCAGGCGGGAGATCGTGGACTTGCCCGCGCCGGAGGGGCCGACGATGGCGATCGTCTTGCCGGCGGGAACCTCGAAACTGATCCCCTTCAGGATCGGCCGGTTCTCGTTATAGGCGAAGTGGACGTTCTCGAAGGCGACCGTTCCCTCGCGCACCACAAGCTGGCGCGCGTCCGGGCGGTCCTGGATCTGCGGATCGCGCGCGAGGATCGCGAACATGTCGTCGATATCGATCACCGCCTGCTTGATCTGGCGGTAGACCATGCCCATGAAGTTGAGCGGGATATAGAGCTGGATCAGCATCGCGTTGACGAGGACGAAGCCGCCGATGGTCACCCTCCCCGCGATGATGTCGTAGACCGCCATGATCATCACGACGGTCATCCCGATCGTGAAGATCACCGCCTGGCCGGCATTGAGCACGGCGAGCGACGTGTAGGTATCGGTCGAGGCTCTCTCGTAGCGCGCCATGGAGCGGTCGTAGCGCTCGATCTCGCGTTCCTCCGCTCCGAAATACTTCACCGTCTCGAAATTGAGCAGCGAGTCGATCGCCTTCGTGTTCGCGTCCGTGTCGGATTCGTTCATCCGCATCCGGATCGCGATCCGCCACTTCGTCGCATAGAAGGTGTAGACGAGATAGACGATGACCATCACGAGGACGACGGCGGAATAGCTCCAGTCGAACTCCCAGGCGAGAATGCCCAGGACGAGCGCGAGCTCGATGATCGTCGGGATCAGGGTGAGGATCAGCAGGCGCGACAACTCCTCGATGCCGGTGCGCCCCCGCTCCAGAACCCGGGTCAGCCCGCCCGTCTTGCGCTCAAGGTGGAAACTCAGCGACAGGCGGTGCAAATGCTCGAAGAGCTGGGAGGCAAGCTGGCGCACCGCATGCATCGCGACCTTGGCGAACAGGCCGTCGCGGAACTGCGTGAAGAGCGCCATCAGCACCCGCGACGTTCCGTAGAGGATCGTCAGCAGCACCGGCGCGCCCCAGAGCCAGTGCATCGCGGTGTCCCGCGTCATGTCGGTCGCCTGCGACGCATCCGTGATCGCCACGAGGGCATCCGTCGCCCACTTGTAGGTGAAGGGCGTCACCATCGTCACGATCTTCGCAAGGATCAGCAGACCGAAGGCGAGGAAGACACGAGCCTGCAGGTCGCGGCGGCCATGCGGCCAGAGATAGGGCCACAGGCGCAGGAATGTCCCGAACAGACTGGACTGGGCCGGCGGTGCTCGACCGGATTCTGGAGACGCTTGGTTCATCAAACGGGCCTGGCGGGATGGACGCTTCGCATATGGCGATGTGTGCGCCCAATTCCACCCGATACCGGGCGGATTCGATACGCTTGCGGGCTGGGCGAAACCGCCCTGTTCAGTTTTCCGGCTCGTCCGCCGCGAGTGGATCTGCGGGAAGGACGAAGAGCTGGCCCGGATAGATCAGGTCCGGGTTGCGGATCTGGTTCTGGTTGGCCTCGAAGATCTCGGTGTAACGGATGCCGCTGCCATAGACCTGGCGGCTGATGCGCCACAGGCTGTCTCCCCGCGTCACGACAGCGGTGGAGATCTCGGGAATGATCGTCGTCGCGGGACGCTCCGCAGGCGCTTGCGGTTCGTTGGCCGATGCGATCTGGCCGGCTTCCGGCGACGGCGAACCGGCGGCTGGCGGCTCCACGGGCGCGCCCGCCACCGCCGCGTCTTCAGCCGCTTGCGGCAGCGTCTCGACGGCGGCGGCGATCATCTCGGGCACCTCGAACTGGATCTCGGCGCGCGACAGGACGGCGCCCGTCTCCGGCGTGACCTCGTCCAGGCGGATGCGATAGCTGCCGGGGCGCACGCCGCGTTCGATGGCGAAGGAGACGGCGCCGGTGGCGCTCGCCTCCGCAGGGGCAATGAACGTGTCG
The DNA here is from genome assembly GCA_041686895.1 of Saliniramus sp. Classification (GTDB taxonomy): domain Bacteria; phylum Pseudomonadota; class Alphaproteobacteria; order Rhizobiales; family Beijerinckiaceae; genus Saliniramus. The sequence continues at coordinate 301,658 of JAWLCY010000001.1, read as the reverse complement.
TTGAGGTAGAGGCGAACGGAGGCGCTGGGGGCGGCCTCGCCGGAAACGTAGAGCCCTCCGCCCGTCTCCGCTTCCACCGACGCGATCCGGATCGTGGGCCGATCCGCCGCGATCTCGGCGGCGTCGACGGCAGCGACCTCGACCGGCGCGTCTTGCACGGAAGCTTCCGAAGGTTCCGGTTCGACCGCCGGGACCTCCGCAACGGTAGCGGGCTCGGCGTCCGACACCGGCGTGGCCCCGCCCGGCGCATCCGGGCGCGAGAGCGCATCCGGGCGCGAGAGCACTTGGGTCGGCTGATCCGGCGCGACCAGCGCCACCATGGGCGTCTCCGTCAGGTCGTCGGCCACGACGACAGTGACGCTCTGTTCGGATTGCACCTGCGTGCCGTCCGGCCCGACGACGCGCAGGACCAGCTCGCTCGCCCCTGCGGGCAAGGGCGGCGGCACGAAAGCAAAGGCGCCGGATGCGTCCGCGACGACGCGGTCATGCACAACGCCGTTGCGGACCAGCTCGACGGCGGCCCCCGCGGCGCCGCGGCCGGCGATCACCGCGTCTCCGGTCGGCTCGACGCGGACGATGTCGAAGACGGGCTTTGTCGCAAGGGGGTTCTCGCGGGCCGCGTCGGGGCTTTCCGGAGCGGCCGACGGATCGAGCGCAGCGACCTCGGCCCCCGAGTTGGCCTGCTCTTGGTCCGCCTGCTCTTGACCCGCCTGGCCCGCCTGCTCCGGCTCGCCCGCAGTTCCGGCATCTCCGGTCGCCTCGGCGGTTTCAGGAGCAGCGGGTGCGTCGCCCTCCGCCGCCGATTGCTGTTGCTCCGGTGTCAGCGCCGGAGCGGAGGGAGTACCCGGCTGTACGACTTCGGCAGGTGAGTGTGGAGCCGCGACACGCTCCGACCCGTCCCCTTTAAACAAGCTGAACCAGGCCCCAAATCCGATAACGAGAGCCAGAACAACGGCAAGAAGGGCGACATTGCGACGTCGATCAGCGGACACGACACCATACCTCTGGATTTTCGCCGTTCATATGTCGGCGATCTCTTGCCCTTACACGTTAAGGGCGTAACAGGAAATGACGAAAATCACACGCAACGTCAAACATTCAGCGAACCCGGATGAAAAAATGAGCGAAATCAATTCAGTTTGCGTCTATTGCGGCTCCGGCGCCGGCGCCGATCCCGTATTTCTTCAGGCCGCTCAAGAACTTGGGCGCCAGTTTGCGAAAGAAAACATAAGGCTCGTTTACGGCGGGGGCGCGCTCGGTCTGATGGGAGCGGTGGCCCGCGCGACGATCGATCATGGCGGCGCCGTCACCGGCATCATTCCCGACTTCCTCAAGAGCAAGGAGCGCATGCTCCCCGACGTGCAGGAAAATATCGTCGTTCCCGACATGCACACCCGAAAGCGCCTGATGTTCGAGAAGGCGGACGCTTTCGTCGCGCTCCCTGGCGGGATCGGAACGCTCGAGGAACTGGTCGAGCAGATGACATGGGCGCAGCTCGGCCGTCACAAGAAGCCGATCCTGATGCTGTCCGTGCTCGATTTCTACAAGCCGCTCCTCGTCCTCTTCGCCCACATGCGCCAGAACGGTTTCATCCGCCCCGGCCTCGAGCTGAACTATCTCGTGGCGGAGCAGGTCGCGGACGTCGTCCCCATGCTGCGCGACGCCGCCCGCCGCCGTGGCGCATCCGATGAAGCCGCCGAGGAACTCGTGGAAACCAAGTTCTGACGTTGCCCCGCCGATCCGCCCCGATCGACCCCTTCAGGCTCCATTCAGGTTGGAACCGATAATTTACCGCCAACGTTAGGGCAATTCAAGTTTTTGCCCCGTTTTCTGAATGTTGGAGGTAGATGATGAAACGTATTCTTGGAGCAGCTGGCGCAGCATTCGTTGCGATGACACTCTCGACGACGATGGCTGATGCGGCGTCGCCCGCACGCGTTTCAGTCGATCTCAATGTCCGCGCGGGGCCCGGGACGCAATACCCTGCTGTCACGGTATTCCCCCGAGGCTCGCGCGTGAATGTCATCGGCTGCACGAGCGGCATCCGGTGGTGCGATGTCTCGTCCCGCGGGACGCGCGGCTGGGTCTCCGCCCGTTACCTTGAGTTCTCGCACCGGGGCGATCGCCTGATCGGGCCCGCCTACGGCGCGCAAATCGGCCTTCCGATCATCAGCTTTCAGATCGGCAATTACTGGGACCGGCATTATCGCGGCCGCCCCTGGTACGACCAGCGCACCCGTTTCGGCCCGCCGCGCCATGACCGCTGGGAGCAGCGTCGCTGGGAGAAGCGGCGGGATTCCCGCTGGGCCGACGATCGCGATCGTCATTGGCGCGGCGACCGCGAGCGTCGCTGGGACGGGGACCGTGAACGCCGCTGGGATCGCGACCGCGAGCGCCAATGGTATGGTGATCGCGAGCGGCGCTGGCGCCCGGACCGGGATCGACACTGGAACTGACGCCGAACGCCCTTTCTTGATCGCAAAAGATCGAGACAGGCCGACGCCAGGCGCCGGCCTGTCGGCGTGGGGCCAAACCCTTGCCAAGGCCCCCTCCGCAGGCTAACCCTCGAACACCTGCGGACGTGGCGAAACTGGTAGACGCAAGGGACTTAAAATCCCTCGGGCCAAGCCCGTACGGGTTCGATCCCCGTCGTCCGCACCAATTGTATTGCTCTGACCCCGCCGTTTCCTCCAGTCTGAGGTAGAATCCGGCGCGACGAGAGTATCTCGGTACGCGGGCGCCGATCCTCGCGGCCGCAGCTCCCAAGGCGCGCATTCGTCCTGGGCTAGTCGGAGGGAGTTGATCAGCCTCACAGGACGTTGGAACACACACGGACGATACAGTTGACGAGCGGCCGAAGGAGCGAGTGACCGCTCGTCCTCTGCAACGGAGTCACGTCAAAGCCAATCGTGACTGAGATCAACGCGGCGCGTGACTGAACCAGTGATAGGTGAGCAGAACGGCATATAATACTATGCCGACAATCGCGACCAACTCGCCTGCATCCTCCACGAATGCAAAAGCAACGTCCATCCTCCAGCCCCAGTCCACGAAGTCATGCACGGCATCGACACCCGCGGCAAAGAAGCCCAGAAGGGCGAAGGGGATGATACCGATGATGGCCCAGCCGAGATAGATACGAGGCGTCTTCGTCAGCGCTATCATGAGCACGAACAGGGACACCAAACCTGCGGCCAGAAAAAACAGAAACTCGCCGACACCGAACCCTGCACGCGAGATTTGGCTGCCGGCAGCCTCATGTCCTTCAAAAAAGCCGTCCAATCCTGCCACGAACGCGAAGATCGCGAACAGAAAGAAGGCGGCCTGATGCGTCCTTGCAGCGGTGACGAGGAACAGTACCGACGCCGTCATGAGCGCGGCAAATTCGAAATGCTCACTGTAACTCTGCTCGATATCCAGTCTGAAACGCTCACTCGCGACGATCCCGAGTCCATCTGTAAAGCCGAGAACCCTGCCCGATACGTGAAAAACGTGCAGCAGCATGAACACGATTGCACAGATTGAGAGAAAGATAGCCAAGCCTGCAATTGGTCCGCGCTTGAAATGGCCGCTCAGTTCCTGTGCACTTCGTGTGGTTATTTCCATCAAATTCGCCGACCGGCTCATACTGCTTCCCTCTCGAAAAACTTTTCTCCGAAATCAGTTAAGCTGGCCATTAAGTTTTGGTTCGATTTTTCCGCGATGCGCCGGCAGTGCGCCGGTTACGACGGTTCTGTTGTCGGTCCAATTGTGCCGGTCTGGAATCTTTCGCGGACCGATCAAGGGGAGGAGCGGCCGATCACGCGCGAGAGGAGGTTCCGGCAGCCCAACCTCTCGCATACGAGGAACCCAAGACCGACTGCACCCTCAGGACCAGGACGCCATCGCGTGCTGACGCCGCTCCAGCCACCAGCCGGATTGCTTCGGCCAATCCCGGAAGGTCTCGGGCCCGCCCCCGTTGAGGGCCGCCAGCGCCTGAAGCGGCCAGTTGGGATTGGCCAGCGCCTCGCGTCCGATTGCAATGATGTCCGCCTGCCCTCCGGCCAGCGCCTCCTCGGCCTGGTGCGCCTCGATGATCAGCCCCACCGCCATGGTGGGAACATCCGCCTCCCGCCGCACCGCCTCCGCGAAGGGAAGCTGGAAGCCGGGACCGCGCTTGACATTCGCCGCCGTCGCCGAGCCGGCGAGGCCGCCGGACGAACAATCGACCACATCGACGCCGATCTCCTTGAGGCGACCCGCGAGCCAGATCGAATCCTCCAGATTCCAGCCGCCCTCGACCCCATCGACGCAGGAGAGCCGCGTGAAGAGGGGGCGATCGGATGGCCAGGCAGCGCGTAGCGCCTGCGCCACCTCGAGGGGGAAGCGCGCCCGCCCGGCCCTGTCTCCGCCATAGGCGTCATTGCGCCTGTTGCTCAACGGCGACAGGAACGAGTGCAGGAGATAGCCGTGCGCCGCATGCAGCTCGATGACCTCGAAGCCCGCCGCCTGCGCCCGACCGGCCGCAGCGACGAAGGCATCGACCAGACGATCCATGTCCTGCCGCTCCATCGCCCGCGGGACCAGCCAGCCCGTATCCATCGGGACCGCGCTCGGGGCGATGATCTCCCAGGGCCGGTCGCCGCGCGCGAGATCCTCCGCGCCGAGGGGGCCGTTGCCGAACCATGGCCGCTGCATGCTCGCCTTGCGCCCCGCATGCCCGAGCTGGATCGCCGGCACAGCTCCCTGGTCCCGGATGAATGTTGCGATGCGCTGCATGCCCGGGATCTGCTCGTCGCTCCACAGGCCGGGGCAGCCATGGGTGATGCGCCCTTCCGGCGTGACCGCCGTCGCCTCCACGAAAACAAGCCCCGCCCCGCCGAGGGCAAAGCGGCCCAGATGCACGAGATGGTAATCGCCCACGATGCCGTCCTGCGCCGAATACTGGCACATCGGTGAAATCGCGATGCGGTTTGGCAGGGTGACTCCGCGCAGGGTCAGCGGGCGGCCGAGCGATGGGGACATGGGGGATTGGCTCCTGGAAGGGTCGAGTTTCGGGTCAATACGGATTCTTCGGCGAACGGTCCCCCGAGAGCGAGGGTCGCGACCGCGCGACAAGCGCCTCGATGGCGTCCGCGAGATGGATTTCCGCAATGGCGTAGTCGCCGCGCGCCACGCGGATCGTGTGCGCCTCCATCAGCACGTCGGCATGCGTGAAGCCGTGCGGCGGCTCGAAGCGGTAGGAGGCAAGCTCGATCAGCAGGCCCAGCGGATCCTGGAAGTAGATCGAATCCATGAAGCCGCGGTCCTTCACCCCGCTGTGCCTGATCTTCCGCTCGTCGAGGCGCTCGACGGCCTGGAGGAACGACACGCGCGACAGGGAGAAGGCGATATGGTGCACGCAGCCCGGTTCCGTCGGCGTACGGCGCGGGTCGGGCTTGCGGCTCTCGTCGGTGAAGATCGTGATCAGCCGCCCGTCGCCCGGGTCGAAATAGAGATGGCTCTCGGAAGCACGGTCCAGGTTCGGCTGCTCGAAGACGAAGGGCATGCCCAAGACACCCTCCCAGAAATCGATCGACGTCTGCCGATCGGCGCCGGTGAGGGTGATGTGATGCACCCCCTGGGACTGAAGTTTCCGCATCGTAACCCCCGGATTTTCCGTTGCCGGTCAGTAGGTCGCGCGCCCGCCGGACAGGTCGAACACCGCGCCGGTATTGAAGGAGCACGCTTCCGACGAGAGCCAGAGAACGAGTTCCGTGACTTCGTCGATCGTCCCGAGTCGCTTGAGCGGACTCTTCGCGATCATCGCATCCAGGACGTCGGGAGCGACCTGGTTGATCAGTTCCGTCTCGATCGCCGCTGGCGCCACGCTGTTCACGCGGATCTCCGTATCGGCAAGCTCCTTCGCCAGCGATTTCGTAAAGGCGATCACGCCTGCTTTCGCAGCGGAATATGCGGACAGGAAGGGCGTTCCCTCCTTTCCCGCGAGCGACGCGATGTTGACGATCCGGCCATGGCGGGTCTGCCGCATGAGCGGCACGACCTGCCGCGTCACCTCGTAGACCCCCGTGAGGTTGACCTCCACGACGCGCCGCCATGCCGCGGGGTCGAAATCCTCCACGGAGGAGGACCCGCCCGTGAACCCGGCATTGTTGACGAGAATGTCGGCTCCCGCCCCCTCCCCCTTCATGCGATCGAGGGCGCGGGCGATCTGGCGCGCATCGGTCACGTCGACCTGCGCGGCGGCAAAGCCGGCGATCTCTTCGGCGGAGAGTTCCTCGACCGCCATGTCCCAGATCCAGACTCGCGCGCCGGCCTGCCTCAGACGCTCCGCAACGCCGCGACCGATCCCTTTCGCGCCGCCGGTGACGATCGCCGTCCTGCCCGAGAAGTCATAGGTCACCGGCATCATGTTCCCCCGATCTGCCCGCACGGAGAGAGGGTAGCCGCCAGAGGGGCCTGCGGCGACGAGAGAAACCGCACGACCCGCTGCCATGATCGCGTGAGCCATGCGGGGAGCGGGAACCGGATCGGCTGATCGGGCTGGTGGAACAAGACGAAACCGCCTACCGTTTCGCTCCCGCCCAGCAGCAACAGGGCCCGTGAAACGATATCAGGAGAAACCAGAATATGCGCCTTTCCCTCTTCATGTCCGCCCTCGCCTTCGTCGCGATGAGCGCTCACGCCCAGGCCGGCGATCCGGCTGCCGGCCAGAAGGTGTTCAACCAGTGCCGCGCCTGCCACCAGGTCGGCGAGACGGCCCGCAACGGAGTCGGCCCCCATCTCAACGGCCTGTTCGGACGCGAGGCGGGTTCGGTGGAAGGCTACACCTATTCCCGCGCCTTTGACGGTCTCGACAAGGTCTGGGACGAGGAGAACTTCGCGGTCTATATCCGCAATCCGCGCCAGGTCACGCCGGGCACGAAGATGGTCTTTGCGGGGCTGCGCAACGACAAGCAGATCGAGGACCTGATCGCCTATCTCGGCCAGTTCAACGAGGACGGCACCACGAAGTGACCATGAAGTTGCCGGGCGCCGAGGCGCCCGGCCAGACGTTCGTCTCGCGCTGGATGATCCGTATGATCAGTCAGTCGTCGTCGCTCTTGCCGACGAAGCTCTCGATCTCGTCCATCGTGATGCTGCCGTCTCCATCGTCGTCAACGGCGTTGAAGATGCGCTCATGGAAGTCCTGGACCTCTTCGAGCGACAGCGCGCCGTTTCCGTCCGCATCCATGACCGCGAACATCAGGCGCATCCCTGCGCCATGCATCGGACCGCGGCGGCCCATTCGGTCCCCCTGCATCATCCCGTAGCGACCCATGCGGTCGCCGTGCATCATCCCGTAGCGGCCCTTCCGTTCGCCGCGCTCTCCATACCGGTCGCTCCTGTCGCGCCACTCGCCGTCCGCACGGGGGCCGCCGCGGCGCATCATCTCGTCCATCATCTCGCGCATCATCTCGCGCATGGCCTCGGGACGTTCGCCGCCGGGTCCCGTGCCCGACCTTTGCTGCTGCATCTGGTCCGTCCGCCCGGGCATCCCCGGCGCGGTCTGAGAAAGGGCCGGAGCGGCCGAAGCCAAGATTGCGCCCGCAGCCGCGAGCGCCAGTAGCGTCTTGCTCGTCGTCATCGCTGTCTCCAGTTCCCGTCGGCCCCCCGGCCGAGACTGTTCAATCCCTTCGGGCGACAGATGTTCCGCGAGCACGCGGCCGGACGTGTCCGCGCCGGCAATCGGCTCGCTATCGTGACTTGCGCCGCCGCCGAGTCACTCGCTCGACTTGACTTTCGGAACGTAGGGGCCGTTCCCGTCGAACGTGTAGGCCGTCTTCACCATCGTGTAGAATTCCTGCGCGTAGCGACCCTGCTCGCGCGGGCCGTAGCTCGATCCCTTCCGGCCGCCGAACGGGACGTGATAGTCAACTCCCGCCGTCGGCAGGTTGACCATCACCATCCCCGCCTCCGCATTGCGCCGGAAATGCCCGGCGTGCTTCAGGCTCGTGGTGCAGATGCCGGCGACCAGTCCGAAATCGGTGTCGTTGGCGATCTCCAGGGCCGCGTCGTAATCCTTCGCCCGGATCACCGCCGCCACCGGCCCGAAGATTTCCTCCCGGGCAATGCGCATGGTGTTCTCGACATCGGTGAACAGGGCCGGCGAGAGATAGAAGCCCGGCGTGTCGCGGTTGAGAAGCTCGCCGCCCCAGTGCAGCGTCGCCCCCTCGTCCTTGCCGATGGCGAGATACTTCATGTCCTGATCGAGTTGCGACTGGTCGACCACGGGGCCGACATGCGTCCCGTTCTTGAGGGCGTCGTCGATGACGAGCGCCTTCATCCGCTCCGTCATCGCCTCCACGAATCGGTCGTGGATGCCTTCCGTCACGATCAGGCGCGACGAAGCGGTGCAGCGCTGGCCAGTCGAGAAATACGCCCCGTTGATCGCGCATTCGACCGCGACGCCGAGATCGGCGTCGTCGAGAACGACGAGCGGGTTCTTCCCGCCCATCTCGAGCTGGACCTTCTTCATCGGCGTCGAGGCGACGCAGGCGGCGGCGACCCGGCGGCCGGTCGAGACGGAGCCCGTGAACGAGATCGCGTCGATGTCGGGATGTTCGAGCATCGCCTGCCCGACCTCCGACCCGCGCCCCATGACGAGATTGAACACCCCCTCCGGGATGCCTGACCGCGATATGATCTCCGCCAGAGCATGGGCGCAGGCGGGCACGCTGTCCGCCGGCTTGAACACCACCGTATTGCCGTAGGCGAGCGCGGGAGCGACCTTCCAGGCGGGGATGGCGATCGGGAAGTTCCAGGGCGTGATCAACCCGACGACGCCCACGGGCTCCCGCGTCATCTCGACATCGACGCCCGGGCGCACCGACGGAATCTTCTCGCCCGCCATGCGCAGGGTCTCGCCAGAGAAGAACAGGAAGATCTGCCCGGCGCGCCCGGCCTCGCCGATGCCCTCGGCAAGCGTCTTGCCCTCCTCCCGCGAGAGCAGCCGCCCGAGTTCCTCCTTGCGGGCCAGGATCTCGTCCCCGATCTTCTTCAGGACGTCATGCCGTGCCTGGGGCGTTGATCGCGACCAGGCGGGGAAGGCCTCCTTCGCGGCGGCGATCGCCCGCTCGGCATCCGCACGGGAGCCTCGCGGGAACTCGCCGACCACGTCATCCGTGTTCGAGGGATTGATGTCGGGCGCGTATTGTCCCGCCTCGACCCATTCGCCGCCGATAAGATTCCGTGCGCGCTCGGTCATGATCGTTCTCCTCCACGATTGACGTGTCTCGTCCGCCTGCGCGGCCCGGACCTACCGGAAACGCGCGAGCAGGGCTTCGCTGCCGCGCGTCAGGATCCCGAGATCGGATCCGACCGCGACGAACAGGCAACCCGCATCGAGCCATTTGCGGGCATCGGCCTCGACGGGCGCAAGAATTCCCGGAGCCTTGCCGGCTGCGCGGATTGCCTCGATTCCACGCGCGATGGCCGTGTGGACATCGGGGTGGGCCGGGGCGCCGAGATGCCCGAGATCGGCCGCGAGGTCCGAGGGCCCGATGAAGACGCCGTCGACGCCCTCGACCGCCGCGATCTCGTCGATCACGGACAGGGCCGCACCCGTCTCGACCTGCACCAGCACGCAGATCTCGTCATTGGCGCGGGCGAAATAATCCTTGATGCGCCCGAACCCGTTGGCGCGCGTCGAGACGCTGACGCCCCTGATTCCGTGCGGCGGGTAGCGGGTCGCGGCGACGGCGCGCCGCGCCTCCTCCGCGTTCTGCACGAAGGGGACGAGGACCGTCTGCACCCCGATGTCGAGGAGCCGCTTGAGGACGACAGGATCGTTCCAGGCCGGGCGCACGACCGGCGTCGAGCGCGATGCGGCGACCGCCTGAAGCTGGGCATGGACGCTCGGCAGCTCGTTGGGCGCGTGCTCCGTATCGATGAGGAGCCAGTCAAAGCCCGTATCCGCGACTGCCTCCGTCGAGACGTTGCTGGTCAGGCTGCACCACAGCCCGATCTGCGGCCGACCCGCCTTCAAGCCCGCCTTGAAGCGGTTGACATACATCTCCATCGATCGTCGTTCCTTGTTGCTTCAAGCCGCACCAAACAGACATCCGCCCGGATCAGCGGACGGCGGAAAAGGCCGTCGGCTTCAGGATCAGGTTGGTGACATGGGTGAGGATCGGCCCGTCCTTCTCGGTCATGGCCTTCTTCTCGACCCATTCCGGATCGGCGATGAAAGCCGACCAGATTTTTTCGCGGGCCGCCAGCGAGTCCCATTCGAGCAGATAGTAGAGATCCGCGTTCGAATCGCCGATCTCGACCGTCCAGAACCCCGCCTGCCGGATGCCAAAGCGCTCCCAGATCTTGAGCGTGATCGTCTCGAAACGATTGAGAAGCGCCGGAAGACGCCCGGGAATGCAGTGATAGATACGCAGCTCGTGGATCATGCGACAGCCCTTCCTTTGCGGGAAGTGTCGCCCGCCTCCGCGGCATCCACAAGCGCCAACCGTCCCTTCCGGGGCTTCGCGTTTGGCCACGGAGGCGCGGCGGCCTCCGGTGAATCGGGCATTTGCGGTTCCTGGGCGGATGCGTTTATCGTCTGCCGATCGAGAAAAGAACCGGCGGCGTGACGCAATGGAAATCAAGTGGCTCCTGGACTTCCAGTCCCTCGCGGAGACGCACAACTTCTCGCGCTCCGCCGATGCGCGCGCCACGACCCAGCCCGCCTTCAGCCGCCGGATCAAGGCGCTGGAGCACTGGGTCGGCGCCACGCTCGTCGACCGCAGCAAGCAGCCCATCGCGCTCACCGCCGCCGGCGAGGAATTCCGCATCGTGGCGGAGGAGGTCCTGTCGCGGCTGTTCCAGGCGCGGGAGGAAATCCGGCGCATCGGCCGGCGGGAGGAAAGCACGATCTCCGTCGCCGCGACCCACAGCCTGTCGCTGACCTTCTTCCCGAACCTGATCCACGAGATCGAGGACAAGGTGGGCGTGCTGCGCATCCGGCTCGACTCGAACGAGGCGAGCCACTGCATACACGCCCTCCATGCTGGCGAATGCCATTTCGTCCTCTGTCACAGCCATCCCGCGGTCGATATCCAGCTGCCGGAAGACCGCTTCGCCTCCGTGAAGCTCGGGCAGGACCGGCTGCTGCCCGTGTCCGCTCCCGACGGGCATGGCGACCCTGTCCATGCCCTCCCCGGTTCGCAGGGGCAGCCGATCGACTATCTCGGCTATTCGGAGACTTCGACGATCGGACGCGCCGTGGAATTCATGCTCGCGCGCCACGCGAAGAAACCGGCGCTGAACCGGGTGTTCAAGTCGCAGGCCGTCGGCGTCCTCAAGACGATCACGCGGGAAGGGCGCGGGCTGGCCTGGCTGCCCGAGAGCCAGATCGTCGGGGAGCTTGCATCCGGCGCGCTTGTCGTGGCTGGGGACGAATCCTGGCATCTGCCGATCGACATCCGCCTCTTCCGCTCGCGCGCGCCGATGCCGCGCGCCAGCGAACAGTTCTGGGACTTCCTGAACGCGGCTTATCCGGTGCTCGACGGATCTCCCAGACGCCCGGCTCTCGCTCCCTCGTGAAGCAGGCGCCGCACCGCCTCTGCGTAGACGATCTCGGAATCGTCGCGGGGCCGGTAGCCGAGCTGGCGGCGCGCGCTCTCGATCGACCAGAAGGCGCGGGTATTGTCGGAGATTCCGTAGGCGACGACCCATGGCGGCGCGCCCGGGACGGCGATCTCCCGCGCCTGCGTCGCGGCCCGGAACAGCTCGGCGCAGTCGCGCGCGCTCAGCCATGCGCCCAAGGCCCGCTTGAACCCCGCGATCCCCGACGGCCTGGGCAGGGACGACGCAGCCGGCGTCGCTCCCGGTTCATAGCGTGCGACATCGATCTCGTAGGGCGAGCCGATGCGCAGATTGACCATTTCCAGCCTGCGTCCGAAGGTGCCGCAGGCATAGGGCCAGCCCAGCAACTCGCTCGCGGCCTTTGACCAGCCGTAGAAATTGTCCGCGAGCGGATAATCCCCCGGGCCGATCATGTCGCGCTTGCGGTCATGGACCTCGGCATGCTCGTACCAGTCCGCCGCATGGTTCGACGAGACGGCGACGACCCGGCGCAGCCCGGCCTCCAGCGCGCAGCGATAGACGCGCTGCGCCATGCGGAGATTCTCGAATTCCGGCGCGAACCGCTCGATCTGCGGCGGATCGGCGCTGTAGACGTCCGGACGACCGGAGGGGACATAGGCGCTGTGCACGACGATCTCGTGCCCCGCGAACAGCTCCGCGAGTTCGCCATCCGACGCCGCGAGCAGATCGATTTGGCGAAAGTCCGCCCCGGCAGGCATGGAAGCCGGCGCGCGCAGGTCGGCGAGGGTGAGACTGCCGCCCTCCGCCAGGCCCGGCAGGCCGAGGCCCGCGACATGGCCCGCCGCGCCGGTGACGAGGATCTTCATGGCGTCGCCTCCTCCAGCGCCGCCCTGATCCAGTCGAGACGCGGCAGCGGCATCATGGCGTAGTGGTAGAAATCGACGCCCTCGGCGCCGAAGCTGCGGGCAACCGCGACCTTCTCCCGCAGGTTCCCTGGATCCCGGCAATCGGGCGAGAGCGGGCGCAGGCCGACCGTGAGGGAGCGGCTGTCGCCGACAAGCGCGCGGTAGCGGGCCAGCATGGCCTCGAGCCTCCCGCGCGTGTCGGTATAGCCAAGCACGCAGAATTCGTCCGAGACGGCGGCGACGGCGGCCGGGTCGATCCCGAGCCTGCGCGCGGCGAGAAGGACATCGTCGTCGGCGCTCGTCCCGCGCATGACATGGGCCATCGCCCCGGCATGATCGACGAAGCAGAGTTCGACGCCCGCGCGCGCGGTCGCCGCGCGGACCTCGGCGACGAGACTGGTGACGGTCTGCGCCCGCACATCCACATAGGCCGCGAGCCGCTCGCGATCCTCCGGGCCAAGGAGCGGCCCCTCCCCCGCCCCCGGCTCGTCGTCGAAGATCCTGTCGAGCGCGGTGCGGATTCCCTCCGCGAGCGCATCGCAGGCAATGCCGGCGCGCGCCCCCGCCTCGCGGCAATGAGGGCAGAAGCAGAGCGAGAGCAGCGTGCGGGCCTCGCCGGAAAGATCGATCAGATAGCGCTCGTGATGCGCGCCGTGCTCCAGGGGGCGGTAGTGCAGGCTCTCCGCCAGCAGGCGGCGCACGGGGTACCGGCAGATGTCCGAGGCGAGTTCGCTGCAATAGGCGCGCACGCGCGGATTGGCCGGGCACAGGTCCGTCAGGTAAGGATCGCCATAGACGTTGCGCGTGGCGCAGTCGGGAAATTCCGTCGCGAGCGTGGAGTTGTGCAGGAAGATCGTCCAGGCCGTGACCGGAATCCCGCGCGGCCCCGCGATGCGGCAGAGTTCGTCGAGAATGTCCCGCCCCGCGGCCTCGGCGGCCTGCCGGGGCACGAGGCCACTGCCATAGCGCGCGCGGTCCGGCGCGAACCAGGCGACGTCGCCTTCGTTCCGGAAGACGTGATACTTCGGATTGTGGGGAAAGACGTCGCGGGCATGGTGGTAATTCGCCGAGAGCGCCACCCCCTCGATCCCTCCCCGCCCCCGGACATTGTCGAGAACCGCCTCGCAGCCCTCGTGCAGCAGGTCGGTTCCGAAGACGAAGATGGAAGAGCGCATCGCGGGGTCCTAGTACCAGAGGTTCTTGTCGACGAGATTGATCAGGGGCTCGCCGCGCGCGAAGCGGCGCGCGTTCTCGCACAGCACCCCGAGGCGGCGCTCGGGGATATAGGGACCGACGACCGCGACATGCGGCGTGAGCAGCGCGCGCGGCTCGCGCCAGAGCGGATGATCGGGCGGCAGCGGCTCCTCCTCGAAGACGTCGAGCCCGACTCCGCCGAGCCTGCCGCTGCGCAGGGCATCGACCACAGCATTGAGGCGAACGGTGGCGCCGCGCCCGATATTGACGAGGAGGCAGCCCGGCTTCACCAGCGCGAGCCGCCCCGCATCGATCATGCCTTCGCTCTCGGGGGTATGGGGCAGGGTGAGCACCACCGCGTCCACCTGCGGCAGGAGCGCATCGAGATCCGCGGGCGGGAACATCGCCTCGAAGCCGTCGGGAACGTCCCTTCGGCGCGGATCGACGCCAAGGACGCGCGCGCCAAAGGCCCGGGTCATCCGCCCGATCTCCGCGCCTATTCCTCCGACACCGATGACGAGGATCGTGCTCTCGGGAAAATGAAGCACGTCCTCGTCGGCGAGGTGGCGCGTCCAGTCCCCGTTCGCTTGCTGGCGCATGTAGACCGGAAGGCCACGCCCCAGCGCCAGAAGCAAAGCCATGGCGTGGATCGCCACGTGATCGTTGTAGATCCCCCTGAAATTCGTGACCTCGACCGGGTGCGCCGCCAGTTCGGGAAAGAAATATCCTGCCGGCGGCGCGGCATGGGGCGCCTGGAGCCAGGCGAGCCGCCCGGCCGCTTCGAGCAGTTCCGGATCGAGCGTTCCGAAGGCCGCATCCGCCTGCGGAAGGAGGCGCAAGGCCGTCTCCCGGTCGGCGGCGATCTCGACCCGCATGTCCGGGGCGGCCTCCGCGACCGCCTTCGCCCACGCCTCTGTCAGGTCGTCCGTCGGCGGCAGCATGAGAAACGTCTTCATCAGCCGATCATCTCCAGGCGATTGCGCCACACGCCGCCATCGCGGAAGGCGGCGAGGTTGTGCGCGAAGATCTCGCCCCAGCGCGGCGCGAAGCCGGGACTCCCCCCGCCGACATGCGGCGTGATCACGACGTTGGGCAGGCTCCAGAGCGGAGAATCGGCGGGAAGCGGTTCCGTGGCCGTGACGTCGAGCCCCGCCCCGCGCAGCTGTCCGTCCGTCAGAGCCCGGATCAGCGCGGCCTCTTCGATCACGCTGCCGCGCGCCACGTTGACGATCCAGCCCGCCCCCAGAAGCGCAAGCTCCTTTTCCCCGACAAGCGGCACGCCGTCCGCCCGCGCGGGCGCCGTAATGATCAGGATGTCGGCCCACGCGCAGGTCTCCGCGAGACGATCGGGGCCGCGCACGTCGGCGACGCAGCCTTCATAGCTCGCCGGATGGCGCTTGATCCCGGCGAGGCTCATCTCCCAGTTCTGCGCCCGCAGGGCGACCGCCTCGCCGATCCGCCCGAGCCCGAGGATCGCCATCCGCTTGCCCGCGATCTCCTCGCCGAGATAATGCTCCCACGCGTTGCGCGTCATGGCGCGGACCGCCTTGCCGACGCCGCGCGTGAGGGCGAGCAGGAGCGCGAAAGCATGTTCGGCCACCGTCCCCGCATGGACGCCCCAGGCCGTCGTCAGGATCACCCCGCGGTCGGCAAGGCGATCGAGCGGATATTGCTCGAACCCCGCGCCGGCCCCCGCGATCCAGCGCAGGGACGGCGTCAGGAACTCATCGCGCCAGGTATGGGTGACAAGGATCTCGCCCCCCGCGGCGAGGGCCGCGGCGACGCCCGCGTCGTCCGAGGGTTCATGCAGCGCGAGGCCGGGAACGCCACGCAGCATCGCGGCGAGGCCAGGCGGGAGAGAGTGATGAAGGACGGTCTGGACAGGCGACATGATGCTCCTTGAATGCGAATAGGCCGCGCGTCAGACGGCGGCGTCGGGTTTCCCTGTGCCGACATGCCGCGGATCGAGGACGTCCCGGATCGCGTCGCCGAGAACGTTGAAGGCCAGCATCAGGAGGACCAGCGCGACCGTCGGCCAGATCACGAGCCACGGGGCGATCACGATGAAGTCCCGGCCCTTCGACAGCATGTTACCCCAATCCGCCTGCGGCGGGTTCACCCCGAGGCCGAGGAAGCTGAGCGAGGCATAGGCGAGCTGGGCCGTCGACATGCTGAGCGCCGCGAGCACGATGACCGGGGGCATGACGTTCGGAAGCATGTGACGGATCAGGATCGTCGGCGTTCGCACACCGGCGAGGCGCGCGGCGTCGAGATACTCGCTGGTCTTGATCGACAACGCGCTCGAACGGGCGATGCGCGCGAAGCGGGGCGCGTAGACGATGGCGATGGCGAGGGTCGCGTTGAACAGGCCGGGGCCGAGCACGGCGACGATGATGATCGCCAGGAGCAGCGTCGGAAACGCGAAGAGCACGTCGAGCGAACGATTGAGCATGGAATCGACGAGATTGCCGAAATAGCCCGCGATCACCCCGATCACGACGCCCACGACCATCGCGATCGCGACCGACAGGAAGGCGACGAGAATGGCGACGCGCGAGCCGTCGATGACGCGGCTGAGCGTGTCGCGTCCGAGTTCGTCCGTCCCGAACCAGTGCTCGGCGGAGGGGGGCGACAACATGCTCATGATCGTCCCGGTATTGGGATCATAGGGTGCGACGCTCTTGCCGAAGATTGCGAGGAAGACGAACAGGGCGAGGACGGCAAGGCCGAAGGCCCCGCCCTTGTGCCGGAGGAGCTCCGCGAGGAACGCGCCGACGCGGTTTCCGCTGCGCGCCGTCGGCTCCGCATCAGTCGCCGCAATGGCCGTGGCTGAGGCAGGTTCGGACATCATCTTGCTCTTTGGCGTGGATCGAGAAGGGGATAGAGGATGTCGACGAAGGCGTTGATGAGGACGAATGACATCGCGAAGACGAGGGTGGTCGCCGTCACCATCGGGTAATCGCGGGTGCCGATCGCCTCGAGCATGCCGCGCCCGAGGCCGGGCAGGCTGAAGATCTGCTCGACCACAATCAGGCCGCCGAGCAATACGCCGAACTGGAAGCCGATGAAGGTCACGATCGGCGGCAGCGCCGAGCGCAGGGCGTGGAGGTACTGGATCCGCGTCTCGCGCACGCCGACCGCCCGCGCCGTCGTGATGAACGGCTCGTGAAGCACCTCCAGCATGGCGCTGCGCGTCATCTGCATGGTCATCGCGGTGATCGGGAAGGTGATCGACAGGACGGGCATCGCCATCGAGCGGATGTGCATCATCGGGTCCTGCGCCCAGGGGGTGTAGGAGGCCCGGAAGAGATCGGGCGCATAGCGCGAGCCGACGAGCAGCAACAGGATGCCGACCACGAAAACCGGGACGGAGAAGGTCACGAGCAGGAGGGTGCGGATGATCACGTCGAGACGGCGATTGGCGTGGACGGCAGCCACGATTCCCGCAGGCAGCCCGATCACCGTCGAGAAGAACAGCGTCAGCAGCGCGAGTTCCAGCGAGACGGGGATCTGCCGCGCCAGATCGGAGACGACGCTGCGCCCGGTGATCGGCGAGGTCCCGAGATCCCCCGTCAGGGCGTTCCCGAGCCAGTGCAGGTATTGAACCGGCAGCGGCTTGTCGAGGCCGAGCCGGCGGCGCACCTCCTCGAACTGCTCCGCCGTCGCGCCCTCGTGGCCGACGATGACGCTCGTCAGGTCGCCGGGGATCAGCAGGCCGAGCGTGAAGACGAGGGCGGAAACCGCGATCAGGACCGCAACGACGCCGGTCAGCCGGGCGAGTATGATCTTCAGCATGATGCCTGCCTGTCCGGTTCGCGGGCGACGTCGACGGGCTTCGCCGCCCCGGCGAGACGGGCGGCGGCGTCCTCGAAATGGCAGGCGACGAGGTGTCCGGCGCCCATGTCGCGCAAGGCCGGCTTCTCGTTCGCACATAGATCCACCGCTAAGGGGCAGCGGGTGTGGAAGCGGCAGCCCGAGGGCGGGTTCATCGGGCTCGGCACGTCGCCGCGCAGGATGATCGGCTTGCGCGAGCGCTCGAGGACCGGATCCGGCGCGAGCGTCGCATTGGCGAGCGCGATCGAATAGGGATGGCGTGGACCGCGCGCAAATTCCTCCGCAGCGGAAGCCTCGACGATCTCCCCGAGATACATGACCACGATGCGGTGGCTGATGGCCTGGACGGCGGCGAGATCGTGGCTGATGAAGACATAGGCCGTCCCGAGTTCCGCCTGCAGGTCGAGGAGCAGGTTCAGGATCTGCGCCTGGAGGGAAATGTCGAGGGAAGCAATCGCCTCGTCATGGACGACGAGCGACGGACGCGCGATCAGCGCCCGCGCGATCGACGCGCGCTGCTGCTGCCCGCCAGACAGCTGATGAGGCATCCTGTCCGCCATCTCCGCGCGCAGGCCGACGGATTCCAGCATCCGGGCGACGAGATCGCCCGTCTTGCGCACGCCCTTCGCCTGAAGCGGCTCGGCGACGCTCGCCCCCACGGTGCGGCGCGGGTTCATCGATCCCGACGGGTTCTGGAAGACCATCTGGAAGCGGCGACGGCGCTCGCGCCCTGCCGGCCCCGGTTCCCAGATATCGCCGCCGTCGATCCTCACGGTGCCCGATGTGGGCTGGAGCAGCCCGACAATCAGCCGCGCGAGGGTGGACTTGCCACAGCCGGATTCGCCGACGACGCCGAGGGTCTCGCCGGCGCCCAGGCTCAGGGACACTCCGTCGACCGCCCGCAGGTCGCGCGCCGCCCGACCGAAGCCGGAGCTGATGCGGAAATGGCGCACGAGGTTCTCGACCTCGAGCAGGGCAGGCTGCGCCTGATGCAAAAGGGATTCATGCGCCATGAACAGCCTCCTCGGCGGCGCGGGCCGTCCCGGGCCCCTCCCCCGCCAGCGGCTCCCCCGCTTGCGCGACCCAGCAGCGCGAGAGATGGGCCGAGGCGACGGGCAGGAGGTCGGGATGCGCGAGGCAGCGATCGTCGGCGAAGGCGCAGCGCGGGCGGAACCGGCATCCGGCGATCGGCCGGCTCATGTCCGGCGGCGCGCCGGGAAGCGTCGGCATCTTGCCGCGCCGGCTGTCGGCCTTGGGGATCGAGCGCAGCAGGCCGCGTGTGTAGGGATGGCGCGAATTGGCGAAGATCTGCTCGACGGGCGCCTCCTCGACGATCTCGCCGGCATACATCACGGCGACCCGGTCGCACATTCTCGCGATCACGCCCATGTTATGCGTGATCAGCAGCAGGGATGTGCCGTGCTCGCGGGTCAGCTCCTTCATCAGCTCCAGCACCTGCGCCTGGATAGTGACGTCCAGCGCCGTCGTCGGCTCGTCGGCGATGAGCAGGCGCGGATCGTTGATCATGCCCATCGCGATCACGACGCGCTGGCGCATCCCTCCCGACATCTGGTGCGGAAACGATGCGGCCTGCCGCGCCGGATCGGGCATTCCGACATCGGAGAGCGCCCGCAGGATTCGCTCCTCCTCGCCTTCGGGATTTACTCCGCGAGGATGCGCGCGCAGGGCTTCGCGCATCTGCCAGCCGACGGTGTAGGCCGGGTTGAGCGCGGTCATCGGATTCTGGAAGACCATGCCGAATTCCGCTCCGCGACGCCGCCTGATCGCCTCGTCGTCGAGCGTGAGAAGATCGGTCCCGTCGAGTTCGACCGAACCCGCGACGATCCTCCCCGGCTGCGGCACCAGGTGCAGGATGGACATCGCCGTGATGCTCTTGCCGGAGCCGGATTCGCCGACGAGCCCGAGGGTCTCGCCGCGCCCGACCGTGAAGGAAACGTCGTCGACCGCCGTGACGGTCCCATGGGGCGTGCGAAACCGCGTCGTCAGGTTCCGCACGCGAAGGGCGGGAATGTCCTGGATGGCCGCGCCGTCCGGGCCGCGTTCGGTCGAGGGGCGATCGATCAAGGTCGTTGCCTGTCGCATTGTCGAAAACAGTTGCGCCCCCGCCCGGATGCTTGCGCATGGGGCGGGGGCGCGAGGGATCACTTCACCGCCACACCGGCCAGGAAGGTGCGCGACAGCGTCGCGTCGGGTTCGACCGATTCGACCTTTCCGGAATAGGCGACCCAGCCGTTGCGCGCCGCGACCGTGATGTCCGGGAAGATGAGATCGTCCTGCATCCGCACGATCTCCGCAAGCCGATCCGCGTATTCCTCAGCGGGAGCCTTCTGGGCGGCGGCGATCATCTCGGCCATTTCCGGGGGCGTCGGCCCCTGCCGGCCGGGCCGCGGCATGAGATAGAACATCGGATCCGCCTGATAGGCGTATTCGTTCGTCATGATCTCGTATTCGGCCTTGTTCTGCTTGTCGAGCCAGACGGCGTTCTGGTTGGCCTCGATGGTCACGCGGATTCCCGCCTCCGCCATCTGAGTCTTCAGGATCTCGGAAAACCGGTCGAGATAGGTGGCGTAACCGGCGAGATGGTTGAGGGTGATGTCGATCCCGTCGGGATAGCCGGCCTTCGCAAGATGCTCCTTCGCCAGCGCGACGTCATGTTTCTGGTACTTGAGGTCATCGGGCTTGGGCGCCCAGGCATAGGAGGGAGGCACCTGCGCGCTCGGCACCGCTTCCCCAAGGAACGCGCCCTGCACGATCTCGTCGCGGTTGAGCGCGAGGGACATCGCCCGGCGGAAATCGACATTGTCGAAGGGCGCTTGGTTGGTGTTGATGTTCAGGCGCACCGTATTCGTGGACGCCACCGCCACCGTCTGCACGTCGGGAACGCGCGCAAGCTGCAGCATGGCCTCGGCGCTCGGGAACATGAGGTCGATCTGGCCCGAGAGGATGGCGGCGATCTGCCCCGACTGTTCAGGCATGTAGCGGACCGTCAGGTTCTCCACCTTGGCCGCGCCGTCCTTGTCCCAGTAGTTCCCGTTCCGCTTGAGGACGAGCTCGTTGTTGGGCGTGTAGGAGACGAACTCGAAGGGGCCGGTCCCCATCATTTCCTGCTTCGGATCGTGGCTTGCCAGCCATTCCTTGCTCATGATCGCCGAACCGACGACGAAGGGGCTCCCGAGGTTCAGGAGAAAGCCGGCATCGGGATTCTTGAGCGTGAAGCGCACCTTGCCATCGATGTTCTCGACCTTGTCCAGCGTCTTGAACCGGTCCTTGGCGTAAGGGAGCCCGTTCTCGGCGAGGCGCTCGAAGGAATGCACCACATCGTCGGCGGTGACCGGCGTGCCGTTGGAGAAGGTGATGCCTTCCCGAAGCGTGAACTCATAGACGGTGCCGTCCTCGCTGACGGTCCACTCGCTGGCGACCACCGGCACGACGCTGCCGTCCAGCTCCGCCCGGACGAGCCCCTCGTAGACGAGCTGCCAGGCGTACCAGGTCCGGATCTGCGATGATTGGGTCGGGTCGAAGGTCTGCGGAACGACATCCTCCGCCACGACCAGTGTCTGCGCCAGGGCCGGATAAGCTGCTCCCAGCGCCAGGACGCTCGCGGCCATCAGGCTCGCAAGATTACGAATGACAGGCCTCATTTTCATTCCCCTCATGTTGACTACCTGAACTCGTCAGGACTCCCCGTGCCATATCCCGATCGTCTTCTTGCATGAGATCATATTCACGCATTTCGCTCGAGGACATCATTGCACATTCCCGAATGCGCTGCTTTCGCCTTGTTTCAGTTTTTTTGTATCGTCACCGCTTAGCATCAGGATTTTTACGGATGAATTCTAAGCAGATGCTTTCATCCTCTGGATCATGGACGTTCCACTTCCTCTCCGTCGCTCCACCAGGAGCCGCCGATCACCATTCCCGCGTTGAACAGGTGGTTCTCCGCGGCGATGGCCTCGCCAAGGACATCCTTGTGGGTGAAGCGTCCGTCGCGGAGTTCGAGAATCGTCGCGTCGCCGGCAGCGCCGGGCCTCAACGTCCCCAGTTCCGGCCGGCGCATCGCGGCGGCCGGATTGCAGGTGGCGGCGCGGATGACTTCGTTGAGCGGCATGCCCAGCGCCATGAATTTCGACATCACGGCGAGGACGTCATAGGCGGGACCGTCGATGCAAAGGACATGGATGTCGGAGCTGATGACGTCGGGCATGATCCCTGCATCGAGCATGGCGCGCGCGGCCTTGAACGAGAAGCCGCCATAGCCGTGGCCGATATCGAAGATGATGCCCCTCTCGCGCGCCTCATGCATCTCGGGCCGCACCGATCCGTTCGGCCAAACCGGAGAACTGGGGAAGGGCCGGAAGCAATGGGTGAGGATGTCGCCCGGCCGCAGAGTCTCGAGGACTTCCTTGCGCGTCGGGGGCGGCATGTCGATATGCGCCATCACGGGCAGGCCCGCCTCTTCCGCGACCTCGACGGCGAGCTGGAGGGGGGCAAGGCCCGAGGCGCCGCCCGCCCGCGATCCGACCCGCGCCTTGATGCCGACAACGATGTCGAGGTTCTTCTGCGCCGCCGCAAGGCACTCGCGCGCGTTGAGCAGCCGCAGATCCTCGCATTCGCCGACCATGACCGGGCCGGAAAAGGCGTAGATTCCCGGGAAGGAGATGTTGAGATAGGCGAGTATCCGCGGCGTCGTGCACTCCATCACGTGCTTGCGGAAGCCCTCAAGCGTGCCCGCGCCCGCGCTGCCCGCATCGACGAAGGTGGTCGTGCCGCTGCGCCTGGCGACGGGCTCCGGATGTACGCCGAGCGACGTGCCGCCCCAATAGACATGGGCATGGAGATCGATCAGTCCCGGGCAGACGATGCGTCCTGAAACGTCGCGGATGTCGCGGGCCGATGACGGCTCGATCCGTGGCGCCACCGCCGCCACCTTTCCGTCCTGGAAAGCGATGTCGGCGCGCTCGTCCAGCCCCTGCTCGGGGTCGATGACCCTTCCGCCCGTGAGCAGCAAATCATACATGGTCGAAGCTCCGTTCCCGTTCCGGCGCCAGCCGGCGGCCGGGCGGCGTGCATCATTGACGTTGCGTCATGATTGCGCGGTTACAGCAGCTTCGCGAATGCCTGTTCCGAATAGGTCAATGCCGAACAGGCATGACGGCGGCTTGCGGGCTGCGCGCCGGCAATCCCGCAGTGGCGCGTGTCGCAGCCTCGTTTGCATCGATCGCCGAGAGGATGGCGGCGCGGTTCGCCTCGCGCGACAGGGCCTCCTCGAGCTTCAGGACGAGGTAGTCCGTACCCACCGCCACGCCGATGCCGCCGATTATCCCGCCTGCCACCGCGCCGAGGGCCGTGCCGAACAACGGTACGACGGACCCCACCGCCCCGCCCGCAGCCGCTCCCGCCGCCGCTCCGCCAAGCCCGCCGACGGTCCGGCTGCTCATCGCCTGAAGCGCCTTGGCGGCGATCCGCACCGACCCGCTCGCGACAAGCCGGGACGCGGCGCGCCGGGCGATCAAAGCGCTCGCGACCCCGGCGATGCCGCCCCCGGCGGCGCTGATCCCGAGGCGCTGCCCGACCGTGATGAGGGTCACGGGCTCCGGCAGGATAAGCATATCCTCCACGCCGAAAGGCGCGATCCGCTGGACCTCGGCATCCGCGCCGGGCGCGACCCTGTTCGCCGCGACGATCGCCCTGGCGGTCTCCTGGAACTCGGCCCGGATCGCCGCATCCGCGGATAGCGCGTTCGAGAGCGCGGGGGCGAGATCCGCGAAGGGATCTCCCGCTCCCAACGTCTCCGCGACCTTGCGCGCGAGAAAATCCTCCGCGTCGCCCATGATCATGCTGGCCAGCCGGGCATATTCCGAGGGCAGGCTGTAATACCAGTCGAGATAGAGACCGACATTGCCGCGCATGCGGTCGAAGCCCGCGTCCAGCGCCACCGCGACATCGTCGAGCACCGCCTCGCGCCGCACGAGCGCGGCTCCCCTCGCCTCGTCCAGCGCCCGGATCGTGCCCTCGCGCACCAGAACCTCGCCGATCCGCTCGACCGAAATGCGCGCCCGCTCGGGCGCTTCCCGCAGGTCCGCATTTGTCCGCAGGGACCTCTCCGCGATCCAGGTCCCGGAGAGACTGACGGCAAGGGAAAGCGCCAGAAGCACCATCACGATGCGCCTGACGCCGCCCGCCCGGACCGGGAGCGGCGCATCCGTCGCGACCGACCGCGCGAGGATGCGCGCATACTCGCCCGCAGGCATGGCGAAGGCGGCGAGGGAGAGGGCAACGAAGAGATAGAGCGCGCCGTCGCCGAGGATGGAGAGGAGCAGCGCGGGAAGCTCACCGAACCGCGCGGCGACGCTTCCCGCTGCAAAATTCGCAAGCGCCTCCGGGAAGCCGCCGACGCCAGCGAGGAAAACCGCGAGATCGTTCGTTCCGAGCAACGCGGGAGCGCGCATCGCGGCATCAAAAGCCGCCGGCAGCGATCCGTGATCCGGCAGGCCGACAGCCAGCCGAGCACCGAGTTCGAGGGCGACCATGAGCCCCGCCGCAAGCAGCGAGGCCGTCCAGAGCGGGCGGCCAAACCGGAATGCCGGCTGGAACTGCGCCTGGAGCTGACGGCGCGTCGCGCGCCAGACGATGAGGAAGACGAGCGGGGTCAGCGCCAGCAGTATCCAGTCCAGAGGCGACGCCCGAACAAGGCGCAAGGCGAGCAAGGGCGGGGCGGCGACCGCCACCGCCACGCCAGCGCCAATGCTGAGCCATGGACCCGAGAGCCAGCGGACGGGAAGGGATGAATCGGACCAGACGGCGAAATCGCGCACGCGCCGCAGCGTCGCGAGATAGATCGTCATCAGCGCGCCGGGCAAGGCGAGGATGACGAGCAGCGTGGCTGCGGCATAGGGCGCGGCCGCGCCGAGCCGCCCCTCCGGCGACGCAACCGCCGCAACGGCGATGGCGGCAAGGAGAGCAACGGTGGCCAGGAAGGTGGCGAGCGGAGGAACCGGAAGCCGGACGGCGGACGGGACGCTTGAACAGAGTGCTGACATTTCCGCCTGACTTCCTCCCTGAAACGCTCCTTGCGGAGATCGCACCGCACGCTCCCGCCAAGGCTTGGCACAAATTTCCGGCGAATGTGAGATGCGGGCTTTCCGGGCGGAAGCGTCCGGGGACGCGTCACTTCCTCTGGTCGAAGCGGCGGCCGACGAGGGCGGACGCAATGTTGACCTTCTGGATGTCGATCGTACCGCCGGCGATGCCCCAGCCCCAGGCGTCGCGCATGCGTTGCTCCGCCGGATATTGCCGGGAATAGCCGTAGCCGCCCATGAGCTGCAGCGCCTTGCCGGTCACATCCCGCACCATCTCGTTGGCGAAGCACTTGGCGATCGAACTGTCCGCGAGGGAGGGGAAGCCGTGCTCCGCCCGGCTCACTGCGCGCCAGATCAGCAGCCGCGAGGCCTCGACCTGCATCGCCATCTCGGCGAGCTTGAGCTGCACCGCCTGGAAGTCGACGATCGGCTTCCCGAACTGCCGCCGCTCCTGCACGTAGGCAAGCGCGTCATCGAGGGCGGCCTGCGCGATCCCGAGGCACATCGTTGCGTTGCCGCAGCGTTCGAGATCGAAGGCCTGCATCAGGGACGGGAAGCCCCCGGCCGGGACGACCACGTGATCGGCAGGGATTTCGACGCCATCGAAATACATGTCCGCCGTCGCGATGCCGCGAAAGCCCATCAGTTCCTCGCGCTTTCCGAACCCGAGCCCCTTCGCGTCCCCCGGCACGTAGACCGCGCCGACTCCCTTCGCGCCGGGCGTGTCATCCATGCGCGCATAGACGAGGTACCCGTGCGCGCTTCCCCCGCCGGAGCACCAGCGCTTCATGCCCTCGACGACGACCCTGTCGCCGCTCGGCGTCGCGCGGGTCGTCAGGTCCGTCAGGGCGGAACCGGCATCGGGCTCCGACATCGCCACGGCGACGACGCAGTCGCCTGCGCAGACGCGGGGCAAAAGCACGCGCTTCAGGCTTTCCGCGCCAAAGCGCTCGATCGCCTTGATGGGACCGACGCAGCTTTCGAAGATGGGGAACGCCACCGCCGGATGGACCTGCGCAAATTGCTCCAGGACAAGCAGCGCCTCGAGGTCGCCCAGCCCCAGCCCCCCGTATTCGACGCCGATATTGACTCCGAGGAAGCCCATCTCGCCGTAGCGCCTCTTCCAGTCCCGCGACAGCGGCTCCGCACTCTGCTCCAGGCTGCGCGCGACCTCGATCATCTCGCTGCGGGCAAAATCGCGCGCCGTCGCCTGCAACGCCCTCTGCTCTTCGGTGAGTTCGAAATCCATCAAGGCCGATCCCTCCCTGCAACGGCCGGAAGCCGCATCCGTGGACAGAATAGCGGCGGCGCGACGACGAGAATGCACGAGAGAGCGCAAGACAGAGTGGGACGAAAGAAGCCCCCGCGTCGGCGAGCGGCTTCTGGACACGAAAAGCCCGGCGTGAAATATGGCCGTGGCGCACCCCGCGCGCATCGACACGATACGATTGCGGCCCCCTTGCGGCCGCTTGAGCCTGACGAAACAGCGCCAAAGCAGGCGGAGTCCGAAATGCAGCTTCCAGAGCCGGTCGAAGCGGGCGGTCTTCGTTGACCACGCACGTCCCAGCCATATCAGGGGTAGCCCTCGTCGTCGCATGGATATGCGTGCTCGCCGCCGCGCTGGCGGGATTCGATGCCGCCATTTTCGTGGGGATGGCGGCGGTCGGACTCTATCTCATTCTGCAGGCGCCGCACTTCTCGCCGTTCGTCTGGGCGCATCTCAGCGTCGGCGCCGCACTGAGCATTGCGACCCTGGTCCTCGTCCCGCAGCCGGGCGCCGCGCTCGCGGAGGGACTTTCGCGCGGCATCTTCATCGCGGTGCTCTTCGCATCCCTCGGCACCCTGCGGATCGCGGCGCAGCTCTCGCCGAGGGTCCGGGAGGTCGGGCGGATGCTCGTCCGGCAGCCGCCGGGAAGACGCTATTTCGCGATCGTCGGCGGCTCCACGCTGCTTGGCGCAATCCTGAATTTCGGCGTGCTGGCCCTGTTCGTCGCCATGATCCGGGATGCGAATGCGGGTGCCGACGCTAATCCCGCCGCCGCCGCGCGCGAGCGGCGAATGATGCTCGGCCTGCTGCGCGGATTCTCCCTCGTGATGTTCTGGTGCCCGCTGACGGTCGCCTTCGCCGTCACGACATCGACGATCGCAGGCGCGCAATGGCCCCTGATGGCGGGGCTCGGCCTGGTGATCGGCAGCGCAGTGGTGGCTGCGGGCTGGATCGCGGAGCGCGGCGCGCAGCCGAAGCGGCCGCCCGGCGGTGAGACGGCAGCATTCTCGTGGTCCAGTCTCGCCCCGCTCGCGATCCTGCTCGTCATTCTCTCGACATTGGCGGCCCTGGTCGAGGAATTCACGCGGGGCCAGTTGATCCACGGCGTGATCCTCTTCGTGCCGATCATCGGGGTGCTCTGGCTGGCGAGCGCGGGCGGGCTGCGGGGCATCGCGCCGCTCGGCGACTACATCGTGCAACAGGTTCCGCTGCAGCGCCAGGAACTTGCAGTGCTTTCCAACGCCGCCTTCGTCGGCACCCTCATCGGCGTCCTGCTGCCGCAAGCCCTGATCGAGGCGGTGCTCGGCCCGCAGGGGGTGCCGGCGGTCTTCGTTCCGGCCCTGTTCCTGCTGCTCGTCGTGGTCTTCGGCCAGATCGGCGCCAACCCCCTGATCAGCGTCTCGGTCCTGGCGACGGCGATGAGCGATCCCGCCGCCTACGGCGTCAATCCGACCCTCGCGGCAAGCGCGCTCGCGGTCGGATGGGGCCTGGCGATCGGATCGTCGCCCGCGACGGCGGCAACGATGTATATAGGGCGGATGACGGGCTTCGGCTCGATGACGGTTGGAAGCCGCTGGAATGGCCCCTATACGGCGCTCGCGCTCGTCGTCGGCTGCCTGATCCTGACGCTGCTCTCCTGGCTCCAGTGATCCACGCGAAGCGCGGCGTCGCGGGCGTGCGTCACTCGCCCCTGAAGACGGGCGCGCGCTTGCTCATGAAGGCCTCGCGCCCCTCTTCGTGATCGCGGGTGCCGAAAAGCAGGGGCTGCCCGTCCATCTCGCAGGCGAGGACCCGCTCAAGCTCGGTCGTCCCCCGCGCGAAAGCGGCCTTCGTCATCGCGATCGACAGCGGCGCGACCTGCGCCAGAGCCTGCGCGCGGGCCATGGCGCGTTCGCGCACGCCCCCTGAAGGCGCGAGGTCGTCGACAAGGCCGATCGCCTTCGCCTCCTCGCCTGATACGACAACGGCCTCAAGCATCATCCGCTTCGCCGCGCCGATGCCGATGCGCGGCGGGAGCGACCAGATCAGGCCGGCATCCGGCATGAGCCCGACGCGCGCGAAGGACGCGCAAAAGCGCGCGCCGGAATCGGCGACGATCACGTCCGCCGCCGTCGCCAGCGCGAGACCCGCGCCGAACGCCGCGCCCTCGACCGCCGCGACGACGGGCTTCGGCCCCGCCGCGATGCGGCGTACGATGTCATGGATCACGGCAAGGCGTCGGCGCGCGCCCAGCACGTCGCCTCCCCGCATCGTCGAGAGATCGCCGCCCGAGCAAAACGCGCCGCCCGCCCCGGTCAGCATGATCGCACGGCAGGAGGGATCGGCGATGAGCAGATCAAGAGCCTCGAGCAGTTCGCCGCGCAGTTCAAGGGTCAGGGCGTTGCGCCGGGCGGGCTCGTTGAGGGTGACCACGGCGACCGCTCCCTCGCGGGAGACGAGGACGCGGCCGCTGCCGGCCTCGGCATCATGAACGCTCATATCGAACCCCGGAAAGTGACGGCGACGCAGACCCTGGCGCGGCGCAACGGGAGCATCCCTCCGGACGCATCCATGGTCCGGAGGGAGCATAGGCATCGCGGCAAGGCAGAGATACCGGCATCTGAACACGTCGGATGCGGGAAAGCCGCCGGGGCTCTCGCGCGAAGACGGTTCAGCTCGGCCAGGGCATGCGGATCAGTTCGAAGCCGTCCTCCAGCCTCCTGATGCGCCCGACATTCGGCAAGCCCCAGTGATAGCCCGCGACGAGCATACCCTCATCGGCCGCCTGATCGAGGAGCCGGCGCCGCGTCTCCCGCGCCATGTCGGGATTCATGTCGAACATGAGCGCCCAGTCCGGATTGCGCACGAAGAGGAACGGCAGATGCGCGGCATCTGAAAGCAGGAGCAGACGATCCTCTCCCGATTCGATCCGGAACCCCATATGTCCGGGCGTATGCCCGAAGGCTGCGACCGCCGTGATCCCGGGGGTGATCTCGTCGCCGTCGGAGAACGTCTGGACGGAAAGGACGTCGTCGCCAAAAATCCGGCGCACCAGGGCGAAGTTCGGCTTCCTGCCCTCCGCCGCCCGGCTTTCCTCGCCCTCGTCGAGCCAGAAGGACATTTCCGGAGCGGGAACGTGGACTTCCGCATTGGGAAACATCGGCCGGCCCTCGGCGGTCTTCAGGCCCGAGATATGGTCCGGGTGGAAATGGGAGATGATGACGAGATCGACCTGCTCCGGGGAGAGCCCGGCGCGCTCCATGTTCGCGACGAGATGGCCGACGGGGGAATCCGCCTCCTGGGGTCCGTTGCCCGAATCGATGAGAACGAGCTTGTCGGAGGTGCGGATCAGCGTCGGGGTGAATGGATTGTCGATCATGTCCTCAGGTCGGAGCGCGGCGGCGAAGGCGCTGCGGACGTCCTCGACCGGGGCGTTGCTCACGAAATTGGGAGAGAGCGGAAAGCTGCGGATGCCATCCAGAACCGGCATCACCTCGAAGGCGCCGACCTTGTAGCGATAGACAGCCGGAATTTCCGCGGCCGGAGCCGCACCCGAGGAGGCATCACCGGACCGGGCACGGGCCGGCGACGCGCCGAGCGATCCGGCGGCGGCAACGAGCGTGGTCATGGCGAGCAAGTCGCGTCGGTTATGGTCCATCGTGGTCATCTCCCTGGTTTTTCCGGCAGGCTAGCAGCCTTCGGACGCATGCCAATCGGTGGATCGTCAGCGGACTGATCACAATTCCATGATCCGGCCTCACCTGTCAGGGGCCGAAGAAACGCCGGTCCTGGTCCCTCCTCAGCTCGAGGAGCGCCGACTCCTCATCCAGTTCGACGTCGTCGCACGCAATCAATTGCCCCTTCCCCACAGGCCGCACCAGCGGCCGATTGGCGGCGAGGTAGTAGGGAATCGCGCCCCCGGGGGCGAGGGCGGCGCCGGGCTGAAGAACGCCGGATACATTCCGGATTTCATGGTGATGGCCAGAGGCGGTGAGGACCGTGCCGGCGGGAAGATCCGCATCGGCGCGAGCGCACAGATCGAGTTGCGGCTGCGGATCAAGACCGCCGCTGGAGCGGCCCAGGACGGCGGCCTCCAGAACGCTCGTGGCCGCCTCGAGGCCCAGGAGGTGGCGTGGCAGCCAGATCATGGCGGTATGGCCGTCCCGTCCCAAAACGTGCCCCTTCTCCGCGAGAATCCGCCAGGACCAGACGTCCTCGCAGCGGACGACCACAAACACGCCGCCGGCGAAGCTGATCTCGTCCGGGCGCCGCAGGCAGTTGAATACGTCGAGCCGGCGGTCGCCGCTCATGAGCCCGCCATTCTCGCGCGGAGCGAAGATCGTGGGCACCTCGTGGATCCGGGCCAGCGGGACGTGGAAGTTGGGCCGGTCGTAGGAAAGCTTCGTCGCGTTGCCGACGACGAGCATCTCGCACAGGTCGGGAACGGTGCGCTGGGGCAGCGCGGAGGCGATGCGGGAGCGGCCTTCGACCACCTCCCCGACGCTGCGCCCGCCGATGTCCCAGAGCCCCGCAAAGCCGTCGACCGGGGCCGTCCTGCCGTTGCTCCAGATCGTTCCCGCGCGCTCGTCGTAGACAAAATCATACTCGCTCGACTTGCCCGCCGCGACAATCGTGAACCCCAGCACCTCGGCCCAGGTGACGAGGCCGATGAGGAGGCTCGGCTGGTCGCCGTCGACGGGCGTGACGATCCTGCTCCGGTCGCGCGCGGCGCGGACGAGCCCCGGCCCGACGACCGAATCCACCTCCTTCGAGACCAGAACGAGGTGCTTGTCGGCTTCGACCGCCATGGCCGCGTGCCGCGCGCCCGATTCCGGATGGCCGGTCGCCTCGACGACGACATCCAGCGGCAGTTCGAGCGCGAGGCGGAGATCTCCGACGGCCACGTGCCGCCCTGCCCCCCAGGCTGCCTTCGCCTCCGCGGCGGTCTCGCAGGCCGCGATCTCGTGCGGCGGGATGCCGGATGCGGCGAACGCCTCGGCTGCCGTGCGCGCGTCGAGGTCGACGGCGACCCGCGCGTTCATCAGGGGGACGCGGCGCGCCTGGCCGATGAAGCTGCGGCCAAAGCTTCCCGCGCCAACGATGCAGGTTTCGACCGGGCGATCGGCGGCCGCGAAATAGGCATGATGGTTCATTGTCGGTACCCTGGGATCGGAGGCCGGGAACGACGCCCGGAGCGTCCATGAGCAATTCTTGCATACAAAAATGGACGCAGGTCAACTTCGGCGCTAACACGGCGCTGACCGCATGCGAGGAACAATCGTGCCGACCGACGACCTGACCCCAAGTCCCTACGCCTTCCTGTCGGCGAGCCCCGCAAGCGGGGTGCGCCAGAAGGGACAGCTCACAAGCAGCGCCACCTCGCGAATCCGCAACATGATCGTGACGGGCGTCCTCGCTCCGGGCCAGAGGATCAGGGAGCGCGAACTCTGCGAGACCCTCGGCGTCTCCCGGACCCCGGTTCGCGAGGCGATCAAGACCCTCCAGCAGGAGGGGCTGCTGCGGGGCCTGCCAAATCGCAGCGCCGTGGTGACGGAGCTCGATCCCGAGGAGGTGCGCGCGCTCGTCACCGTCGTCGCCACGATCGAAGGCCTTGCGGGACAACTGGCCTGCCGGGAAGCCAGCGATGAGCAGATCGCGGACATCGCCGCCCTGCACCACCAGATGACGGTGCATCAGATCCGGGACCAGATGGCGGAATATTTCGACGTCAACAAGCGTTTCCATCGCCGGATCGTCGAGGCGGCGAACAACTCCGTCCTCCTCTGGATATGGGACATGCTGGCCCTTCGCGTGGACAGGGCGCGCTTCTCGTCAAATCTCTGGCCACGGCGATGGCCTCAGGCAATCCGCGAGCACCAGGAGATCATGGAGGCGCTGATCGCGCGCGACGGAGTTCGCGCCGAGAGGCTGATGCGCGAGCATGTCACCAACGGCCTTTCGCTCGTCGTGCGGGGGCTGTCGGGAGCGAGGCACGAAGACGGGCAGGAACGGGACGAATCGCTCTAATACTGCAGATCTTGTATGCAAAAAATCGCGCACAGGGATCGAGGCACAGAGGCGCGCGAATGCGCCCGGGCGCTGTGCAGGAGGGTGCCGACTCGTCGAAAGCTCCCATCTGTCGCGCAGCCGCAGCCCTACAGCCAGTCCGCCTTAAGCTACAGTTGCCCGCCCGGCATGCGCAGCACGATCGCTATTCAGCCGCCATACATCTCAGCCGCTCTTGACCTGCAGGATGCTCCTCACGATGCGGTGTATCACAACGGGCAGGTTCTGCACGCTGCGGGCGATCACCTTGTTGATTTGAACCCTACTATGCTTCGCATGTTTCCCGTTCGCGCGCGCCGAAGCTTCATCAATGGTCGAACTCAAGCCGCATGAGCCTATCCGTACCGTCCGCATGAATTCTGGCTCTGCAGTCGTAGCGACGCTGGAGATGGCCGAACAGCCGTGCGAAGCGGGGCTCATCATAGTCGGAAGTTCCAGACGACCAACGGATCTCGACGAGCAGGCGAAATTCGTCAAAGACGATAGCGATGCTAATCTTTGCAAATTTGTTGGAGGACCAGATCTCTTCGCATAGCTCTACTGCGGCGGGGCCGGCGCGACGGATGACGTCGGGGCGCGCTCCCCATACTGCGCCCCAGCGTTCAAAAAAACGAAATACGTCATCCGGCACTGCTTCGGACGGCAGTTCCAGCCGGGCTTTTCGCGAAACGCCAACGCTCAGCAATATGTTGAGCAAGACGGCGAGCGTCGTCGCGAAGGCGAGAGGACTACCGAGGAAGGCTGCGGCCCAGGCGGGTGCGGCGGAGAATGTCGCCGGCATCAGGTCGAGCCCGATCCCTAACAGGAGCGAGAGGCCGACAATGAAGGTGCGGCGGGAATCGACTAGCCGTGAGACAATCAGTTCGACCCCGGAAATGATGAGGAAGCAGGAGGTGTAGAGAAGCCCGGCGCCCATCACCGGCGCGGGCATCAGGGCTATCGTGGCGGTCACTTTCGGAATGAATGCGAGGGCGATGAACATGAGTCCTGCCGCAATGCCGATGCGGCGCGATGTTGCCCCGGTTGCGGCGGCAAGACCGATATTGCCGGCGCCGACCGAGGTTGGAACCCCGCCCAGCAATCCTGATGACAGGTTGCCGATCGCATCCGCGACGATCCCGCCACGGATCGAGTGCATGTCCGGGCGTTTCCAGGTCAGATCGTTGGCCTTCTGCGCGCTCGTGATCAGGCCGACGATCTTGATGTTTGAAGCGACGGTCGCGATCAGGAATGGCGCGGCCAGCGCCGGACTGAACGTCAACGCGAGCGACGGCGCAGGCGGCGCAGCTAACCACGGCAGATCGCCGAGCCGGGTTGAGAGCGTGTCATCGACGACGCCGATGAGCGAGGCGGCCGCGTAGCCGACGAACAGGCCCACGATCGTTGCGTAGAGGCGGAGCCGGCCGATCGTCGTCACAGTGAAGGCGACCATCGTAGCGAGCGTTATGAGGCCGACGCCGAGCGCAGCAGGATCGATGTCTGCACCGGCTTTTTCGATGCCGAAGAACAGTGGCAGGGCAACCCGAATGATCGAGATGCCGATCATCAAGACGACCACTCCACAGACCTCCGGCGGAAAAAGCTTTCTCAGCCGTCCGATGATCTGTGAAAAGAGAAGCCCGAAAAGACCCGAGATGAACGTCATCCCGAAGACGAGGGCGACGCCGCCCGTCTGCGCCGCCAGCAACGCCGGCGGCAGGTAGATCGCGGATGTTATCTGTGGCGCCAGATAGCCGGACCCGACCGGTCCGATGCGTCTCGCTTGTAGCAGAGTGACGATCCCCATCGCGATCAGCGACATGCTGACGATTGCTGCTGCCTCGGAACGCGCCATGCCTGCCTCGACGGCGATCAGGACTGGGATGACCAGAACCATGAAGGCGACGAAGACATGCTGCGCGCCCAGCACCGCCAGCGTCAGGGGTGGTGGATGGTCGTTCAGGCCGAAGATCAGATCAGCCGGCTTTGCCGACCGCCGCCTGAGATCGCCGTAGAGACGCGCGACGTCGATGGCCGCCGCAGCCTGCGACGCCAGTGTGCTCAGCAGCTGCAGGTCGGCGGCTCTGTAGTGGCGAGCGGTTTCGCTTCCAGCCACGACGACTCCGATGACGCGGTCTTTTGACTTTAGCGGGCTGCAGATCATCGAGCGCAGCTCGTTGTCGGCATGCACCGGCCGGGCGTCATGTTGCACGTCGTTGACAATCTCGCCGCTGCCGGAATGCAGCACCGCGCCGACGAGATCGTCTCCAATCTCCATGGAGGAGCGGGAGTGGTATGGTCGTCCGCGGTACTGCAAGAGCTCCAGTCCGCCGGTCTCCTCGTTGAGGAGCAGGACCGTAACGCTGTCGCTGCCGGTGAAACGTTGCGCCTCTTCGCAGATGAGCGCCGCCACTCCCTTGACGTCGGGCGCGGCCAGGAGCTTATCCGAGACGCTGTAGAGCATCGACAGCTCTCGGTACTTCTCGAGGGATTCGTTGGCCAAGGCGCGGTTTTCAAGATCGATATCAGCGTACCCGCTTAGAATTGCCGCGAGTTGCTCCGCCTTTGCCCCGTAGACCGCGCCGACCCTCCTGCCGCCCGCCATGATGTCGCTCGATGCTCCGGCGTCTCCGTCCGGTTCGCCAGTGACGGGCGCGCCCTGCGCGTCGACGATGACAGCGTTTCGAAACTCCGGGCGGGCGAGCACCTGGCCAACTGCGTCGCGCTTCAACAATCTTCGCAGCATCCTTGGCGGGATGCCAGCATCCTTCTCTTCCCCTTTCTCGTTGGCGTCGCCACCGAAGCTCATCTTCCGAGCCTGATCATGAGCGGCGGTCCTGAAGAACGCCGCGCGCGATGGAGAGAAGCTCGTCTGGATCAAAGGGCTTCGTCATGTAGCGATCGGCACCGAGCTCCTGCCCGTGATGCCTGTCCTGTTCCTGCCCCTTGGCCGTGAGAAGCATGACGTAACACGAACGCAGCGCATCGTCCGACTTGACGTTCTCGCAGACGTCGAAGCCGTTCATCTTGGGCATCATCACGTCGAGAATGATCAGGTCGGGTGTCTCCTTGCGGATCGCCGAGAGTGCCTCCTCGCCGTTTGAGGTGATGATCAATTCCACGCCCTCGTCTTCCAGATCTTCAAGGCTTTGTTCGATCAGCCGCCGGATGTGGGGTTCATCGTCGCAGATAAGAACCTTTCTTCCAATGCTCATGCCGTGACCTCAGGATGTTGATTGGCTGCCGCGGTAGTCGCGACGGGAAGCGTGAAGCTGAACCTGCTTCCGTGACCGGCCTCGCTCTCGACCCGAATCTCTCCGCCCAAGTGCTCCACGATCTCCTTGCAGATCGCTAGGCCGAGACCCGTTCCCGTAGGCTTGTCGGTCAGGGTATCACCAACCTGCCGAAACTTTTCGAAGATGGCCGTCTGGTCCTCGAGGGCGATGCCGGGGCCCGTATCAGAAACAGCCATCTCGACAAAGCCGGTTCCGGTCAGCATTGCTTCACATCGGATCGCGCCGGCCTCGGTGAACTTGACTGCGTTGGAGATCAGGTTGATGAGAACCTGCAAGACCCTGTCGCGATCGGCGAGCACGGCCGGTAGGTCCGGCGCCACGGCGATCTCGACCGGGAGCCGCTTCGCTTCATGAAGAGACGCTGTAGCGGCATGTGCCGCGCGCACCACCTCCGCAGGATCGATAGGGCGAATGTCCCAGCTCATTTCGCCCGCTTCGATCTTCTCGAGATCGAGCAGATTGTTGATCAAGGTGGTCAGGCGTGCGCCTTCGGCGAGAATGATCTCGACGTTTTCGCTTACCTGCCGGACAGCCGTCTCCAACTTCGGGTCTTCGGACTTCACCTCGGGCAGTATCGAACGGGTCAGACGGCGCTGAATGACGCGCGTGAACCCCAGGATCGAAGTCAACGGCGTGCGTAACTCATGGCTGACATTCGCGAGAAAGACGGATTTCGCAGCATTGGCCTTCTCCGCGTGCTCACGCGCCTCCTCGAGCATCTTTTCCCGATCGCGCAGATCACGGGTGACTTTGTCGAACACGGCAACGGCGCGCGCCATGGCACCAATCTCGTCTCGCCGTCCCTGCCCCGGAACGTCACTCACCTGCTTTCCCGCAGCGATCGACGTGAGAATGTCGATCATTTCGGTGATTGGGCGCGACATCGCATGCCCCGTATATAGCGTGATGATAATCGAGAAGCCGATGACCGCAGCCGAACCCATCATGAGAAACCACGATAGCCTTGCAATATAAGCTTCGGTTTCTTCGGCTGTTAGGCGCGCACTTTCGAGGGATCGTTCGGCAAGCTCCGAAATGTAGCTTTGAAGCTGCTGATAATGGGCCATGATTGCGCTGACAGCGACTGAGTCGACCTCCTGGCCCTCGATCAGCCGCGCCGCCACCGCCCTGTAGATCGTCAGGAAGTCTTCGATGTTGTAGATGACATCCGCCTCACCTGTGCCTTCAATTTCAGATTTGAGTGACGCAAAGGTCATATCCAGTTGACTGAAGCGCGAGCCGATTGCGCTCCGCAGATCGTCCAGCACCGGCTCGTCGGGATCAAAGCGCTGGCGCAGTTGCGCGTAGCGCAATACGTCAGCCTGAATCTCGGACACAGTAAGAAGCAGGTTTGTAGTGGTGGTGGCCGATCTGGCGAGCGGGCCGTGAACTACCGCCAGAAACGCTGCCTGCTGCTGGCGCAAGGCCTGGTCGAACACAACGATCGCGCCAAGCATGAGGGCAATGATGATCGCCGGAACCACGAAGACACGCGTCTTGATCGACCAGTTGCCCGAGATCCTCACGGCAGCATTCCCGTCATGCCTGGAGCAACGCTGCCGACGCAGTCATCGGTCTGGAGGGTGAATGCCGTATCCGGCGCAACAAAAATATTCAGAGGTCGGCAACCCCCGCTCCAGCAGATTGAATACCCTCCGACAAAGCTCGAATTGGCGAATGCGACGGAGGGCAGCGCCGGCAAGGACGGGCGATAGCGCCACCATTCGCCTTCTCGAACCGCGGAAGCTGGAGGTTCCATCCCCGCACCT
Source organism: Saliniramus sp. (assembly GCA_041686895.1). Taxonomy (GTDB): domain Bacteria; phylum Pseudomonadota; class Alphaproteobacteria; order Rhizobiales; family Beijerinckiaceae; genus Saliniramus. The sequence goes on along the minus strand of JAWLCY010000001.1, from coordinate 264,713 downwards.
ATGGCTTTGATCCGCGCTTCCCGGATTGCCAGCCCCTCGCCCGCCGCGACATAGTCTTCCTCCCATGCCGTCCGTTCGACGGAATGATGCCACTGGAGCGTCACTTCGCTCGTCGGCAAGACGAACAGCGCGGCGCCGCTGGCAAGAGCAATGCAGGAGGAGGCGATCATGGCAATCCGTTCATGAATATCCCTCCCGACTGCGGGGCTGTCACATCACTCAGCCACACCTTTTTCCGTGAAGTATCTCAGGGCGCCGGGATGGACCTCGATCGGACGCGCCGACAACGCGCGTTCTAGCGAGACGGCCTTGGCTGCTGGATGCACCGCACGGACACGATCAAGATTTTCGAAGATTGCCCTCGTGATGCGATAGACATCGTCATCCGCGGCATCTGAGGAGGTCACGAAGAAATTGTTCAGAGCAGCAGTCGGAACATCGCTGGTCTGGCCCGGATAGCTGTTTGCGGGAATTGCGATCGGAAAGAACATCTTCGCGTTCAATTCGACGAGATCGCGCTCGATCGGCACCAGGCGAACTGCCGCGCGCTGGCTAGCCTCAGTCACCGCAGCCACTCCGAGCCCCGCCGAGACGATGAGCGCGTCGAGTTCTCCGTTCACGAAGAGTTCGACGCTCTCTCCGTAGCGCAGGTATTCGACCTGCAGCAGGTCGGCATAGCTCAAGCCTGCCGCGCCGAGCAAAGCGCGGGCGTTAAGTTCGTTGCCGCTGCGTGCTGCCCCCACCGAGACGCGCTTGCCGACGAGATCGCGAATGGACAAGATGTCCGCATCCTCACGTGTGACCACGTGGACGAAATTCGGATAGGCTGCCCCGACAAGACGGATCTTTGTTCGTGAACTGGGAAATCCCGCCTCCGGGTTGCCTGCCCAGGCCTCGGAGAGAATGTCGCCCTGAGCAAGCGCAAGAATGCCCTCGCCGCGCTGGATGAGATTCAGATTCTCGACGCTGGCCTGCGTCGAAAGGACGGTGAAGGAATAGCCCTCAAGTTCCTCTTCCAAAATATCCTTAAGTTCTACCCCGACGGGATAGTAGACACCGGAGGTGCCACCGGTAAGGATCGCCAACTCTTCGGCCATCGCAGGTGCGGGAAGGAGAAGAAAAAAAGGCAGAATCAGTCTCCTAATTAAGGAACTCATCACCGCCTTCTGGTCCACAAATAAGATCGCAAGCGTACAGCTTAGGTACGCCTCTCCGCCTTGGCAAGTTATTCAGTCACGGCACCAAATACCGTTACGTGGCGTGATCAGAGACCCGAGAAGACCGTCTCGAGGGCGCCCCGGATCTCGTGGTCGAAGCGCGACAGGTCCGCCACGGGCGGCGCCTTAAGCAGAGCCGAGGGGATCGCCGCCATCTCGGCCATGTGCAAGACATGCGCGGCGCCCTCGATCTCGAACGCGTGCTCGAGCCGCCCGATAGCCTTTGCCCCCGCGGCGGCTGGCACCCTCGAAAATTGGTCGTCTACCGCCACCACTGCACGAACCACCAGGAAGTTGCTCGCAACGGCATCACAACCCGCCCGGCCGAATCTCTCGGCGAAACTGTCGGTCTGGCTTCCGGGAAGGGGCGGCGAAGTGGCTAAGTCCTTGGAAAGATTGGTCGGAGTGGCAGGATTTGAACCTGCGACCCCCTCGTCCCGAACGAGGTGCGCTACCAGGCTGCGCTACACTCCGAACCGCTGGTGCAGGCCGTATAGCGCCCGCTGGCGCTCTTCGCAAGCGAAGAAATACATCCCGTCGAGGAATAGAAAAGCCGTTGCCTTGGTCCCCGGACCCCACTATGTTCCGCCCCGCTCGCGCGATGGGGCGTAGCCAAGTGGTAAGGCAGCGGTTTTTGGTACCGCCATTCCCAGGTTCGAATCCTGGCGCCCCAGCCAGTCCCGTTCGCCGCAGAAAATGTGATATCTTCCAAGGGCTAGCCGCGGGCGAGCATCGCGCTGCGCGTCCTCCATACCTACCCGGTTTCCTGTTGATGGTCACGACCTTGTACGAGCCGTAGGACGCCGTGACGTTGACCGAGATGGCGAGGCGTAGATCAACGCTGATCCAGGATCTCTTGCAGCCTGGGTAGCAGCACAATGCCGTCCTGGTCGCTTCCTGACGAATGAACAACTAGCCACGTACAGGAAGCTTCGCCGTGGTTCGCGGGAGCATGAGGGACATCAGCAGGGATGTAGATCTGGTCGCCCTTCTCGACGACGACCTGGTGTTCCAGTTGGTCGCCATAGTGGACCGTACACACACCGTCCAGCAGGAAGGCGATGGTCTCGATCCGCTCATGGTAATGCACCTTCGCTCGCGCCCCGGGCGGCATCGGCAGCACGTTCATGCATATGTGCGAGGCCCCGACCGTCTCGGCAGAGGCTCCCGCCCCATACGTGAAACCTTGCTTCCCTTCATAGGTGCCGCCCGGCTTCACCACCTGGACACGCTCTGCAGGCGACATGTGCCCGACCCTCCGCATTGCTCAGAACATACGATTTCGCCTGGTCAGCGGCAACATCATCGAGGTGTCCACGTGTGCGATTACCGTCTCCTGATGCAGGCTTCGGATCCGGGGCGAAGCCGCGCAGGCGCGCCGGAGGCAGGCGGTCCAGGGGCCGTCCTTGCCGGGGCTCATCCTCGCCCTCAAGCTCGGAGTCAGGCAGGTGGCTTGTGGATCGGGTCCACCCAGTAGACGTCTTCCGGGTGCTCGACCGGCTCCACATCCGTGATGTTTACGACGACCGCCTCGTTGTCGCTGCGAACCAGGACACATTCAAGAGGCTCGTCCCGGCTGGCATTGATCTCCTGATGCGGAACGAAGGGAGGTACGTAGATGAAATCGCCGGGTCCTGCCTCAGCAACGTATTCGAGACGCTCGCCCCAGCGCATCCGCGCTCTGCCCCGAACCACGTAGATGACGCTTTCGAGTTCGCCGTGGTGATGAACGCCCGTCTTGGCGTTCGGCTGGACCGATACCGTTCCAGCCCAGATCTTCTGGGCGCCCACGCGGGCATGGTTGATGGCGGCCTGCCGAAACATGCCCGGCGTCTGCGGCGTGTTCGCGTCAAGGCGATCTCCCTTTATGACCCTGACGCCGTTGTGCTTCCAGCGCCCCTCGGCATCCGCGCTGTGGTCGTGTCCGCTCATCTGGCCAATCCCTGTTGTTCCCTGCGATGATACTCGTGGCAGCGCCCTTCGGAAAGGGCTGTGACCAAACGTTCGCCTCGATCCCTCAAGGTCATTCGGCCTGCGGGCGATCGACTCCGGGTGTGTAGATCGCGCCGGATTCGTCAAGGACCGAGAGATGCACGCTCTCCTGCGTCTTCTCCGGGTGTTCAATTGTCAGAACATCGTTCTACTATTTGCCGCAGCTTCGAAAGGATGTTCCAGTGAGCCTTCCCTTGAGCGGAATCCGCGTGATCGAGTTCTGCAATGTCGCGGCCGGCCCGTTCTGCGGCATGCTGCTCGCCGATCTCGGCGCCGATGTGATCAAGGTCGAGCCGCCGGGTCGCGGCGACACCTTGCGAAGCTGGCCGCCGCTGAATGACGGATACAGCGAGAACTTCGCCTCGCTGAACCGCAACAAGCGTTCAGTCGCCCTGGACCTGAAAAATCCCGACGACCGCGCCCGCGCCGAGGCGCTGATCCGCGAAGCGGACGTCGTCATCGAGAACAACCGGCCGGGCGTGATGGACCGCCTCGGGCTCGGCTTCGAAGCGATGCGCGCGCACAATCCGCGCCTCGTCTATTGCTCGATATCCGCCTATGGGCAGACCGGTCCAAGGGCGCAGGAGGGCGGCTTCGACCTGACGATGCAGGCGATGGCCGGCATCATGAGCGTCACCGGGGAAGCGGGCGGCGCGCCGGTCAAGTGCGGCGTCCCGATCGCGGATTTCTCTTCGGGGCTCTATGCGGCGTTCTCGATCACCGCCGCGTTGCGCGCGGTGGCGGGCGGCGGCGAGGGCACGCATGTCGACGTCTCCATGCTGGGCGCGACGCTCGGGATCGCGGCGCTGCAGACCTCCGAATTCTTCGGCAGCGGGAAGGATCCGGCGAAGCTCGGATCCGCCCATCCCCGGAATGCGCCCTACCAGGCGTTCAGGGCGCACGACACCTGGTTCGGGATGGCCGCAGGGAACGACGCGCTGTGGAAGAGCGTCTGCCGGGTCGTCGGGCGCATGGATCTCTTCGAGGACGCGCGCTTCACCGATACCTCGCGCCGCGCCGCCAACCAGGTCGCCCTGCGCGAAATCCTCGAGGAAATCTTCGCCAGCGCGGATGCGGCCACCTGGCTCGACCGTTTTCGCGAGGCGGGGGTGCCCTGCGCCCCGATCAACACCTATTCGCAGGTCCTCGCCGATCCGCAGGTGGAGCATATGGGCTGGATCGAGCCGATCACCCTGCCAAACCGGCAAGCCACGCGGACCTTCGGCGCGCCGGTGAGGTTCTCCGGGTACGACACCCGCATCCGCCGCCCGCCGCCGGCCCTGGGCGAGCATGACGCGGAGGTCTTCGGCGCGGCTCCGAAAGGCGAGAGCGATGCCTGATCCGGAAAACGGCTTGCGTATCGAGAGGGATGGCGGAGCCTGGAACTTCATCCTCGACCGGCCGCAGAAGCGCAACGCGCTTTCCCCGGCGCTCGTCGAGGCGCTCATCGGGGGCGTCGCGGAAGCGCATAAGGCGGGCGCGCGGCTGTTGGTCTTTCGCGGAGAGGGCGTGAATTTCAGCGCGGGATTCGATTTCGGCGATATCGACAGCGTCAGTGACGCGGACCTGCTCCTGCGCTTCGTCCGGGTCGAGACGCTGCTCCAGGCGATCGCGGCCTCGCCATGCCTGACGCTGGCCCTCGTCCACGGCAGGACCTTCGGCGCGGGAGTCGACCTCGCGGCTGCCTGCCGCTGGCGCATCGCCGCGCCCGGGACCGTCTTCCGGATGCCGGGCCTGAAATTCGGCATCGTCCTCGGCACCCGCCGCTTCGCCGCCCTCGTCGGAAACGAGCGCGCGCGCGGCATTCTCGAAACAGCGCGCAGCTTTGACGTCGGGGAGGGCCGGGAGATCGGCTTCGTGACGCGGGTTGCCGAAACGGACCTCTGGCCCGATATCGCCGCCGAGGCGTCGCAGGCGGCGGACGCACTGCCCGAAGACGCGCGCGCCATGCTCTATGCGGTTACGCGCGCGCAGGATGACGATCGGGACCTGGCGCTGCTCACGCGATCGGCTGCGGCTCCGGGCCTGCGCGACCGCATCAAGGCCTATATCGGAAACAAGAGCTGATCCAGGGAGTTTGCGGGATGGGTTCAGGATTCACTGGAACCGGAAAAGAGGTTGCCATTGCGGAACTTGCCGCGCTCATTCCGGACGGGGCGTCCGTCGCGCTGGGCGGCAGTTTTTTGCATCGTGGCCCCTTCGCTCTCGTGCGCGAGCTCATCCGGCAGGGCAAGCGGGATCTCGAGATCATCAAGCAATCCCCGGGCTACGACATCGACATCCTCTGCCGCGCGGGGGTGGCGACGCGCGCCCGCGCTGGGATCGTCGCCATGGAGGGCAATTTCGGGCTGGCGGGCGGCTTCCGCAAGGCGGTCGAGACGGGAGCGCTCGCGCTTGAGGAGCATTCCTGCGCCAGCCTGACGGCGGGCCTGCGCGCGGCCGCCTTCGGCGTTCCCTTCCAGCCGGTCGGCGGATTGCACGGGAGCGACCTGCCGGAACTGAACGGCTGGAAAGCCCTCCCGGACCCCTATGGAAGCAACAGCGAGACCTGGGTCATCCCGTCGATTGCGCCGGATTTCGCCGTGATCCAGGCCTCCGAGATCGACGAGGCGGGCAATGTGCGCGTCGCCGGGACGCCGCACTGGGACAGGATCATGAGCCGGGCGGCGAGAAGCGTGCTTGTCGTCGCGGAGAAGCGGGTGGACAGCGCGAGATTCAGGGAGCAGCCGGAACTGACCCTCGTCCCGCATTTCATGGTCCAGGCCTTCTCCGTGGTCCCGAACGGAGCGTGGCCGGGTTCCTGCTGGCCCTATTACCCGATCGACTATCCAGCGGTGGAGGCCTATCTCGCCGCGCCCGATCTCGCCGCGCATCTCGCCGCCGCACCGGAAGCGGGGAGCTGAGACATGAACGGTCAATGGTCCGGCTTTTCCTTCATCGTGACGAACCTCGCGCGCTTCATCCGGCCGGACGAGATCACGTTCAGCGGCGTGAACTCCACCATGCCGATGCTGGCCTGCCTCATGGCCAAGCGCGCCTATGACTGGGATTTCGTCTATATCAACGTGGCCGGCGGGGTCGATCCGGAGCCTTCGCATATTCCGCTGTCGAGTTCCGACCCGGTCCTGGCGGAGCATTCCGCCGCGATCTTCTCCAACGAGGATTTCTACGACCTGTGCACGCGCGGCCGCATGGACCTGACTTTCCTCGGCGCGGCCCAAATCGACGGCGAGGGGCGCGCCAACAATTCCGTGATCGGACCCTGGCGGACCCCGAAAGTGCGCCTTCCCGGCGGCGGCGGGGGCGCGGTGATGCTGCCTACGGCGCGTCGCGCCTGCACCTGGCGCACCGAGCATTCCCGGCGCACCCTCGTGGAAAAGCTCGATTTCATTACCGCCGCCGGGGGCTTCCACGGGGTCGTGACCCCCACCGCCGTCTTCATCAAGCGTGACGGTCGCCTGGCGCTGCAATCCTGGCACCCGGATTCGTCCCTCGAGGAGGTCCGCGAGCGCACGGGCTTCGCCTTCGACGCGTCCGGCGCGGAGCCGACGCCGCCGCCCACGTCGCGCGAAATCGAGGCTCTCGCATCGCTCGATCCGGATGGCCGCTTTGAACGCGATGCCGCGGTGGCGCTGCGATGACGACGGCGTTTCCGGCGGACGCCGCCTCTTTCGCGCAGGCGTGCATAGAGGCATGGAGCGCGTCCGGGCGCGTCGCCATGACAGCTCTCGTTTCCGAATCCACGGATTCCGCGCTCACCTATCCGGAGCTGATGGAGCGCGCCGCCGCCTTCGCGGGGAAGCTCGAAGCCTCCGGCGTCAGACGGGCCGAGCGCGTCGCCATCGCGATGGAGCGGTCGACGGATGCCGTCGTCGCCATCTTCGGAACGGTCCTCGCCGGAGCCTGCCCGAGCCCCCTCGAGCCGCGGCTGAGCCCGCAGGAAATATCCCGCCGCCTCGCTGCTACCGGCACAACCCGCGTCGTCTTCGACGATGCGAACGAGCGGCACGTCGAAAGCCTCGGCCTCCCCCGCGAAAGCGCCGTCCCTTTCGCGAGCGAAGGCTTCGCCGGCTTCGTCGACGAGGGGCTTGGCCGCGACGATCCGGCCCTGCTCCTCTTCACCTCCGGAAGCACGGGGAATCCGAAGGGCGTTCTTCTCAGCCACGGAAACATCCTTGCCAACGCCGCCGGAATCATCGCGCATACCGGCCTGACCCCGGAGGACCGGCTGCTTCACGTGATGCCGATCCACCATACGAACGGGCTGAACAACCAGCTCTTCGCCCCGTTCCTCGCCGGCGCGAGCGTGATCTTCGCCGACCGGTTCCGCGCGCAGGACATGCCCGCCCTGATCGCGCGCCATCGTCCGACGATCATCACCGGCGTGCCGACCATGTATTCGCGAATGCTCGACCTGGAATTCGAACGCGACAGCCTGCGCGGCCTGCGTTTCGCCCGCTGCGGGTCGGCGCCGATCACCGAGGAGCTGCATCGCCGGGTGGAGGAGAAGCTCGGCTGCCCCCTCATCGTCTCCTACGGCCTCTCGGAGGCGACCTGCACGAGCCTGATGAACCCGCCCGCGCGGCGCAGGATCGGGACGGTCGGAACGGTGCTGAAGGGCCAGTCCGTCAGGCTCCGCCATCCCGCCTCCGGCGAGGAGGCCGGCATCGGCGAGGAGGGCGAGATCGTGATTGGGGGACCGAGCCTGATGCTCGGCTATATCGGGGCGGATCCCGCTTCCGACCGCGCCATCGCCGACGGGTGGCTCAGGACCGGCGATCTCGGACGCTTCGACGCGGACGGCTATCTGACGATCACCGGGCGGATCAAGGACGTCATCATTCGCGGCGGCGAGAACATCTCGCCCGGCCTCGTGGAGAGCGCGATCGCCGAGATCAACGGCGTGCGCGCCTGCTGCGTCGTCGGGCGCAAGGACGTCGACCTCGGGGAGGTCCCCGTCGCCTTCGTCGTTGCGGCGCAGGGCGCGCGCCTCGACGCGGACGGGATCATCGCTCAAATCGCGAAACGCCTGCCACGCCCCTGCCATCCGGCGGAAGTCATCTTCGTCGATGCGCTGCCGGAAACGGGCGTCGGGAAGATCGACCGCAAGCGCGTCGCGGCCATGGCCGGTTCATAGCGCCGGGCGGATCACGGGCGCATGCGGCGGGCGCTCAGGCCTCCGTTCGCCGCACCCACTTCATCAGATGCTCGGCGACGGCGACCGTCTCGCCGCGCTGGTTCGTGATCTCGATCATCGCCTTCGTCCGGCGGCGCTCGAGATCGACCTCGCTCACCGTATAGACGACGGTAATGGTGTCGCCGAAATAGACCGGCGCGACGAAGCGCATACGGTCGTAGCCCGTCGAGACCGGCGTCGAATCGATCCCTTTCTGCAGGTTCTGCTCGATCAGCATCGTCGAACAGGTCGACATGAAGCCGACGAGGAGCGCGCCGTGGGCGATGCGCGCGCCGAACATCGAGGTTCGCATAAACTCCGCGTTGACATGGTTGCCGGAGAAATCCCCGCTGATCCCGGCATAGAGATAGACGTCGCTTTCCGAAACCGTCTTGGAAAACCGCACCTGATCGCCGACCTCGGCATGCATCGCCTTCATTCGCCCTCTCCTTCCAGAACCTCGTGGACCACCTTCGCCGCGAAGAGCCGCGCGATCTCGTCGGGGGAGAAGCCGAGCTCGCCCAGAATGGCGGCGCCGTCCTGCCCGACTTCCGGCGGCAGGCGGCGGATCGCCGGCGACAGTCCATCGTATTTCAGGGGGTGCCCGACGATGGTCGCCTCGGAGCCGCGCACGGCGATCGTCTGGAATATCCCGTTATGCAGCGCCTGCGGATCGTTGCGCAGGTCGTCGAAATTCTGGACCCTCTCGTACCACACGCCCGCCGCCTCGAAGGGCGGCACGATGTCGGCGAAACGCCGGGGCGCGAGTTCGGCGGCCACGGCCTGGGCGATCCGGTCGCGCTCCGCATGGGGGTCGAGATCGGCGAGCGCGGCGAGCGCCTCGCTCTGCAGCGCATCGGCGAGCCGCCGCACCGGATTGAGCGAAATCGCGATATCCGCATCCGCCATGCGGTAGATGCCGTAGGGCGCCTCATGAAACCAGGTCACGAGATGCGCGTCGCGGTCCAGCCGCGCCGCCTCGTGGCGACCGCTGTAGTAGAGCGCGAGCGATTCTGTCTGGAGGTCGATCCCGGCGTTGAACAGGCTTCCCTCGATCCGCGTCCCCCTGCCCGTCGCGAGCTTGCGCGCATAGGCGGCGGAGATGCCCATGGCGAGGAGCGCGGCCCCGTGCTGATCGACGGCGGCGCAGCCGATCCCGGTGGGCCGCTTCCCGCCCGTGGCGGCGATGAGGCCCGAGCGCGCCTGCACGAGCAGATCCTGCCCCGGCCGGTCGCGCAGCGGGCCGTCGCCGCCAAAGCCCGTCGCCGAGGCGTAGATGATCGCTGGGTTGATCGCCGCGACGTCCTCATAGCCGAGCCCGAGACGGCGCATGACGCCGGGGCGGTAGTTCTCGAGGAGAACGTCCGCAGACTTGATGAGGCGCTCGAGGATTTCGCGGCTCTCGGGATGCTTGAGATCGAGGGCGATGCTGCGCTTGTTGCGGTTGGCCGACAGGAAGAAGGCGCTCACGCCGTCGACATACGTGCCCGCGCCCGACCAGTGGCGCTCGAAGGCCCCTTTCGGCGGTTCGATCTTGATGACGTCCGCGCCCATATCGGCGAGATACTGCGCCGCCGCCGGCCCCTGGAGATAATGACAGAAGCTCAGGAGACGCATGCCCGCGAGCAGCAACGGCGCGCCTTCCGCTTTTCCCGACTCGTCGCCCATCCCGCCGCTCCCTTCTGTAAGCGCTTACAGAACAGGCAGGCGTCAGTCCTGTCAATCGCGAAGCGCCGCGCGATGCTGGACCTCAGGCGCGGTTGCGCTAAAGCTTGCACCCGGCCGGCTCTTCGTCGGCGGGGCAACGATGCAAAGATGGCCGACACTGGAAAAAGAACGGGAATCGCGGCGGTGGCCGCGGCGGCGGGGGTGTCCACGGCCACGGTCTCCCGCGTCCTGAACAATCCCGCGCTCGTGCGCCCTGCCCTGCGGGAGCGGGTTCAGGATGCGCTTCGAACGCTCGGATACGTGCCGCATGGCGCGGCGCGAGCGCTCGCCTCCAACCGCACCCGCGTGATGGGCGCGATCGTCCCGACGCTCGGCGTCTCCATCTTCGCCAACGGGGTCGAGGCGTTGCAGGACCGGCTCGGCGAAGCGGGCTACGGCCTACTGATCGCGAATTCGCAATACGATCTCGAAAAGGAATACCAGGAGATCCGGGCGCTGATCGAACGCGGAGTCGATGGGCTGGTCCTCGTCGGAAACGAGCGGCTGCCGGAATCGCGCGCGCTGCTGCGGCGGGCCGCAATCCCCTATGTCGTCACCTATGTCTCGGAGGCGGCGGAGGCCGCGCCGGCGGTCGGGTTCGACAATTTCCGCAGCGCCTACGAGATCGCGGCCCATCTCGTCGACCTTGGCCATCGCCGCTTCGCCCTGGCGACGAGCCCCTCCGGCGCGAATGACAGGATCCGCGCGCGCCGGCAAGGCATCCTGCGCTGCCTCGCCGATCGCGGCATCGAAACCGAGCCGCCGGTTCTCGAACTCCCCTACGCAATGGAGAGCGGGCGTGACGCCGTGCGCCGGATCGTGAAGGATTTTCCGCAGGTGACAGCGCTCGTCTGCACCACCGACTTCCTCGCCATCGGCGCTCTCGCCGAGGCCCGCATCCTTGGCCTCGCAGTTCCGCGCGACCTGTCTGTGGCGGGTTTCGACGATCTCGAATTCGCCGCCTCGCTCTCCCCTGCCCTTACCACCGTGCAGGTTCCTGCGCGGGAGATCGGCCGGATTGCGGCGGACCGGCTCGTCGGTGCGCTCGCCGGGGAGGCCGTTGAGACGGCGACGGTCCTTCCGGCCCGCGTCATCCTGCGCGAATCGACCGGCGCGCCGCGCGCCTCCGCGCTCCTGGCAGGCTGAAAACGCTTGCAGCGCCCTCGCCTCCCGCGCCTTCGCCTTCTCAGGCGTGGACAGGCCGGACCAGGAGCATGCGGGCATAGCCAATGGCGAAGGTCAGGTAGGAAGCCGCCCAGGCCAGCGCGGCCAGTTCAAGCGCCTGCGCCGTCCAACCTCCCGCATAGGGGGAGAGAAGGCGCGCGGCGAGACCAATGAGAACGAGGGCGAAAATGGCGATCTCGCATCGGCCGGCCGTCAGCGACTGACCGCAATGCCCACGGCTCGCCCGCGTCATCACAGCAAGCGTCATGATCCCGAACGCGCCGAGGGTCCAGACATGGAGCGCCGCGCCGGGATCGACGGTTCCCGGCGCGAGGATCGAGCCGCCCACCGCCATGAAGCCGAGCGGGATCATCGCGTATCCGACATGGAGAATGAACAGGAGCGGTTCCGCGCGGGTCTGCAGGCCGCACCAGCGCGACAGGCGCAGCAGGTTGAGCAGGCCCGCGACGAGGAGCCCCGCGGCAACCGCGGCCGAGGCCGGCATCACGATCCAGAAGGCGAGGGCCAGGATCGATACCGCCATGGTCGCCGCATCGAGCCGCGAAAACCCGGCGGGGAGCTTTGCCGAGCGTCGCATCGCGAGCCAGTTCCGCGTGAAGGCGGGCACGATGCGGCCGCCGACCAGCATGATCAGGATGATGACGATGGCGATCCCGGCGCGTGCCGCGTAGTCGGCAAAGCCAAAGAGCCAGGCTTCGGCATGGAACGCCGCGTTGGCGAGCCCGAGAAGGGCCACGACGCCGACGACGCGCAGGTTCCTGTAGTTCTTCCCTGCCAGCACCTCGCGTGCGAGCACGAGGGTGAGCGCGAGAAGAAAGGCAAGGTCGATGACAGCCGCGGCTCCCGCGCCGATATGGGCGGAGACCAAGACCGCAGCGCGCCCCGCCAGCCACAACATCACGAGGAAGAGCAGTTCCCGACCCCTGACCGGAGGACGCCCGGTCCAGTTGCTCACGGCGGTCAAGGCGAAGCCGGCGACGAGGGCGGGGATGCCGCCAAACAGCATCGCGTGGACGTGCCAGTCACGGGGGGAAAAGGCGCTCGGCAATTCCCAGACCCCGAGCAGCAAGGGGATCCAGGCGAGCACGGACGTCGCCATGGCCAGCGCGCCAAGGAGAAAGAACGGGCGGAACCCGCCCGACAGCCAGTATATGTCGCGGCGGACCGGACCGGCCGCGTCCGTCGTGGGGGATTGCGCCGGTCGCGCTGCCTGTGCCTGCCGCATTGCCCTGCCCTCCTCAACCGCACGAGCCGCAGCAGCCGCCCGCATTGCGCCGCCCGATCGCGACCCTCCATTCCTGCGGGCCTCGGGTGACATAATCCCACGTGAAGAGGCCGGGAATAGCCTCCTGCATGCGGCTGAACAGGCCGAGCGGGTCGTGGTCGTTGACGAGTTCAAAAGCCTGCCCCGGCGCAAGGCGATCGAACACCGCCATGATGGCGTCATGACGGTGGACGCGCGCAATGGACCTGACATCGAATTCCGGCGGAGCGGCGTTGGTGACGGACATCGGATACCCTTCCTGTGAAATCTCTGGATGACGGATAGCAGTCGCCCTTCCGGCTCTCGTTGCTCCGGCGCAAAGAAATCGCGGAAGCCGGGTCGGAAAGCGCGTGGTCCCGCACGAGCTTTGCAAAGGGGGGCGTTGGATCCTGCTCATCGTGGCCTTATCCTTCGCATCCCTCACGAGGAGCCCCACAATGATAACAGTTCAGGAAATGCTCGCCGCTGCCGAGGCTGAAGTGCCGCGCATCAGCCCCGAGGAGGCCAGGGAGCTGGTCGGACGTCCCGACGTGCTCTTCCTCGACGTCCGCGAAACGCAGGAAGTCGCGACCTCCGGGAAGGTGCCAGGAGCGCTGAATATTCCGCGCGGGCTCGTCGAATTCCGTGCCGACCCGGCCTCTGCCCTGCATGATGCAGCCTTCGATCGCGCGAAGACGGTGGTGACCTACTGCGCCGCCGGAGGGCGCGCAGCGCTGGTCGGCAAGACGCTGAAGGACATGGGCTATACCAACGTCCGCAATCTTGGAGGCTTCAAGGGCTGGCTCGACGCCGGCGGCGAGATCGAGCAGGGATAGCTCGCGCCCGGGCCAGCGCTGGGGAACGATCGCCGCTCCTGCCCGTTTGCTCGACGCCGCAAGGCCTCGGCCGCTTTCGCGCGCCGGCGCCTTGCCCGTCTTGACGAAGAGGAGTCGACGATGACCGAAGAACAGGTGCGGGAGGCCATCATTGCGGAACTCACCCGTCAAGCGGAGGCCAATCCCTCTGCGCTGACCGTCAAAACGACCGGAAGCGACCTGACCGTCGATGGCGCGATCGACCTGGACGCCCTCGCCATGGCAATCGTCGGCTCGCTTGCCGGCGGCCCCTGAACCATCTCCCTCCGGCAGAAGCCCCTCGTCCAGTACCGTTCTTCGCCATAATTTTACATGAAAAAATGTGTATTGTGAATTAATACTTGCAATTCTGTTTTAATTCGTTTTACTCACGTGATCTCGTTAAATGAGGAAATTCGCTCATGTCACGTGTTTTATCCGCGATCGTCGGAGGCATTGCGCTCGCCGGCTTGACCGCCACCGCTGCTCTTGCGGAACTCAGATTCGTCCCGCTGGTCACCCCGGCCGAGCTTTCGCAGGCGCAGGCGGAGATCAATCCGCTCGTCATCGACATCCGCGCCGGCCAGAACGAGGCGGGCAAGACCGTCTACGAACTCGGGCACATTCCCGGCGCGGTCCCGGCCCCCTATGGCCGCTGGCGCGGCCCCGCGGAGAACCCCGGCGCCGTCCTCGGCGACGAGGAACTCACTGCCCTGTTCCGCAGCCTCGGCATCGAGACCGACCGCCCCGTCGTCGTGGTCCACCAGGGAGCGGACGAGACCGATTTCGGCGCCGCCGCGCGCGTCTACTGGACGCTGAAATCCGCAGGCGTCAGCCAGCTCGCGATCCTCAACGGCGGCGTCAATGCCTGGGTCCAGGACGGACGTGCGCTGAGCCAGGACGCGGTGACGCCGCGCCCGAGCGATGTCACGGTCAGCCTCGGCGACCGCTGGCTCGCAACTCGCGAGGACGTGCTCTCCGTGGTCGAGGGCAAGTCGCAGGCGACCTTGGTGGATGCACGCCCCGAGGCGTTCTACAATGGCGAAACGGCCCATGCCGCCGCCGGCCGCCCCGGAACGCTCCCGCATTCGCGACTCTTCACGCATTCGCGCTTCTTCTCGTCCGGTCCCGCGATCGTGGACGCGGAGGCTGCGAAGCGCCTCGTTGCGGAAGCCGGGCTCGTCGGCGACGAGACGCTCGTCTCCTTCTGCAACACGGGACACTGGGCCGCGACGAACTGGTTCGCGCTCAGCGAGCTCGCCGGCGTCGAGGACGTGAAGCTCTATCCGGAATCCCTCGTCGGCTGGTCGAATGCCGGCCTTCCGATGGACAACGTCCCCGGCCGGCTCGCTTATCTGTGGGCCACCATCAAGGGCTGGTTCTGACATCATGGCCGTATCGAGCACCCTCCCCCGGCAGAGCCTTGCCCCGCGAGCGACCCTCGTCGCTGCGGGACTCGCGCTCGTCCTCGGCGTGGCCGCTCTGGCGGGGGCGCGATACGGCCTTCTTCTGATGATCGGCCTCGGCTTCGGCATCACGCTCGAGGCCCTGCGCTTCGGCTTCGCCGGGCCATGGCGGGCGATGATCCTGCGGCGCGAGCCGGGAGGTTTCATCGCCCAGCTCATCGCCATCGGGCTCGCGGCCGCCGTCTCGATCCCGCTGATCGCGGGCAATCCGGGGGAGCTGGTAGGCGCGCATGCGCCGGTCGGCTTCGCGATGATCGGCGGCGCCTTCGTCTTCGGGATCGCCATGCAGGTCGTGCTCGGCTGCGGCTCGGGGACCCTCGTAAATGCCGGAAGCGGCAATCCGGTCGGGGCGCTCGCCCTGCCCTTCTTCGCCATCGGCAGCTTCGCCGGCGCCTGGCATATCGACTGGTGGACGGGCCTCGGCACGGCTCCCGTCGTGACGCTCGACGGGCTGTTCGGGGTGGCGGGCGGGCTCGCCGCGACTTTCGCCGGGCTCGCGGCGGTCGCCGGGATCGCCCTCTGGAAGGCTGCGCCGGGAAAGCGCGCCGTGCCGCGCCGGCTCCTCTTCGCCGCGCTCGCCGTCGCGGGGCTGGCCGTCCTCAACCTCGTCGTCTCAGGCCAGCCCTGGGGCGTCGTCTACGGTCTCGGCCTCTGGGCCGCCAAGGGCGCGCAGGCGCTCGGAGCGGATTTCTCCGGCTCCGCCTTCTGGAGCAACCCGGTTCAGCTCGAGCGCCTGTCGCAGAGCGTCCTCACGGACGTGACGTCCCTGACCAATATCGGCATCATCGCGGGTGCCTTCGCCGTCGTTCTCTGGCGCTCGGGTCTCGGCGCGGGAGCGCCGCGCCTGCCCGCGCGGGCATGGATCGCGGTGGTCGTGTCAGGCCTCGTCCTCGGCTATTCCTCGCGCCTCGCCTTCGGCTGCAATGTGGGCGCGCTGTTCAGCGGGATATCGACCGGCTCGCTCCATGGCTGGGCCTGGTTTGCGGCGGCCTTCCTCGGCTCCGTTCTCGGCGTGAAGGCGCGGCCGCTGCTCGGACTTGAAGAGAGGGCGCGCCCGTGACCCGCCGGTTCGTCGTCATCCTGCTGCTTGCCGCCGGCGCCGTCGGCCTCGGCTTCGATCTCGCCGCGAGCGAGCCGCCCAATCCCTTCACGGCGCCCCCGGCCTTCGCCCTCGGCTCCGGCCTGAGCGCCGGAGGGGCCCACTGCGCCTCCCCGGCCGGCGGCTGACCGACGTCTTAGCGAGAGATCGCAGCCGGCTGGGCGCGCGGCGGCGTCGTATCCGCCCGGATCTCGCAAGCGGGCTTCGCATTTTCATCCTCGACAGGCTTCGCCGCCTCCAGATCCGGACAGACCTGCGTTGCAAGCGCCCACGGCACCTGCATGAAGACGTCGCCGACGCGAACGGTCACGAGTTCCTCCTGCTGCGCCCCGGCGGGAAGCGTCGCAAACGCGGCCGCGGCCGCTGCGGCGCAGAGTAAGACTATGATTTTCATGTTCTTTTCCCCCAGCCAAGACGTGCGGAAACAACGTCGGCGGCGGCGGCCGGTTCCCGCCCTGTGGCGGAATTCCCCAAGCGCGGCGGCTTTATGGTGAACGGCAAAAGGTTCCCCGCGTCGTGAAGATTCCCCACCCTGCCCACTTTCCCGCCACATCCTGACGAGATACCCGCCGCGCCGAAGGCAAGAAGATCAATCTGCACAGGACAAGCACATGACGTTCACGCCGAAAACCGCCATGACGGCAGCACTCTTCTCGATCCTGGTTTTTGCGGCCCCCCTCACGGCTTCCGCGGACGAGACCAAGGCCTCCGTCGCGAAGACGATTTCCGGCTCCGCCTCCTGGTACGGCGACAAGTTTCACGGACGCAAGACTGCCAACGGCGAACGCTACGACATGTACAAGCTGACGGCCGCCCACAAGACGCTCCCCTTCGGCACCAAGGTCCGGGTCACCAACAAGGCGAGCGGCAAGTCCGTCGTGGTGCGGATCAATGATCGCGGACCCTTCATCAAGGGCCGGGAGATCGACCTGTCGCGCGGCGCCGCGAACGCGGTCGGCATGATCAATTCCGGCGTGGCACGGGTCACGCTCGACGTGCTCTCCTGATCCCGGGGCGCGGAAGTCGCGGCCTGGACGGTCAGACCGCGACTTCGTTCCTGCCGATGATGGCGAGGCGCAGGCGCGTCGAGATGAAGTCGATGAGCGCGACCGCGATCAGGATCAGCACGATGATGAAGGACACCGCCTGCCATTCGAGCGTCCGGATCTGCTCCGAGAGGTGCAACCCGATCCCGCCCGCCCCGACGATACCGATGATGGTGGCCGAGCGGGTGTTCGACTCGAAGAAATAGAGCGTCTGGCCGATGATCACGGGGAAGACCTGCGGCAGGATGCCGAAGCGTATCTCGTGGAGGCGCGAGCCGCCCGTCGACAGCACCCCCTCCCCGGCCTTCCGGTCCGAGGTCTCGATCGCCTCGGAGAAGAGCTTGGTGAAGTTGCCGATGTCGCTCGTCATGATCGCCAGCACGCCGGCAAAGGGTCCCAGTCCAACCACTGTCACCCAGATCAGCGCCCAGATCAGCGTATCAACGCCCCGGATCGAATCCGAGAACCGCCGCGTCAGGAGCTGGACGGCCCGGTTGATCGTCGCGTTGCGCGCCGCGAGAAATCCCAGCGGAAAGGCGAAGAAGAAGGCGAGCAGGGTCCCGAGGAAGGCGATCGCCACGGTCTCCGCGAGCGCATTCAGGTAGATCACGCCCTTGGAGACGCTCCCCGGCGAAGGCGGGATCATCAGGCCGACGAAACTCCCCAGTTGCGCCAGTCCGCCGATGAACCGCGAGGCGGAGAAGCCGAGGGCGTGGAATCCGTAGACGAAGAGCCCGGCGAGCGCGGCGATGACGGCGAGCGTCGCAAGCCTGCGCGTGAGCGGCGGATTGAAGACCCGGGGATGGCGTGCGGCGAGGCCGGCGGCTTCCGCCAGAGCCTGTTCGCGAAGTGCGCTGCTCATTTCTTGCTCTCCATGCCGATGAGCGCGTGGCGCAGGCGCTCGGTGAGGAGGTCGATGATCATCACGGTGGCGATGATCAGGACGAGGATTGCCGAGACGTCGGTGTAGTAGAACTTCCGGATCGCCTCGATCAGGTTCTGGCCGATGCCGCCCGCGCCGACGAAGCCCATGACGGAGGCGCCGCGCACATTGATCTCGAAGCGCAGCAGCGTGTAGCTCGCGAAATTCGAAAGCACCTGCGGCACCACGGCGAAGCGAATCACCTGCAGCCAGGAGCCGCCGGCGGCGATCACCCCCTCGACCGGCTTCATGTCGATGTTCTCGGCGACCTCCGAGAACAGCTTCCCGTTCGCGCCCATCGTGTGGATCGCGATGGCGAGGACGCCAGGGATCGGGCCGAGCCCGAAGGCGATCACGAAGATCAGGGCGAAGACGAGTTCAGGGACCGTGCGGCAGAATTCGAGATAGCGCTTCACGCTGACGCGCACCCACCGCCTGGGCATGAGGTTCTGGGCCGCGAGAAAGCACAGGCCGAAGGCGCCGATCGTGCCGAGCACCGTGCCGAGATAGGCGATCAGGAGCGTGTCGACGAGAAGCTTGAGCCATTTGTCGATGCCCCACATCCACTCGCCGAGATCGTGCAGGACGACCTTCCCGATCAGGTCGGGCCGCCCCGGCACGCTGTCGTCAAAGACGAATATGCGGCTGAAATAGCTGAAGAAATCGCCGATGTTCTGAATGAAGCGAAGGGGATGGACCTCCGCCAGCCAGCCGGAGACGATGGCCGCGGCGAGAATGGCGGCCATCAGGAAGAGGGTCGAGAGGCGCTTCTGGCGCACCGCCTGCGCATAGGCGTCGGACAGCGGCGAGAGGCGCTCCTCGGGGAGCCTCGGAAGGGCGATCGGCATGGCGGGGGTCCCTCTTGGCAGGCGATGCGTCAGCTCGCGCGGCGGCGCATCTGGTCCACGAAGGTATTGAGGTCGATGATCACCTGGTACTCGTCGTGGCTGACCGGCCCGTAGCGCGTGCCCTTGCCGTCCGTGATCCGCTCGAAGGCCTCCGGAGCGCGCTCATGCGCCTGATGGAAGGCATCGCGGATCGTAGCGCGGAGTTCTTCCGGGAGGCTCTTCGACATGGTCGTCGGCGACGAGGGGATCATGTCCGACTTGAAGATGATCCGGTAATCCTCGGCCTTCGCCATGCCCTTCTCGGCCATGCGCAACAGGTTCGACTCGATCTCGGTGTTCCACCAGTTGAACGCCGCGTCGCAGGTTCCCTGCGCCAGCGCCGTGACCGCGTTCTCGTGGCTGCCGGCATAGACGACCTCGCCGAAGAACTGCTCGGGAACGATCCCCATCTTGTCCATGGCGAAGCGCGGCACGTTGTTGCCAGAGGTGGAGTTGGGATCGACGAGGCAGAGATCGCGCCCGGCGAGATCCTCGATCGACTGGGCCGGATCATCCGCCTTCACGTAGAGAACGGAGTAGTAGCCGTAGGCGCCCTGCGAATTGACCATCGCGGCGAAGGGCTCGACATTGCCTTCCGTCACCAGATACGCGCGGGCATAGGCCGAGGGGCCGAGATGCGCGAACTGCACCTGCCCGCTTCGCAGCCCCTCGATCACGGCGGCATAGTCGTTGGCGATGCGAAGCCGCACCGGAACGCCGATCGCTTCGGAGAGATACTCCATCATGGGCTCGTAGCGGTCGAGCACGCCGCCGGAATTCTCCGAGGGAATGACGGCGAAGGTGAGCTCGGGATATTGCGCCTTCCAGTCCTGCGCGAGGGCCGGAGAAGCGGCGAGAAGCGCGGCAGCGGCCGCGAGAGCGAGACGTCTCGTGAACATGGTTGTGTCCTTTTTCGGATGATGTTGCGGCGAGGACGGGCGACCGGCGGCCGCCCGCTCGCGAAGGGCGTCAGGAACCGCGCTGGCGGCGCAGGGAATCGACGAATTTCTGCAGCTCGACGATGGTGTCGTAGTCGTCGTGGGTGACCGGTTCGAAGCCGCGGTCCTTGCCATCGGAAAGGCGCGCGAACGCCTCCCCTCCACGCTCGGCAGCGCTGGTGAATGCTTCGAGAATATCCTGCTTGGCATCCTCGGGAAGCGAGGCCAGCCAGGCATAGGGCGAGCCGGCGATGAGCTCGGAGCGGAAGATGATCTTGAAGTCCTCCGCCTTCACCATCCCCTTGTTGACCATGCGCTGGAAATTCGAATCTTCTTCCGAATTCCACCAGTTGAAGGCGGCGTCGCATGTGCCCTGCTGCACTGCAGTGATCGCATTCTCATGGCTGCCGGCATAGACGACGTTCGCGAACCAGGCGTCCGGGTTGGCGATGCCCATCCGGTTCATCGCGAAGCGCGGCACGTTGTTGCCGGAGGTCGAGTTGGGATCGACAAGGCACAGGTTGCGTCCTTCGAGATCCTCGATGCGCGACGCCGGATCCCCGGCTCGGACGAAGAGCACCGAGTAATAGCCGATCGAGCCATCCGCATTGATCGTCGTCACGAAGGGTTCGACGCCGCCATCCGTCACGGTCCAGGCGCGGACATAGGACGAGGGCCCGTAATAGCCGATATGGATGTTACCGGCGCGCTGCCCTTCGATCACGGCGGCGTAGTCGTTGGCGATGCGAAGCGTGACCTTCGTGCCGAGTTCGGCTGCAAGATAATCGATGAAAGGCTGGAAGCGCTCGGTGACGCCCGAGGCGTTCTCCGCCGGCACGACGGCGAAGACGAGTTCGGGATACTGCGCCTGCCATTCCGCCTGGGCGGAAGTGGCGAGCATGGACAGCGCGATGCTGGCGCCGAACAGCGTACGACGGTTGAGCATTGGATTCTCCAGGAAGAAAGGGAGCCCGTTCAGGCGACCCGGGCGAGAGAACCGGCGCGCGCCGGGCTTGCCTGCGCGCCGGGCGCTTTTTCACCGGCATCCAGGACGTCGTCCGCCTCGAGCCCGTAGAGCTCGCGGGCGACATCCTCCGTCAGCGCCTGCGGCCCGCCGTCGAAGACGACGCGTCCGGCGGACATGCCGACGAGGCGGTCGCAATAGGCGCGCGCCAGATCGAGGGAATGGAGATTGCAGATCACGGTGATCCCGTACTGCTTGTTGATCGTCGCCAGCGCATCCATGACGAGGCGCGTGTTGCGCGGATCGAGGGAGGCGATCGGCTCGTCGGCGAGGATCAGGTCCGGCTCCTGCACCAGGGCGCGGGCGATGGCGACGCGCTGCTGCTGGCCGCCCGAGAGCTGATCGGCGCGCTGGGCGGCGAACTCGCCCATCCCGAACTGCTCGAGAGCGGACATGGCGATCGCCTTGTCCTCCCGCGTCCAGAGCTTGAGCAGCGAGCGATGGGCGGGAAGGTGATTCAGCCGGCCCATCATCACGTTGGTGAGCACGTCGAGGCGGCCGACGAGATTGAATTGCTGGAAGACCATTGCGGAACGCGCGCGCCAGTCGCGGAGGCCGCGGCCGCGCAGGCCCGTCACGTCGGTAGGCCCGAAGCGGATCGCGCCCTCGCTCGGATCGATCAGGCGGTTGATCATGCGCAGCAGCGTCGACTTGCCGGCGCCCGATCGCCCGATCACGCCGATGAAAGCCCCGCGCTCGATCATGAGCGATACGTCGTTGACGGCAACGTTGGTATTGAAACGCCGCGTCAGCTGCTTGATTTCCAGCATTTGACCCTCCGTTAATCGGAGGGTTAGACGATGTATTTTACACTAAGGTGACAGCGATTTACTTATCTCTGGAAAATATTAGTCACCTCACATTGCTCCATGATCACGCATTTCTTCTGAATCATCAACGGCTTTCGAGCGTCAGTCCGCCATCGACCACCACCGTCTGGCCGGTGACCATCCCCGCGCCGGCGAGAAGAAAAACGATTACCTCGGCGAGATCTTCCGGGCGGCAGCGGCGCTTGAGCAGGGCCTTCTCGGCGCTCGCCCGGCGGCGCTCCTCCGTCCACTCGACCATCCAGGGCGAATCGACCGCGCCGGGCGCGACCGCGTTGACGCGCACTTCCGGGGCGAGCGAGCGCGCGAGGTTCTTCGTCAGGCTGATCACGCCCGCCTTTGTCGCCCCGTAGGCCATGGACGAACCGGGGCTGTCCATGCCCGCGATGGACGCGATGCTGACGACGGCCCCGCCGGCCTCCCGCAGGGCCGGCGCCGCATATTTCGCGCAGCGGAAGACGCCGAGAAGGTTCACCTGGATCACGTTCTCCCACATCTCCTCGGTCATGCGCTCGAGGGCCGAGGGCGGGATCAGCGTGCGCGTCCCCGGCGTGCCGGCATTGTTGACGAGAAAGTCGAGCCTTCCGAGGTCGGCGACTGCCTGCTCGACCATCCGGCGGCAATCCTCCGCGTTGCCGACATTGCCGGGGGCGGCAATCACGTCATGGCCGAGCGCGCGCAGCCGCGCCACCTGCTCCGGCCCGCGCTCGTCATCGGCGAGGTGATTGAGCGCGACCCGGCAGCCGCTCGCGGCCAGGAGTTCGAGCGTGGCGAGGCCAATCCCGGAGGCGGCTCCCGTGACGAGTGCGGCCTTCCCCTTCAAATCATAGGTGATCATGGCTTTCCGGCTCCCCTTGCGACGGCGCATTCGGCCAGAAGACGGCGCTCATTGTCCACGCCCAAGCCGCCCAGACGATTATCGCGCGCCCACACGACGCGCTCAGCGCCACATCGCGCGCATTCGAGCCCCGACATCGATCCGCGCCTGCCGAGCCGCCTCGCCACGCGCCCCGCCTCCGCTTGCGGCGCAGGCGACCGGCCACGTGGCCATCTCGAAGAACTGCAGAAGCGCCGGGGGGATGAAGCGCGTGCGCGACGCGTAGACGTGACGGTCGCCCTGCGCGTGCTGGCCATGGGTGAAGAATCGCTGCGGCGTCAGCAGGTGCAGGGCGTCCTTCGCCCGCGTCATCGCCACATAGAGAAGGCGGCGCTCCTCCTCGATCTCCGCCGAGGTCCCGGTTCCGAGGTCGGACGGAATACAGCCGTCGACGACGTTCAGGACGAAGACCTCCTTCCATTCCTGCCCTTTCGCCGAATGGATCGTGGAGAGGATCAGGTAGTCCTCGTCGAGGAGCGGCACGCCCGCCTGGTCGCTGGTGGCGTCCGGCGGATCGAGCGTCAGCTCCGTGATGAAGCGCTCGCGCGAAGGATAGCCGGATGCGATCTGCTCGAGCTGGAGCAGGTCGGCGCGGCGGGTCTCGGCATCCTCGTGGATTCGCTCAAGATGGGGCTCGTACCAGCGGCGGGCCATTTCGATCTCCGCGGGCCAGCCGGCCGCCCCGCGCCGCATCTCCTCCATGAGCGCGACGAACCCGCCCCACTCCGCCCCGGCGCGCGGGGGCGCGGGGGCTTCCGCGAGGGCCGCGAGCGGATCGGGGCGGTCGATCATCGCATCAAGCACGCGCTGGGCCGATGTCGGCCCGACGCCGGGCAGGAGCTGCATGAGCCGGAAGCCGGTGACCCGGTCGCGGGGGTTCTGCGCAAAACGCAGAACCGCGAGGAGGTCCTTCACATGGGCGCTGTCGAGGAACTTGAGGCCGCCGAACTTCACGAAGGGAATGTTGCGGCGGGTGAGTTCGATCTCGAGCGGCCCGCTGTGATGCGAGGTGCGAAACAGCACCGCCTGCTCCTTCAGCTTCGCCCCGCCCTCGCGGTTCTCCAGAACCCGCTCGACGACGTATCCCGCCTGATCGGCCTCGTCGCGGACGGTGACGAGGCGCGGCCGCTCGCCTGATTCGCGATCCGTCCAGAGGTTCTTGGTGAAACGTTCCGCCGCCAGCTCGATCACGCCGTTGGCGGCGTCGAGGATCGGCCGGGTCGAGCGGTAGTTGCGGTCGAGCGTGATGACATCCGCCGGCGGCGAGAAGGCATGCGGGAAGTCGAGGATGTTGCGCACCGTGGCGGCGCGGAAGGAATAGATCGACTGGGCATCGTCGCCCACCACCGTCAGCCCCCGCCCCTCGGGCTTGAGCGCCAGGAGGATCGACGATTGCAGGCGGTTCGTATCCTGGTACTCGTCGACGAGGATGTGATCCCAGCGCGAGCCCATGTCCTGCGCAAGGACCGGATCGGCGACGGTCTGCGCCCAGTAGAGCAGGAGATCGTCGTAGTCGAGCACGCCCTGCGCCTGCTTGGCGTCGACATAGCAGGCGAAGAGCTCGCGCAATTGCTCCTCCCATCCGGCGCACCAGGGAAAGGCGCCCGCGAGCACCTGCGGCAGGCTCATCTCGGAGTTCACCGCCCGGGAATAGATCGCCAGGCAAGTCCCCTTCGCGGGAAAGCGGCTTTGGGTCTTTGAGAAGCCGAGTTCGTGGCGCACGATGTTCATGAGATCGGCGCTGTCCTCCCGATCATGGATCGTGAAATCCGGATCGAGGCCGATCTCGCCGGCATGGTCGCGCAGCAGGCGCGCGCCGATCCCGTGGAATGTTCCCGCCCAGGCGAGGGCGTCGCCGGTTGTCGCCCCTTTCGAGCCAAGGACCTGCGCGCAGATGCGCGCCACGCGCCGCGCCATCTCGGAGGCCGCCCGGCGGGAGAAGGTCATCAGGAGGATGCGGCGCGGATCTGCGCCCTGAAGGATCAGGTGGGCGACGCGATGCGCCACCGTGTTCGTCTTGCCCGACCCCGCTCCGGCGATGACGAGAAGCGGCCCTCCGCCTTCTCCTGCGCCGACGCCGTGTTCCGCCGCGCGCCGCTGCTGCGGGTTGAGTTTCTCCAGATGCGCGGCGCTCATGGGCTCCCTGCGGGGGTCGTCTGCCGGAAATCACCAACGGGAATCATCGAGGTGAAC
Source organism: Saliniramus sp. (assembly GCA_041686895.1). Classification (GTDB taxonomy): domain Bacteria; phylum Pseudomonadota; class Alphaproteobacteria; order Rhizobiales; family Beijerinckiaceae; genus Saliniramus. Next base: position 240,060 of record JAWLCY010000001.1, on the reverse strand, counting down.
AAGTCGCGAACTTACCATTCGTCATCCGCGATGTGAAGGCGGTCATTCGACCGGGACCGGCACGGATGCGAGACTTTCGCGGACAAGGTCCTCGCGGCTGCGGCCGCGCAGGCGCGCCTCCGTCGCCGGCACGATGCGGTGGGCGAGGACCGGAACGGCGAGGTCCCTGACGTCGTCGGGGATGACGTAGGAGCGGCCCCGGATCGCGGCGAGCGCCTGTGACGCCGCGAACAGCCTTTGCGTTGCGCGGGGGCTCGCCCCGAGATGCACGCCCGCCTGATCCCGGGTCGCGCGGGCGACGCGGACAATGTAGCGGCGCACGCTCTCCTCAACGCGCACCTCCCGGCAGAGGGCCTGCAGGCGCAGGAGTTCGCTTCCCGAGATCACCGGGACGAGGGCGTCGAGCGGGTTCGCGCGTTCGAAACGCAGCACGATTGCCTCCTCCTCCGCCTCGCTCGGATAGCCGTGGCCGATCGACATCAGGAAGCGGTCGAGCTGCGCCTCCGGCAGGGGAAAGGTGCCCTCCTGCTCGACGGGATTCTGCGTCGCGAGGACGAGGAAGGGGCGCGGCAGGAAATGCGTCTCGCCATCCACCGTGACCTGCCGCTCCTCCATGGCCTCGAGCATGCAGGCCTGGCTGCGGGGCGTGGCCCGGTTCACCTCATCCGCAAGGACGACATTGGCGAGGATGGGGCCGGCGCGGAACCGGAAAGCGCCGGTGCTCTGGTCGAAGACATTGAGGCCGGTCACGTCGGAGGGGAGCAGGTCCGGCGTGAACTGGATGCGCCGGAAGCTTCCATCAAGGCAGCGCGCCAGCGCCTTCGCCATCAGCGTCTTGCCCATGCCCGGAATGTCCTCGAGGAGAACGTGCCCCTCGCAGAAGAGCGCGACGAGGAGAAGCGTGACCGTGTCGCGCTTGCCCACCATCACGCGCTCGACAGCCTCGATCACCCGCAGCGCGGCGGGGCGCACCACCGCGCCGATATCATCCGTCGCGCCGGAGGCGGGCTCGTGTCCATCACTCATCGTTGTTCCTGCTGTCTGTAGGGAAGCGCGTCGGCCGACCGGCGCAGCTTGCGCCAGAAGATCCGCAGCCGCGCCTCGCGGAGCGGGGTCACGGGCTTGCGCCCGTATCGCTCGGTCTCGTAGGCGCGGGTGAGAAGATCGAGATCACTCGCGGCGCCCCGCCAGTGCGGCTTCAGGCGGGCTGCATATCCGCGCGGCGTCTCGCTCGCTCGTCGCGGCCAGCCCCGGCCCGCGAGCCGCCCGAGGAGCTGGCGATAGGCGCGGCGGGCTCCGAACGGCTCCCGGCGGCGGGCCCGCCAGCGGGCGATCCGCGCGCGGAAATTCGCCGCCACGGCTCGCGCCGCCCCTGCGAGCATCGCGAGGAACGCGCGCAACCCCTCGAAGCGGATCGTGGAGCGGTCATATGCGAGATCGCGCGTGCGGCTGAAGCCCTTGAGCCAGTTCGTCAGGGCGCGAAGATTGGCCATCAGCGCCATCGCGACCAGGTACGTCATGCTGGCGAAAAAGAAGAAGGCGAAGAGCGTCCGCACCCAAGCGGGCATGGTGAGGTCGAGACGCTGGCGCGGCGCCTCGGCAGCGCCCTGCGGCGCCATCAAGGCGTCCGGAAAATCCTGCGGCGATGGCGGCGGGAAGAGGGCGTCGAGCAGCGAGGCGATCAGGCCGCCGAGCCAGGCAAGAATGGCGAGAAACGCTTCCGTGACGCGCGGATCGGCGATCGCTGCGAGTCCCCCGGCGACGACCAGCACCCCGGCCATCGCGGTGATCGCCGCCGCGGGCGACGCGCTGCCGGCGCCGCCGCGCGCCCGGCGCACGGCCCAGAGGGCGAGCAATCCGCAGATCACGAAGGCGGCTGCGAAGGCGATCCCGCCGGGCACCGCGCGATCGATCCCCGCCACCGCGAGGAAGAGCAGGAAGAGGACGATGAGCCCCATTTGGAACCCGAGCGCCACGCCCGGACCGTCGACGCCGCGCCGCGCGAGGAGGGCGCCGCGCCAGAAGCAGAAGGCTGCGATGACGACGAGCACGACCAGGCGGTGCGCCTCGGCGCTCGTCCGCAGCCAGTCCGGAAAGGCCGCGAGACGTTCGGGCCGATCGGCGGGCGTGACGGCGATCAGGACGAGGAGCGCGAATAGGAATGCGCCCGCGAGCGCGGCAGCCGCGATCCGTTCCCCGACCTCCCCGCCCTCGAGGAGCCGCAGGACCAGCCAGCCGAAGGGATAGAACCCGAGAGCGGCGAGGCCATAGCCGTGCGCGGCTCCCGCCGCCATCATCTCCGCCGTCAGCGCCAGCGCGCCGATCCAGGATGCCTCCATCGCGACGAACAGGATCAGGCCGAGGCCGGGGCGGGCATGGGAGAAGGCATGGGAGAAGGCGTGGCCGATGCGTGCGTTCATGCCGCCTGCCCCGTCAGAAGGTCCACGATGCGCCTGCGGAGGAGACCGGGCGCATCGTCGCCGGACGCCTCGCCCGAGAGGAGAATGACGGAACGTCCGCGTCGCCCGAGATCCTGCAGGCGCGCCAGAAGCGGCGTATCGGCGCGATCGGCCACCACGATGATGCGGGCGCGCGCCCCGATCATGGGCGCGGCGGCGTCGAGGAAGGCGGGAAAGGCAAGCTCCGTTCGCCGTTCGAGGCGCGCCAAAGCTTCGAAGATCGTGCGCCTTCGCTCCGGCCCCGATCCGAGCGGCAGGAAGACCGGCCCGTGGCCGAGCGCCTGCATCCCGTTGGCGAAGACGCCGACCGGGCGGCCGAGATCGAGTTCGCGCGCCGCGATCGAGGCGACGGCGCTCACCCCGCGCTCGAAGGCTTCCTCCGCGCCCTCGGGGAAACTGTCGACGGCGAGAAGAACAACCGTCTCCTGCGTGACCGTCGTATCGTAGACCGTGGCATGGAGCGCACCCGTGCGCGCCGTCGCCTTCCAGTTGATCGTCTTGAAGGGCGTGTCCTGCGTATATTCGCGGATGCCCGCCGGGCGGCTCGTATCCTCGAACAGGCGACGGGGGTCGCGGTCGGGGCCGAGCGGATTGCGCGCCGGCAAAAGAAGATCCGCGACGTCGTAAAGACGCGGATAGACGAGGATCACCGCCTGCGGCGCCGCCGTCTTCCCCCGTACGAACAATCCGAAGACATCGGACGACATCAGCCGCGCCGGCCCGATTGTATAGCAGCCGCGCCTTGTGCATGCGAGCCGCCGGGTCAGCGTGGCGCGGCTGCGCCAGCCCAGCGGCGTCACGATCGACAGGCGCGCCTTGCCGTCCGCGTCAAAGCTCACGGCCGGGTCATCCGGGGCGGCAAGGGCGGACGAGATCGGCTCCTCGACGCGCACCCAGCTCAGGGGCAGGAGCTTGCGGTTATCGACCGTCAGCGAGAGGCCAATCGTCTCCCCGGGAAAGGCGCGGTCGCCCTCCAGCCGGCGCTCATAGGCGAGGCCGACGAGCGCCAGCGCCGCCCATGCGCGCGCCACGAGCCCCGCAGAGAGTAGCAGCACGGCGAGGACGGCGATCTCCGCCATGCCGAGCCAGCCCGCCGCCGCGACCACGGCGGCGATTGCGGCGAGGCCGGGCCAGCGCAGGATCGGCAGCCGGGCGCCTTCGCTCTCCTGATCAGGCAAGGAGGACGGCTGCCCGCTCACGATGTCGTCGTTCCCGCCCAAATGTAGATCATGCCGCTTCCCTTACCGCGAACCCGCGCTTTGCGCGACTCCCGGCCGGAAGGCATCGAACCTTCCTCAACGAAATTTCCTGCGGCATACTGCGCGGCGTCGAAAGGAACGTCATGCCGCGCGACATCGCCATCCCGATCGAAGCCCTGAATCCGGAAGCCTTCGCCCCGTTCGGTACGGTCCTCGGACGCTTTTCCCCGGCTTCCGCGCCCGGCCCGGCGCATTCCAACCCCATGAGCGATTTCTGGAGCGAACATGTCTTCGAACCGGGCGCGGGCGGCGCGTGCGAAGTCGTATGGGTGAACTACCGCAACGCCACCGGCCTCCTGCGAACGCTCGAGGCGCACTGGCTGACGCAACAGGCGATCATTCCCCTCGGGGGCGGCGAAATCATTCACGTCGTCTGCCCTGGCCGCGCGGAGGAGCCGCGCCTTCCCGATCTCGCCCGCATCCGCGCCTTCCGCATCGGCGACGGGATGGGGATCTGCATGAATCCGGGATGCTGGCATGCGAGCTTCGTCGCGGGCGGCCAGACCACCTGCCTGATGCTCACCCGCGCCTCCACCACGCGCGACCTCGTCGCCCATCTCGACGGGAAGGGGCCGGCGGCGGAGACGACGATCGTGGAGATCGACGCCCTGTTCGACGGGCATATCCGGCTTGCGGATGCCGCGCATTGACCAAGCGGCACTTATTGCCGCAACGTGACATCCCGTAATCTCCCCTGCAGGTTTCCGATGAGCGAGAACGAACGCCGCATCCACATGCATTCGCGCGACCCCTTCCTCTTCCAGCCGATCCGCTTCCGCTCGGTCGAGGCGCGCAATCGCATCATGATGTCGCCGATGTGCCAGTATTCGGCGGATGACGGGATGCCCAACGACTGGCATTTCGGCCATCTCGCCGCCCGCGCGGCAGGAGGAGTCGGCATTCTCTGCGTGGAGGCGACGCATGTCTCGCCGATCGGCCGCATCACGCCCCACTGCCTCGGCCTTTGGAACGATGCGCAGCGCGACGCCCTGGCGCGGATCGCCTCCCATGTCGCGAGCCTCGGCGCCACGCCCGCGATCCAGCTCGCCCATGCCGGGCGCAAGGCCTCCGTCTCGCAGCCCTGGAAGGGCACGCGGCCGATCCCCGTGAGCGAGGGCGGCTGGGAGACGATTGCGCCCTCGGCGATCCCCCAGACGCCAGAGACGCCCGCGCCACGCGCGATGGATCGCGGCGACATCGAAATGGTCGTCGCGGAATTCCGGTCGGCCGCCCGCCGGGCGCGCGAGGCCGGCTTCCGGATCGTCGAGATCCACGCGGCGCATGGCTACCTGATCCATTCCTTCCTCTCGCCCCTGAGCAACCACCGCGACGATTCCTATGGCGGCCCGCTCGAGAACCGCGCGCGGCTCCTCAATGAGGTCATCGACGCCGTGCGCCGGGAATGGCCCTCCGACCTCCCGCTTTTCGTGCGCATCTCGGCGAGCGACTGGATGGAAGGGGGCCTCGACATCGCCGCCTCGATCGAGATCGCCCGGATGCTCAAGGCGCGCGGCGACGTCGACCTGGTCGATTGCTCCTCCGGCGGCGTGCACCATGCCCAAAAGATTCGACCCTATCCGGGCTACCAGATCCCCTTCGCGGAGGCGATCCGCCGCGAGGTCGGGATCGCGACCGGAACGGTCGGGCTGATTTCGGCACCGGAACATGCGGAGGAAATCCTCGCGGGGGGCCGCGCGGATCTCGTCATCCTCGGCCGCGTGCTGCTTTTCAACCCGCACTGGCCGCTCCACGCGGCGAATACGCTGCGGGCGAAGGATGTCGCCTGGCCGGTGCAGTACGAGCGGGCGAACATCTACTGAGAGGCGGCGCATGTTCGACATCCGCGACGCCGAAATCGCCTGCGAGGTCGTGCGGAGCGGCGGCTTCCGCGCGGCCGCCTCGCGGCTCAACCTGACGCAATCGGCGATCTCGGCGCGCATCTCGGGGATCGAGGAGCGGCTCGGCATCGTCATTTTCGACCGCAAGCGGCGCGGCGCGCGGCTCACCCCGCAGGGCCGCGCCTTCCTCGACCACGCGGAGCGGCTCGTCTCGATGCGCACCGAGATCGCCGCCAGCCTCTCGCCGCGAGGAGGTTTCGTCGGTACGATCCGGATCGGCGTCGCGGAAACGATCGTCCATACCTGGCTCGCGGGAATGCTCACGCGGCTGCGCGGCTCGCTTCCCGACATGCGCCTCGAACTCTCGGTGGACACCTCCCCCGTCCTTGCCGCCAAGCTCCTCGACGAGGAACTTGACGTCGCGGTGATGATGTCGCGCCTCGTTCCCGCCGCCGCGCAGGCCGTACCCATTTTCGCCTGCCCGCTCGTCTGGTTCGCCTCGCCTTCCCTCGACCTGCCGCCAGGGCCGCTCTCGGGAGCCGATCTGGCGCGCTTTCCAATCATCACCTTCTCGAAGGGCACCCTCCCGTATGTCGAACTCGAGCGGAAGCTGCCGCGCCTCGACGCGCAGCCCCCGCTCCTGCATGCCTGCGCCTCGCTGTCGACGACGCTGCACCTGACCCTGGACGGCTTCGGAATCGGCCTCCTTCCGGCGCCGATGGCAGCGCATGACGAGGCGGCCGGGCGCCTTCGGAGGCTGGAGGCGACCCCCGAAGCGCATATGTCGGACCTCACCTTCGCCTTCGCCTACCTTCCGGCGCAGGATCCCGAGGTCATGGAACGCATCCTCGATGCGGCGCGCCAGTCCGCAGAGGAAGCTTTGCTTTGATCGCCTGATGCGATCATGATGATAAGTTTTTGATCGATTGACGCAAACGATATGCGGTGAAACACTTTGCACCTGACGTAGCGTCATGTCGCTGCATTGGCTCACCTTCAGCTAGAGAGGCCGAAATGAGCTTTATTGATGACCCAAAAGCTCTTCGCCGGCTCATTCGCGAGGGGTCTTTCAAACGACCAACGACTGGTCACGCGGCGGGTTTTCTACAGGCCAACCTCGCCATCCTCCCGAAGGCTTCGGCTGACGACTTTCTCGCCTATTGCATGCGCAACCCGAAACCCTGCCCGCTGCTCGGGGTATCCGAGCCCGGCGCAGCGACCATCACGCGGCTGGGCGACGATCTCGACATTCGTACTGACGTAGCGGCCTACCGCGTGTTCCGCGGCAGCGACGCATACGAGACCGTGGAAGATCTGCGCGACATCTGGCGCGACGACTTCGTCACGTTCGTCATCGGCTGCTCGTTCTCATTCGAGGAATCGCTCAAGCGCGCGGCCATTCCCGTTCGTCACATCGAGGCCGGGAGGAATGTCCCGATGTACGAGACGTCGATCGAGACCAATCGCGCCGGTTCCTTCGGAGGCCCGCTCGTCGTGACCATGCGCGGCTTCTCGCCTGCGGACGCCGTGCGCGCCATCGTCCTCTCCGAGCGCCAGCCGCTCGCCCACGGCGCGCCCGTCCATATCGGCGATCCGGGCCGGATCGGCATCAAGGATTTCGACAAGCCGGAATTCGGCGACCCGCCTTTCCTGCGCGAGGGCGACATCCCGGTCTACTGGGCCTGCGGGGTGACGCCGCAAATGGCGATCCGCAACGCCCGGCCCGAGATCGCGATCACCCACGAACCCGGCTTCATGCTGGTCACCGATCTGCCGGCCGAGGGAGCCTCCATCGGCCTATAAGCGTCGCAAAAGACGCAGAAACCACAGGGGAACAAGGAGTTCGTCATGACGCAGAAACTGAAGATGAGCCTGATCGCAGGCATCGGCCTCGCGGCCTTCGCCAGCGCAACGCAGGCGCAGGAGATCGACGAGGTGACGCTGTCGGTGGTGGGGAGCTGGAGCAACCTGCCGCTCTACCAGAAGTTCGAAGAGCCGTTCTGGACCGAGACGCTTCCTGAAGCCTCAGACGGTCGCATCACCGTGGAGATGACCACCTTCAACCAGCTCGGCTCGAACGGCGCCGACGTCCTGCGCCTGCTCTCCGACGGCGTCTTCGACGTCGGCATGACGGTCGCCGATTACACGGTTTCCGACGCCCCCGAACTCGAAGCCCTAGACGTGCCCCTCATCGCGACGGACGCCGCGACCGCGAGGGAGGCCGTCGACGCCGCGCGCGGCTGGGTCGAGGATTCGCTGCGCGAGCGCTTCGACGCCAAGCTTCTCGCCATCGCCCCCTATCCGCCGCAGATCGTCTTCTGCCGCACGGAAATTGGTTCGCTCGCGGATCTCGAGGGCAAGCGGGTGCGCGGCTCCGGGCGCATGACGACCCAGTTCCTGGAGGCGCTTGGCGCCGAGGGGATCAACCTCGCCTTCGGTGAAGTGCCCGGCGCCCTCGAGCGCGGCGTCATCGACTGCGCCATCACGGGCGCCGGCTCCGGCCTCAGCGCGGGCTGGTGGGAATCGGCGACGCATCTGCTGACGCTGCCGCTCGGCGGCTGGGATCCCGTCGTCACGGCGATGAACCTCGAGCGCTGGGAGAGCCTGTCGCCGGAGACGCAGGAACTCATCCAGACGCAGATCCGCGAGAACTTCGAGGAACCCGCCTGGGCCGACGCGCAGGGTGCGCTCGACCGCGACATCGCCTGCCTGACGGGCGGGGAATGCGCCCAGGAGACGGGGGCCGACATGACCCTCGTCGAGGCGACCGACGCCGATCGCGAGACCGCGATGAAGGCGCTGCGCGAAACCGTCCTTCCCGACTGGGCTTCGCGCGCCGGGTCGGAATGGGTCACCCGCTGGAACGAGACGGTCGGCGAAGTCGTCGACGTCGAGATCTCCACGAACTGACGCGGGAGGGCGACATGCCGGAGACGCGCCAGACGGAATGGCCCATGCGTATCGTGACGCTCCTCGCGCGCACGAACCGCACGATCGCCATCATCTGCGGGGTCGTGCTCCTCGTCATCGTCGCCCTCACCCTCGCGGAGATCGCCCTGCGCCAGATCGTGGGGCGCGGCCTCGGCGGGGTCGACGAGGTATCCGGCTACGTGATGGCCGGCGTCGCCGCCTGGGGCTTCTCCTACGCCCTCGTCGATCGCGCCCATGTACGCATCGACGTGGCGACCGGCCGGCTTCCCATCGCCGGCCGGTCGCTTTTCGATTTCATCGCCCTCGTCTCCGTCTGCGGGGTGGCGATCCTCGTCTCCTGGTACGGCTGGAACGTGCTGTCGCGCAGCTTCCAGGGCGCTTCCCGCGCCAACACGCCCCTCGAGACGCCGCTCTGGATTCCGCAATCGATCTGGCTCGGCGGCTGGCTCTGGCTGGCGCTTGTCTCCGGCCTGCTTGCGATCTGCGTTGCCGCGCTCATGCTCCGGAAACGCTGGGAAGAGGTGGAGCGGGTCGCCGGCGCAACCGCCGAATCGGGGGAAGAGCCATGATCTTCACAGTCGGCGGCAGCCTTCTCGCCCTGCTCGCGCTCTCCCTTCCGGTGGGCGTCGTCCTCTTCCTCCTCGGCATCGGGGTCGACCAGCTCTACACGCCGTTCCCGCTCCTGCGGGGCCTCGGGCAGGTGGTCTGGTCCTCGTCGGATAGCGGGCTCCTGATCGCGATCCCGTTCTTCGTGATGCTGGGCGAGGTTCTCGTCCGGGCAGGCATCGCGGAGCGCACCTACCGCGCGCTCGATTCCTGGTTCTCCTGGCTGCCGGGCGGCCTGATCCATGCCAATATCGGCACGGCGACGATGTTCTCCGCGACCTCCGGCTCATCGGTCGCCACGGCGGCGACGGTCGCGACGGTCGCGATGCCGCAGGCCGAGAAACTCGGCTACGACCAGCGGCTCTTCGCCGGAGCGATCGCGGCGGGCGGAACGCTGGGCATCATGATCCCGCCCTCGATCAACCTGATCATCTACGGGTTCCTGACCGAGACCTCGATCCCGAGGCTCTTCCTGGCGGGTCTCGTGCCGGGGCTGCTCCTCGCCGTCGGCTTCATGGCCATCACCGCCATCCTGTGCAAGCTGTACCCCTCCCTCGGCGGACCCTCGCGATCGGCCTCCTGGGGAGAGCGGGTCTCGGGCCTGAAGCATCTCGTGCCGCTCATCCTGCTCTTTGCCGTCGTCATCGGCTCGATCTATGCCGGCTGGGCGACGCCGACGGAATCCGCCGCCATCGGCGTCGCCATGGCCATGGGGATCGCCGCGGCCAACCGCGCCTTCACGCTCAAGGTGCTCATCGACTCGCTCCTCGGAACCGTGAAGACGACGGCGATGGTGATGTTCGTGATCATCGGCGCGTACTTTCTCAACTACACGCTCGCCGCCGCCGGGCTCGGACGCGAACTCACCTTCATGCTCGAGAATCTCGGGCTCGGACCCTACGGGACGCTGATGGTGATCATCGCGCTCTACATCGTCCTCGGCTTCTTCATCGAGACGATGGCGCTGATGATCGCGACCATCCCGATCGTCGTCCCGATCGTGATCGGCATCGGCTTCGATCCGATCTGGTTCGGCATCCTCCTGATCGTCCTCGTGGAGATGGCCCTGATCACCCCGCCCGTCGGCCTCAATCTCTATGTCGTCCAGGCGGCCCGCTCGAAGGGCAAGTTCTCCGACGTGATGATCGGCGCCCTTCCCTATGTCGGGGGAATGCTGCTCATGGTCCTGGCCCTCGTCCTCTTCCCGCAGATCGCCCTCTTCCTGCCCGGCCTCTGACGGGACGCAACCATCATCCGGAGATCTCTCCCGTGGCAACGACCCTCACCTTTGCGACACCCGGCGGCGATCCTGTCGAGATCGCCGTCGAGAACCTCGTCATCGCCGGCTGGACGGCGCGCGACCGCAAGGCGGTCGACCATCACATCGAGGAACTTGCCCTGATCGGCGTTCCCCCGCCCTCGACGGTCCCCCTCTTCTACCGCGTGAGTTACGGCCTGCTCACGCAGGACGCGACAGTCGAGGTCCTCGGCGGGGATTCATCGGGCGAGGTGGAGCCGGTCCTCCTCGACGACGGCGAAAGGCTCTGGCTGGGGATCGGATCGGATCATACGGACCGCAAGCTCGAAAGCCATTCGGTGGCCTTCTCGAAACAGGCCTGCCTGAAGCCGATCGGGCGGGTGCTCTGGTCCTTCGACGAGGTGCGCGACCATCTCGACCTTCTCGAACTCACCTCATGGATCCGCGACGACGAGGGAGCGGAGTGGGTGATCTACCAGCAGGGCCCCCTCGCCCGCATCCGCCCCCTGCTTGACCTCGTCGCCCGCTGCCCCCTCGGCGAGGGCGAGCGGATGGCGGGGGGCACGGCGATGATGTGCGGGACGCTGGGCGTGACCTCCGGCGGCGTGCGTCCCGCGCGGCATTTCCGCATGGAGCTGCGCGACCCGGTCCGGGGCCGTTCCCTGGCGCACGAATACGCGGCGACGATCCTCCCCGTCGTCGCTTGAACGCCACCGAGATCGCCGCCTTTCTCGTGCGCCTCGCCGCGACCGGCGGCGTGGTCCTCGGGATCACGCTGGCCGTAGGGCGGCTCGGCACAAGAGCGGGAGGAATGCTCGCCGGGCTTCCGATCGTCGTCGGGCCGGGCTTCGTCTTTCTCGCGATGGAGGAGGATCCTGCCTTCATCGCGCGCGCGGCGACATTCTCGCTCCTCTCGCTCTGCGCGACCCAGGCCTTCATGCTCGCCTATCTCGTCGCGGCCCGGCGATCGCCTCCCGCGGCTTCCGTGGCCATCGCGATCCTCGCCTGGCTCGCCGCCGCCGCCGTCCTCGCCACGGTCGATATCGGCCCAGTCCCCGCCCTCGCGCTCTTTGCCGCCTCGACCGGCCTCGCGCGAATCGTCGGCGGCCGGCTGCGGATCGGCGCCGCCGCGATACGCGGCCGCGACAGCCTCCTCGCGCTCCTTGCCCGGGCGGGCCTCGCCGGGCTCCTCGTCGGCGCGATCACGGCAGCCTCCGCCCGTCTCGGGCCGCATTATTCCGGCCTTCTCCTCGCCTATCCCGTCGGAATGACCGTCATCGCGCTTTCCGTCCATCGCCGCTACGGGGCGGCGAAGGTCATCGACACGCTTTACGCCACGGCGCTCGGAGCGACGAGCATCGCCGCCTTCTGCTTCGTCGCAGCCTTGACCGCGCCTGCTTATGGCTCCGCTCTCGCCGTCGCCTCCGGCTTCGGCGCATCCTTCCTGCTGACGCTGGCGCTGCTCGCGCGCCCGCGCTCAGCGCGCTAGACTGTTCCCGACAGGGAGGAAAAGATGGAAGTCCTCGTCTTGGGTTGCGGCGACGCATTCGGCTCCGGCGGACGATCCCATGCCTGCTTCCAGGTGACAACGCCGGGGAGCCGCTTTCTCGTCGATTGCGGCGCGTCGGCACTGATCTCGATGCGCCGCCACGGCGTCGACCCGGCGCTCATCGACGCGATCTTCATCTCGCATCTCCACGGCGACCATTTCGGCGGACTGCCCTTCTTCATCCTCGACGCCCAGCTCGTCAGCCGCCGGACGACGCCGCTGACGATCGCGGGGCCGGTGGGCCTGCGGGAGCGCCTTACGCAGGCGATGGAGGTCTTCTTTCCCGGCTCGTGGGCGGCCTCGCGAAAGTTCGAGCTGCGGATCGTCGAGATCGAGCCGGGCGCGACGACATCGCTCGCGGAAGCAGCCGTCACCCCGTTCCTCGTGAGGCATCCCTCCGGGGCGCCGGCGCTCGCCCTGCGCTTCGAGGTCGCCGGAAAAGTCTTCTCCTATAGCGGCGACACGGAATGGGTCGACAGCCTGATCGCGGCCGGGAAAGACGCCGATCTGCTGATCATCGAATGCTACGCCGTGGATCGCCAGGTGAAGAACCACCTCGACTGGAAAACGCTCGGCGACCGCCTCCCGGCGATCGGAGCCAGGCGCGTTCTGCTGACGCATCTGAGCGCAGAAGCGCTGCGGCGTCGCAACGAACTCGGCGCGGAATGTTGCGAGGAGGGGATGACAATTGCCGTCTGAAACCCGAAAGCCAAAAAATCACAAGGTTTTGCGGAACATTCCTTCCGCAAAACCGTTGGAAGTTCCGTGACCGGAAAAGCAAGCAAAGTGTCCGCCCTGTTCAACCAGCGCCCTCATGCCGTGGCCAACAGCACCGTGCTTCTCGTGGAGGACGAGACGCTCGTGCGCATGGACATTGCCGACACGTTCCGCGATGCCGGCCTGGTCGTCATCGAATGCGCGAGCGGCGACGAGGCCCTGGAGGTGCTGCATTCCGGGGCGAAGTTCGACCTGCTCTTCACCGATGTCCGGATGCCTGGCGAGACGGACGGCGTGGCGCTCGCCCACCGGGTTCGCCTCCGCCACCCGCACATCCCGATTATCTTCGCCTCCGCCCATCTCGCGCCGCGCATCGCGGAGCGCTACGGCCCGCTCCTGCGCAAGCCCTTCGCCACGGCGCTTGCGCTGCGGCTGGTCCAGCAGGCGATAGGCGACGGCGCCTCAGATCTTGAGGGCGCACCGGCGTGAAGCACAAGCCAGCCCTCCTCATCGTGGATTCCGACGTCCTGGTGCGCCACCACCTTGCGGAGTACCTGCGGGATTGCGGCTACCATGTCATCGAGGCCACGAGTTCGGAAGAGGCCCTCGCCTTTCTCGAAGAAGAAGCGGTCCCCGTGCAGGCGGCCCTGGTGGAACTGAACATCGCGGGAGCCATGAACGGCTTCGCCCTCGCGCAGTGGATCAGATCGACCCTGGCTGGAATTGACGTGCTTCTTGTCGGGACGCTGGAGGGGGCGGCCGAGAGAGCTGGCGAGCTCTGTGACGACGAGGAGCCGACACTGCGCAAGCCCTACAGCCCGCAGGTCGTGCTCCAGCGCATCAAGCGCATGAAAGCGGAGCGGGACCGGAACGGCAACGCCTGATCCGGAAAGCTCCATCTCCCCGACCGACCGTTCCGGAACGTTCGTCATCAGGAAGCGTTAGCCGCCAGATCGCCGCTCGTGGAGTGGCGCCAAGTGGAGTCTGGCAAATGAGTATGACGTCCTATCCGAGAAAGCTGGCGCTTCTTGCCGGTGTTGCGGCGGCGGCGATCGCCTTCGCCGCGCCCGACAGGATCCCGACGAGCCTGTCCCAGGCGTCGATCGTCGCATCCGCCAATGCGCAGGCCCGCGTGTCAGTCAGCCTCTTCTACGAGCGGCTCGCACCGCATGGCCGCTGGATCAGGCACCCCTCCCACGGCTATGTCTGGACGCCGCGGGACGTGCGGCGAGGCTGGAGGCCGTATACGGAAGGCCGCTGGATCCACACGGACGCCCATGGCTGGTACTGGCAGTCCAACGAGCCGTTTGGCTGGGCCACCTACCATTACGGTCGCTGGGGCTACCAGCCGGCCTACGGCTGGTATTGGGTGCCCGGGACGAGATGGGCTCCGGCATGGGTCGTCTGGCGCGTCGGCGGAGATTCGATGGGCTGGGCGCCGATCGCCCCGGACCGGCGCGGATATGCCCATTCCTATCCCACGCGCTATCGCCCGCCGGTGATCGAGAGCTGGGTCTTCGTCGAGACGCGTTTCATCAGCGCACCGCGCCTCGTCGAATACGTCGCGCCCATCGACCGGATCCCGGTCTACCTGGACCGCGCGCCGAACATCGTCACCATCAACGTCCAGAACAACATCATCATCAACCGGCCGGTCGAGATCACGCAGATCCAGCAGGTGCTTGTGGAGCCGATGACGAGCGTCGAGGAAATCAACTTCGTCGCCGACCCGGCAGAGGCGACTGCCGACGGAGCGGATGGCCAGCAGCTGTCCGTCTTCCGGGCGGACATCGAAGCGGCCCCCGCGGACGAAGCTCCCCCCGAGGCAGCAGAAGGCCCGGAGGAAGTGGAGAGCACCACGCGACTCGAGGAGACTGTCGACGTGGTTCCGCCCGAGGCCGAGGCGCCGAGCGCGGCGTCCCTCGACGCCGAGGAGGTAGAGGCCGAACTCGAGGAGGAAGAAGAGCAGCCGCCTCCCGACGAGACGCCTCCCGACGAGACGCCTCCGGCCGACACGCCCGCCGCAGAGACGCCAGCCGTAGATACACCTGCCGCAGATACACCTGCCGCAGATACACCTGCCGCAGATACACCTGCCGCCGAAACGCCTCCCGCGACGGAAGAGCCGGCGGAAGAGCCTGCCGGAGAGCAGGTTGAGGAATCCGCCGAGGAACCCGAAGAGGAATCCGCCGACACGCCCGCCGAGACGCCGGAAGAAACTCCCGGCACGGCGGACGTGGAACCTGCCGAGGAGGCGGACGAGGAAGCCGACAAGGAGCCGGCAGCGGAGGCCCCTGCCGAGACGCCTCAAGCCCGGCCTGCGCCGGAGGCGGCTCCCCCGGCCGAAAGGGAAGCTGCCCCCGAGCGGGAGCCGGACACCCCGGCGCCAGCTGCGGAACCCCGGGCGGAGCCCAGTCCGGAGCCCCAGGCGGAGCAGCAGGCTGAACCCCCTGCCGAAGCGCCTCCCGAGCCGGAAACCCGCCCCGAGCCTCCCGCAGCCGAACCGCGGGCAGAGCAGGCCCCCGCAGCAGAACCTCCGGCGGCCGCACCACAGGAACCGCCTCCGCAGGAAGCGTCTCCTCAGGAAGCGCCCCGGGAAGAGGCTCCCGCAGCCGAGGCTGAGACGGAGCTCTCACCCGAGGAGCGGGAACGCCGCGGGCGTGAGCGGTAAGTCAGTCGGGAGGCGGATGATCATCCGCCTCCCTTTTTACATGTCGAAGAAGATTGTCTCGTCCGGACCCTGGAGCCGGATGTCGAAGCGATAGCCGTCCGCCGTCTTGACGGCGACGAGCGTGCGAATGCGCTCGCGATGCTCGACGCGCGCCAGAAGCGGATCGCTCGCGAGATCGTCCTCAGGGAAATACATGCGCGTGTGCAGCCCGGTATTGATGCCGCGCGCCACGATCCAGAAGGTGATGTGCGGCGGCGTGACCCGCCCGTCCATGGCGCGCACGGGCCCCGGCCTGATCGTCTCGAAGCGGAACTCGCCGCTCTCCCCGTCGGCGGCGCAGCGGCCAAAGCCGGAGAAATGCGGATCGGCCTCCCCCCGCATCTCACCCCGGCCGGGATACAGGCCCGACGCGTCGGCCTGCCAGATCTCGACCATCGCATCACGCAGCGGCGCGCCCGCCCCGTCGATGACGCAGCCCGTCACCACGATCCGCTCGCCGGCTGTCTTCTCCGAGATCATCGTCCGCCCGAGATCGGGGAACGGCCCCTCGAGCCCCGCATGGGTAGGGGTGCAGCCGATATGGACGTAGGGCCCCGCCGTCTGCGAGGGCGTCTGCCTGAGATAGACGTCCGTCATCATGCGCCCTCCCGCCGGTTTTCGAAGAATGTCGCCCGCCGCCCGCGCAGGACGATGTCGAACCGGTAGGCGATCGCGTCCATCGGCTTGGTCTGCTGCATGTCCAGCGCCGCGATCAGCGCCTCGATGGCGGAGCGGTCCGGAATCGTTCCGACGATGGGGCAGCGCCAGATCAGGGGGTCGCCCTCGAAATACATCTGCGTGATCAGGCGCTGGGCGAAGGCGTGGCCGAAGATCGAGAGGTGGATATGAGCGGGGCGCCAGTCGTTGACCCGGTTGGGCCAGGGATAGGGGCCGGGCTTGACCGTCCGGAAGACGTAGGACCCGTCGGCCCCGGTCATGGTGCGTCCGCATCCGCCGAAATCCGGGTCGAGCGGGGCGAGATAGCCGTCCTTCTTGTGGCGGTAGCGCCCCCCCGCATTCGCCTGCCAGATTTCGATCAGGGCGTCGGGAACGCCCCGTCCGTTCTCGTCGAGGACGCGGCCGAAGACGATGATCCGCTCGCCGATGGCGCTCTGGCCGGGGCGCGCGTGATTGATCAGCAGATCATTGTCGTGCGGGCCGATCAGGTCGTGCCCGAAGGCGGGTCCCGTTTCCTCCGACAACGTTGCCGGCGACGCCACGAGCGGCCTTTGCGGGCTGCGCAGGACGCTCGACTTGTATTCGGGCGCGAAGGCCGGCGGATGCCGTTTGAGGTCGCGTTCCATGAATGGTCCGGTCATTCCGGCCTCCCTTCCCCACAGTCACACCCCGCCCGCCCCGGCCGGCAAAGAATATCCGTAGGCAGTTCGCAGCCATAGCATATCTGCCTCCACATACTCCAAAACTCCTGGCGGCCGGCGCAAGATCATGAACCTGGCGCGCTCGATCAGCTACCGCTCGCGCATGCGTGAAAAGCTTGGCCGCAAGGCCGATGGTGGACGATTTCGTGCGCATTTGCTAATCGTTCTTCATGAACGATCTGAACTCTCCCGACGCCGCCCCCCTTCCAACCGGCGTTCCGGGTCTTGATGAAGTCCTCTCCGGAGGATACGCCGCCAATCGCGCACATCTCATCGAAGGTCGCCCCGGCTCCGGCAAGACAACGCTCGGCCTCCAGTTCCTGATCGAGGGCGCCAGACGCGGGGAAACCTGCCTTTACATCACGCTTTCCGAGAGCAAGCGCGAGCTCCTTTCGGTCGCGTCCCGCCACGGCTGGAACCTCGACGGGATCGAGATCTTCGAACTGGTGCCGCCGGAACTGAGCCTCGACCCCCGGCAGCAGCAGAGCCTCGTCTACGCATCGGATCTGGAACTCGGCGAGACCGTGCGCATGGCGCTCGCGGCCATGGAGCGGGTGAAGCCGCATCGCGTCGTCTTCGATTCGCTTTCCGAAATTCGCCTCCTCTCGGAGGGAAATCTGCGATACCGGCGGCAGGTCCTGGCGCTCAAGAGCTATTTCCTGCTCAATGACGCCACTGTCCTGATGCTCGACGACCTCACCTCGAGCAATGATGACCTCAACCTTCATTCCATCAGCCATGCGGTCCTGCGACTCGAGCAGATCGTACCCGCCTATGGGGCCGAGCGTCGCCGGCTGAATGTCATCAAGATGCGGGGCAGCGCATTCCGGGGCGGCTACCATGATCTCGTCATCGAGCGTGGCGGATTGCGGATCTTTCCCCGCCTCGTCGCCGCCGACCACCACCGTCCGTTCGCCCCCGAGCCCGTGACGAGCGGTGTCCCCGAACTCGACGCCATTCTGGGCGGCGGCCTCAACCGGGGCACGAGCACATTGATCGTGGGCCCATCGGGGGCGGGGAAATCAACACTCGCCCTCGGCTATATCTGGGCTGCGCTGGAGCGGGGCGAGCCGGCTCTGATGGTGACGTTCGACGAGACCATCGGCATCCTTCTCGAGCGGGCAAGAGGAATCGGTTTCGATCTCCTTCCCCATATTGAAGCCGGGCGGTTGCGACTTGAGCAGATCGACCCGGCGGAGATTTCGCCAGGCGAATTTGCGGGACGGGTGCGCGATGCTGTCGCCCTTCACGGCGTCCGAATCGTGGCCATCGACAGCCTGACGGGCTACCTCCACTCCATGCCGGAGCAACCCTTTGTCGTGCTCCAGATGCACGAATTGCTGACCTATCTGAACCAGCAGGGCGTCGTGACGATGCTGATTCTGGCCCAGCACGGCATGGTGGGGCAGATGGCGTCGCCGATCGACCTGACCTATCTCAGCGACGCCGTCGTGCTTCTGCGATTTTTCGAGGCGAACGGGCGGATCAGGCGTGCGCTGTCGGTTCTCAAGAAGCGCGTCGGCGCGCATGAGGATACGATTCGCGAATTCCGGATCGACAAGGGGGGTCTGCGCGTTGGCGAACCGCTGCACGAGTTTCGCGGCGTGTTGACGGGCGTGCCGACTTACGATGGTCATCGCGCGTCGCTTCTTGAGGAGCGCGAAGAGGACGATGGCTGACGAGAAGAACGTGCATGCGCTCGTCCTCGCCCCCGTGGGGCGGGATGGAGCCATTGCCACGGCGATTCTCGCCGAAGTCGGCTTCGCCGCGCTGGTGTGCGACGATCTGGCCGAGCTTGTTGTGGGTCTCGACGACGCTGCATGCGCCGTCGTTTCCGAAGAAGCACTGCTCAACGCCGACCGTCGTCTGCTGGCGGAATGGGTGACGGCGCAGCCGCAATGGTCCGATTTTCCCTTCGTCCTGCTGACCCATCGCGGCGGCCCGCCCGTCGAACACCTTCTTGATCTTCTCGGCAACGTGACGGTTCTCGAACGCCCCTTCCACCCGCTGATGCTGGTGAACGCGGTGCGTTCCGCCTTGCGCGCCCGCGGACGCCAGAGGGAGACGCAGGCGCATATCGACGAACGCCGCGTGACGCAGGAACGGCAGGCGCTGCTGATCCGGGAACTGCATCATCGGGTCAAGAACACGCTCGCGACCGTCCAGGCACTGCTCGGCGCGACCGCGCGCTCGACGAATTCGGTCGAGGAATTCACCGAATCCTTCGCTGAACGCATCCACGCCCTCGCCAATACCCATAACCTCCTCACCGAAGATTACTGGCAGACGGCGGCGCTCGAGGAAATTCTCAGGCACCAGCTCGATCCCTATGACGACGGGGCGGCGCGGCGGATCCGGCTCGAGGGCCCAGTCGTCGAGCTCGGCGCCGACATCGCCGTTCCCGTCAGCATGGCCATCCACGAACTGACCACGAACGCGGCGAAACACGGCGCGTTGTCGGCCCCCGGCGGGCAGGTCATCGTCGTCTGGAAAGTGGTCGAAGAGGCTGAAAGCCGACGCCACCTCAACGTCGACTGGATTGAATGCGGCGGCCCGCCCGTGCGCAAGCCCTCCCGGCGCGGCTTCGGCTCGGTCCTTTTGAACCGCGTCCTTCCCGTCCAGTGCAGCGCCGAGATCCGGCTCGACTATGCGAATGACGGCCTGCGGTTCCACATGAACCTGCCCCTGACCGAGACGCGCCTCGTGCCGCTCTACTAGGCCCTCGATGGCGATCCCCAGAACCCGCCCCCATAACGGCCCGGCCCTGCTGTCATACGGGCTGCGGCCGTTCTTCCTGCTGGGGGCGCTCCAGGCGGGCCTCGCCGTTCTCTTCTGGCTTCCGATCCTGTGGGGAGCGTTCGAGATGCCCACCGCATTCAGCCCGCGCGACTGGCACGTGCACGAAATGCTCTACGGCTATCTCCCGGCGGTCATCACGGGCTATCTCCTCGCCTCGATTCCGAACTGGACTGGGCGGTTCCCCCTCCAGGGCCTGCCTCTCCTCGGGCTCGTCCTCGTCTGGCTGGCGGGGCGCATCGCGGTCTCGGCGTCGGACTACACGGGCTGGGCGATCGCCGCAGCGACGGATCTCGCCTTCATAGGCCTCGTGGCGGCGGCAGTCGCGCGCGAGATCCTCGCCGGACGCAACTGGCGAAACCTGAAGCTGCTGGCGGTTCTCGGCGCATTGTTCGCGGGAAACCTCAGCTTCCATATCGAGGCGCATTTCTTCTCGTTCGCCGATTACGGCGCGCGCATCGGAATCGCCGCCATCGTCATGCTGGTGATGCTCGTCGGGGGGCGGCTGACGCCGAGCTTCACGCGGAATTGGCTCGCGCGCAACAATCCGGGCCG
Source organism: Saliniramus sp. (assembly GCA_041686895.1). Taxonomy (GTDB): domain Bacteria; phylum Pseudomonadota; class Alphaproteobacteria; order Rhizobiales; family Beijerinckiaceae; genus Saliniramus. The sequence continues at coordinate 220,003 of JAWLCY010000001.1, read as the reverse complement.
GCTGCCCGCGCCGTCCGGAGCGTTCGACCTCGTCTCCCTGATCGCCGGCGGCGGCGCCCTCGCGGCCTGGGTGGTCGCGCCGGAGGGGTTCCCAGCAGGTTTCCTGCTGATCGCAGCAGGAGCGCTTCAGGCTCTCCGCCTCGCGCGCTGGGCCGGCGACCGGGCGTTCCGCGCCAGCCTCGTCCTCATCCTCAACATCGCCTATGCCTTCATCCCCATCGGCTTCGTTCTCGCGGGCCTCGCCGCCCTCAACCCGTTCATTCCCGCGAGCGCGGGGATCCATGCCTGGGGCGGCGGCGCCTTCGGGGGGATGACCCTGGCCGTGATGGCGCGCGTCAGCCTCAGCCATACGGGGCGCGCAACGGTCGGCTCGCCTGCGCTTCGCGCGATCTTCGCGCTTGTCGTGGCCGCCGCCCTCTTGCGGATCGCGGCCGCATTCGCGCAGGAGCCGCTTCTCCTGAGCGCCGCCGCCCTCTTCTGGTCGGCCGCGTTCCTCGGCTTCTGCGCCGTGTTCTGGCCGGTCCTGGCGAACCCGTCGCAAGGGAAGCGGGCATTGACGACGCGGACGCGGACCGGCGCTGAAGGCGAAGGCCCGAAGACATAGCCAGGCGAACCTCCTCTTGTTTGTTGCCGCACAAAGAGCATGCATCGCCGCATCGGTAAGGTGTGTTCATCGCAGCGCTATCAAGAAGGAAAAGCGCCATGAACACCCGCAAGTATCTTCTCTCCACGGCCGTCGCGGCAGCCATCGCATTCGCGGGTCCGATGGCGACGATCCCCGCCCTCTCTTCCGACGCGCAGGTTCACGCGACCGGCCTAGGCACGCCCGAGGCGCCGCTCGACGTCATCCGCTCCGCCACCGACCTGCCGGGCGCGATCGGTGCGCGCGGACCCGAGACGGTGCGCGTCAATTTCGAGACGGTGGAAGTCGTCGGCGAACTGGCGGACGGCACGAGCTACCAGTACTGGACCTTCAACAGGAAGGTGCCGGGTCCCTTCGTCCGCGTGCGCGTCGGCGACACGGTCGAGGTCGTGCTGGAGAACAACGAAAACAGCATCGCCATGCACAATGTCGACTTCCACGCGGTCACCGGACTGCATGGCGGCGGGCACGCCACCCTGGCGGCGCCGGGCGAAACCAAGGGCTTCACCTTCAAGGCACTCAAGCCCGGCCTCTACGTCTATCACTGCGCCGTGCCGATGGCGGCGCAGCATATCGCCAACGGCATGTACGGGATGATCCTCGTCGAGCCCGAAGGCGGACTCCCGGAGGTCGATCACGAGTTCTACGTGATGCAGGGCGAGATCTATACGGAGGAGGCCTACGGCAGCGGCGGACACCTGACGGAGAGCTTCGACAAGCTCCTGAACGAGCAGCCGGAATACTACGTCTTCAACGGCGCGGACAGTGCGCTGACCGGCGACAACGCCCTGAAGGCGAAGGTCGGCGAGACGGCCCGCATCTACTTCGGGGTCGGGGGCCCGAACAAGACTTCGAGCTTCCACGTGATCGGGGAGATCTTCGACAAGGTCTACAATCTCGGCTCCCTCACAAGCGAGCCCTTGCTCGACGTACAGACCATCTCGACGCCGCCGGGCGGAGCGATGGCGGTCGACATCACGTTCGAGGTGCCCGGCGACTATCTCCTGGTCGATCACGCGCTCTCCCGCGTGGCGCGCGGCCTGATCGGCACGATCACCGTCGAGGGGCCGGAGCAGCCGGAGCTCTTCCGCGAGGGCATGAGCGACGAAGTGAGCATGCTCGCCCGCTGAGCTTGAAAGACACGAGCGGGCCGCCCATCCGGCGGCCCATTTTCGTTCCAGGTGTCTGTCCAGAATCCGGGAGGAACTTTCGATGATGACGAACTGGAGATCCGACCCTGACATGACCATCGACGCGATCATGCGGAAATGGCCGGTCACGATGACCGTCCTGATCAGGCGCCGAATGCTTTGCATCGGCTGTCCTATCGCCGTCTACCACACGGTTTCCGACATCTGCCGCGCGCACGGCATTGACGAAGCCGCCTTCGCGACCGAACTCGACGCGGCGATCCATCCCGAGGCCTAGGGAGTGCGCCGAGGGGGCTTCACGTCTTCCGGCGGCGCTGCTCGGAGATTAGCATCAGGGCGTGCGGATCGGTCACCATGACCTTCTGCCGCCCGCTCGCGACGACCCCCTGTTCCTCCCACGCGCTCAGGATGCGCGAGACGGTGTGAAGCGTCGTGCCCGTCATCTCCGCGATATCCTGCCGGGTGATCGGGAAATCGATCTCGATCCCCTCCTCGGTCTTGCGCCCCGCCTGCGTCACGAGCCGCAGGAGCGCGTGCGCGACCCTCTGCTCCACCTGCTCCGTCGACATCTCCACGACCCGCTGCTGCGTCTCCTGCAGCCTTGTGCCGACGCTTGCATAGGCGTTGCCGGTGAAGGTCGGGAAGCGGCGGGCGAAATCGCTCCAGAGCGGCGTGGGCCAGGCGAGAACGACGCTGTCGACCGCCGCGACCGCGGTCGCCGGATATGTCGTCCGCCCGAGCGCCGCCGCGATCCCGAGAAGTTCCCCCTCGTTGATGTAGCGCGCGATGACCTGGTTGCCGTCGGGTGTCGTCTTGACCACGCGGACATGCCCGTGCAGCAGGAGGAAGAAGGAATGCGCCTCCTCCTCCTCGCTGAAGACAGCGTCGTCCTTCGAGACACGCATCGATCGAGCGTCCTTGAGGATCTCGTCGAGGGTCTCGGGTTCCAGCCCCCTGAACAGGGGCAGATCCGCAATCAGCCAACGGTCGAGCGGCATGGCGGCGTCCTTTCATCACGATCCGGGGGAGCCCGCGCGCTTTCGGAGCAAATCGCGGAGACCCTGACAAAGATCCACCGGGAACGAAACAGCGCATTTCCGCGAGGCTGGTTCCGATGCGCGGCCACGATCCCGGCGACCGCCGACGGGCATCGGCAATCGCGCCCCTGTTTGTGGCGGCGCAAATACGTCGCCGGCGTCGGAGGCTAGGGTGATTTCAACGGCATTCGCCGCAAGCATCTGAAAGGAAGAGAAAATGAAAAGGATCTCCGCAGCTTTCGCCCTCGCAGCCGCAGTCGCCCTCGCCGGTCCCGCCTTCGCCGAGGAGCATGAAATACTCATGCTGAACAAGGGCGAGAAGGGCATGATGGTCTTCGCCCCGGACTACATCCGCGTCGAGCCCGGCGACACGATCAGGTTCGTGGCCACCGACAAGGGCCACAACGCAGAGACGATCGCGGGCATGCTTCCGGACGGCGCCGCCAGCTTCAAGGGCAAGTTTAACGAGGAGATCGTCTATATGGTCGAGGAAGAAGGCGTCTACGGGATCAAGTGCGCCCCGCATTACGGGATGGGAATGGTCGCGCTCGTCGTCGTCGGCGATCCGGTCAATGCCGCCGAAGCCGAGGCGGTCAAGCATCCCGGTAAGGCGCGCGCCGTCTTCTCCGACCTCTTCACCAAGACCGTCGCGAGCCGCTAGGCCGCGACGCCGAACGACCAGCCCGGGTCCGCCTGCTGCGCATCAGCCGGCGAGCCCGAGGATGGCGCGGGCCTGCTTGGGGGTGGCGAGCACGCCGCCAAGGTCCTCGACCATCCGGACCGCCTTCGAAACGAGGGCCGCGTTGTCCGGCGTGAGCACGTCCTTGCTGAGGCGCACGGTGTCCTCCATCCCGATGCGGACATGCCCGCCGAGGATCCAGGCCTGCGCGAGCATCGGGAAGGCGTAACGCCCGATGCCGAACCCGGCCCAGTCGCTTCCGGCCGGCAGGAGGTTGCGGGCGTAGAGCATGGTTTCCGGCGAGCAATCGAAGCCGTAGCGCACGCCCGTGACGATCTGGAAGAGGTTGCGACCGGGCAGGACGCCGTCCGCGATGAGACGCTTGGCGAGATGGATGTCGCCGCTGTCAAAGACCTCGAGCTCCGGCTTGACCCCCGCCTCCAGGATCAGCTTCGCCATGGTCGTCACGCTCCAGGGAGCGTTGATGACGACGGACGATCCGGACCACATGGTGTTGAGATCGAGCGTGCAGATCTCGGGGCGTAGCTCCAGGACATGTTCCACGCGGGCCTCGGGCGGCATGAGCGTGGTGCCGGGAGCGGCCACCTTCGGATCGTCGCGGCTCGGGATGAAGCGCTGGCCCGGCCCGGTGGTGAGATTGATGATGATGTCGCAGCCCGAATCCCTGATCCGGTTCACCGCCTCGCGGTAATGCTCCAGCTCCATGCTGGGCCGGCCGTCCGGATAGCGGACGTGGATATGGCTGATGGCCGCCCCCGCCTTCGCGGCGGCGATCGTGGCATCCGCGATCTCCTTCGGCGTCTTCGGGAGCGCGGGGTTCTGCTCTGGCGTCGTCTGGTTTCCCGTAATGGCGACCGTGAGGATTGTGGGCTGTGACATGGGAGTCCCCTGCGCTCTCGCGAAGACCCTCCGCGATTTTCAAGCCATTGAACCCGCTCCTTCCCTTCCGTCCAAACACGCAATTTCCATTGCCGCTTTGCAGCCTGACCAAATCGCTCCCGGCGGCGGCTGAACGAAGCCTTGTCCTGCACGGCCATAGGCATAGATGTCGCGCCATTGGCGAACCGTTTTTTGCATGCTATTTGGAATGATCGCTCTCAAAACCGGGGAGTTCAGTGCGTGTCGGCAAAAGCTTTGCATGCGATCCGTCGGAATTCAGCCTCGAGGATTGCCGCTGACGGGTTTGCCCCCCGCGGGCTGAGCACCACCGTCGCCGTTGAAAAACTGCGCGACATGATCACCTCGGGCGAGCTCCCGCCGGGAAGCCGCATCACCGAGCGCGCGATCAGCGACCGCCTGAGCCTGTCGCGCACGCCGCTGCGGGAAGCGCTCAAGATCCTCGAAAGCGAGGAGCTCGTCGTCCTCGAGCCGCATCGCGGAGCTCTCGTGCCCCTGCTCAGCGAGGAAGAGGTCGATGAGGCGATGAGCGTCCTGATGGCGCTGGAGGCGCTCGCGGCTCCGCTGGTATGCAGCCGGATGACGCCGGAACAGCTCGCGGAGATCGAGACGCTGCACGCGCGCATGGTCGCGCATTTCGAGGCGGGGGAGCTCCTGCCCTATTTCACCATCAACCAGGACATTCACCGGGCGATCATCGACGCCTCGGGCAGCCATACCGTCTCGCGCATCTATCGGCGCGAGAGCGGCCGCATCCAGCGCTATCGTTTCGCGGGCAACCGGGACATGGCGCGGTGGCGGCGGGCCGTATACGAGCATGAGCTGATTCTCGATGCGCTCCGGCAGCGGGACGGGGAATTGCTCAAGGCGCTGCTTCAGGCGCATCTGCGGTCGGGATGGAAGGTATCGCGCGAGCGGCTCGGCGAGACACTTCCCCAGGCTCCCTAGCCGACGCCAAACCATTTCAGTTCGACCTGCTCAGAAAGCGTTTGCATGCAACAGCGCGGACGTTACGGCAGCGCACAATAAAACAAGCCGTTTCCTTAGGTTTAAGCAGAAATAATCTACGTGTTTTCCTGAACCAGAGAATTGACCGCGATCATTTTGCATGCAACCTTTCCCCTGCTGGACGCCGCAGGCCCAGAACCGCCGGAAGAAGCGGTCCGTGCGCGTCCGAACCGGGAGGAAAAGTCCATGAAAATGTTGATGGGAATGTTGGCCGCAACGGTAGCCATGGTGGCCGTCGGCTCCGCCGACGTGTCGGCGCAGGGTCTCCAGATCCAGGCCGGTACGACGAGCCCGCCAGGCAATACCCAGTCGATGTCGCTCGAAGAATACGCCAAGCGCGTGAACGAGCGGATCGGCGACCTCGGCACCGTCGAGTACTTCCATTCGAGCCAGCTTGGCAGCGACGAGGAGATGCTCCAGAAGGTCAGGCTCGGGACGCAGGACATTTCGCAGCCGTCGACGATCATGTCGAGCCTGGTGCCGGAGTTCGGCCTGTTCGACCTGCCCTACCTCGTCGCCAGCCGCGAGCACATGGTCTGCATCACCGAGAAGATCATCTGGCCGAAGCTTGCTCCGAAAGCCGAAGCGCGCGGCGTGAAGATCCTCGGCGTCTGGGAGAACGGTTTCCGCCATATCACCAACAACATCCGTCCGATCGTCACGCCGGAAGACCTGCGCGGCGTCAAGCTGCGCACGCCGCAGGGCGTGTGGCGCGTCCGGATGTTCGAGGCCTACGGCGCGAATCCCACGCCGCTCGCCTTCTCGGAGGTCTATGTCGCGCTGCAGACGGGCGTGATGGACGGGCAGGAAAACCCTTACGTTAACATCGCCTCGGGCCGTTTCCAGGACGTGCAGAAATACCTGACGGAAACCCGCCACGTCTATACGCCGAGCTTCCCCGCGGTCAGCGTCCGGAAGTTCGAAAGCTATCCGGAAGAAGTGCAGAAGGCCCTCGTCGAGATCGGACGCGATCTGACGCCGTGGGTGCATGAGCTCGCCGCGAGCATGGAAAACGAGGTGCGCGACAAGCTCATCGCGGACGGCATGGAGTTCAACGTCGCTGACCGCGCCGCCTTCGTGGAGGCAAGCAAGCCGGTCTACGAACTGTTCGCCAGCGAAGTGCCCGGCGGGCAGGAACTGATCGACGAGGCGCTCGCCCTCGCGGACGGCTGCTGAAGCAGCGCCAACGCGGCGCGCGCGGTCCTCGTGCGCCGCCCCTCCACGCGTCCGGAGTTCTTCCGCCATGTCTTTCCTCAGCGCCGCCCGCGGCGTGCTCGAACGCGTCCTGATCACGATCTCGATCGTCCTGATGACCATCCTCGCGGTGATCGTCATCTCGGCGGTGATCGTGCGCTCGGCAGGCTCGTCCTTCACCTGGTACGACGAAGTCGCATCGGTCGTCCTTGCCTGGATCACCTACTACGGAGCGGCGCTCGCGGCGCTGCGCCGGGCGCATCTCGGCTTTCCCAATATCGTCGGACTCATGCCGACCCCGATCCGCCTCCTCGCCCTGGCGATCAGCGAAGGCGTGGTCATCTTCTTCTTCGCCCTCGCGGCCTGGTTCGGCTACCAGGCCATCGGCCTGCTCAGCGGCGATACGCTGATCTCGCTGCCGTGGGTGAAGGTGGAGTTCGTCCTTTCGGTCATCCCGATCGGCGCCGTCCTCTTCATCCTCGCCGAACTGACAACCATCCCGGACAGGGTGCGCGAAGCCCGATTCGGCGCGCCGCCGGCAGAAGCCATCATCGTGGCGGAGGAGGACAAGTCATGAGCCCGCTCTGGCTGCTTGCCATCTTTCTCTTCCTGATCGTGCTGAACACGCCGATCGCCATCGCCCTCGGCTTCGCTGCCTTGATCGGATACTGGTCGCTCTTCGGATTCGACGCGCTCCTGAACATGGCGATCTCGCTCTACCAGGGCGCGCGAAGCTTTCCGCTGATCGCTATCCCGCTCTTCGTCTTCGCGGGCGCGATCATGAATACAAGCGGCATCTCGCAGCGGCTGGTCGCCTTCGTCTCGGCCCTCGTCGGCTTCGTCCGCGGCGGCCTCGCCATGGTGAATATCGGGACGTCCCTGTTCTTCGCGGAGATCTCCGGCTCGGCCGTGGCCGACGTGGCCGCCCTCGGCTCGATCCTGATGCCGGCGATGAAGAAGCGCGGCTACCCCACCAACTTCACCGCTGCGATCACAAGCTCCTCCGCCTCGCTCGCCATCATCATCCCGCCCTCGATCCCGATGATCCTCTACGGCGCGATGACGGACACCTCGATCGTCAAGCTCTTCGTGGCCGGCGTGATCCCGGGCCTGATCGGGGCGTCCCTGATGTTCGCCCTCGCCTACGGTTTCGCCGTCCGGTACAATTTCCCTGTCGAGGAGACGTTCAACCTGCGCCACCTCTGGCGGACCTTCAAGGACGCGGCCTGGGCGCTGCTCGTTCCCGTCATCATCCTCGGCGGCATCTTCGGCGGTATCTTCACCGCCACCGAGGCGGCGGGGCTCGCGGTCGCGGTCGCACTCTTCATCGGCCTTTTCGTCTACCGCGAGCTGAACCTGCGGATGCTCCTGAACGCGATGACCGACGGCGTGATCCAGACCGCCGTGGTCATGCTCCTCGTGGCGGTCTCGGCTTTCCTGGGCCTCTACCTCACGCAGACCCGCGTGCCGCAGCAGCTCACCGTCTGGATGCTCAGCCTGAGCGAGAACCCGCTGATCATCCTGGCGATGCTCAACGTCCTGTTCCTCGCCGTCGGCATGTTCCTGCACGGGGCCGCCGCCATCGTCCTCGTGGTGCCCATCGTGATGCCGATCGCCAACGCGATCGGCCTCGATCCGGTCCAGTTCGGCATCATCGTCACCCTCAACATCGCGATCGGGCAGCAGACCCCGCCCGTGGCGAGCGTGCTGATGACGGCGTGTTCGATCGCCAAGGCGGATGTCTGGGATGTCAGCAAGGTCAATGTCTGGTTCATTGGGGTACTCTTCATCGTGCTGACGCTCGTGACCTACGTCCCCTACGTGACGCTGGTCCTCGTCGAGAGTTTCTACGGATGACGCCCGCAATTCGCAGGGGGAACACGACATGACCACCCGTCTGGCCTTCGTCACCGGCGACCCCGCAGGGATCGGCGGGGAGTTGATGGCGACCGCGCTCGCGGATCCGGCCCTGCCGAAGGACGCCCGGATCATCATCATCGGCGACCGGCGCGTGCTGCGCGCCGGCGAGGAAGTCTGCGGCCTGTCCCTCGACCTGCCGGTGGTCGACAGCGTCGAGGCGGCGCTTGCGAGCAATGCCCCGGTGACCATTCTCGACATGGGCAATCTCGATCCCGCCGGCATCCGCATCGGCGAGGTTTCCGCCGAGGGCGGCCGCTCCGTCCTCGAGAACCTTTCAACGGCCCTGCGCATGGCCCGCGAGGGGCAGATCGACGCCATCACCTTCACGCCGTTCAACAAGCAGGCGCTGAAGCTCGGCGGCAATCCCTTCAAGGACGAGCTGGAATTCATGGTGCACGAGCTCGGCGCCGAGGACGTCGTCGGCGAGTTCAACGTCACCGAAAAGCTCTGGAACGCGCGCGTGACCTCGCATGTGCCGCTGCGCGAGGTCGCGGACCTCCTGAGCGTCGAGCGCATCGTCTCGCGGCTTGAACTGACGGACCGCGCGATGCGCGCGGCGGGTTTCGCCAATCCGCGCATCGCGGTGGCGGCGCTCAATCCGCATGCCGGCGACGGGGGCAATTTCGGGCACGAGGATGACGCCATCATCGCGCCGGCGGTCGTCGAGGCCAAGTCGCGCGGCCTCGATGTCAGCGGCCCCTTCCCGTCGGACACGGTGTTCCTGCGCGCCCGCGACGGCCAGTTCGACGCCGTCCTCACCATGTATCACGACCAGGGGCAGATCGCGATCAAGCTCCTCGGCTTCGAGAGCGGCGTCACCCTCCTCGCCGGGTTGCAGGTGCCGATCACGACGCCGGCCCATGGGACCGCCTACGACATCGCGGGCAAGGGGAAGGCCAATCCGGCCCCCACCCGCAACGCCCTCCTCCTCGCCTGCGCCCTCTGCGAAGCGCAACAGGCGAGAGAGGCCGAAAACGCCGCCACGCGGAAAGGACAATCATGACGGATGATCTTCTCTTCGAGCGCAGGGGAAAGGTGGGATACATCACCTTCAACAGGCCCCAGGCGCGCAATGCCTTCACCTTCCGGATGTACGAGCGGCTGCGCGAGATATTCGAGGACATGGCCGACGAGAAGGAGCTCAAGGTCCTCGTCCTGACCGGGGCCGGCGACAAGGCCTTCGCCGCCGGGACCGACATCAGCGAGTTCCGCGCCTTCTCGAAGCCGGAGGACGCCATCGGCTATGAGGTGCGGGGCGAGGAAGTCCTCTCGGTGATCGAGCGTACACACATCCCGACCATCGCGGCCATTTCGGGCGCCTGCACCGGCGGAGGAGCCGGAATCGCCGCGGCCTGCGACCTGAGGATCGCCACGAAGAATGCGCGCATAGGCTTTCCGATCGCCCGCACGCTGGGCAACTGCCTGTCGATGGAGAACTACGCGCGGCTCGCGGCGCTGATCGGCATGAGCCGCGCGAAGGAGATGATCTTCACCGCCCGGCTCCTCGGCGCGGACGAGGCGCTCGCCGCCGGATTCCTCTCGGAGGTGGTCGAGGATCACGAGGCCCTGATGAAGCGGGCGGACGAACTCGCCGAGACCGTCGCGGGACACGCTCCGCTGACCCTCGCCGCCACGAAGGAAGCATTCCGCAGGCTGCGCGACGGCAACAGCGAGGGGGAGGACCTCATCCTGAGCTGTTACATGAGCCATGATTTCCGCGAGGGGCTGGAGGCGTTTCTCGCCAAGCGTCCCCCGAACTGGACCGGTAGCTGAGGACGGACGAATGAGCGCGTTGAAGGGATTGAAGGTCGTCGACCTGACTCACGTCATGGCGGGTCCGACCTGCACGATGATGCTCGCCGACCTGGGCGCCGACGTCATCAAGGTTGAGAAGGTGCCCGGCGGCGACGATACGAGGCGCAGCAAGCCACCGCAGATCGGCGACGAATCCGCCGCCTTCCTGATGATGAACCGCAACAAGCGCGGCATCGTCCTCGACCTCAAGACCGAGGGCGGCAAGGAGGTGCTGCGGGGCCTGATCGCAAAGGCGGACGTGGTGGTGGAGAACTACCGCCATGACACGCTGGCGAAGCTGGGGTTCACTTTCGAGGAGGCGCGCAAGGAGAACCCGCGCCTGATCTGGTGCGCCCTCTCGGGTTTCGGCCGCACGGGCCCCTACGCCTCGCGCGGCGGCTTCGACCTCGTCGCCCAGGCGATGAGCGGGATCATGAGCGTTACGGGAACGAGCCGCGAGGATCCGCCGATGAAATGCGGCCCGCCCCTGACGGACATCACCGCAGGCCTCCTCGGCGCGATCGGCATCCTTGCCGCCCTGCAGGCGCGCGCGCAGACCGGCCGTGGACAGCTCGTCGACACCTCGCTCTTCGAGGCCGGGATCATCCATACCTACTGGCAATCGGCCATCGCCCTCGCGACGGGGGAATCGCCCGGCCCGATGGGATCCGCCCATCCCTTGAACGCGCCCTACCAGGCGTTCCGGACCGCCGACGGCTGGATCGTCGTGGGGGGCGCGAACCAGACGAACTGGCTGCGCGTGACCCAGATCCTGGAGGCTCCCGAACTCGCCGAGGATCCCCGTTTCCGGGAGAATTCCGGTCGAATGGCTCATCTGGCGGAACTGGAAGAGGCGCTGACGGCGCATTTCGTCAAGCGGCCCAGCGCCGAATGGCTGGCGAAGCTCGATGCGGCGGGCGTTCCGGCAGGCCCGGTCAACACCATCACGCAGATGCACGAGGACCCGCAGACGCTCGCCCGCGAGATGGTGACCGAGGTCCCGCACACCACCCTCGGCAAGGTCAAGACGCTCGGCCTCGCGATCAAGCTGTCGGAGACGCCGGGCGGGCCGACGCGGGGCGCGCCGGTCTACGGCGAGCACACCCGCGAGGTCCTGCGCGAACAGGGCTACGACGAGGAGGCCATCGAGCGTCTCATCGCCGATGCGGCAGTGGTCGCGGCCGGAGGATAAGGGCGTGAAGATCGCGAATGTCAGGGCCGGCATCCACCGCATCGACGGCAAGCTGCCCGTCTCGGGAAAGCCGGCGGGCGACACCCTTCGGGTTGTCTGCGAGGTGGAGACGGAGGATGGCCATACCGGCTTCGGCATGACCGGCCGCTTTCTCGTCGAGGCCACGGCCGCCGCGATCAACCACCATCTCGGCCCAGCCGTGCGGGGACTCGATCCGCGCGACGTCGAGGCGGTGAGCGCGCGCATGTCCGCCCTCGCCTCGGAACGCGGCCGCATGAGCGGGATCAACCTCGCGGCCATGTCCTGCATCGACATGGCCTGCTGGGACCTCTGGGGCAGGAGCGCGGGACGCTCGGTGGCGCAGCTACTCGGCGGGCATGCCGACTTCGCCGACGTCTACGTCACCTTCGGCTTCCCCTCCTATGACGACGACCAGCTTGTCGAGGTCGCCCGGATGCTCGTCGCGTCCGGCCACAAGCGGATCAAGGTGCTCGTGGGGACCGCCCACGGCATCGCCGCCGATATCGCCCGCGTCCGCAAGGTCCGCGACGCGATCGGGGACGACATCGTCCTCGCCATGGACGCCAACGAGGGAATTCCCCTCGACGCGGCCACGGCGCTGGCGCGCGGGCTGGAGGATGCGAACATCGCCTGGTTCGAGGATCCACTCCTGAACAACGATTCGCGTGACCTCGCCATGCTGCGCCGGAAGACGGCCATCCCACTTTCGGCGGGCCAGATGGACGGGCACTCCTCGCGCTTCCGCGACTGGCTGGAGCATGACGCGATCGACATCCTGATGCCCAACAGCATGTATAATGGCGGGGTGACGGAGACGCGGCGCGTCGCTGCGCTCGCCCACATCTATAACCGGGCGTTGTCCGATGCCGGGGGCGGCGGGCTGTTCAGCCTGCACCACGTCGCGGCCTTCCCCAACGGTACGCTGGCGGAGGTTCACCTGGGGGCGGACCAGGTCGAACAGGCGCTCTTCGTCACGGTCCCCGAGCCTCATGCGGGCCGCACCCGCATTCCGGATGCCCCCGGCTGGGGCGTCGAGCTCGATCGCGACCGGCTGCGCGAGACGATGATCCGGCCGGACGCGATCTGACGAGGGCAGGCTCAGCGGCCCGTGAATTGCGGCTTGCGCTTTTCCATGAAGGCGCGCCGCCCCTCGGCGTAATCGTCGCTTCGGTAGCAATCCTCGACCAGCCGGGCGGCGGTTTCCAGGTCCCGGTCCTGCGGGTCGTGCAGGGTCTGCATCACGGAATGCTTGATCGCCCTGATCGTCAGCGGGGCATTCGCGGCGATGGTTTCGCACATCGTCCCGACCTCCCCGGCCAGCGCCTCATGGGCGACGACGCGGTTGACGAGGCCCATCTCGTATGCCTCACGGGCCGAGAAGCGCCTCGCCGTGAAGAATATCTCCCTGGCGAAGGAAGGGCCGACGAGATCGACGATCCGCTTTACGCGGGCGTAGTCGTAGCCGACCCCGAGCTTCGCCGCGGGAATCGCGAAGCTCGCCTTCTCGCTCACGATCCGGAAGTCGCAGCAGGCCGCGAGATTCATGCCGCCGCCGATGCAATAGCCCTGCACCATCGCGATCGTCGGCTTGGCGTAGTTCAGGGTGTTTTCGTAGGCGGCGCTCGTCGCCTTCTCGTATTCCGCGACTGCCTCGGCCTGGGCGCGCTCGCTCTCGAATTTCGAGATGTCGGCCCCGGAAACGAAGGATTTCTCGCCCGCGCCGCTGATCACCACGACCCGGATTTTCTCCGCCTCGGCGAGGCTTGCAAGCCCCTGCGCATAGGCGAGCCACATGTCGTGGGAGACGGCGTTATGGCGCTCGGGATTGTTGAAGACGATATGGCCCACCGGCCCGTCGCGTCTGACGAGAATCCTGTCTGTCATGATCTTTCCCCTGACGGCGCGCATGTGGCCGGCCGCCGATCCATGGGGCGCAGGATAGGTGGCGGACGGGCAGAGCGCCAATTCGCATCTTCGCAATCACCGGATTTGTCTGCGCCCGACTTTCAATGAACAATGCGCCCATCGCACGAGAGGCCGCACGCCTTGGCCTTCCCGCCCCCCTCCCCGCCTATCGAGACATCGCTCGCAATGCCCGCCCCGTGGCGCAGCCCATCCGCGAATACCGACCGTCTTCTGGCGGCGCTCCTCAGCATTCTCTGGGCGCTCGGGGTGGGGAGCATCCTGCTGCCCGGACCACTCATTGCGTTTCTCGCGGGCGCGGGAATGCTGGTCTTCCTGATCCCCGCCTTCCTGTTTGCCCGCCTGCCGACGCTCGCGGTCAGCGGGCTGCTCCTGGGTGCGGCTGCCACCCTCGCAATCGCCTATGATGCAACGCCCTCGCTCTGGCGAGGTCTCGAGCGCTCGATCCTGTTCACCGCCTTCCTGCCGACGCTGTCGCTGCTGCGCGCCTCCGCCCGCGGCGATGCGCGCCTCGAGGCGTATCGGGCGCGGGTCGAGCAGGTCCCAACCCTGCGGCGACCGGCATGGATCGTCAGCGGGAGCTTCGTTCTGGCGAGCGTCCTGTCCGTCGGCGCGAGCGCCATCTTCGCGCCGCTCCTGCGCCAGGACGCGTCCGACGACGAGCGCATCGCGCAGGCGCGCGCCAATGTCTGCGGGGCCGGACTTGCGATCATCTGGTCGCCCTTCTTCATCGCCCTCGCGGTGGTCAGCGACTTCCTCCCCCGTGTGCCGCTCGCGGGCCTGATCGCGGCGGGGGCGCTCATCGGCTTCGCCGGGATGCTGCTCGGAACCAAGATCTACGCCCCGTCCCAGCCCCTGATCCGCCTCGGCGAGGCGCTTGCCGCGCTGAAGAGTTTCGCGCCGCCGATCCTGCTGATCACGGTTCTCGTCGTCGTGGTGCGCGCGACGACGCAGTTGTCCACCATCGAGACCATGCTGCTGATCCTGCCCGTCCTGTGCCTCCTGCGCATCGCAACCCGGCCCGGCGGGGATTTCCGGCGGGCGGGGGACGATGTCTGGACAGGGATGATGCGGATGCGGGACGACATCGCCGTGGTGAGCGCCGCCATGATCTTCGGGACGGTCCTCACGACAACGCCCTGGATGGCGGATCTCGGACCGATGTCCTTCCTGGCGGACGCACCGGTGGGCCTGCTGATGCTCGGCACGATCCTGCTGATGGCGGCGATCGGCTTCCTAGGCGTGCAGCCGCTCGTGACCGGCACGATCTGCCTCGTGGTGCTCACCGGCCTCGATCTCGGGGTCTCCGATCTCGCCATCGGCCTCACGGTTCTCGTCGGCTGGAGCATGAGCGCCATTCTCTCGCTCTCGAGCCTCGTGGTGCGCGTCACCGCCGGGCAATACGGCGTCTATCCCGAGCGGCTCGTCGTGGGGCGCAATCTCGCCTTCTTCGTCGCTTTCCTGCCGCTCGCGCTCCTCATGATCTGGGTCGTCGACAATCTGGTTTCCGCTTTTCCGATGATCGTCTTTTGAAACCCCACTTGGTATGATAGCTATACAGTCAGAGCGCCCACGGGTCGGTAAAGACGGGCGCCAACGAGAAAATCACCACGGAGGAGACTTTCATGCACAGCAAGAAGCTATCGCTCGTATTCGCCGGCGCGCTTGCCGCCTCGGTGGCCGGCCTTTCCGGCGCGGCCCTCGCACAGGACAAGATCACCCTGAACGCGGCGCATGTCGGAACGGTGCCCGAGCACCACTTTCACGCGGGCTTCGAGGCCTTCGCGAAGCATCTCAACGAACTCAGCGGAGACCGGTTCGAGGTCATCATCCACCAGGGGACGATGGGCGGCCAGCGCGAGAATATCGAGCAGGTCCAGGAAGGGATCCTCGACATCACCTCCACCTCGCTGTCCCTGCTCGGCAATTTCGGCGGCCAGGTCGGCGTTTTCGACCTTCCCTATCTCTTCGCCAGCCGTGAAGAAGCCTATCGCGCCCTCGACAGCGACATCGGGCAGGAAGCAGCCGAGCCGCTCAAGGAGAACAACCTGATCCTGCTCTCCTACTGGGAGAACGGCTTCCGCCATGTCACGAACAGCGCCAAGCCGATCCGCACCCCGGCGGATATCGAGGGGCTGCGCATCCGCGTTCCGGAATCACCGGAATACGTCGCGACCTTCGAGGCGCTCGGCGCGCGTCCGACCCCGATGGCCTGGCCGGAAGTCTTCACGGGTCTCCAGCAGGGCGTGATCGACGGTCAGGAAAACCCGTTCGGCAATATCTGGGACGGCAACCTCTACGAGGTCCAGGACTACGTCTCGCTCACGGGCCACGTCTATGCCGGCAACGGCGTCGTCATGAACCATGACCGTTTCAATGCACTGACCGAGGAAGAGCAGGGCTGGATCATGGAGGCGGCGAAGCTCGCGCAGGCCGATCAGCGCCAGTATGTCCGGGACATGGACGACGAGTTCCGGGGCCGTCTCGAAGAGAAGGGCATGGAGATCAACGAGGTCGACGACAAGCAGGCCTTCATCGCCGCCGCCGAGAAGGCCTATGAGGACGTCTTCTACGACAAGTACGGCCGCGAAATGATCGATCGCGTGCGCGCCGCCGCTCGCGCGCAGTAACGCCCGATCCTTCTCCGCGGGGCGGACGCCTCGCGGAGAACCTCCGCCTTCAACATCCGGTCACGATCAGCAAGGGCACCGCGCGTGGGTCTCCTCCGCATCATCGACGAAGCCTGCAAGGTGATCGTCGGCCTGGCGATTCTCGTCATGGTCGTCTCGATCTTCGGGCAGGTCTTCTACCGGACGATCCTCGACAGCTATCTGGGCTGGGCCGAGGAAGCCGCGCGCTTCTCCTTCGTCTGGCTCGTCTTTCTCGGATCGGCGAGCGCCTTCCGCGGGCGGCGCCACCTGGCGATCGACTTCCTGCCGGAGCTCCTGGGACCCAGAGGGCGCGTCGTGCTCGACACGGTGCTGTGCGCCCTCATCTTCGCGCTGATGATCGTCCTGCTGGTCTACGGCTACAGGCTGACGCAGCGGACGATGACTCAGATCGCGCCAGCGACCGGCGTCACGATGGGCTACATCTACATCGCGCTGCCGATCTCCGCCCTCCTGATCGCGCTCTATTCGTTCGTCGACTTCTTCCGCAACCTCGCCGCGCTGATGAAGGGCGACCTCTCGCGAGCCGCCATCCAGCCGAATGCGGGAATGGCCGACGCGGCCCTCAAGGAGGACGGAGCGTGAGCGCCATCTTCTTCCCGCTGTTCCTGCTTCTCGCGGTGATCGCCCTGCCGATCGCCTTCGCCCTCATCGGCGCGGGCGCGGCGGCGATCATCCTCTCGAGCGCGACGCTCCCGCTCACGACGATCCCACAGAGGATGTTCGCGGCAGTCGATTCCTTCCCGTTTCTCGCGATCCCCTTCTTCATCCTCATCGGCGACATCATGTCGAGCGGCGGCGTCACGCGCCGCCTGATCGATCTCGCCGCCGCCATCGTGGGTGCGATCCATGGCGGCCTCGCGATCATCACGCAGGTCGCGGGCTCGATGATGGACGCAATGTCCGGCTCCTCCGCGGCCTCGACGGCGGCGATGGGCTCGGTGATGCTGCCGGAGATGATCCGCGCGCGCTATGACAGCGCCTGGGCGGCGGTCGTCGTCGCCGCGAGCGGCGTCACCGGCGTGATCATCCCGCCGAGCATCACGGCCGTCGTCTACGGCTCGGTCGCGAGCGTCTCGATCGGACAGCTCTTCATGGGCGGGATTGTGCCCGGCTTCTTCATCGTCTTCTCGATGTGCGTGCTCTTCGCCATCCAGGCGAGACGCCGCGGCTATCCGAGACAGACCTCCGAGATGTCGTCGCGCAACTTCTTCGTCGCCCTGCGGCGCGCGTCGCTGGCGCTGATGATCCCGTTCATCGTCCTCGGCGGCATCTATGGCGGCATCTTCACGCCCACGGAAGCCGGCGCGGTGGCGGCGGTCTACACGTTCATCATCGCCGTCTTCGTCTATCGCGAGTTGCCGCTCGGCAAGGTCTGGCCGCTCATCGTCCGCTCGGGCATCACGACGGCCGCGATCATGCTCGTCGTCGCCGGAGCGAACATCCTCGGCTTTGTCGTGACGTTCGAGCGCGTGCCGCAAGCGGTGGCGTCCTTCATGCTCTCGTTCAGCGAAAATCCCGCCATCATCATGCTGATCCTGATGCTGATCTTCCTGATGGCCGGGATGTTCGTCACGGCGTCGGCGGCGGTCGTCATCCTCGCGCCGATCGTCCTGCCGATCGTGAAGAGCCTCGGGATCGACCCTGTCTTCTTCGGCGTGCTCGCGGTGATCAATCTCGGCATCGGCACGGTGACGCCGCCGCTCGGCATCAACCTCTTCATCGTCGCGGGGATCGGAAATGTCCCCATGGACAAGATCCTGCGCGAGATCTGGCCGGTGATCCTCGTCCTGCTGCTCGACCTCGCGATCTTCATCACCTTCCCGCAGATCGTCATGTTCCTGCCCGAACTGATGCGCGGCTGACCCGTCGAAAGGATTCCCATGTCGCACCACAAACCGTTGCGCAGCTGGCTGTTTGCCCCGGGCATGGACAGCCGCAAGATCGGCAAGGCGATCGATTCCGCCGCGGATGCGCTCATCCTCGACCTTGAGGACGCGGTTGCGCTTTCCGAGAAGCCGAAGGCGCGCGAGATGGTCCGGGCCCTCGCCGCGCAGGTCTTGCCCGAGCGCCAGATCTTCGTGCGCGTCAACGACCTGATGACCGGAATGACGGCGGAGGATATCCAGGCGGTCTGCACCGGCGGAATCGCCGGGATCATCCTGCCGAAGGCGGAATCCGCCGAGATGGTGCGCATCGCGAGCGCGCTGATCGACGCCGCCAGCCGCGCGGAGGGGGTTCCCGAGGGCCAGATCCGCATCTGCGGCATCCTCGAGACGGCCCGTGGCGTCCTGCGGGCGGAGGAGATCGCCTGCGCCGGGGGGCGGCTCGAGACGCTGATGTTCGGCGCGGGCGACTTCACGAACGATATCGGCATTCCGACCTCGAATGTCGGCGAGCATCTGGTCAACGGCAAGCTCCAGACGGTCCTCGCCTGCCGCTCGGCGGGCATCCGGCCGCCGGTCGACACTGTCTATTTCGACGTCACCGACGCCGACGGCTACGCCGCCGATTGCCGTCAGGCGCGGGGCTTCGGCTTCCAGGGCAAGGCCGTCATCCACCCCAACCAGATCGAGACGGCGAACGCGGCCTTCTCGCCGAGCGCCGAGGACATCGCCTATGCGCGCCTCGTCGTCGACAGCTTCAGCCGCGCCGAGGCCGAGGGAGTCGGCGCGATCCGGGTCGAGGGGAAACTCGTCGACTACGCGATGGTGAAGAACTCGCAGAAGCTCCTCGACACCGCCCGGGCCCTCGGCCTCGCCTGATCCGCCCCACTCCAGTCCCGAGACGACACGCACATGACCACTGAAGAACAGCAAACCCCGCGCGACACGGCTTCCGGCGGCAAGCCCCTCCCGCTCGAAGGCGTCAAGGTCCTCGATCTCGCCCGGCTCATCGCCGGCGGCGTCATCGGCACGCTGATGGCCGATTTCGGCGCGGAGGTCGTCAAGATCGAGGCGCCCGGCAAGGGGGATCCGCTGCGCGCGTGGTCGGTCGAGAATTCAGAGCTCTGGTGGAAGGTCTATGCCCGCAACAAGAAGAGCATGACCCTCGATCTCTCGCGCCAGGAAGGGCGCGACATCCTGCTCGAGATGGTCCCGCATTTCGACGTCCTCGTCGAAAGCTTCGTTCCCGGCAAGCTGGAGAGCTGGGGGCTGTCGCCGGAAGTCCTTCTCGAGCGCAATCCCGGTCTCGTTATCGTGCGCGCCTCCGGCTGGGGACAGACAGGGGCCTACAGCCCGCGCCCCGGCTTCGGCACCCTGATCGAATCCATGAGCGGCTTCGCCCATATGACCGGCGAGCCGGACGGACCGCCGACCCTGCCTCCCCTGCCGCTCGCCGACATGACGACGGCGCTCTACGGAACGGCGGCCGTGATGTTCGCCCTCTTCCATCGCGAGCGCCACGGCGGCAAGGGGCAGGTGATCGACCTCGCGATCTATGAACCCATGATCGCGATCCTCGGCCCCGCGGCGGCGGAATACCAGCATTTCGGCATCATCCAGCAGCGCCGCGGCAACCGCGCCCCCACCAACGCCCCGCGCAACACCTATCGCAGCGCCGACGGCAAGTGGATCGCGATCTCCGCCGCGACGCAGGCGATGGCCGAGAAGACCCTGCGCGCCATCGGCCGCCCCGAGCTGATCGACGACCCCCGTTTCCGCACCAACCCGGCGCGGGTGAAGAACGTGGAGGCGCTCGACGAGGCGATGCAGGCCGCGATCGGCTCGCGCAGCCAGGAGGAGATGCTGGCGATCTTCCACAAGGCGGGCGTCACCGCCGCGCCGGTCTACGACATCGCCCAGCTGCTCGAGGACGAGCACGTCAAGACCCGCGAGGTGATCGTCGAGGCGCCCGACGACGATCGCGGGACCGTCAAGATGCACAACATCATCCCGCGCCTCTCCGAAACGCCGGGGCGCATCCGGTCGACCGGCCCCGCGCTCAACCAGCACGGCGAGGAGGTGCTGCGCTCGATCGGGTTCTCCGAGGAGCGCATCGCCGCCGCGAAGGCGGACGGGCTGTTCTGACCTGCGGGCATCGCCGAAAACGAGGGAGATCCGACGTGAGCGACACGACCCTGATCCCGGAAGGACCGCTCAAGGAATTCGGCCGGCGCGCGCTGGAAGCGACGGGCATGAGCGAGGCCGATGCGCGCCTGTCGATGGACGTCCTTGTCGAGGCGGATCTGCGCGGCGTCTATTCGCACGGCGTGGTGCGGCTGCCGATCTACGTGGAGCGCCTGCTCGCGGGCGTGATGGATCCCCGGCCGAAAATGTCGCTTCGTCGCGAGAAGGCCTCGACCTGCATCTATGACGGCGGGAACGGGATCGGCATGCTCGTTGGCGTGCGCTCGATGGAGGTGGCGATCGAGAAGGCGCGCGCTTCGGAGGCGCCCGCCTTCGTCGCGGTGGAGAACTCGAACCATTATGGCGCCGCCGCCTATTTTGCGGAGCAGGCGGCGGATGCCGGCATGATCGGCTTCTCCTTCACGATCGGCGGCATCAACCACATGGCGCCCTGGGGCGGGCGCGAGGCGAAGCTGGGCAACAATCCCTTCGCCATCGCCCTGCCCACGCCATGCGGCTTCAACATCGTCCTCGACATGGCCTGCTCGGTGGCCGCGCGCGGCAAGATCATCGTGGCCGCACGCAACGGCGACCCGATCCCCGCCGACTGGGCGCTGGGGCCGGACGGCCAGCCGACGACGGACGCGGTCGAGGCGCTCAAGGGGCTGGTCCAGCCTGTCGGCGGACCGAAGGGCTATGCGCTGACCCTCGTCATCGGGCTGCTCTCGACCATGCTGACGGAAGCGTTCTTCGGCTCCGAGGTGACGCATCTCTACGAGGATTTCGAAAACCCGCAGAATATCGGGCACCTCCAGGGCGCGCTGCCGATCGACCTGTTCCAGGACCGGGACCGGTATGACGCGCGCATCGAGAAGGCGGTGCGGGAAATCCAGAACACGGAGAAGGCCGTCGGGGTTGAGCGCATCTACCTCCCCGGCGAGCGGGAATATCTCTCGCGGGAGAAGGCGCGCCGGGAGGGCATCCCGCTCGGAGAGGGAGTCCTGGACGACCTGCGCGCCGCAGGACGGAGCGTAGGCGTGGAGTTCGACGCGGTCATCGCGGGCAATGCCTAGGACGCACGCTTGGCGGCGGGCGGCTTCGACCGCGACCCGATCGGCGCCCCCCGCCCCGTCAGCCCGCCTGCCGCAACGCGTTCCAGTAGGTCTCCGAGACCTCCGCGAGATGGGCGTTCATCGCCTTCTCCGCCGCGTCCGGATCCCGGCGGCGAATTGCGTCGAAGATGCGCTGGTGCGATTTGAAGGCACGCGCCGCCGTCTCCTTCTTGCGCAGGGACGTGAGTCGCTGTTCCGTCAACCATTCCGCAAGGGTGCCGTTGAGCGCGTTGAAGAGCGGATTGCCGCAGATCGCAGCCAGCCGGTCGTGAAAGGCGACATCCGTGCGGGCGAATTCCTCCGGATCCGAAATCGCCTTTTCATTCAGAAGAAGATAGCGCTCCAGGTCCTCCACATCGGCATCGCTCGCCATGGTCGCGGCGCGGCGGGCGACCGCGGCCTCCCAGAACTGGCGGGCGTCCTGAAACTGCCGCTGGCCTTCCGGGTCGCGAAGGAGGTTGTTCACGACCCCCGAAAGTTCGCCGAGGATCACCGTGGCGTCCGGACGGGTCACGACAGCCCTGCCGCCGCTATTGACCTCGATGATCCCCATGCGGTTGAGGGCAAAGAGCGCCTCGCGCACCGCGGTGCGCCCGATGCCCAGCGTCTTCATCAGTTCGCGCTCGGAGGGCAGCCGGTCGCCCACCTGGAAATGCCCGACCCGGATCCAGCTTTCGATCTTGTCGGCAACCTCCTCGTACAGCTTGCGCCGCCGAACCTTCTGGTCAGAAACTTGCCACATCGGCTCCCGCTTTCGATTGGCGATATCATGTGGCGGATGATACCGGCGTGCGATTGTGTCGTCCATGGTATGATAGTTCTATCAAATTATCGGATTTCGCACCAGCAGCCGCGGGTCCAGGCGGGGTTGGCGCCTGCCGGTTCCCGAACACGCTCATCCGGGATCAACCGGTGGAGGGCCAGTTCATGTACGTGATCGTCGTCGATTTCGAAGTAGAGCCCGGGAGGCAGGGGGAATTCCTCGCGCTGATGAACGAAAACGCGGCCGCCTCCCTCGCCGACGAACCCGGCTGCCTGCAGTTCGACGTGTGCGTCGGCGAGCCGGGACAGATCTTTCTCTACGAAATCTACCGCGACGTGGCGGCATTCCGCGAGCATGCGCAAACCGCGCATTTCCGGCGTTTCGACGAGGCGAGCCGCGCCATGGTCAAGAGCAAGAGCGTGCGCAGCTTCGAGCGCGTCTGGCCCGCACACGCGTAGGGGTTGACGTCTTCCCATTTCGCCTCGCTCGCGCCGCGTTAGGCTCGCGCTCCACTTCTGCAGCTCGTGGGCCGGCAGGCCGTACTCGTCATTCGGCCATCGGCTCGAACGGAGCGGCCGCCGACGAGGGACTGTAGGAGCCGAACACGGTTTCGTTTTTTCCACTCAACGGATCGAGAAGCGCAAAGGGACGGAAACGGTCACGCTGCCGTCGTGCGGCGGCGGGGGCGCCGGGAGGGAGGTTCCCGGACGGACAGTGGCGAGGGCGGCTTGATCAAGGCGCGCATCGCCGGCACTTGCGGCGAGGCTTGAGCCGATGACACGGCCGGAGGCGTCGATACTGAAGCGGACGGTCGCGACACCTTCGATCCGGCGCGCGCGGGCGGCGTCGGGGTAGCGCAGGCGGGCGCGAAGCGCCGCCGCGAGTTCCGCGGAGTAGCGACGGATGGCGGAGGCGTCGGCACGGGCGCCGGCGCCCGATACCGCTTGCCGCGAGGGCTCCGAGGCGGCGGGCTGAGAAGCACGCGGCCTTGGCGTGGCCTGGCGCGGCGGCGCGGCGCGGGCGACCTTCGGCAAGTCCTGTGGGCGAACCGGCGGCGTCGGCAGGACGGACTCGGCTTTGACCAGTTCGGGCTCGACCGCCTGCGCTTCCTCCAGCGGCGCCTCGACAGGAACGGCGTCGGCGGCGTTGATCGCGGCGGTCTCGGTCGGCTCTAGGGGAAGCGCCTTGATGGTCTGGGCCTCCTGCGGGACGGGCTCGGCTTCGACAACCAGCTCGGCGGCTTCGTCGGCGATCTCCGTGGGTTCGACCGTCTCAACGAAGGCGGGCGCATCCACCGTCTCGACCTCGGTCGGTTCCTCGACCACCTCGACGTCTTTGGGGGGCGGCTCGATCGGGGCGGTCGTCTCGGCGTCGACCGGCTCGACCTCATCCTCCGCCGCGATTGACTGCGTTTCGTCCCCGGCCGCTTCGCCGGCCGAGACCAGCGCAACCTCGACGCCGCCGAAGTCGACGCTCTCCGCGCCAGCGTCCAACGGGTGCCACAGGATGGCCGCGGCGAGAGCCGCGTGAATCGACGCCGCCCCGCAGAGCGCCAGAATCCAGTGACGCCGACGGATCTCCATCACCGCGCCCCGCCTGCGCCGCCGGAGACCGTCAGCAGGCTGACCCGCCGGACGCCCGCCGCGCGCAGTAGCTCCATCACCGCGACGACGTCCGTCGCCTCGGCGCTGCCGTCCGCCTTGACCCGCACCCGCGCCTCCCCGTCGCCGGCAAGCCGCTCGGCGATGGCGGCCTTCAGCGCCGCCTCCTCCATCACCGCCCCGTCCAGTGCAAGCCGACCGTCGGCGCCGACGAGAACCATAAGATCCCGGTTCTCCACCGGCCCCTCGCTCGCCGAGCGCGGCGGCGCGATCTCGAACGGGTCGGAGGCGGCGAGGCGGCCCGCCAGCATGAAGAAGATCAGAAGCAGGAAGACGACGTTGATGAGCGGCAGGATGCGCTCTTCGTCGCTGTGCGGGCGCGGCGGCTCGAAAAGCATGGCTCTAGCGCCTCCCGTCGCGGATCAGGGACAGATTGGCGGCTCCCGTCGCCGCGAGCCGGTCGAGCACCCGCACCGCTTCCTGCAGCGAGACGCCCGCGGACGGCTTGAGGAGGATGCGCTGATCCGGCTTCGCCTCGAGGCGCATGGCAACGCGTTCGGCGAGAGCGTCGAGGGCAAGGGTCTCGCCGGACACGCGGATCCCCTCGGGACGGATCTCGACCAGCAGCGCCCCCTCGACGGAGGAACCGGCCGCCGCCCGCGCCGGGGCGTCGAGCGTGATCGAGCGCCAGTCGAGGAACGAGGAGGACAGCATGAAGAAGACGAGCAGGATGAAGACCACGTCGATCAGCGGCGTGAGGCTGATCAGCGGACGCCGCCTGCCGCGCGGATCGCCCGCCTTACTCGCCAGCCGCGGCGGCGGCGCGCAAACGTGCGGGTTCATGAAACACGTCCTTTCTGGCTGGAGCCAGATCCTGCGAAACGTCCTGCGACAAATCCTCGGTGAAGAGGCTGGTGACGGTGCTGTCCATCTCGTGGGCCAGTCGATCCACCCTGCGCTCCAGCCAGTTCAGGACCACTACCACGGGCATGGCGACAGCGAGGCCGACGGCGGTGGTCAAGAGCGCCTCCCAGATGCCGCCGGACAGGATCGCCGGATTGACCTGGTTGCCCGCCGCCTCGAGCTGCCGGAAGGCCGCGATCATGCCGAGCACCGTGCCGAACAGGCCGAGCAGCGGCGCGAGCGAGGCGATCACCTCGAGCGGCCGGAACCAGGATCGCAGCGACGCCAGCACGTCGCCGCCATAGCGCATGACCTCCTCGCGCACCCTGGCCTCCGGCAGCCCCCGGCGCTGGCCGCGCATCGCCCGCGCCAGGGCCTGCGCCACCGGGTTTCGCGCATCGCGCAGCCGCGCCAGCGCCTCCGTCGTCCTGCCCGCTCGCCACAGGGCGAGACCCTCGCGCACCGCGCGGCGATCGCCGATCCTGTAGAAGCGGAACTGCATCAGCTTCACGAGAACGATGGCGAGCGCCGCCACCGAGAGCGCAAGCAGGATCACGACGACGGGTCCGCCGGCCTGCAGCAGCTCGAGCGCGCGCTCCGCCATCGTCGCATCCACGCCGGGCGCGGCTTCGACGAGGCCCGGCGCCTCCTCGATCATGCCGGATTGCGCCTCGACCGCCTCGGGCGCCGCCTCCGTCGCGCCGGGAGGGATCTCCGACGCTTCTGGCGCGGCCTCCGCCGCCGGGGGCGCAGTGTCGTTCAAGTCGAGTTCCTCGTTCATGATGGGCCGTTCTCGAGCATGTCGGGATTGTGCTATGCGGGCGATGCCGCCGCGGCGGCACGGCGGAAGAGCGTCTTGTCTCCGGAAACCGGCCCGAGCTGGACAGCCAGCCGCCGGGCGACGATGCCGTCCCTGTCGGCGCAAACAAGTCGAGCCTAAACGATTCCAGCGCATCCGAGCGATTCTCGATCATCAGGTAGGCGCGGCAGGCTTCGCCGACTGTCTCGAGACGGTTGAGCTCAATCGAAATCGTCCTGGCGTTGTCCCGCGCCGAAGCCTCCGCCGACGCATCCTGCGGGGAAGCCACGCCCGCGGAGAGCGCGGCGAGGAGAGAGCCGCTCGCGACGAGCAGGCCGGGGCGGAACAGGCGCGTGGCGATATCTCTGAACATGGACGCGAGGGATTGTGTTTACGATGAGGCACGTCACTGGCCCATTGCGCAGAATAAATCAAGCAATAATCCATAATTTTGAGTTTTTCTAAAGTGTACACATGTCCCGCAGGCAGCCATACTGGTACTTGAAGGCCTTATCCGATCGACTATTCAGTGTTCAAAGACCCGCTTGAGTTTCGATTAAAAGAATCCGGCAAAAAGCAAAATGATGAACCAGTTTAGAACCTGTAAAAACTGGAATTCAGCAGCAAAATTCTGACTGCGTCCGATGCATCGGCCGCCGCGCGCAGAGCGCAACGATGCACTTCCATCCTGGCGGGCATCGGGCTGGCCGCGTTCGTTTCCACACTGACCACGATGCTCACCTGGTGATATCGACGGGGCGCTCGCGACGCTGCGCCATCCTCTCGTCGCGGCTCTACCCGTCGCTCGGGAGGGCAGCTCGGTCGCCTCGACGGATCGCGTATGGTGGGTTCGGCCTGGAGTCGGGGAAACAGCGGCGCCAAGCGTGAATACTTGGCTTGCCCGCTTTGGCGCGCCCTACGGGACTCGAACCCGTGTTTTCGCCGTGAAAGGGCGACGTCCTAGACCGCTAGACGAAGGGCGCGGGGGCCGCTTTTGGGCGGCGCGGGCGAACGTATAGAGGGGTTCGCTTCTTTGGGCAAGCCTTACTGTGCGCGAAAATCGCAGGAAAATGCGGGCGCCGTCAGGCCGGATTGGCCACGTCGAGGATGCGCAGTTCCACCCGCTCGCGGCCGCCCCAGGCGTTGAGGGTGAGCGAGCCGGCGAGGTGGAGGACTTCGCCCCGCGCGCGCAGCAGCGCCTCCCCCAGGGGCTGTCCAGCCGCCCTGAACGCGACGCCATCGATCGTCGCGCCGTCGCCGCTTGACAGGCGCGCCCTCAGATGGCCGCCGCTGCCGACCTCCGAAACGCTCACGACCCGGTGCCGGGCGAGCGCGAAGACGGGCTCCGGACAGCCGGAGCCGAAGGGCCCTGCCTGGTCGAGAGCCGCGAGCAGCGCCGGATTGGCCCCGCCCGCCGTGACGACCGCGTCGATCAGGAGGGAGTCCGTGCGCAGCGAATCGGCCACCGGCTCCGCCAGCTTCTCCGCGATGAAGCTTGCAAAGCCCTCGATCGCATCCGCCGGGACCGTCGCGCCCGCCGCCATGGCGTGCCCGCCGCCCTTGACCGCGAAGCCGCCATCGACGGCCTCCCGCACGGCCCGGCCCAGATCCGCCCCCGCGACGGAGCGGCCGGACCCGGTCGCGAGCCCCTGCCCGTTCACGGCGAAGGCGAAGGCCGGGCGGCGGAAGCGCTCCTTCAGGCGCGCGGCGACGAGCCCCACGATTCCCGGATGCCAGTGCTCGGCGAAGGCCGTCAGGACCGGGCGGTCGGGATCGGCCGCGAGGCTTGCATCCGCCTGCGCGATCGCCTCCGTGACCGCATCGACCTCGATCGCCTGACGCTCGCGGTTCAGACGGTCGAGTTCCGCCGCGATCGCCTGCGCCTCCACCGGATCCTGCGTGAGGAGCAGTTGCGCCCCGAGCGCCGCATTGCCGATGCGCCCGCCGGCATTGATCCGGGGGCCGACGAGGAAGCCGAGATGCCAGGCCTGCGGCGCGGCGCTCAGCCCCGCCACATCGACGAGAGCCGTCAGGCCCGGCCGCGAGCGGGCGCGCATCACTGTGAGCCCCTGCCGCACGAAGGCGCGATTGAGCCCCGTCAGGGGAACCACATCGGCGACCGTCGCGAGCGCGACGATGTCCAGGGCGCCCATGAGATCGAACGGCTCGCGTCCGCGCCAGAACCCGGCCTCCCGCAGGTGCCGGTTGAGGGCGACCAGCGTGAGAAAGACTACCCCCGCCGCGCAGAGATAGCCGAGCCCCGAAAGATCGTCCTGCCGGTTCGGGTTGACCAGCGCTTCCGTCCGGGGCAGCGCCTCGGGGGCCTGGTGGTGGTCGAGCACCACGACGTCGAGCCCGATCCCGTGCGCAACCTCGAAAGGCTCATGGCTCGCCGTGCCGCAATCGACCGCCACGAGGAGCTTCGCCCCCTCCCGCGCAAGCGCTTCGATCGCATCCGCGTTGGGGCCGTAGCCCTCGATGATCCGGTCGGGGATGTGGATCCGGCAGGGCGTCCCGCAGGCGCGCAGGAATCCTGCGAGAAGCGCGGCGCTGCAGGCGCCGTCGACGTCGTAATCGCCGAAGATCGCCACCATCTCCCCCGCCATGATCGCGCGGGCGAGGCGGGCGACGGCGGCCTGCATGTCCTGGAGGATGTCCGGATCGGGCATCAGGTCGCGCAGCTTCGGCGCGAGGAAGACGGGCGCCCCCGCGACATCAACGCCCCTTCCGGCCAGGACGCGCGCGACGACGTCGGGGACCCCGTGCGATTGCGCGATGGCCGCCGCCTGCAGTTCCGACTCGCGGTCCATGCGCTGCGCCCATGCCCGGCCGCAGGCGGAACTTGATACGCCTAGGAAGGGCGACGGTACGCTGGTTTCAAGCGGAGAACCGGCGGGAATGACGAGGCTCATGAGGCTCTGGAGACCCTTGATCAGAACACTTTGCGATACTGGATGAAGCCGGGCCGATCCGCGAGCTTGTCATAGAGTGCCCGCGCCGTGGCGTTGTCCTCCTGCGTCAGCCAGTAGACCCGCGACGCGCCCGCCTCCCTCGCCCGATCATAGACGGCCTCGATCAGGGCGCGACCCGCTCCCTTTCCGCGCGCCGCCTCCGCCGTGAAGAGATCCTGGAGGTAGCAGTAGTCGCCAATCGTCCAGGTGGAGCGATGGAAAATGTAATGCACGATCCCGACGAGATTGCCGTCGAGCCAGGCCCCCAGCACGTACATGGGCTCGTCCGGATCATGGAGGCGATCCCAGGTGGCCTGGGTGACCTGCTCGGACACGCTCGTCTTGTAGAAGGCGAGATAGCCGTTCCACAGCGGCTCCCATGCCGCGCGCTCGCTGCGATGAAGGCGCCTGATCTCGATTTCGCTCATTGGATTTCTCCCCGAACCCTTCTAGCCGATTCCAAGGCATTATTGATCATCGGGCAGGAGAAAAACCGGGGAAAATGGCTGTCGCGTCGTTTTCCTGCCCTCGCATATTCCCCCTGTCCGATCACGTCGCCGATCCCTCCGGAGCCGCGACGGCGCGAGGAACCTCGTCGCTCACCGGCGGTTGATGGAATGAATGAACAGATCGGGACAGGACAATGGCAAATCTTCAAAGGATGCTGGGAGCGCTGCTCGCGACCCGGATGGCGGGGCGGGGCGTAACGGGTGGATTGCTGGGAACTGCGGTGATGGGCGGGCTCGGCGGAAAGGCGGGGCTGGCGGCCCTGGCGTATCTCGCGTACCGCTCATACCGAGACAATCAGAAGAAGGGGCCGGATAACCCGGAAGCGGACCCGCAGCCGCAGCAGGCTCGCGGCGACGCCGCGCGCGGCGGGCTCTCCGGGATCGTCGACAGGATCGAGGACGTGATTGGCAGCCTCACGGGAGGCGGCGCCGAGCGCGGCGCCGGGTCCCGGCGTTCGCAGGGGCTCGGTGACCGGATCGGAAACATGCTGGACCCGCGCGGCGACACGCCGGCTGAAGAGGCGCTCGAGGATCGCAAGGCGCTCCTCCTGATCCGGGCCATGATCGCGGCGGCGAATTCCGACGGCGCCATCAAGCCCCACGAGCGCCAGCGCATCCTCGACAGGCTGGACGAGGCCGGCGCGGATGCGGAGGACCACCGGATCATCGAGAAGGAAATGCTCAATCCCCTTCCGCTGGACCAGCTTCTGCGCGAAGTCGACGATCCGGAGACGGCGCGGCAGTTCTATCTGGCTTCACGCGCCGCCGTCGAAGGAGCGACGGAGACCCAGCGCTCCTATCTCGCCTATCTCCGCCAGCGCCTCGCGCTGCCGCAGGAGGACGTCGCAGAGGTAGAGAAGATGGTGGGCTGACCTCTGCCAGGGCTTCAGCAGGTTCCCAGGCCCTCCTGGAACGCCATGCCCTTGCGGAAACGGTAGCGCACGTTGAACACGCTCGGTTTTCCATCCGGGGTGAAGGTGCGCTGGATCGTCACGAACCGGGCGGGTCGCGATTCGCGGTCGATGCAATATGAACCCACGACGTCGAAGGCGGGGCGCCAGCGGCCGCGCTGGCTCAGGGTGACAAAGGTCGAGCAGCCGATGGGCGGGCACCACGCCTCCCTGCGCACGCCCGCGCATGGAAACCGCCCTTCGTCAAATATGATGTCAGGCGTCCCGTCCTCGTCAAAGTCGAAGAACTCGATCGAAGCCATCGCATCCCCAGGCCTGCCGCCGATGACACTGCAGACGCGGGACAGGTCGAAGAGGTCGGTGCGCGTGCGCTCCGGGAGATCGTCGAACCGCATCGCCGCGGAAGCCGGGGCGGCCCAGGCGGTGAAGAAAAACGCGGCGCAGATGGCGAGGCGTGCGATCGACATGCCCCATCATGATCGCGATCCGTTAATCTTCCCTTCACCGGGCGCCTCAGCGCAGGCGCTCCAGCAGTCCCGCCATCAGCTTCGCCCGGGGACCGAGCGAGGATATCAACCCGTACTCCTGGAGGGTGTGCGCCCCGTCGCCGTCGATGCCGAGACCGTCGAGCGTCGGTATGCCGAAGACGGCGGTAAAGTTGCCGTCCGAGCCGCCGCCGGTCCGCTCGACGTCGCGGACATCGAGGCCGATGTCGTTTCCGATTTCCTGCGCCAGCGCAAACAGCTGCGTCACCTCCGGCGTCTTCTCGAAGGGCGGGCGGTTCATGCCTCCCGTCACCGTGACCTTGAAGTCGGGCGCAAGGGGCGAGAGCTGCATCAGCATGGCGGCGAACTCCTCTCCATCAGCGACGGTCGCCACGCGCAGGTCGACGGAGAAGCGGCAATGCTGGGGAACGGTGTTCATTGCGGTTCCGCCGGAGATCAAGCCGACGGTCGTCGTGACGCCGCGCGCGTAGTCGGTCATCGCCTCGATCTTTGCGATCTGGCGCGCCGCCTCGTGGATGGCGTTGCGCCCCTCCGCATGTTTCGAACCGGAATGGGCGGGACGGCCCTCGACATGAATATCGAAGCGTCCGACGCCCTTGCGGGAGGTGACGATCCGCCCGCCCTCGCGGGCAGGCTCCGTCACCAGCACGGCCGCCGCGCCCCGCCCGAGATCCTCGATCAGCCCCCGCGTCGTGGGTGACCCGATCTCCTCGTCCGGGGTGAACAGAAAGACAAGCGGGCGCGAACTCGTGCCGCGCCTCGCGACTTCGAGAAAGGCCTCGAGGGCGAGATAGGCGCCCCCCTTCATGTCGTAGACGCCCGGCCCATAGAGGCGGTCGCCGTCGCGGCGCACCGGATTGTCCTTCTCCGCCGTGCCTATCGGATGAACGGTGTCGAGATGCGACAGGACGAGGATCGGCTCGCGTTCATTGCGCGGCCCCGCGCGCAGGATGACGCTGTCGCCAAGGCCGTCGCGGCCTGCAACGCGCTCGACTTCGGCCGTATCGGGATCGATGCCGGAGACGAGCAGGTCCATCATCGCGTTGACGGCATTGGCGTTGCGGGTCGGGCTCTCGACCCGGGTCCATTCGGAGAGCCGGTCGACCATGCGCGCAATGCGGGCTTCGTCCGAGAATGCATGGATGGCGGATTTGGCGTCGATCGGCATGGCGGCTCGCGAATGATTTGAAGGATGAACGTCCTCAAATGTTTAGGCCATCACCCGCCGCGATCGTAGAGGCCGAACGGCCCACCCGCCGATGGGGTTTGCGCACTCGCGCGGATCATGCGCCTCGGCCGAGGCTTTTCAGGGCGCGCCGCGTTTCATCCGCGAGGATCTCCACGCGCGGGATCCACGCCGCCGCCGCCTCGATCGCGGGGCCTTCGTCAAAGGCCTCGTCCAGAAGATCGGCGCGGACCGCATGATCGGAAAGCAGCACCTCGCGGAGGTGGCGGGAACCGAGGCGCACCGTATCCGCGGCCTGGCTGACCATGGCCTGCGCCGCCGCGGCCCCGAGGGTCGGGGCAAGCCGGGCGGCGACCGCGTCCGCAAACAGAAGCCCCCGCGTCGCGTCGAGGTTTGCCGCCATCCGCGCCTCGTCGACCACGAGCCCGTTCGCGAGCACGCGCGCCTCGCGCAAGGCTCCCGAGGCGAGGCCGAAGAGTTGCGGCAGCGCGTGCCATTCCGCATGCCACGCGCCCGCCGGACGCTCATGCGCGCTCACCATGGCGTCGAGAAGCGGGATGGTGAGACCGCGCGCGGCCGAGGCGGCGGCGAGGATCACGGTGCAGGAGACGGGATTGCGTTTGTGCGGCATCGCCGACGATCCCCCGCGCCCCGGCTCGTGCGGCTCGGCAAGCTCCCTGACCTCCGTCGAGGCGAGATGCGCGATGTCTCCCGCCGCCCGGGCGAGCGCCCCGAGGAGCATCGCGAGCCAGTGGCCCGCCTCCGCGACCGGAGCGCGGCGGGTATGCGGCGCGATCGGCGCTTCCGCCAGTCCCAATGCGCGGGCGAAGGCGGCCGAGATCGCCATGCGCCGCTCGCCCATTCCCGCAAGCGTCCCCACCGGACCACCAAGCGAGGCGACGAGGATGCGGGAAGCCACGTCCGGCGCACGCGACGCGACCTCCGCAATCCCGGCGTTCCACACGGCGACCTTGTAGCCGAAGGTGACGGGCGCGGCGTGCTGGCCATAGCTGCGTCCCGCGCAGACCGTCCCCGCGTGTCTGACGGCAATCTGCGAGAAACCGTGGAGGATCGCTCCGAGATCATCCGCAACCAGCGCCAGGCCGCGGCGCATCTGCAGGGCCAGAGCCGTATCCGCGATGTCCTGCGTCGTCGTTCCCTTGTGGAAATGGGGCTCGACAGAAGCGGGAAGAAGAGCCCTCACCGCCTTCACGAAGGGAATGACGGGAACCCCCGCGAGCGCCGTCTCCCGGCCCAGCGTATCCAGATCGAGGTCCTCGGGGGAGATTGCGGCCAGCGCCTCGGCGAGTTCGGCGGGCGCGTCCCCCGTCTGCGCCTGCGCCCGCGCGAGAGCCGTCTCGACCTCGAGCATCGCGACGATCCTCGCGCCGTCGTCGAATACGCCCCGCATGGCGTCGGTGGCGAAAAGCGGACCTGTGAGTGTTGAATCGAGGGCGGAAAACGTCATGCCGGCCTAGCCCCAGTCCATCGGCAGGCCGACATAATTCTCGGCCAGCGACTGCGCCGCAGCGCGGGAACTCGTGACATAGTCGAGTTCCGCGAGTTGCCGGCGGCGGTCGAAGGGGGAAGCGTCGTCAAACCGGTGCAGCATCTGCGTCATCCACCAGGAAAAGCGCTGGACCTTCCAGATCCGCCGCAGGCATGTCGCGGAATAGGCCTCGAGCAGATCGTCGCCGCGCCCCGCGTAAGAGGCCGCGAGCGCCCGCGCCATGACGCGGACATCCCCCACGGCAAGGTTCATTCCCTTCGCGCCTGTCGGCGGCACGATATGGGCCGCATCGCCCGCGAGCAGCAGCCTGCCGTGGCGCATGGGCTCGGCGACGAAGCTGCGCATCGCCGTCACGCCCTTCTGGATGATCGGCCCCTCCTGCAGGCGAAAGTCATCCCCTCCCGCGAGGCGCTTGTGAAGCGCGTCCCAGATGCGGTCGTCGGACCAGCGGCCGAGGTCCTCGTCCGGCGCGCATTGCAGGTAGAGGCGGCTGATCTCCGGCGAGCGCATCGAGAGCAGGGCAAAGCCGTCCTCGTGCAGGGCATAGACCAGTTCATCCGAGGCTGGCGGAGCCTTGGCGAGGATGCCGAGCCAGGCGAAGGGGTAGACGCGTTCGAAGACCTCGAGCCGGTTCGCTGGGAAAGCCTGTCGGCAGATGCCGTGGAACCCGTCGCAGCCGGCGATGAAATCGCACCGGATTTCATGATCGACGCCATCCAACCGGTAGCGGATCGCGGGACGCCGCGTTTCGAGATCGTGGACGCTCGTTTCCTCCACGGCGAAGCGGATGACGTCTCCGGTCCCGAGGCGAGCGGCGATGAGGTCCTTCACAACCTCGTGCTGGCCATAGACCATGACGCCCTTGCCGGTGAGGTCCGCGAAATCAATGCGGTGCCCCCGGCCACCGAATTTCAGCTCGATCCCGTGATGGACCAGCCCCTCGCGGTCCATCCGCGCCCCGACGCCCGTCTCGCGCAGGATCTCGGCCGTCTCGTGCTCGAGGACGCCTGCGCGGATGCGCTCCTCGATATGCGATCGCGATCGGGATTCGACGATGATCGACTCGATGCCCTCGAGCGCGAGGAGGTGCGACAGGAGCAGCCCGGCAGGGCCGGCCCCGACGATCCCGACCTGCGTGCGCTCGCTCCTCATCACACGGCTCCTTACGTCGCCCCGGCCCCGCGATGGAATCGCGCGGGCGGCGCGATCTGGTCATTTTGAGGGGCATTGCGCATCCCGGCGC
Organism: Saliniramus sp.; assembly: GCA_041686895.1. Taxonomy (GTDB): domain Bacteria; phylum Pseudomonadota; class Alphaproteobacteria; order Rhizobiales; family Beijerinckiaceae; genus Saliniramus. The sequence goes on along the minus strand of JAWLCY010000001.1, from coordinate 185,790 downwards.
GCGCAAAGTCAATGCGCGCGCCCGCTGTGGACGCTCATGCCGTCGGCGCGCGCACCGCGCCGAGATCGACGGGAGCGAACTGTGTCGTCTCCGCCGTCAGCGTGACCTCTTCGACGGCGAGTTCGCGCCATTGAGCCAGATGCTCGAGGACCTCCGTCACCATGATTTCGGGAGCCGACGCGCCGGCCGTCAGGCCGATCGTCTCGCAGCCGTCAAGGAAATCCGGCCCGATCTCGCTGCAATCCTCGACGAGGAGCGCAGGCCTGCCGAGAAAGCTGGCAAGCTCGCGCAGACGGTTGGAATTCGAGCTGTTGCGCGCGCCGCAGACGATGAAGCGCTCGGCGCGCCCGGCGATCAGCCGCAAGGCCGCCTGCCGGTTCTGCGTGGCGTAGCAGATCGTCTTGATGTCCGGCCCGACGATCGCCGGGAAGCGCCCGACGAGGGCCGCGATGATGCCCCGCGTATCGTCGACGGAAAGCGTCGTCTGGGTGACATAGGCCAGGCGCTGCGGGTCGCGGACCTGCAACGCCGCCACATCCGCGGTCGTCGCAACCACATGCACGACGCCGTCGATCTGCCCGACAATGCCCTCGACCTCGACATGCTCGGCATGGCCAATCACGATCACGTCCCGGCCCGCTTCCGCATGACGGCGCCCTTCGACATGGACACGGCGCACGAGCGGGCATGTCGCATCGACCACGTCGAGCCCCCGCGCGCGGGCCTCCTCCTGGACGGAGCGGGAAACGCCGTGCGCGGAAAAGACCGCGACGCCATCGTCGGGGATTTCCGCCACCTCGTCGACGAACCTCACGCCGCGGGCGATCATGTCGTCGACCACACGCCTGTTGTGGATGATCTCGTGACGGACATAGATCGGCCGGTCCGTCAGGCGGCGCAAATCCTCCACTGCATTCACCGCCCGCTCGACCCCGGCGCAGAACCCCCTCGGATTTGCCAGCAAAACAGTAAGGCGAGGCTTCATCGGCGCTTCCCGCCCAGGAGGCTCATGGCGGCATCTTCGCCCGAGATCGTGGCGCTCTCGATGGTCGCGGGAAGATCGCTGATCCAGTCGCCTGCAAGGGCGAGGTTGACGCAAGGCGAGACCGGCGATGGCGAAGCGTCTCCCGCCGCCTGTCGGATGGTCGCCCGCTTCTCCTTCACCACACGGCCCTCCCCCGTTCGACGCATGTCGAGCCCCGCCGCGCGCATGGCCGGCTCAATCTCGTTCCAGATACGCGCGCTCAACGCATCTGGATCGCTGTCGACGGAACTTCCTGCGGCCGAGACGGTCACCGAGACGTGGTCGGCGCGAACGAGGAGCCATTGCGAGAGCGCGCCGCGCATTCCGATGAAGCGCGGGAGCTGCGCTCCAGCCTCGGGCGCGACCGCAAAATGGGCGTTGACGATCGGCTCGAAGGCGTCCGGAACGGCGATTGCGGGGAAGAGCCGCCCGATCTCCGGCGGCGGGAGCGCAAGGACGACCCGGTCCTGTTCCCCGAGCGTGATGCGTTCTCCCGCGAAGACGAGCGCCGTCGCCCTGCCCTCCCTCGCCTCGACCGCCTTCAGGCGCGCGCCCGTCCGGATTTCCACGCCGCGCTCCCCCAGCCAGGCGAGGGCCGGCTCGACCAGATCGGGGCCGAGCCCGTCGCGGGCGACGAAGAGACGCCCGCCCCCGGGGAGCAGGACGCGCCGGAGCGCCCGCCCGAGCCGCCGGGCGGAGGCGGTCTCCACCGGCGTGTTGAGGACGGCGACCGTCATCGGGTCGACGAAGCTGTCGAGGATCGCGCTTCCCGCGAAGATCTGGCCGATGGGGCGGTCGCGAAGCGGGGCAAGCAGCCGCACGAGGCGCGGGATATCGCGGATCGCGAAGCCTTCCGGCCGCCGGTCGGCGCGCAGCCACGCGGACGGGGCAAGGCCGATATGGCGCAGGTCCCCGTTCCGCAGGTCGAAAACCGGAAGCCCGGACGGCTCCGGCTCGATCCAGCGATCACGCGCGCCGATCCGCCCGAGGAGATCGAGGGCGCGGGGGTTGGCGCCGAGGAGCACATGCGTGCCGTTGTCATGGGTAAAGCTCCCGGCGCGCCGCACCGTCCGGCAGCGCCCGCCGGCCTGCGGCGCGGCTTCATAGAGACGGACGCGCGCCCCCGCCTCCGTGGCGCGGACCGCAGCCGCAAGTCCTGCGACACCTGCGCCGACAATATGAACAACCGGAGCGGGCTTCGTCATTGCCGGGTTGTCATGGCGCCGAACGCAGGCTCAGCGCGAGAAGCGGAAGCCGCTCGCGCGGGCCGAGGCGTATCCGCCCGCCCCGCGAGACGAAGCCGCGCGACAGGAGCTTCGCGAAGACGGCGCGGTAGCCCTCCATCATCAGGATGGCCGGCTTGAGCGCGCGCCGGTCCAGCCCGGCGAGCATCGCATCCGCCGCCGCGAAGCCCTGCCGGGCCTCCTCCGCAAGCGCGTCGCAGGCTTCTGCAAAGCGCGGATCGGAAACGATCGCGCGCGCGGGCCCGTCGGGGATTCCCAGGGCGGCGAGGCGCGAAAGCGGGACATAGACGCGCTCGATTTCAGCGTCGTCGTCGACATCGCGCAGGACATTGACGATCTGCAGCGTGCGGCCGAGCGTCAGGGCAAATTCACGGGCGTCCGGAGCGCCAAAGATACGGATCGAGAGCACGCCGACCGCCCCGGCGACGCGCCGGCAATAGAGATCGAATGCGGCGTCGTCCGCGATGCGCACCCGCTCCGCGGCATCCGCCTCCATGCCGTCGAGAAGCGCATGGAACTCCTCCCCCGGAAGGTCATGATTGCGCATCGCGCGGGCGAGCTCGCGCCCCAGCGGGGTCGTGGCGCCCTCCGGCAATTCGTCCACCTCGCGCCGCCATGCATCAAGGAAACGGCGTTTTTCCGCAATCGGAGCACACCCGTCGGCGATGTCGTCGATGACGCGGCAGAAGGCGTAGACGGCGTGTATCCCCCGGCGGCGCTGCCGGTCGAGCGAGGCCATTCCGAGGCGAAAGGAGGAGCCGGAGCGCCGCACGATCCGCCGCGCGACGGCGGGCGCGGGATCGGCGCGCCGTAGGGGCATCGCGGCGAGCGCACCCCCGAGCGCCGTCAGGATGTCCGTCCTCGAAAGGGCGACGCGCCGCGAGACCGGATCGGCCTGCCTCAGGCGCTCCGAGAGGCGCTCGGCCGCCCGAATCGTGGCCGCGCTTTCGGCGGCGAGGCGGCGGCTGCGCACCAGCCCCGGCAGGTCGCGGGCGATGTCGACGAGGTGGTCCGCCCGGTCGAGGGCGGCGTCGAGGATCGGGCGGCGGCCGGCGCTGTTCCCCGGCGCGAAGAACGCCGCCTCGCCCCCGGCGAGTCCCATCCAGGGTACGGGCAGATAGATCCGGCCGAGCGCCGCCCGGTCCTTCTCCAGATCCTGCAGATGGTTGAGGATCTGCAGCGCGCTGCACAGCGCGTCCGCCGCCGGGCGCGCCTCACGCCCCTCGCCATGAAGCCGCAGCAGGAAGCGCCCGACGGGATCGGCGGAGCGGCGGCAGTAATCGAGAAGCTCGTCCCAGTCGCCATAGCGCGACTTGACCGCGTCCTGCCGGAACGCGTCCAGAAGAAGCCGCGCCTCGTCTATTCCCGCGCCAAATTCCCGGTCGACCGCGTGCAGCGCAGCCGCGAGCGGCATCGCGGGATCGCCCGCGACAAGCGCCCTCTCCCATGCATCGAGACGCACGCGCTTTTCCTCGGGCGACAGATCCGGCGCGTCGGCAATGTCATCAGCCGCGCGGACGAACCGATAGAAGGCGAGGACTGCACGGCGGTAGATCGGCGCGATCAGCCGCGACGCGACAGGGAAACTCTCGTCGCGCGGCGTCTTCGTCGGCTCGATTGCGGCGGTCTCGGTCATGGGGCCTATTGTGCAGGATAGACCCTGCCCTTCCAACCCGCCGCTCCGCCGCGACGCGAGCGCAGCAGCGCGTTCCATTGGATGGCGAGGGCGACGGCGACGTTCACGGGGTGGAGCGGGATCGACCAGAGGGTCTCGCGGGTCCGCAGCGTGATCGCGGCGCGCAGGGAGAGCGTCAGGCCAAGAGCCGCGAGGGCGGGCCACAGGGGCGCGAGGCCGGCCAGCGCGAGCGGCGCGAGGAAGAAGGGCGCGATGTGCCCGCCCGCGAGCAGGATCGTCCAGACCGGCAACTGGAACGGTGTCGCCATGCCCTCATGCGCATTCTTGAGGAACCCGTCCCAGGACTGCGCGAAGTCCGCATACATGCGGCAGCGCGCGAGTTCGTGGCCGGCGACGATATCGGTCATGAACCCGTCGAGCCTGAAGCGGCGCGCGAGCTGGATCCCGTCGTGGAGCGTCGTCCGGATGGAGCCGTGGCCGCCAATCGCCCGGTAAGCCTCCCGCTCGACCATGATCAACTGCCCGCAGGCGGCGCCGAAGCCGGGATCGGACCGCATGCGCATTCCAATGACCGGCAGGTAGCCGAGCATCAGGAGGTTGATCATGGGAACCGTGACGATCTCGCCCCAGCCCAGGGTGATCTGTCGCGGAACGCCGCTGACCATGGCGTTCGACGTCCCCTGCAGGTGGGCGACGAGGCGCGCCGCCGTTTGCGGTTCGAGGCGGACATCGGCGTCGACGAACAGAAGATGCGTCCCGCGCGCCGCGTCCGCGAGGCAGTGGCACGCATGAACCTTGCCCGTCCAGCCCTGGGGAAGCGGCGGCGCGTTCTCGAGCCGGACGCGGGTGTCGCGGGCGGCGAAACCGGAGACGATGGCGGGAGTCGCGTCGGTCGAGCCGTCATCCATGACCACGACCTCGATATCGACGCCCGAGCTTGCAAGCGCCGCCTCGATCGCCGCGGCGATGTTGGCCTCCTCGTTGCGCGCGGGGATCAGGATCGAAACAAGCGTTCCTTCCTTGACCGTGCGCTTGCGCGGCGTGCGGACGAGCAACAGGTTGAAGCCGCCGATCAGGGCCGGCAGCGCCGCGAGACCAAGGACGATCCAGGCGAGAATGCTCATGACGGCCGCTTCCCGTGCGCCGCGTCGTAGCGCTCCCCCCGCAGGAATGCGAGGGAGCGCTTCCAGAGGTCGAAGACTCCCCCTACGCCGGCCTTGCCGTCGAGCAGCGAAACGAAGCGTTCCGGATCGCGGGCGATCACGTCATTGCTGAGGCGGTCCGCGATCTCGGTCAAGCGTTCCTCCAGGACATCGCGACGCGCGTCGCGGGACATTGCGAGCAGTTCCTCGCCGCGCATGGCGGAGCCATAGGCGACAAAAGCTTCCGCGCCGCGCTCATCCCAGAATCCGTACTCGATGGCGACGGGCAGGAAAAGCGCATTCGGAGCGATCTCCGCGAGGCGCGCGATTCCCGGCCGAATATCGAGGGGCCTCTGGCGCGGATCGACGAAGCGGCCCTGCGCCGCGACCCAGATCGCGCTGTCGTCACGCGACAGGATGTCGGCGCTGGCCGCGAGGAAACCGGAAGCCCCGCGCACGCTGTCAAGATCGACCCCGTAGCCCCCGATACGGCCGAAGAAGCCGTATTTCTTCAGCATCTGCGAGTCGATCGGGGCGTAGCCCGCATGCCGGGGGAAATGCATGTCCGACAGCAGGATGAACACCGCCGCGTCCCACCAGGAGGGGTGGGTCGTGTAGAGAACGATCGGCCCCGCACCCGGCGGAATCCGTGGCTCCCCCCAGCGCGCGAGGCGCAGGGCATTCATGTGACGCCGGAAATAGCGGCGGAAATAGCGCGCGAAGAAGCGATGCACGCGCGCCTTCCGCCGAAGCGTCGGGCGTTCGCTGGCCGGCATCCTGGCGGCAATGCGCTGCGCAAGCCTCGCTCCCGCCTTTTTACCGTCTCCCGTCACGCCCGTCTCCCCGCGCCGCCCGTCACGACGCCTTCTGCATTTCCGGCCCGCGCGCATCCTGGTCGAGCGCGTCCGCGGCGATCCAGCCCGACATCATGACCATCGGCATGCCCGGCCCCGGATGCGCGGCCCCCCCGGCGAGATAGAGCCCCTCGACATCGCGCGAGCGGTTCCCCGGCTTGAACGCGCCGAGAAAGCGGCCATGGCTCGCAAGCCCGTAGATTGCGCCGTTGAGGACCTTGTAGCGCTCGTGGATATCCTGCGGCGTGAGATGGCGCTCGAAGACGATGCGCTCCTCGAGGTCGGGCATCCCGCCGGTGCTCTTGAGCTTGTCGATGATCTTCTGGCGATAGGCCGGGAACATCGTCTTCCAGTCGTGGTGCGGGCGCAGGTAAGGCGTATGGACCAGCACGTAAAGCGCCTCGCCGCCCTCGGGGGCGACGGACGGGTCCGTCATCGACGGCGCGCAAAGATAGGCCGTCGGATCGGGCGCGGGCTCGCCCTTGCGATAGATCGCGTCAAATTCCTCCTCGGGGTCGCGGGAGAAGACGAAATCGTGGTGGCCGAGATGCTCGTAGCGCTTGTTGAGCCCGAGATAGAGCACTACGCCCGAACAGGCGGGCTCATAGCCCTTGCGATCGTAGCGCGCGCCTGTCTCGCCGCCCACGAGTTCGCGATAGGTGCGGATTGAGTCCATGTTGGAGACGACCGAGTCGAACGCCTCGACCTCCCCCGCCGCCGTCTTAACCCCGGCGACCTTCCCCGACCGAAGATCGAGCCCGGTGATCTCGGTCGACGGCCGCAGCGTTGCGCCGAGTTCCGTCGCGAGCTTCGCGAGCGCCTCGGCGACGGCGCGCGTTCCGCCCATCGGATACCAGATTCCCTCCGCCGTCTGCATATGCGCGATGGCGCAGAGAACGGCGGGCGAGCCATAGGGGTTCGAGCCGACATATTGCGTGAAGTGATCGAGCATCTGCGCCAGGCGCTCGTCCTTGACCCGCGAGCGGATCGTCCCCGCCACTGTCGAGCCCATGCGCAGGCTCATCACGTCGCGAAGGGTCGCCGGGTTGAGATTGGCGCGCACGTTGATCGTGTCGAACAGGTCCTCGACGGCTTTCCAGAAGAAGAACCGCTCCGAGACCCCATGCAGGTGCTCGGAGAGCTGCTGGAACTTCCTGTAGCCTTCGCCCGAACCCGTTCCGGGCGCGAACTTGTCCATCTCGACGGCCATGGCGTCGATGTCTTCCATCAGGTCGAAGCGGGCGCCGTCCTCGAAGAAGCAGCTCCATTGCGGATCGAGCCGGCGCAGGTCGAGATAGTCCGACAGGTTGCGGCCCGCCTCGCTGAAGATGCGCTCGAGCACCCGCGGGACCGTGAGGATGGTCGGGCCCATGTCGAAGCGGAAGCCCCCTTCCTCCAGCACCGCCGCCTTGCCGCCGACCCACGGGTTCTTGTCGAACAGGGTGACGCGGTGCCCCCGCGCGCCGAGCACGCAGGCGGCGGCGAGGCCGCCGAGACCGCCGCCGATGACGGCCACTTTGCGTTCAGAACCACTCACGACGCCGCTCCTTCAAAAAACCTGTCGAGGGATTGATTCATTGTCTCACGTTTCGTTCAGCCGCCGAACCGCATGCGCCCCATGCGGATGTCGATCGTCGCCCCAGGCGCGCTGACCGGGATCTGGGCGCGCAGGAAATTCGGCGGCGCAGTGCGCCCGACATCGTTCGAGAAGCCGTAAGGCTCCTTCGGAAGGCCGAACATGCCCGTGTCCATCCGTCCGTCCCCATTGACGTCATGATAGGCGGCGACGGCGTAGACGCCGGGGGGGACGTTCTCGAACGTGAAGGTCATCGATCCCGCCCGCGCCGCCTCGAAGCGCCCGTCGAGACACTCGGACTCCGCGAAGCCCCTGTCGCAGAGGCCCACATAGACCTGCCCCTCGTTCGATTCGACCTCGGTGATCCGCACCGTTACCGTCGCCGTCTGGGCGAGAGCAGCGCCGGACGTCAGCGCGAGGAGGCCGGCGACGAGAATCCGGATCAGCATCATCGTTGTCCTCGTATGGTCACGTCTGGGCCACCGCGAATGACGGCCTGCGGAAGAACGAGCGGCCCGGAGCCTTGCGCTTCTCCGCCAGATCCTCCAGCAAGAGCTTCGCCGTGATCCGCGCGCCCTCGTAGATGACGGGGAGCCCCGAACCCGGATGCGTGCCGCCGCCGACGAGATAGACGCCGCGTCCGAAGCGGTTATGCGGACGGAAATACAGCATCTGCCCGAGATCGTGCGAGAGGTTGAAGGTGGCGGCCTCGTTGACGCCGAAGTCGCCCTGCCACTGCGCCGGGGTGATGATCCGCTCGTAGCGAATGCGCTCCTCGATATTGAACAGCCCAAGCTTTTCGAGGCGCTTGAGCGTCATCGCGCGGAATTGCGGCGCAAGCGTTTCCCAATCCGTTCCGGAGCGCAGGTTCGGCACCGGCACGAGGACGTAGAGGCTGGTATGGCCCTTCGGCGCCATCGACGGATCGGTTCTCCCCGCATGCTGGACATAGAGCGAGGGGTCCTCGGGGATGCGGCATTCGCTGATGTCGCGGATATTGCGCTCGTAATCCCTGGACAACAGGATCGTGTGATGCTCGAGATCGCCCACATCGCCCTCGAGTCCGAGATACATCATGAAGGTCGAGCAGGAAATGCGGGCCTTGTCGAGCTTGGCGTTCTTCCAGCGAGGCCGGTACTCTTCCGGAATGAGCCTCCGGGCCGCGTGCGCGAAATCGCCGTTGATCACCACGGCGTCGAAGGCATGCCTCTCGCCGCCGACCTCGACGCCCGTGGCGCGACCGCCTTCATAGATGACCCGCTCGACATCCTGGCCGAGCCGGATATCGACGCCGAGCTTCTCCGCGACGCGGGCCATGGCGCTCGAGACCTCGCCGCAACCGCCCATCGGATGAAACACGCCATGCTCGTATTCGAGGAAGCTCAGGATCGTGAAGAGGCTCGGGCACTGGAACGGCGACATTCCCAGATACTTCGTCTGGAACGAGAAGGTGAGCCGTACCCGCGGGTCCGCGAAATAGCGCCGCAAATCCTTGTCCACGGTGGACAGGGGCCGCATCATGGGCAGGGCCTGCAGCATGGCCGGGCTGATCACGTCCGTCGGCTTCCCGAAGGGCTGCTCGAGGATCGGGCGGAAGAGGTCTAGCTTGCGGCGGTTCTCGGAGAAGAAGCGTCGCACGTTCTTTGCGTCTTCCGGAGCGATCCGCGCGATCTCGGCGGCGAGGCGATCGAGGTCTGGCGTGGCGCGGATATCGCCGCCATCCTCGAAGACGACGTGATACTGCGGGTCGAGTTTCCGCAGGTCCACATGCGCATCGAGATCCTCGCCGCAGGCCTGGAAAATCTCGCGCAGAATCCGCGGATAGAGGAAAAAGGTCGGGCCGATATCGAAGCGGTAGCCTCCCGGCGCCGTCACGGTCTTGGTGCGACCGCCGACCGCGTGGTCGCGCTCGAAGACGGTGACACGCGCCCCCGCGCTGGCAAGAAGCATCGCGGAAGCAAGACCGCCCGGCCCCGCTCCGATGACCGCGACGCGTTCCCCTTGGGATTCCTGAAGTTCAATCGGGTTCCCGTTTCGCGCGGCGGCGCGGGAACCGGAAGGTGGGAATTCGCCATCCGGATTTTTCATCTTGATCCTGATCCTCGAACGACGCCGGAAAACGTACTCGGCAGTGGGCCGACCTGCATGTTACGGCGGACAGGGCTCGCAGGATCACAGGTCCAAATTTTTTACCGCCCGCGTACAGTTTTAACGCGAAATCAGTGCGGATCTAGAAATTTCGGGTCCGGCGTTCCCATATCATCGGTTTCATGCGATGGACGATTATGGCTGGCATCTCACTATCCGTCGAAGGCGACAAGATTCAACTGTCCTTCCAGAAGGACGACCAGGCTACCGCGATCCTCATGGATGCGGGGGCCGCGCGGACGCTCGCCTCGGCTTTGACGCAACTGCTCGACGTGCTTGATGAGGAACTCGCCGAGGACCTGGCGGAACTCGAAAGCGAGGAGTCCGACGAGCTGACTGAAGAACTCGTGCGCCAGCTCTCGGAGGGGGGCGAGGACACGATCGAAGGCGAATTGATCGACGTCACGTCGCCCACGATCGATATCGGGCTCGACGAGGAAGGGCAGGCCGTGATCGGGCTGCAGGCGGGCGAACTCCCGCCGTTCCTGTTGCGCCTGCGCGACGAGGAGGCCCGCCACATCGCGGAGAGCCTCGCGGAAATCCTGAACGCGCCGCGCGACGCGCGGCTGTCACAGGGCGACCACTGAGGTCGCGCCGAGCGTCAGATAGCGGCCAACCGGCGCGAGGCCTCCACCGCCATCGACTTCGTCGCCCGCTCGAGCACATCCATCACCGCGAGCGCTTCCGTACCCCCGGTGATGGGTTCAGAGCCGTCGCGGATGCAATCCAGGAAGTGGGCGCATTCGGCCATCAGCGGCTCGTTCTGCTCGATCTCGACGGCGACCGGCTCGGCGCGCACGACGAGCGGCGAAGCGCCCTCCAGGGTGACGCGGTGCGGGTAGAGCTGGAGCTTCCGGTCCCAGGGCAGGCAATCGTCGAAGACGGCCATGCCGGTGCTTCCGATGACGCTCAGCCGATGCTCCTTGAAGGGATGCAGCCAGGAGACGTGAATGAGCGCCTGCTCGCCCTTGGGGAAGGCAAGGCGCAGGGTCACCGCATCGGCGATGTCGTTGCGCAAATGGCCTTCCCCGAAAGCCTCGACGCTGGTCGGCGCTTCCGCTACGAGGCCGAGCGTCATCGATACATCATGCGGCGCGAGGCACCAGAGCGCATCCTCCTCGCGCCTCACCGCGCCGAGATTGAGGCGATTGGCGTTGATGCGGCGCACCTGCCCGAGCCCGCCCTCGCGGACGAGCTTCCTGAGCGCCCGGTAGCCCGGGTGGAATTGCAGGATGTGGCCCGTCATCACCACGCGCTTCGCCGCCCGCGCCGCCTCCACGACGGCAGTGGCATAGGCGAAATTCAATGTCAGCGGCTTCTCGATGAAGACGTGCTTCCCCGCCGCGATCGCCTTCAGGGCGACCTCGTGGTGCCGGGAGGGCGGCGTCGCCACGACGATCGCGTCGATCGCGGGATCGGCGATCGCCTCCTCGGCGGTGAGCGCGCGGCAGCCGAACAGCGCGACGAGCGATTCGATCGTCTCCGGGTTGTTGTCGACCACAGCGTCGAGCGCACCGAGGGTGGCGAAGCAGCGAACCAGATTGCGCCCCCACGCACCGCATCCGATGACAGCTACCCGCGCAACCTCTCCTCGAGTAACGCCAGCCCCAGAATCGTGACTCATTGACAGCATCCGAACCTTGCTTTGCGCGGCCTCGGCAACGATCGTCCACGCCGCGCCTGACTTTCCGAAATGATGGCTGCGTAGGCGAAGCTGCCAGGAACTGGCCGATTGGCCGGTGGCAAGCCCGCGCTCCAACTTCAGGACGCGCCTTAATGCGCCGATTGGCCGCCGAGATCAACACCGCGCGAAAACACCCGGGCGATATGCGCTCATATGTCTCCGAGCAGAAACTCGCCATCCTGCCCCGCATAGCGGGGATGGATCCGAGGCGCTTCGACGGGGATCAGCAAGGGAAGCGCCGGACCGGATTGGGCATGGACCGCCGCCTCCCGCTCCGCCCTGATCATGCGCCCGGCGCTCTGCGCCGCGGCCTCGACGGTCACGACGATGCCTGCGAGGAGCGCGAGGACCGCGATCATCGTGCAATGTCTTGAGAACCGTGCATTCTCGATCTTCATGGCGCCACGCGAATCAACCCCGTACACCGATGCTTCGACATGAATCGCTGAGGCGGCAAAGAGGTGGCGCAATTCGGGCGATTCCTTGGCGCGCGCGCCGCCGGATGGTCCGCGAACGCACTTGCCAAACGCGGTCATGCGCGTCACAACGCGGCCCATGCTGCATGTAAACGATCTGACCTATCGTCTGGGCGAGCGCATCCTCCTGGATAACGCCTCCTTTGCGCTTCCGCCCGGCTCGCGCGTCGGAATCGTGGGCCGCAACGGCACGGGCAAGACGACGCTGTTCCGCATCCTGATGGGGGAAATCGCGCCCGAGAGCGGGGCGATCAGCCTGCCCAGGGGCATGCGGATCGGCACCGTCGCTCAGGAAGCGCCCGGGGGGCCGGAGAGCCTGATCGAGGTCGTGCTCGCCGCCGACAAGGAACGGGCGGACCTTCTCGCGGAGGCGGAGCACGCGGACGGGATGCGCCGGGCGGAGATCGAGACGCGGCTCACCGATATCGGAGCGCATTCAGCCCCCGCCCGCGCGGCCGCGATCCTTCACGGTCTCGGATTCGACGCCGAGGCGCAGGCACGGTCGTGCGCGTCCTATTCCGGCGGCTGGCGGATGCGCGTGGCGCTCGCCGCCGTCCTCTTCACCGAGCCGGACCTGCTGCTCCTCGACGAGCCGACGAACTATCTGGATATCGAAGGCACGATCTGGCTCTACGATTACCTCGCGCGCTATCCGCACACGGTCCTCGTCATCAGCCACGACCGGGACCTGCTCGATACCTGCGTCGACCATATCCTCCATCTCGAGCGCGCGAAGCTCACGCTCTATCGCGGCGGCTACTCGTCCTTCGAGCGCCAGCGCGCGGAGAAGCAGATGCTGCTCGAGAAGGCGAAGGTGAAGCAGGATGCGGAGCGCAAGCACCTGCAATCCTTCGTGGACCGCTTCCGGGCAAAGGCGACGAAGGCGCGTCAGGCGCAGTCGCGGCTCAAGCGCCTCGAAAAGCTCCAGCCGATCGTCACGATCAATGACGAGCCGACGCTCGGCTTCGACCTGCCCAGCCCCGAGCGCGCGCTCGCCCCTCCCCTCATCGCCATCGAGAGCGCGGCGGCGGGCTACGGCGAGAAGCCGGTGCTCGACCGGATCAACCTCTCGATCCTCCCCGACGACCGGATCGCCCTTCTTGGCGCGAACGGAAACGGCAAGTCCACCTTCTGCAAACTCGTCGGCGGCCGCCTCCCGCCGTTGAAGGGCGAGGTGAAGATGTCGTCGAAGCTCAACGTCGCCTATTTCGCGCAGCACCAGCTGGACGAGTTGCGCCTCTCGGCCACGCCGTTCGACCATGTCGCCGAACGCATGCCCGGCGCGCCCGAGGCGAAGATCCGTTCGCGCGCCGCGCGCTTCGGCTTCCCCGGCGCGAAGGCGGATACGCCGGTGTCGAAACTCTCCGGCGGCGAGAAGGCGCGGCTCCTGATGGGGCTTGCGGCCTTTGACGGCCCGCACCTGCTGATCCTCGACGAACCGACGAACCATCTCGACATCGACAGCCGGCAGGCACTCGTTGAGGCGATCAACGATTTCGAGGGCGCGGTGATCCTCGTCAGCCACGACCGCTTCCTGGTCGAATCCTGCGCCGACCGGCTCTGGCTGATCGGCGCAGGGCAGGTGAAGCCGTTCGACGGGGACATGGACGATTACCGTCGGCTCGTCCTCGCCGGCGAGTTCGCGCCGGAGCGCGAGGAGAAGCGCGACGAGAAGCCGACGCGCGGAGACGATCGCAAGCTCGCGGCGGAGCGGCGCGCGCAACTCGCTCCGCTCCGGAAGAAGCTGGCGGGCGTGGAGGCCCGGATAGAGAAGTTCAGCGGGATCATCGCCAGGATCGACGCGGCGATCGGTGACGGATCGGCCTTCCGGCGCGATCCGGCCAAGGCGGCGGAGTTGTCCCGCATGCGTGGCGAGGCAGCGGACGCCCTCGCGCGGGCCGAGGAGGAATGGCTGGAGATCAGCACCGCGCTCGAGGAGTGAGGTCCGGCTACTCGATCACCACGAGCTCGATCCGCCGGTTGCGCGCCTTGTTCTCGGGCGTGTCGTTCGGCGCGATCGGCCGCGTCTGGCCGTAGCCGACCGCACGCAGGCGCTCTGCCTCCACGCCTCGCTCCACGAGAGCATCGCGAACGGCGGATGCACGCTCCCGCGACAGCGTTTCATTCGCGGAGGCAGACCCATCGGAATCCGTATGGCCCGCGATTTCGATCACCGTATCGGGGCAGTCGGACGCGGCCTGTGCGAGATCGTCGATGATCGGCTCGGCATCGGCTTCGAGCGTTGCCGCCGCGACGGCAAAGCCGATCTGCCGGTCGGCGAGTTGCTCCGAGAGGAGCCGCTGGCAGCGGGCCGCATCGCTTTCGGCGGCCCGTTCAGGCGCCTCGATATCAAGCGACAAGGCCCAGCCTTCAGGCGTCAACGACGCCGTTCGCTCTTCGATCATGCCGCTCCCCTGCGCGTAAAGCGACCGACCCGAGACTGCGATCTCCCCGTCGGATATGCGAGCCCGCCCCTCGGCGAGCCGCGACAGGGCAGCGATCGCGGCAAGACCCGCCTCGTCGTGGCCCTCGGGCAGATCCGCGACTTCATCGAGGCTGGTTTCAATTCCCGATGTCGGGAAGGCGCGCATCGCAGCCTCGATCAATGCATCACGTGTTTGCGCCTGGGCGATCCCGCCCGAGAGGCTTACGCGGTCCGCGGATCGCGAAATCGTCAACATGCGGGGCGTCGGGGGGACGGCAGCCATGGCGGGCTCGTCCGGTTCCTCGGATTCGGTCGGCTCAACGGCGGGCGGCGCGGGGGACGGGGCGGTTTGTGGCGTTTCAACAAGTGGCGGCTCGACGGCGGACGTCTGTGCTGGGGGAGTATCCGCCTGGGAATCATCGGCCTCGGGAGAAGCCGCCATCTCCGTCGACGGAGGGGGAGACTGGGGCCCGGTCGAGCCCGTCACCGTTACGTCATCCGAATGAAGAAGGGCATCGATCCCGAGGCGTTCCTGAAGCGTTGGCGAAAGAGCCGCCAGCCCGGCCAGAACCACCAGCACGAACCCGATCGCCAAAATGATCGACCTGCTGCGCAAGGCATCACTCCGTCGCATATCCGCCGGAAAGCCTCCGGCAAGCGCCCAGCCGCGTCAATGCATCCGTGCAGAAACCAGAAGAAGCCCCGGCGATTGCCGGGGCTCCCTTTAAACTCAGATGTGCACAGCGTCAGTCGACGACGCGACCCGTGCGAGCATCGACCGTGATCGTCACGGGCTGGCCGTTACGAACCGCAGTCGTCGTGTAGTAGACGCCGAGCTCGCCGACATCCGTGTAACCCTGCTCTGCGAGCGAGGCGCGCACGCGCTCTTCGTCGAACATGTCGGCCTCGCCGATCGCGCCGGTCGTGGAGGGCGTCGGAGAAACCGCACCCGGAGTCGACTGCGGATCAGACGCGCGGCCGGGCTCCGGCGCCACGGCGGGAGCGCCGCCCGGCGAAGAAGACGTCTGTGCGATCGCGGCAGGCGCAACGAGAAGAGTCAGCGCAACCGCCGTGGACGAAAGAATCTTGAAGTTCATGAATCACCTTGAAGGCTGGTGTTGATGGGTCCGCGGCAATGCGGTTTCAGCCGCGGGGCGTACCCTCCAAACGTCGACGGGCGGGATGTGTTCCCCATTCCCGAGGAACTCCAAGGCAGGTTCCCGAGATCCGGCACGGCACCAGTGCCATCCGGGACGGCACCAGTGCCGGATTTCGCAAGACAATGGCGTGTCCGACGGACAATCGGCAACAGGGAACAAGTTACGCTTGCAATCATTGTCGATAATAGAGCAGCGAGGGAATCGAAATGAAGTACAAGTTCCTCAAGGTCGCGGGCGCGGCTGTCGCGCTGTTCGCGATACCTGCATCATCCGCGACTGCCGAGATCGCGCTGGTCACCGGTGACCTGAACATGCGTGCCGGACCCGGGACGCGGTATCCCGTGGTGACCGTTCTTCCGCGCGGCTCCCAGATCGAGGTGGTCGGGTGCCTTGAAAACTACAGCTGGTGCGACGCCATCGGTCCTGGAGCACGCGGATGGGTTTCGGGACGCTATCTCGCCTTCGCCTACAATGACCGGAGAGTGCGGCTCCCCGAGCTCGCGGGCATCATCGCGCTGCCGCTGATCGGCTTCAGCATCGGGGACTACTGGGGCAGCCATTACCGGGACCGGCCTTGGTATCACCGTGGTCCCGACTATGGCTGGAACGATTACGGGGATGCGCCGCGATGGAGGCCACGGGATCGCTATTCCGATCGCCGCTGGCGGCATGAATGGGAGCGGAGCCCTCGCATGGACAACGACAGAGGGCAGATCATCCCGTCGCCGGAATATGGTCCCGGCGGAGTTCGCCTCGGGCGTGACCCGGCGCCGATCGATCAGGGGCAGTTTCCATAAGCCGCACAAGCCAAACGTTCTTGGTCATCGGAACGACGGCGAGCAACAAAAAAAGCCCCAGCTTGCGCCGGGGCTTTCTCTTCCAGTCGGCGTAAGCCGATCAGAAGTCGCGCTGGATGCGCAGGCGCGCGGTCCACACGTCGTCGGTGCGCTTCGCCACTCCGCCTTGGCGGATCACGCGAGGAGCGTTGATGCCGCGGCCGCGAACCTGAGCGTACTGGCCTTCCACGCCGATGGCGAGACCGGCGACCGGCGACCAGATCAGGCTCTTGCCGATGTTCCAGCCGGACCAGTTGGCGACGCCGTAGGTCTGGCGGCCGAGGGTCGAGAAGGACGTGTCGACATACGCCGCATGGATGTTGGACTGCAGCTGCGGGGTCCAGAAGTGACGGAAGCCGGCAGACACGGCCCAGGTCTTCACCGTGCGGAGCGAGCCACCGATTCGGTACGCGTTGACGTTGACGTAGCCGAGACGGGTCGGGTCGTTGCGGCCGCCCGAGAAGTTCGAGGCGCCGTCAGCATAGGTACCCTGAACCCAGAGCAGGGCGCCGGGCGAGAGCATCGGAAGGTTGACTTCCGCGCCGGCCAGGACGGCCCAGCCATACTTCGTGTCAACGCCAGCCGCCTGCGGGCGGATCTGGTGGATGGCACCGGCGAGGCGGGCAGAGCCCCAACCCTGCGACACGTTGATGTTGGCAACGATGTCGGGCATCTGACGACCGGCGTAGACGGTGCCGGCAATACCCGGAGCGCGGCGGTTGCCGTCCTCGAGGGCGATCGTGGCGGAGATGCCGTTACCGAAGGTCGCGGTGTAGGCGAGAACGTTCGTCGTGCCGTAGGTCAGGTTCGTGCTCTGGAAGAACGGACCATAACCGGCCTGCGCCCAGCGATACATGAAGAACGACTGCACGCGACCGGCGGTGAGGCCGCCGAACTGCACGAAGGCGTTGATCAGGTTGATAGCGGTCGTTCCCTGGCCGTTCTGGGCATTGAAGTCGATCGCCGTCATGGTGCGCAGCAGGCCGTATTCCGTGCCGGTGCGGGAATCCATGTTGATGCGGGCGCGGGCAAAGAACGTGTAGCCCTGCGCGGCACGATCCGCGGCCGCGTTGAAGCCACGGGTGTCATTCAGGATGTAGTCGGCGCGGATGAAGCCGCCGACGCGCAGGCAGGTATCCGTGCCCGGGATGTAGAAGAAGCCATTGCCGTACGCATTGCAGATGCGGACGTAATCAACGGCGGGGGCAGCCGCGCGCACAGGCAGATCGGCTGCATTAGCTCCGGCAACCGCCATAAGACCAGCGGCAGACCCGAGGAGAAGGCTCTTAGCGAGCTTCATTACTGACCTCCAAAGTTTCGAGACCCTGGGGGGCCGGGCATTGTGCCAATGGACTCACACGAGACCAGAAAGCTTTCCCTTTTCCCCGTCCACTCACCCTCGCGCCGGTCGCGCCGATCATCGGGGGCAAGTCACGACCGGGGAACCCCCGTCGCGAAAATCACCATATCCATGCAGTTCTCCGGATCAACTTAACCTTGCCCCCAAACCGGCGCGAAACGGGTCTTTTCAGGTCGCTGTTGCACAAACGCAACGAACCGGGGCAGGTCGAGGGGGTTCCGGAGCCGTTTCGGGCGGATGCACGGGCAATGGGGACCGCCTGAGGTTGCACGAAGCGCGCGAGACACCTTACCGAAAACTTAACGAGCGGGCAGGAAAAGGCGTGGCGAATCATGATCATGGCGATGATTCGTGGTCAAGCCGCCTGGGCGGCGGCGGTGACGACCTCTACGGTTCGAACCTGAAAGCCCGGAGCGACATCCGCGAAGCTCAGAACGGAGATGTCCTGCTCGTGCTGCTTCATGAGGCGGCGCAGGGGGCGGCGCAGGTCAGAGGCCGTCATCATCACCAGCGGCGTCTCGCCGTCTTCATGCCGGGCGATCATCGCCGCGGCATTGGCGAGGAAGCCCTGCACGGCCTCGTCGTTGGCCTTGATCGCCGAGCCGCCCTGGTCGGCGGCGCTCGCCTGCCGGAGGGCGGTCTCCACATCCGGGCCGAGCACGAGGGCGCTGATCGTCTTCGACCGGTCGGCGGCGTTGTTCGATATCTGCCGGCGCAGGAAGCCCCGCACCACCTCCGCCGCCATGTCGGGATCCTGCGAGCGCTGGGACGCCTGAACGAGCCCCTCGAGCACGAGGCGCGGCGGGACGAGCCCGACCCCGTCATCGAGCAGGCGCCGCAGCGATTCGACGAGCACCATGAAAGGCATCAGTTGCTGGATGTCGACGGCGAGGCGTCCGCAGGTCGGCTGGATGTCCTCCAGCCACTGCCCCGCCTCCGGGACGCCGAAGAGGGCGGCGGCGTGGCGCACCCGGATCGCCGCGATGTGGTCCGCATATTCGCGCGCCTGGGCCTCGCTGAGCGGCCGCGCCGGATCGATGCCGTCGATCGTGAAGGCGTGGCTCGGCACGTCGTCGATCTCGACGACGAACTCGCCGAGACCGAGGCGGCGGTCATAGCGAAAACCGACCGGCGGCGCGGAGAACCCCATGCGACGCAGGAAGGTTTCCTTCGTCCGTTCGACATGTTGATAGGCGGCGTCCGGACGCAGCAGCTCAAGCGTCTCCGGATTGCCGTTGATCACCATGATGTCGCCCGGCTGAGCCGGACGAAGGGGCAGCGGCTCCTCGCCATCGGCTGAACCCGGACCGGGAACAGCTCCGCCCGGGTCGCCCGGACGCTCCTTCTGCTCGACGCGGGCGGGCCCGTCCGCCGCCGCGTCATCCCGGGCGCCCGGCCCCGGCCCGCGCGTCATGACATAGGCGAGACCGCAAAGCAGGATGCCGAGCAGGATGAAGACCACGGTCGGAAAGCCGGGAATGAAGCCCATGCCGATCGAAACCACGCCCGAGACGCCGAGCGCCTTGGGGTCGGCGCCGAGCTGGCGCGTGATGTCCTGCCCGAGATTCGACGTGGCGTCCGTCGTCACGCGCGTGACGATGGTGCCGGCGGCGAGCGCGATGAACATGGCGGGGATCTGCGCGATCAGCCCGTCGCCGACCGAGAGCAGGACGTAGAGCTGCCCCGCCTCCCCCGCCGAGAGGCCGCGCTGCACCATTCCGATCGTCATCCCCCCGACGAGGTTGATGAAGACGATGATCAGCCCCGCGATGGCGTCGCCCTTGACGAAGCGCATCGCGCCGTCCATCGCGCCGTGGAACTGCATTTCGAGCTGGAGCGTCCGCCGCTTCTCGCGCGCCTCCTCGGCGGTAATGTCCCCGGCGCGCACGTCGTTGTCGATCGACATCTGCTTGCCGGGAAGCGCGTCGAGGGTGAAGCGCGCCGAGACTTCCGAGATGCGCTCGGCGCCCTTCGTCACCACCATGAACTGCACGACGGCGATGATCAGGAAGATCACGAGGCCGACGACGAGGTTGCCGCCGATCACGAACTCCCCGAAGGCGACGATGAGCTGTCCCGGATCGCCCGTCGCGAGGATGAGGCGCGTGGTCGCCACCGACATCGCTACCCGCATCATGCTCGTCAGGAGGATGATGGAGGGGAAGGAGGACATCTCCAGGGGATGCCGCAGGTATGTCGCGGAGATAAGGACGATCAGCGAGAGCGTCAGGTTGACCGCGAGCAGCGCGTCGATCAGCCAGGTCGGCAGGGGAAAGACGAGCATGGCGACGATGAGGACGAAGAAGAAGGCGAACACCAGATCCTGGCGCTTGCTCATCTCGATCAGGAGACGATTGAACATTGCCATCGCGCTGATTGCCCTTTGCCGCACATGCCTACCGTGCGTAGTCTATCCGCTCCCGTAATCCATCCCGGTTAACGATGATGCTCTTCTCGTCGATCTTTTCGAGCACGCCGCCATCCGGCAGCCTCTGGTCGACCCGATAGCGGCGCCCGTCCGCGCCGATCACGAGCGCCTCGGGCTCGAGCACGATGGCGGTGAAGAAGGGAGCGGCGCGCGGCTCGGATTCGAGGCTCATCTCCAGCGGGATGTCGACGCGTTCGCGGAAGTCCGAAAGCACGTCCACGATCCGCTCGCGCTCCTCCGTCGTCACCGCCCCCGTCACGACGAGCGTGTCGACACGGCCACCCACGCGCAGGGGCGGGATGAGGTTGGCGGAGACGAGCCGCGCGCGCAGCTCCGCCTCGGCGAGGGCGAGGCGAGCCGCGGGGCTCGCCACGTCGTTGATGGCGGGCCTGCGGATCGCCGCGTCGTCGATGCTCTCCACCGGCGGACCGATCTGCCTTTCGACTGCGGAGCCCTCTTCCGGAAGAGGCGGCCGCGGCGTCGGCTGGCCAATAATCCAGGCGGCCGCCGCGAGAAGCACAGCGCCGCATATCAGGAGAACCGGCATCGCGCCCGGCGCGGCGATGGGCGTCCTCGCAGGCTCATAGAAAGCCTCGAAGCCGTATTCGTCGCCGACGAAGAAACTGGCCCGCTCCGGAAAGACCAACGGCTGGCCGACCGGGAGTTCCCGGCCGCGCGCCACGACCCCGGGCGCGAGCGCCGTCAGCGTCACGAGGCAGGCTGCGCCGATATTCTCGAGCCGGAGCGTAGCGATCTCCGGCTCCTCCAGATCCGTGATGACGATGTCGCATTCCGGATTGCCGCCGATCAGGATCGCGCCCGCCGGGAATTTCTGGTCGAAACAGATTTCGCCGCGATCGGCGACCCGGACGACGAACGGCTCGTCGTCCGCTTCATCGGGAGGCTCCCTTGACGCGCGCGAATCCTCGAGGCCGGCCGGGACCTCATCGCCCACGGCTCTTTCGCCGCGGCGATCGAAGCGGGATTTCAGCGCAGCGAGCATCTCCTCCCCTCCCCGTCCGCCCTCAATCGGGGCCGCGCTGGCGCAGTCCGAAGCGAATGACGTCAACCGGCCCCTGAATCTCGACCGGCGCGCGCAACCCGACGATGATCGATTCGATGCGCGAGGAGAGCCGCGGCGGCGCAAAAACCCTTGCAACGCCGCTGGACTCGTCCACCTCGAGGGCGAAATCCGCGTTGATCAGACCGAAGCGCGCGATCGCGTTGCGAATCTGTGCGTCGCTCACCCGTCCGACCTGAAAAGTCTTCACAGTCGCGGTGTCCGCGCGAGATACGTCCACGAGATCGCGCTCGGCGAACCAGACGAGGTTGAATTCGGTAGCGAGATCGTCAAGCGTCTCGCGCACCGTCCCCGCCAGGCGGCGCTGGCTCACCGTCTCGCCGTCGAGACGATCGTTGATGCGCATCCGCAGGCCAGCGATCAGGGCAAGATCGTTGAAGACCGCGTCAAGGGCGCGTTCACGCACGTAGAGCGAGATGCGGCCGTCGAGCTTGTCGTTGCGCGCAGCCATATCGGCAAAGGAGCCGAAAACGGCGCTGCGCGGCCCCCGAGTGGCGGGAGTCTCGACTTGCGGGACCGGCGCCGCGCGGAGCGGCGGCTCGAAGGCGCGCGCATCCGCCGCCGGCCCAACCAAAGGGACCACGCTGAAGACAAAGCAGAACTGCGTCACCCATATCGGTCGCATGTCGCCCCTGATCGCCGCGCCCGCCGCGCCGCCCATGGGCGCAATGCTTTCGCGACTAGCTGGACAGGATACTACCGAGGATTAACCGTCGGGGTTAAGAGGGGGTTAATGCGAACGACGCCAGCCTCTGCATTCATAATCATATAAATAACGTTTCTATATAATTTATATTTATGACTTGAAACAGATTATTATTTATGCTACCAACTTAATGAGAAATTTGCTTGGAGGGTGATATGCCAGTCGACAACAACATCAGGCTGGGCCCGAGTGACGGCTCGTCCAATATCAATGTCGGAAACGAACCCGACACGCAGACGGACAATTTTCTCCGGGAGCTCTATCTGGTCACTGAGGATGGCAACCCGTCCCCGAACAGTCTCGAGGTGCTCCTGCCCCAGTTGGTGGACGAAGATCCCGACAACGACCGCGACCTGCTCGATCTGACCGATGAGCAGTGGGACGCACTCGCGACCGGCGATTTCTCGAGGCTTTCCTTGAGGGAGAAGCAGGATATCGAGGCGAAGCTGACCGCTCTGCAGCAGCAGACGGGAAATGACGAAGTCGAGGGCGAGGATTCTGTCAACTTCCTGAACGGCGACGATACGGAAGTGACGGAGACCGACGAAGTCGAGGAGGGCGAGACTTCAGAGGACGTTGACGATGCGGCTGCTCGGGAAGAATTCATGATGGAGGTCCTCGAGGAACTCGGCCTGAACGATGAGCAGCGTGCGGCGATCGAGTCCGGCGACGTCGATGCGCTCTCCGAAGAGGACGCCGCGGACCTTCTTGAAAAGATCGAGATAGCCGAGGCGAGAGCAGACGAAGAATTTGGCGTTGTTGAGGATTCGAACGACGAATCGGACGAGACGATAGAGGACACCTCTTCGGTAGAGGAGTCGGAGGAGGTAGAGGAGGTCGAGGAGGAGGAGGACCCCTTCGAGCAGATGCGGCTCGACGCCGAGAATCAGATGAAGCAGATGGAAGAGATGATGAAATTCAAGCAGGATCTTGAAAATCGTCAGAACACCCTGACCCAGAAATATTCTCGCCTCGGGACGATGAGCCGGATGGCCACAGAGGATTCGCTGACCTCCGATGCGAGCCTCGAATCGATGAACCAGATGCTCAACGGCCGCCGCCAGAGCTTCATGAAGAACCTCGCCCAGAAGATGAGCCAGGTCTGATCCATTGACCTGACCCGGTGCGGCATGGACGCACCGGGTCACGAACGAGACCGCCCGAAAGGAGAAGACAATGCTTCCCGAAATTTCGCTCAAGAACCAGTTGATCGAGGCCTCGCGCCAGCAGCTCCTGACGGCGGCGATCTTCAAGATCATGACTTCCGGAAACATTGCCACCGAGACGGCGATCACGAACAACAGCGTCGCGCATTCCATGGTCGATGGCGTGACCGGCAGCCTCAACAATCGTTACAACGAGCTCCAGGAGACCGCGCGACGGGCCTGGAGCTGAACCGCATTAACCAATCACCTAAAACTCGTTAAGCGACGTTAACATTTTGTTGACTCTCGCCTCCGGATTCGCCAACCTTTGGTCGTGAAGGAACGAAATTGCGGGAGTGAGCGATGGCGGCGAGTATTGGCAATAATCTTCCGACGACGACGGACACCTCCAGCACGATGGAGCAGAACGTCATCAGCGTTGCTGCGCAGAACATGGCGTTTCAGTCAGCCATGAGAACGGCCGACAATATCAATACGCAGGAGTCGATGCTGACGAGCCTCACGCTGAACGCCAATACGGGCCAGCGCAAAGGTCTCGAAATGTCGACTGAAGCGCAGAACCAGGATTACGCCCGCCGGCCGCAGGCGATTCAGGCGCTCTACAGGCAATAATCTTAGCTCTTGCCTTGATCGGGGCTCCTTGCGATCCTCGATTGCAAATGATGGAGCAGGACGATGTCGGGCTTTGACCCATTTAGCGGCGGGAGCAACAACTTCGGTTCGCACGTCGTCTTTGCTCCAATCCCGATTCCGAACGATCCGGGACCTGCGCCATGGCAGCCACCGCCGCAGGCACCGCAGGCGCCACCAACGCCCTCCAAGCCCTCGGTTCAGGCCGAGGATCGCCCAGCTCCCTCGACCGAGAACCAGGAAGCGCATGCAAACGCTGCGCGCGACCGTGCAATGCAGGAACTCGAGTCGGTTGCATTCACCGCGCTGATGCTCGACCTCTTGTTCCCCAGCGGCACGTCCGCATCCGCGGTCATCGCGCGCAAGCTCCCCGGCTCTCCCGAGAACGTCAAGGGCCAGATGGACGCGATCACCGAGGACTACCAGCGCTTTTCGGATCGCCAGGAGACCGCGCGCAAGATGGCGCAGAAGGATGACGAATTACTCTATCGCAGCTGAACCTTCTTCAACGCGGTTCCGAAAGTGCGATAAAGCTTTTCACCGCCTGTGAAAGGGGTGCGGAGGGCCGCCGCGCGATGACGAGCTTGCGCCTTGCCCATGGATCCGCAAGTGGAGCGCTGACGAGATCGGTTCCGGCGAGCAGGTGGAGGCTCGTCGCGCGCAGGAAGCCGATACCGAACCCGGCCTCGACCATCCGCACCAGCGCCGGAAAGCTCTCGACATTCACCCGCTCCCCCATCGCGCTTCCGCAAGCGCGCGCGGCGTCGTTGAGCAGACGGTCGAGCGCGCCCGAATGGTGGATGCCGACGACCTCATGCGCGACGGCCTCCGCGAAGGGTATCGCGCCGCCGCGGACGATGCGCTGCCCCAGGGGATGCTCGGGCCGCGCCAGAACCCAGACCGGATCATCCTCGAACGGCAGGGTGTCATATCGGGCGAAATCGTAGTTGTCGGCGACGATGGCCAAGTCCGCCCGGGCCTCCTCCAGGGCATCGAGCGCCGCGCGGGCCGCCATCTCCTGAATGTCGAGGGCAACGCCGGGGTGGCTGCTGGCGAAACTGGCGAGCAGCTCGGGAAGACGCCCCGACAGCGCCGAACTGGTGCAGGCAAGGCGCAACTCCCCTCGCCTTCCTTCCGCGAAATCCGCCATGGCCACATCGAGATCCGCGATCGCCCGCAGGATGACGCGGCAGCCTTCGGCATAGGCCGCTCCGGCGCCGGTGAGGCGAACGCCCTGCGTCGTCCTGTCGAAAAGGGTAACCGCCAGCCTCCCTTCGAGATCGGCGATCCGGCGGCTCACGGCGGAGGGTGCAATATTCTCCCGCTCCGCCGCCCGCGCGATCGAGCCTTCGCGCGCGAGCGCGAGCACAAGGCGGGCGGTGACGGCGTCGAACTGGAGCATCACGTTCTGCCAATCGTAGCCGCTTCTATTTCTGGGCAAGCAGGTCCGCGATGTCGAGGGCGCGGGTGAACATCGCCAGGCCGCCATCGGCATCGCGGGGCCATTCCGCCTCCGGGCGGTCCCGGTAGAGTTCTACCCCGTTCTCGTCGGGATCGCGAAGGTAGAGCGCCTCGCTCACCCCGTGATCGCTCGCCCCGTCGAGGGGAATCCCCGCCGCCATCACGCGCCGCAGCGCATCCGCCAGTGCGGCCCGCGTCGGATAGAGGATAGCGGTATGGAACAGGCCCGTCGTGCCCGGAGGCGGCGGCGAGCCGCCCCGGCTCTCCCACGTATTGAGTCCGATATGATGGTGATAGCCGCCTGCGGAAATGAAGGCAGCCTGGCTGCCGTAACGTTGCATGAGCTGAAACCCAAGAACGCCACAGTAAAACTCCAGGGACCGCTCGATGTCCGAGACCTTTAAATGCACGTGCCCGATCGTCACTGCGGGATCAATGGGACTTCCGACGGGCGGACCGGACATACCGTATCTCCATTCGTGCGCCCTGCAACGACCCATGGCCGCGGCCCCGGATCGATCGCGCGGCCGATATCATGACACGCTACCAATTCCTGGCAAGCCACCAAAGCTTGGCCTTAATCACACGTAATCGGAAGATGGATACTGCTGCGGAATCGCGGCACTCCCTGGAAGAAGATCTGTGCCGCGCATGATGCTTGTTTTGAGGCAGCGAAAACAGCATTTATCTTCAAATTTAACTATCTCGTTAAACTTTCGATTCACTCCCATCCCGTATTGTCGAGCGTGATAGCCAGAATGGCTCACTCGAGTTTTCAGGAGGCTGCCATGGAAATCGGCGGCGTGAACAAGCAGGCTCTCCCTTCGTCGCAATCCGCGCCCCAGCGGGTTGATCCCCCGGTTTCCTCTGGATCGGTGAAAACCGAATTGTCGCGCGAGGCGGCGGTTCAGCAGATCGAGGAAATTTCTCCCGTGCGCTTCGAACCCAGCGCAGGGGCGCGAGACCGCGCCGCGCTGGAGGCGGCAATGCAGCGCACTGTCGAACGGCGGATGGAGATCGACGAGAACTCTCGCGACGTCGTGTTCCGCGCCCGCGACCAGAGAACGGGGGAAGTCGTCACCCAGATTCCGACGGAACAAACCCTCAAGCTTCGCGCCTATCTTCGCGAAACGACGGCAAGCCAGGGTGGAAGCATTTCAACGCCCCGCAGCGTCATCGGTTGAACCCGGCATTTCCCGGACGAAGCCGCGCCGTTTCGGCGCGGTTTTTTTGTGCCGTTTTGGAACATTGCGTTCAACGTGTTCAACAATGGCTCATCAACCACAAGAGAAGACCGGTTTCGGCGAACTGCGTAAACAGCCGAGCTTCGCTGATCCGAGCAAGAATTTCTTTACAGGAAGAACCCCAATCTGGAGCCACTCCGGACAGAACCGTTCGGGCGTCAAGAATGACGAAGCATCCAGAAAGGAAACATCATGTCGGGTGGTATCAGTCTGTCAAACGCGATGCGCACCAATCTTCTGTCCCTGCAGAACACGCAGAGCCAGATCGGCACCATTCAGAATCGTCTGGCGACGGGCCTGAAGGTGTCTTCGGCCATCGACGACCCGCGGAACTTCTTCCAGGCGCAGGCGCTCAACAACCGCGCCAACGATCTCAGCCGCCGCCTCGATGGCATGGGCATCGGGATCAAGACGATCGAAGCCGCCGACAAGGGCATCAAAGGGATGACAAAGATCCTGGAGAGCATGTCGGCCATCGTCAAGGAGGCCGCGGATGCGACCACTCCCGCAGCACGTGAGACGCTCGGTACCCAGTTCAACGCCCTGCGCACGCAGTTGACCACCCTTGCAGCCGATTCCGGCTTCAACGGCATCAACCTGCTTGGCGGAGACAACCTCACGGTCAGCTTCAACGAAGGCGGGACGAACACCCTTTCCGTGACCGCTGTCGCCTACGCCACGGATGCCGCCGGCGTCGCGGTGGCGGTCGCGTCCGCGGCAGGGGCTGACGACAACACGAACTGGGCTGCGGCAACCGCCGCCAACGGCGACACCGCCATCGCCGCCTCCGAGACGGCGGTCAACACCGCGATCTCGAACCTGCGGACCCAAGCTGCGAGCTTCGGCTCGAACCTCACCATGGTCCGGATCCGCGAGGACTTCACCAAGGAGATGGTGAACACCCTCAAGGCCGGCGCCGACGGCCTGGTCCTTGCGGACCAGAACGAGGAAGCCGCGAAGCTGCTCGCCCTTCAGACGAGCCAGCAGCTCGGGATTCAGGCTCTGTCGCTGGCGAGCCAGTCGCAGCAGGGCATCCTGCGTCTCTTCTGACCCCGGTCACATACCGGAGCAGATCGCCAAAACAGGCGGCGGGCCCTCACCCGCCGCCTGCTTCCGCTTGTGCTCAATGATGATCAAACACCGCTTTACCAAAAATTAAGGTTAACTGATCCATTGTCCTTGAAAGGCTCCGCAAGGCACGTCATTCGAGGTCGAGATCATGGATATCACGCTTTCAAGCGCCGTTCGCGGGAACGTGCTCACCCTTCAGATGATCGCCGATCAGCAGAGTACGATTCAGCAACGGCTTTCCACAGGCAAGCGCGTCAATTCCGCCCTCGACGATCCGCGGAACTTCTTTCAGTCCGCAGCGCTGAACAATCGGGCTTCCGATCTTTCGCGCCGCCTCGATGGCATGGGCCTCGGCATCAAGACGATCGAGGCCGCCGACAAAGGCATGAAGGGAATGACAAAAATCCTGGAGGCCATGGCGGCGATCACCAAGGAGGCCGCGGACGCGACCACGCCGGCAGCCCGCGAGACCCTCGGAACGCAGTTCAACGCCCTGCGCACGCAACTGATGAACCTTGCTGCCGATTCCGGCTTCAACGGCATCAACCTGCTGGGGGGCGACAACCTCACCGTCGTCTTCAACGAGACAGGCACGAATACGCAGACGGTCAATGCCGTCAGCTATGCCACGGACGCCGCAGGAATCGCGGTTGCGGTAGCCTCCGCCGCGGGCGCCGACGACAATACGAACTGGGCAGCGGCGACCGCCACGAACGGCGATACCGCCATCGCGGCATCGGCAACGCTCGTGAATACCGCAATCTCGAACCTGCGCACGCAGGCCGCGACCTTCGGCACCAGCCTGACGACGATACGCATCCGCGAGGAATTCACCAAGGAGATGATCAACACGCTGAAAGGTGGCGCTGATGGGCTCGTCCTTGCGGATCAGAACGAGGAGGCGGCGAATCTTCTCGCGCTGAACACCCGCCAGCAGCTCTCGCAGCAGGCATTGTCGCTCGCCTCCCAGGCGGAGCAGAGCATCCTGCGCCTGTTCGGCTGACTGCGACGACGCTCGCAACATCTTCCTGGAGCACGCCATGCCCCTCAGGGTAGAACTCAAGCCCGGCGAGCGGGTCATCATCGGCACCGCCGTCATCCGCAACGGAGACGCGCGCACGCGCTTCTTCATCGAGGGCGAGGCGCCGATCCTTCGCGAGAAGGACATCCTCAACGTCGATACGGCGGACACTCCGGCGAAGCGCATCTATCTCGCCGTGCAGCTCATGTATCTGAATGGCGACCTGAGCGGCCATAACGAGACGTATTTTCCGCTCGTGAAGGATTTTCTCGGCGCGGCCCCGAGCGCAACTCCGATTGTCGCGGATGTGAATAACCATCTCCTAACCGGTGACTTCTATAAAGCCTTGAAGGAAGTGAAGAAGCTCATCGCGTTCGAGGAGGAGGCGTTATCCAATGCAACACGGGGCTAATGTCTATGCCAAGAACGCTCAGGCCACCCAGACCCCGCGGGAACTCGAGGCGGGTCTTCTCACAAAGGCGGCGATGCGCCTTCAGAACGTGATGGATGACTGGGCCATCCGGCAACCGGAACTCGAAGAGGCGCTAACCTATAACCGCAAGCTCTGGACGATACTGGCGACCTCCGCGACCGAGGCGGACAATCCCCTCCCCCGCGAGATCAAGCAGAATATCGCCAATCTCGCGCTTTTCATCTTCAACCGAACGGTCGATCTCATGGTCGACCCTCGTCCGGAGAAGATCGACGCGCTGATCAACATCAACCGGCAGATCGCGGCAGGCTTGCGCGCGCAACCCGAAGCCGCCGACGCATCCGCCGGCTGATCGTCATTCGGCCTCCGACGGATTCTCCGGCAACATCTCATCGAGATCCGCCGCGGACATGGGCTGGCGCGTGAAGCCCCCAAGTCCCTTCTTGATCTCGTGGATGTCGCGGGCGATCTCCACCGGGCTCGTCGCATAGGCCGTCATCAATTCCGCGAGCGAGCGCAGTGCGTGCATGTGGATGCGCTCGTAGCCGTGGGACGCGTCGACGCCGAAGGTCAGGAGCGCCGCGCGCACGTCGTGCCCGGCTACGACGGCGGAGGCGGAATCCGAGCGATAATGGCGAAACACGTCCTTCTGATAGCGGATGTCGTTGTCGCGGCAGAGCTTGACCAGCTTCTGGGTGAGATGGAAATCGAACGGCCCGGTCTGGTCGGCCATGGCGATGGTCACGCCGAATTCGTCCGAGTTCTGTCCCGGCGCGGTCGTCCCGTTGTCGATCGCGACGATGGCGGCCACGTCGTTGGTCAGGGCCGCGGAGGCCCCCACGCCAACCTCCTCCGCGATCGTGAACAGCCAGTGCGTATCGACCGCCGGCTTCTCCTTCGCCTCGCGCAAGGCCTTGAGCGCGGCGAGCATCGACGCCACCCCGGCCTTGTTGTCGAGATGACGCGAGACGATAAAGCCGTTGTCGAGGAATTCCGGATGGGGATCGATGGCGACGATATCCCCGACATCGATCCCGAGCCTGTGCAGGTCGTGCCGGTCACGGGCGCGGGCGTCGACACGCAATTCCACATGCGGCCAGCCGACGGGCGCGGTGTCGATTTCCTCGTTGTAGCGATGCCCCGAGGCCTTGAGCGGCAGGATCGTCCCGCGATAGGCGCCCTTCTCGGAGAAGATCGTCGCGCGGGCGCCTTCGGCGAACCGCGCCGACCAGTGCCCGATCGGCACCAGTTCGAGCCGCCCGTTCTCCTTGAGCTGCATCACCTGCGCGCCGAGCGTGTCGAGATGCGAGACCAGCGCGCGGGCGGGGCGCTGCATCTCGCCGGGCAGGATCGTCCGGATCACGCCGCGGCGCGTCAGCTCGTAGGTGAGCCCGAGCTTTTCGATCTCCTGGCTGACATGCCTGACGATGCTGTCCGTGTAGCCCGTCGGGCTGGGGATCGCGAGCAGATCGGCAAGCCGCTCACGCAGGTAGTCGGTATCGATCGTCAGGCGTTGCATTTGTCCCTGCGGTCCAGATACGCCGCCTGGCGAACGGCGGCGGGTATTGAAAGCGGAAAGAGGAGATCGACGAATCGTTCCGCTGTCGGCTGCGGCTCGTGGTTCGCCAGACCGGGCCGCTCGTTTGCTTCGATGAAAGCATAGTCGGGTCCATAGGGCGTCGGCACCATGAAATCGATCCCGACCACAGGAATATCGATCGTCCGCGCCGCCCGGATCGCCGCATCGACGAGGCGGGGATGGACCTGCCCCGTCACGTCGTGGATCGTCCCGCCGGTATGCAGGTTAGCCGTACGGCGGACATTGAGATCGACGCCCTCCGCGAGCACGTCGTCGAGCGCATGGCCCGCTTCGGCGATGGTGCGCTCCGTCTCCTTGTCCAGGGGAATACGGGACTCGCCCCCCGTCGCCGCCATGCGCCTGCGGCTCTGTCGCTCGATCAGCTCGCGGATTGTCGTCTTGCCGTCGCCGACGACGCGGGCCGGCCGCCGGATCGCTGCGGCGACGAGCTTGAAGTCGATCACCACGAGCCGAAGGTCCTCGCCCTCGACCCGCTGCTCGATCAGGACCCGGTCGCAGAAGTTGCGGGCGACCGTCACCGCCTTCTCGAGATCTTCGATCGTCTCCACGCCAACCGCAACGCCCCTGCCCTGCTCGCCCCGCGCCGGCTTGACGACGACGGATTGGTGCCGGGCGAGGAACTCGCGCATCGCCTCCTCGTCGCCAGCCTCGATCTGCTCGGGAACGCTGATGCCGGCCCGCTGCACGAGCCGCCGCGTCACCGCCTTGTCGTCGCAGATCGACACGGCGACGCCCGAGGTGAGTTCCGAGAGGCTTTCACGGCAATGGATCGAGCGGCCGCCATAGATCAGACGGAAGAACCCGCCATCGGCGTCGGTCACCTCCACGTCAATGCCCCGCCTGCGCGCCTCGTCCACGATGAGACGCGCGTAAGGGTTCAGGTTCTCCTCGGGTCCGGGGCCCGCGAAAAGCCTCTCGTTGATGAAGTTCTTGCGCTTGAGGGTGAAGAAGGGCACGCGCTCGAAGCCGAGCTTCTCGTAGAGGGCGATGGCGAAGGTGTTGTCGTGCATCACCGAGAGGTCCATGAAGGCGGACCCGCGCGCCTTGAAATGCTCCGCCAGATGGCGCACGAGCATCTCCCCGATCCCCGGCTGGACGGCCTGCGGGTCGACGGCGAGGCACCAGAGCGAGGAGCCGCGCTCGGGATCGCCAAAGCCGCGGAAATGGTCGACGCCGGTGACGGTCCCGATGATGTTCCCCGTGACCTCGTCCTCCGCGACATAGTAGGTAATCGCCCGGCTGTCGCGTTTCGACCAGAAGAAATCGGGCGGGACCGGCACCATCCCGCGCGCGGCGTAGATCCGGTTGACCCCGTCCGCATCCGCCGCAGAGGACAGCCGCCGGACGAAGAAGCCGGCCGGCTTCTTGCGCGAATGGCGGTAGCGGGACAGATGCAGCCGGAACATGTGCGAGGGGTCGAGGAACATCTCCTGCGGCGCGGTCGCGAGCGCCACATGCGGGTCGCGGACATAGACCGCGATGTCGCGGCGGTCGGGCCGCTCGCCGCGCATCGCCTCCACGAGCTGGGCGGGATCCTCGAAGGTCTGCCCGAAGAGCAGCCGTCCCCAGCCGCAGTCCATGGTCGCATTCGGCTGCGGCGGCGAATTCTGCTCGACCCCCGCATAGGCCGGCTTGCGGCGCTGTTCGCGTCCGCGCTGCATCGACCGTTCACCACGCGACGTCGTCAGCTTTGCCATGTCATCCTCGATACCGGTTTCGACAGGTCGGGCTCGCTCTCGGCCCGTCTCAGATGTCGTGGCTCTGCAGCCACACCTCGAGCAGCGCCACCTGCCAGAGCTCGGAACCGCGCAGCGGCGTGATTGCGCTCGTCGGATCGGCGAAGAGCCGGTCGAGATAGGCTTCGTTGAACAGGCCGCGCTCGCGCGCCTTCGCGCTGGTGAGCGTGTCGCGCACCATGTCGAGCGTCGGCCCCTGGATGTATTTCAGGGCCGGGACCGGGAAATAGCCCTTCGGGCGGTCGATCACCTCGTTGGGGATGACGAGCCGGGCGGCCTCCTTGAGCACGCCCTTGCCCCCGTGGGCCAGTTGATGCCGCGAGGGAATGCGCGCCGCCAGCTCCGCAAGCTCGTAGTCGAGGAAGGGCACGCGCGCCTCGAGGCCCCAGGCCATCGTCATGTTGTCGACGCGCTTCACCGGATCATCGACGAGCATCACCGTCGCATCCAGCCGCAGCGCCTTGTCGACGGGATCATCCGCTCCGGGCGTTCCGAAATGCGACTCAACGAAGGCGCGCGTCTCGTCCCGGTCCACGTGCCAGCGCGGCGAGAGATGCTCGCGCATCACGGCATGCGAGCGGTCGAAGAAGGCCCTTGCGTAGTCATCGACGGGATCGTTGGAGTTCACGAGCTTCGGGTACCAGTGATAGCCGGCGAAAATCTCGTCCGCCCCCTGCCCCGACTGCACCACCTTCACATGCTTGGCGACCTCCTGGCTCAGGAGGTAGAAGCCGACATTGTCGTAGGAGACCATCGGCTCCGACATCGCCTTGATCGTCGCGGGAAGCGCCTCGAGCATGTTGACCGAGGGAATCATCATCTTCGTATGGTCGGTCGCGAAGCGCTCGGCGATCAGGTCGGAATAGATGAATTCGTCGCCCTTCTCGCCATGCGCCTCCTCGAAGCCGATCGAGAAGGTCTTGAGACCCTTCTGTCCCTGCTCCGCGAGCAGCCCGACGATGACGCTCGAATCGACGCCGCCGGACAACAGGACGCCGACAGGCACGTCAGCCACCATGCGGCGCTTGACGGCCCGGCGAAGCTCGTCGAGCACCATGTCGCGCCACTCGTCCGCGGAACGCGTCGCGTCCTCCGACGAGCGATCATAGGAAAGCCGCCAGAAGACCGTGTCCTTCGACGAGCCATCCGGCTCGATCACCCGGATCGTCGCCGGCGGAAGCTTTCGCACCCCCTTGATCATCGTATAAGGCGCAGGCACCACCGCATGGAACGTCATGTAGAACTGGAGAGCCACCGGGTCGATCGTGGTGTCGACCTCCCCCGTTGCGACCAGCGCCGGGAGCGAGGAGGCGAAGAGAAGGCGGCCATCGGTTTCGGCGAGATAGAGCGGCTTGATCCCGAAGCGGTCGCGCGCGAGCACGACGCGCCCGCTCTCGCGCTCGTGGATCGCGAAGGCGAACATCCCGTTGAAGCGCTTCACGCAATCTGTTCCCCAGGCGTGATACGCCTTGAGGATCACCTCGGTGTCGCCGGTCGAGAAGAAGCGGTAGCCCATCCCCTCGAGCTCGCCGCGCAGCTCCGGATAGTTGTAGATGCAGCCGTTGAAGGCGATCGTCAGGCCAAGTTCGGAATCGACCATCGGCTGCTCGGCCTTCTCCGACAGATCGATGATCTTGAGGCGGCGATGCC
Source organism: Saliniramus sp. (assembly GCA_041686895.1). GTDB lineage: Bacteria > Pseudomonadota > Alphaproteobacteria > Rhizobiales > Beijerinckiaceae > Saliniramus. Next base: position 151,998 of record JAWLCY010000001.1, on the reverse strand, counting down.
CGAAGGTGACGCGCCCGCGCGAGACGATGCCGCCGCTATCGGGTCCGCGCGGGACCATGACTTCCGTCATGCGATGAGTGGCGTCCGTCGAACTGGCGCGATTGTTGAAGGCGATCTCGCCGCAAATTCCGCACATGGATCAGACTTTTCTTTCAGCTTGCATTGACTCTTCGGCCTCGCGAGCCAAAGCCCCCGACCGATAATTTGAGATCAAACCTTTACAGTTCGAAAGATTTGATGTCAAATAATTCCGGAGGATTCAAATGCATAACGCTGTCGAAAACGTTAAGGTTCCCGGGCTTGACGCCGATCTGCAGGCCCTGATGAAGGCCATCCGCGTCATCGCACAGGCGATCGACACCCGCTCGAAAGCGATGTCCCGCGTCTCCGGACTGACCATTCCGCAGGTGGTCGTCCTGCAGGGCGTTCGCGATCTCGGCGAGGTCACCACCAACGGCCTCTCGCGTCATGTGGATCTTTCCCCCGGCACCGTCGTCTCGATCCTCGACAAGCTCGAGGAGCGGGGCTTCATTGAACGCTACCGCAACGTCTCGGATCGCCGCGTGGTGCATACGCGCTTGACGCCCTCCGGGGCCGAGATCCTCGCCCGCGCCCCCGGCCTCCTTCCCGACGAAGTCGTCGCGGCGATCGACACGCTCGATGACGAGAACAGGCGCATGCTCGTCGGCGCGTTCCAGTCCGTCGCGGCGATGCTGCGCAAGGCGGGCGATCCGCTGCCCGGCCAGGAACCGGAAGCGGCGGCGCCGTGGTCAGCGGGAGGAGCGCCAGCGCCGGGCGAGGTCGGCGGCATGGCCGAGAAACGCCAGGACCAGTGACGCTCCCACCCATTCTGCCGCCCAGCCCGTGACGGCGAAGCGCGCGGCGAGGAGGAGACCCAGGCCCGCGACGAAGGTTCCGGCCAGATCGGCAGGAGAAACACCCCGCCCCGTGCTCCGGTGATGATAGACGATCGCAATCGCCTCGATCACGAGAACCGCGATCACGAGGTCGAAGACATGGCCGCTGGCGACGAAAAGGCTCACGGGCGGACAAGACCGAGGAGATGCGCCAGATCCTTGAAGAAAATCCGGATCTGCGTCAGCGGGCTCGACCGCACGATCTCCTTGTTCATGTAGGATTCCCAGGTCAGCCGCTGCACATCCTTGTCCGCGCAGATCGAGACGAAGCGCTCCCGCAGGCGGTCATTGCGGTACCAGAACCATTGCATGATACCGAGGATCCAGAACACGCGGCCATGCGCCTTCATGAAGCGCTTCCGCACGCGGGCGAGTTCACGCGCGTCGCCGGTGCGCAGGAATGCGTCCGCGCCCTCCGCGGCCATGCGTCCGCAGGCCATGGCGTAGTAGATCCCCTCCCCCGAGGCCGGCGCGACGCAGCCTGCTGCGTCGCCAATCAGCAGCACGTCGCGGCCGTTGTCCCAGCGCCGCAGCGGGCGCAGGGGGATCGGCGCGCCTTCGCGCCTTATGGTGCGGGCGTCCCCCAGCCCCACCTGGCTGCGCAGCCGCCCGACTGAATCCCGGAGGCTGAAGCCCTTGTGAGCCGTGCCCGTGCCGATGCTCGTGCATTTGCCATGCGGGAAGATCCAGGCGTAGAAGTCGGGCGACAGCTTGCCCTGGTAATAGACGTCGCAGCGATCGCTTGCGAAGCCGCCCTCGCCTTCCGGCGGGGATTCGACAATCTCGTGATAGGCGAAGACGAAGGGCACGCGCTCCGACTTCGGAAGGATCTGGCGCGCGACTTCGGAATTTGCCCCGTCCGCGCCGAGGATGCAGCGGGCGCGCACCTCCGCGACGGCGTCTGCGCCCTGTTCCCTGAACGCGACGATCGCGGTTCCGTCGGCGTCGCGCGACACTCCCGTAAAGGTCCCCGTGCGCCGCACCGCCCCCACGCCGGCCGCGCGGTTGCGCAGCCATTCGTCGAATTGCTCGCGATCGACCATGCCGACATATCCCCCGTCGATCGGCATGTCGACGCCCCGGTCCGATGGCGCGACCATACGGGCCGACGAGATCTTCGCCACGATCAGGCTGTCGGGGATCGTGAAGTCCCGCACGAGCCGGGGCGGAATGGCTCCGCCGCAGGGCTTGATCCGCCCGGCGCGGTCGAGCAGCAGCACCCGGCGGCCTATCCGCGCCAGATCCGCCGCAGCCGTCGCTCCCGAGGGGCCGCCGCCGACGATGACGACATCGTATGTTTCAACCGGGCGCATGTGAGCCTCCGAAAGCGTTTCGTCCAATCGAATGAAGTATGGCAAGGCAGTCTCCGCCGCCCAACCTCCACCCGCCGTCCGTGTCATCCCCGGCGACGCGCAGCGTCGGGAAGGGGATCCAGCCGTGACGGTCATCACGCACACCAGGCCAAGCCGGCTGCATCCAGCGCACGGCACGATCCCCTTCCCTTCCGACGCTGCGCGGCTCCAGCCGGGGATGACACGGGAGAGTATCAAGCTGCATCTGCACGCAGCGCCCCCTCGTCTTCGAGCACGGCAGACGAAGCCTCGGCGCTACCAGGAATGCTCTGCGCCGCGAGCCAGGCGGCGACCAGGAACAGCGACGCCTCGAGCGCGAACACGCCCGCATAGGCGGCCGCCTGCGAGCCTGTCAGCCAGCGCCCGAGATCGACCGCCATCGTCCCGGCGAGGCCGCCCAGTCCGAACGCGATTCCCTGCGCGGCGCCCCACAGGCCGACCCGCGTGCCTTCGCGATTGGCCGTCCCGCTGCCCGCCAGGCTCATCATCGAGCCGATCGCCGCAACGGCGAAGACGCCGTTTCCGAAACCCAGCGCGACGACGATCGGCGTGAGCGGCCAGTGCGGCCCGAAGAGGCCCGCGAGGGCGAGCGTTGCCAGCGCCGTCGCCGAGAGGACGCATCCGCCCATGGCCCAGCGCGTCAGAGTGACCTTCGAGCCCTGCCCGAACCCGCCCCCCGCGACGCCGACCAGGATCATCCCCACGAGCACGCCGGCATTCTGCAGGCCGCTCAGCTTCGTGGACTCTCCGGGGGTGTATGCAAACACGATTCCCGCGAAGGGCTCGAGGATGAGGTCCTGCGCGCTGTAGGCCAGCATCGAGACGAAGACGAAGATCGTGAAGCGCCGCGCCTCGCTCTCGGACCAGACTTCCCTCAGCGCCTTCCTGAACGGCGTCCGGGCGAGCGGAGCGGGCCGCCTCACCTTCCGGGCGGCCGTGGAGCCCTCCACGCCAACGAGGGCCAGCACGGTCACCGCAAGAGCCACCGCCGAAACGACCGCCGTCACGATGACCAGGCGCTCGAGGCTGAAGGGATCGAGAAAATGACCCGCCGCCGAGGCCGTGACGACGAAACCGGCGATCATCATGATCCAGACAATCGCGCCGGCTGCCGCCTTCCGGCCCGGCGCAACCCGCTCGGCCAGAAGCGCAAGAAGCGAGGTGCCGGATGCTCCGACGCCGATTCCGATCAGTAGGAAGGCGGCGACGAGAAGCGCCATGCCCTCATGGAACCTGGACGCGACAAGCGCAGTCGCCACAGCCGCCAGCACGGCGCCGCAGGCAAGCACCCCCATCCCGCCGATGATCCACGTCGTCCGCCGGCCACCCATGTCGGACCCGTGCCCCCAGCGGGGGCGCAGGAGCTGGACGGCATAATGCAGCGCCACGAGCGCCCCCGGAACGCTCGCCGGAAGCAGCAGTTCCACCACCATCACCCGGTTGAGCGTCGAGGTGAGCAGCACGATGATCGCACCGAGCGATGTCTGCACGAGGCCCAGCCGGACGATGCCGACCCATGAGAGCGGAGCCATCCCTATCCCCCCGTTACGAAGCCGCGCAGGGCGAAGGCCGCCACCAGCATGCCGAGGACGTAGAGCGTCGTTCCGGTGCCGTTGTACCAGGCCGCTCGACCGCGCGGATCGGCAAGGAGCTTGCCCATCAGGACGACCTGGACGCCAAGGAGCAATGCGATGAGCGCCGCATGAGACGGCGCGCCCCAGAGGCCGAGCAGCAGGATCACGACGATCTGCGGGACGGCCATGACGAGACAGGCGAGGCGCGCCGCCCGCTCGACCCCGATCAGGACGGGAAGCGAGTCCACTCCCATTCGACGGTCGCCTTCCACCGACTTGAAGTCGTTGAGCGTCATGATCCCGTGCGCGCCCACGCTATAGACGATCGCGAGCAGCATGATGCGCCAGTCGGGCAGCGCGGCCGCCATGACCGCCGCCCCCGTGAACCATGGCAGACCCTCGTAGGAAAGCGCGACAGCGGTGTTGCCCCACCAGCCGTTCTTCTTCAGGCGGACAGGGGGCGCGCTGTAGGCCCAGGCAAGTGAAAGCCCGACGACCGCCGCGATGAACCCCCACGGCCCCAGCGTCGTGGCCACCGCGAGCGACAGGCCGGTCCAGGCGATGGCAATGTAGAGCCCCCAGCGGCCCGGGATACGTCCCGACGGGATCGGCCGGTGCGGCTCGTTGATGGCGTCCACGTGCCGGTCGTACCAGTCGTTGCAGGCCTGGCTCGCCGCGCAGATCAGCGGCCCGGCGAGGAGGATTCCGGCAATGACGACAAGCCAGCGCCCCTCAAGCGCCATTCCCGAGGAAATTACCCCGCAGCCGAACGCCCACATGGGCGCGAACCAGGTGATCGGCTTGAGAAGTTCGGTGACCGAGGGGAGTGTCGCGTGCGCCATGGAGGAAATCTAACATGACATATAAAACCGTCAAGTAAGATTGACACTTCCAAGCTTGACCGCCGCGATCCGGTTGGGCGCTCTCGTCGCAGCGTTGAAGCCTTCGACGCTCGTCGCCATGGTCAGCGAGTTGAGGATCGCCTCCTCCACGACCTCGATCGCCGCCTCGAAGAGGGGGGAGACAGCGTCATTGGCAAGCTCATGGCCGAAAGGTTCCCCGCTTTGCCGACTGACCAGGCGGCGCGCCGGAGCGGCGGTCGAAAACGCGAGGGCGTAGTCCCCGGACCCGTTGCTCAGGGCCGCGCCCGTCCGGGCGAGCCCGCCGAACGCCCTCTCCGCGAGGCGGCGCAGGTTACGGTCGGAGAGGGGCGCATCGGTCGCGAGAACGATCATGATCGAGCCGTCGCGATCCGCGGCGGCGACACGCGCCAGCGGCTTCCCATCTATCCGCAGCGCGCCTCCGTAATTCGACTGGACGAGCGCACCGAGCATGTACTCCACCCCGCCGGCCAGGACGCGCCGCGAACTCGTGCCGATCCCGCCCTTGAGGCCGAAGGCGACCGTTCCGGTTCCCGCGCCGACGCTCCCTTCCGCAACCGGCCCCTCGCGCGCATCCGTGATCGCCCTTCCGATCTCCTCGACGGTGGGCCGCCCGGCGCGAATGTCGTTCAGGCGCGAATCGTTGGTCTCGCCGACGACCGCATTGATGGAGACAACGTCGCCGTTGCCCGGCTGCGACAGCGTCCAGCGATTGACCGCCTCGATCCCGCGCCCGACGGCGAGCGTGTTCGTCAGGACGACCGGCGTCTCGATCTCCCCCAGTTCCATGACCTGCGTCGCCCCGGCAAGCTTGCCGAAGCCGTTGAGGATCGCCAGTCCCGCCGGAACCTTCTCGCGGAAGATATTGCCCCGGTGGGGGAGGATCGCCGTCGCCCCCGTACGGATCGTATCCCCCTCCACAAGCGTGACGTGGCCGACCGCGACTCCGTCGATATCCGTGATCGCGTTGAGCGGCCCGGGCGGGAATCGCCCCGGCGCGACGCCCAGTTCCCGCACCCGTTTCCGCGCCTCGAAGCCATCCATGACACGCCTCCCGTCCCGGCGAATGCTAACGGTCGCGGAGGATCCGCGCCACGAACTCCCTCGGGCGCTGCTGGCGAGGCCCGTGCGCCCGATTGCCTGTTGAAAGCCTGTGCAGCCCGGACCAGACTTCGCTCTATGGAGGCGGGTGCGACATGCACGATGAGGAACTCGATGCGCTGATCGCGCTGCACCAGGGGCTTGACCGGCAGGGGCCGGGCGACGAGCCGCTTGCGCGCGAGATCCTCGCCTCCCTTCCGCCGCTGCCCAACAACCCGCGCATCGCCGATCTCGGCTGCGGCGCAGGAAGCGCAAGCCTGTTGCTGGCGCGGTGGTTCGATGCTCCTGTCGCGGCGGTCGACCTCTCGGCGGATTTCCTCGCGGATCTGCGCGCGCGGGCGGAACAGGCGGGGCTGTCGCGCCTGATCACGGCGATCAAGGCTGACATGGGTGCGCTCGACTGGCCGGCGGGCTCTCTCGACCTCATCTGGTCGGAAGGCGCAGCCTACAATCTCACCTTCCGGGGCGCTCTCGAGGCATGGCGTCCGCTTCTCGCGGATGGGGGGCTGGCGGTGATCTCGGAAATCGGCTGGTTCACCGACAATCCGCCCCGCAACGCGGCGGAATATTGGCGCGCCGCCTATCCGGCCATGGCGACGGAGGAGGCCAATCGCCGCCACGCGGAGACAACCGGCTTTGCCGTTCTCGACATTCGCAGGATTCCGGCGCAAAGCTGGTGGACATCCTACTATGATCCGCTGAGGGCTCGGATCGAGGCGATCCGCGCCGGCGCATATCCCGCCATGGCGCGGGTGATCGCCGAGACGGAGACGGAGATCGAGCTTTTCGCCCGCTACAGCGACGCCTACGGTTACAGTTTCTACGTCCTGCGCAAGACGGGACGATAGCGTCGCAACGAGAACAAGACGGGCCGAGGCACGGAAACGCAAGAGGGAGGAAGACCATGGCCATATCTTCGACTGACAAGAACCCGGCGAAGGATTTCGTCGTCACCCACGCGCGCGGAGCGCATTTCGAGGGCGGCCTTCGGGGCTTCTTCGAGTATCGCGACCTGGCGATGAAGAAAGTGACGGACGGGAAGATCCAGGCGCATGTGATCCGCGCCAAGGAGGGCGAGGGCGCAAAGGGAGGCTGGCACTACCATGTGCTCGACTTCCAGATGGTCTACATCCTCAAGGGCTGGGTGCGCTTCGAATATGATGGCGTCGGCGAAGTCCTGCTCGAACCCGGCTCCTGCGTCTACCAGCCGCCCGGCATCCTGCACCGCGAGATCGAGCATTCTCCGGATCTGGAGCTGATCGAGATCACCTCGCCTGCCGAATTCGAGACGGTGAGCGTCGAGGGGCCCTCGCGCTAAGTCCATGCCCGCGATCATCCGCCTCGCCGTTGAGGCCGATCGCCCCGTCGTCGAGGAGGTCGTGCACGCGGCCTATTCCGGTTACGTCTCGCGGCTCGGGCAGACTCCCGGCCCGATGCTGGACGATTATGGCCGGCTGATCGCCGGGGACCGGGTCTACGTCCTGGAGGATGAGGGCCAGATCCTCGGCGCCTTGGTCCTGATCCCGGAAGATGACGTCATGCTCCTCGACAACGTCGCCGTACGGCCGCACGCGCAGGGGAAGGGCCATGGGCGACGGCTGCTCAAATTTGCCGAAGCCACGGCCCTCGAGGCAGGCTACAGGGAGATCCGCCTCTACACCCACGAGAAGATGACCGAGAACATCGCTCTGTACGCGCGCATCGGCTTTCGCGAGACCCACCGGGCGGTCCAGCGCGGACTGCCGCGGGTCTTCATGACGAAGAAGCTGCGCTAGCTCCCGGCGCCATCAGAACATCACGAACAGAAGGATCGTCGCGAGAGCGAGGAAAATGACGACCGACCAGACGATGATCAGCCTCATCCGCCTGGCCTGACGTTCAGGACTCTCGTCGGGATCCGAATAGCCCGTCCCCGTCGGCTCGTTAACGCCGGGATGCTCCTTGCGATAATGCCAGGTTTCGTAGGAGCCGTAGGCGATCGCGAGGCCGAGCAGGATCGGCATCAATATTGTCGACAGCATCCAGAGGTAGCCGTATCCGGCGCCTGCTTCCATCGGGTCTGCTCCCTGTTCGAGAATCAACCCATGGGCCGCTCAGGGGTTCCGAATCTCACTCGCCTCCGCGGATCGTCGTCGGCTAAAGCCGTCCGAGTTGCTCTCCCCCGGCGGGCTCCTCCGCGCTTCCCGTCACGCGGCGGGAGACGATCACCTCCTGGAACTTGCCGCCGCCATTGGTGTTCCATGCCGCGAACTGGCCGAGCTCCTCAAGCGGCGTGTCCGGGGACAAGGCGTTGGCGCTCTCGAAGGCGGCGCGGGTCGAGACGACGATCACGTCGCCGGCAAGCGAGGCGAGCGCGGCGAATCCCGCATCATTCGCCGGCAGACCGCGCACGGGCCTGTCATGCGGATTGTTGACGTAGAAAACAAGGCTCGGCTCGGTGAATCCGACCATGTAGATTTCCGTATCATCCGTCGCATGCGCGCGCACAAGTTCACCGAGGGGACGCGAAATCTTGATCATAGGCTCGACCGCCGGCACCACGACCCATATGGCGTAAAGCAAAGCGAGCGGCGTCGCGACGGCGATCGTCCGGTTCGCCCGTGAATAGCGTTCGTCGCCGAGCGCCCGCAGGACGAGAACCGTCGCCGCGGTCACGGCGATGGCGAGCGGCGCGGATTCGAGGAGCGTCAGGTCGGATGGAAGAACAAACGGCGCGGCGACCAGGATCGCGGCAAAGCCGAAGCCGCCGCCGGCATAGATCCAGCGCCCGACCGTGAGGGAGCGGGCGGGGCGCCCCCTCTCCCTGCCCTCCATCAGCCGCACCATCAGCGCCGCGCTGGCGATCGCAAGGGCGGGGAATATCGGCAGGACGTAATGGGGCAGCTTCGTCGCGGCGAGCGAAAAGAGCACGAATGTCGGGATCATCCATGCGAAGAGCAGCGCCTTCTCGCGCCGCGTCCCCAGTTCGCCCCGCCAGAGCTTCCCCAGCGCGGCAGGCAGGTAGAGCACCCAGGGAAAGAAGCCGAGGACGACGACGGGTACATATATCGGCATTGTCGCCAGATAGCCGAGGACCCCGCTGCCTCCATGTCCCTCGAGGGGGGTGAGCGCGCGCTGCACGATATGAAAGCCGACGCCCGTGGTCAGGAGTTCCCCGCCAGTGCGCGAGTCCGCCGGGATCAGCCAGGCGAGGAAAAGCCCGAACGCGAGGAGCGACAGGGCCGCAAGCCCGACCATGCGCGCGAAGGGAGGTCGCGCGCCACGCTCCATCGCCAGCCACGAGAAAAGGATGGTAGAGCACACCACGGCCGGCCCGACCGGCCCCTTCACGAAAATCGCCATCAGGATCGCGACAAAGAACAGCACGGCCATCGGGAGGAAGGCTTCCGGCCGGTAGACCATCTCGACATAGGCGTAGAGGGAGAGGCAGATGAAGAACAGGAGGATGGCGTCGAGCATCGCCGCGCTCCCGATGAAGACGCCGAGCGTCACGGTGGCGAGAATAACCATCGCCCAGAGGCCGGTGCGCGGGCCAAACATCCGCCGCGCGATCAGCCATGTCAGAAACGACGCCCCCGCGAAGGCTGGCGCGGAGACGAAACGGGCCCCGAATTCGTTCTCCCCGAACACCGCGATGCTCAGCGTCATCAGCCAGTAGATCATCGGCGGCTTGTGCGCGAAGAGCTCGCCGTTGAAGGTCGGGATCAGGTAGTTGCCCGACCCCAGCATTTCGACGGCGGTGCGCGCGTAGAGCGTCTCGTCCCGGTCCCACAGCATGGTCGCCGGCATGAGCGCCATCAGGAAGACAGCGATCGCAATCGCCAGGAAAACGGCCTTCGCCAGTTCGGCGCTGGAAACACGAACGTTCGTATCGGTCATGAGTAGTCCTGACTCGCGCGAGTCCACTCGCCTCGCCCGTGCTGCTTATCCTGTCGCGCGCTCCGGTTCAAATCCTCCCGGCCCGCCTGCGACAAGACGCGGCCGCGCCTAGCATGCCGCGAGAACAGCATCATGCCCGTCCTCGGGCGAGGCCCAGGTCCAGCCGGGCATCGAGTTTCGAAACCAGGTGAACTGGCGCTTGGCATAGGCGCGCGTGTCGCCCTGCGCACGGGCAATGGCTTCCTCTAGCGTGACCTCGCCCCGGATATGCGCGATCAGGCCTGGAACCCCATGAGCCCGCATGACCGGAAGGTAGGGATCGAGCCCGCGCTCGGCGAGACGGGCGACCTCCTCAAGCGCGCCCTCCCCCATCATCTCCCTGAACCGAGCATCGATCCGCGCGCGCAGCGCCTCGCGATCCGGCGCGAGAAAGACCTTCACGAGCGATGCGCCGGCGAGCGGTCCGGGCCGGCGTTCTTCGTGGAATGAGCGAAGCGGGCGGCCTGTCGCGGCATGGACCTCGAGCGCACGCATGATGCGAAGCCGGTCGCTCGGGCGCAGGGCCTGCGCGCCCGCCGGGTCGCGTTCCGCGAGGAGCACATGCAAGGCCTCGCTGGAACGCTCATCCGACTCCGCGCGAATTGCGTCGCGCACCGCCTGCGGCACCGCCGGGATCTCCGACAAACCCTCCGTCAGCGCCTTGAAATAGAGCCCCGTGCCGCCGACGAGGATCGGCAGGCGGCCTTGCGCGCGCGCCTCGTCGATCGCCCGCGAAGCGTCCGGAAGATAGCGGCCGACGGAATAGTTCACGGCTCCGTCGACATGGCCGTAGAGCCGATGCGGCGCCCGCGCCTCGTCTTCATCGCCTGGCCGCGCGGTGATGATGCGCAGATCCGCATAGACCTGCATCGAATCGGCGTTGATCACGACGCCGTCGCGCTCGCGGGCGAGGCGCAGGGCCAGGGCGGACTTGCCGGAGGCCGTCGGCCCGGCGATGAGGATGGCGTCGGGCTTCATCGCTGCTGGCAGTTCGGGCAATAGAAGGTCGAGCGGCCCGACTGCACGAGGCGCGCGATCGTGCCGCCGCATCCGTCAGCGGCGCAGGCCTCCCCCTCCCGGTCATAGACCCGGAAGGAGTGCTGGAAGTAGCCGAGCGAGCCGTCCGCATGGGCGAAATCACGCAGCGTCGAGCCCCCGGCCTCGACGGCTTCCAGCAGGACCTCTCGGATGATGGCGGCGAGATCGTGCGCGCTGGCGCGGGGGCGTCCCGTCTTCGTGGCAATGCTCCCGGCAGGGGCCTGCGGATGCAGGCGGGCGCGAAACAGGGCCTCGCAGACATAGATGTTTCCAAGCCCCGCGATCAGGCGTTGGTCGAGGAGCGCGGCCTTGAGCGGGGCGAGCTTGCGGTGGAAGAGCCGCGCCAGCGTCTCGCCCGACAATTCGTTGCCGAGCGGTTCGATCCCCATCGCGGCGAAATGGCGGCACGAGGCGAGATCGGCGGCGGGGACGAGATCCATGAAGCCGAAGCGGCGCACGTCATTGTAGGTCACGCGGCTGCCGTTCTCGAGGTGGAAGACGACGTGGTCATGGACCGCGCTCGCGCCGGGATCACGGTGGAACGCTCCGGGGGCGAGGCGCCCTTCCCCCGCCTCCACCAAGGCGTCGACGAGAAAGCGGCCCGTCATGCCCAGATGCATGATCAGCGCCTCGCCGGTGGAGAGATGCGCGACGAGATATTTCGCGCGACGCGACAACGCCTCGACCCGCGCACCCGCCAGCCGCCCGGCAAAGCCCGGGGGAAAAGGGAAGCGCAGATCGGGACGGCGCTGCTCGACCCGCGCGATGCGCGTTCCCACCATGCAGGGCTCGAGGCCCCTTCGGACGGTTTCGACTTCGGGAAGTTCGGGCATTCGGCTTGGACCAATTTGTTTCCCGCCTTACATAGCCAGAGCCGCGCGGTTTCGCTATCAGTGCAGGCGCATCTCTTTTCGGACGGGCCAATGGCAGACGACACCACGCATTTCGGCTTCGAGACCGTCTCGCTCGGCGAGAAGCAGGGACGTGTCAACGACGTGTTTCGTTCAGTCGCCCGGCGCTACGACCTGATGAACGACCTCATGTCGGCGGGTCTCCACCGGCCCTGGAAGAGCGCCATGGTGACGGCGCTCAACCCGCCGAAAACGCGCGCCTTCCGCCATCTCGACGTCGCGGGCGGCACGGGGGACATTGCGTTTCGCATCCTCGACGCGGGAGGCCCCGCGACGCATGTCACGGTGCTCGACATCAACGGGGACATGCTCGAAGTCGGCCGCGAGAGGGCGGAGGCGCATCGCGAGCGGCGCTACGAGCGACGCATCGATTTCGTGGAGGCCAATGCGGAGGATCTGCCCTTCGAGGACCGGTCATATGACGGCAATACGATCGCCTTCGGTATCCGCAACGTGCCGCGCATCGAGCGCGCGCTGGCGGAGGCTTACCGCGTCCTGAAGACGGGCGGGCGCTTCCTGTGCCTCGAATTCTCGAAGGTCGACGTGCCCGGCCTCGACCGGATCTACGATCTCTATTCGTTCAACGTCATTCCCCGCATGGGCGGGATGGTGACCGGGGATGCCGAATCCTACCAGTATCTCGTCGAATCGATCCGGCGCTTCCCGCCCCCCGGCCTGTTTGCGCAGATGATCGAGGATGCGGGTTTCCGGCGCGTCACCTACACCCCGATGACGGGCGGCGTCGTCTGCCTGCACTCGGCCTGGAAGCTGTGACGTGATCGGCTCCGTCGTCCATCTCGCGCGCAACATCCGCGCCGGCTACATCCTGGCGCGCGAGGGCGCGCTGGCCATGGTCGATCCGACCTTCCTGCCCCCGATGGCCCGGCTCGGCCTCCGGCTCGGGCGCATGATCGAACGGCGCGGAGCGGGCGACGATCCGGCGCGTCTGTCGAACGCGATGACGCGGCTCGGGCCATCCTATGTCAAGTTCGGCCAGTTTCTCGCGACCCGGCCGGACATCGTCGGCTTCCCCGCCGCCCGCGACCTCGAGGCCCTGCAGGACCGGATGGACCCGTTCCCGCAGAAGGAGGCCGAAAGGGTGCTGGAGGAGGCTCTGGGCCGGCCTCTTACCGAAGTCTTTTCCGAATTCGGCCCGCCGGTCGCCGCAGCCTCGATCGCCCAAGTCCACAAGGCGAAACTGAAGACGCTGGGGGGCGAGCGCACGGTGGCCGTCAAGATCGTGCGCCCGGGGATCCGCGGCCGCTTCTCGCGCGATCTGCGGGCGATGCGCTTTTCCGCCAAGGTCTTTGAGGCGATTTCCCCGGAGGGGCGTCGGCTGCGCATGACGGAGGTGGTCGAGACCCTGGCGCGTTCCGTCACGATCGAGATGGACCTGCGGCTCGAGGCCGCCGCGCTCTCCGAGTTGCACGACAATACAGAGAATGATTTTGAATTCCGCGTTCCGGCGCCGGTATGGGACTACACCGACCGCGACATCCTCACGCTCGAATGGATCGAGGGGATCAAGCTCAACCGGATCGAGGAGATCGAGGCTTCGGGGCACGACCGGGCGACGCTTGCGCGCATCGTGATCCAGAGCTTCCTGCGCCAGGCGATCCGCGACGGATTTTTCCATGCAGACATGCATCCGGGCAATCTCTTTGTCGACAAGGAGGGCCGCCTCGTCGCCATCGATGCGGGGATCATGGGCCGGCTGGGGCTGCCCGAGCGACGGTTCCTCGCGGAGATCCTGCTCGGCTTCATCAGGCGCGACTATCGCCGCGTGGCGGAGGTGCATTTCGAGGCGGGCTACGTGCCCATGCGCCACTCGATCCTCGACTTCGCGCAGGCCATCCGCGCCGTCGGGGAGCCTATCCACAATCGCCGCGCCGACCAGATCTCCATGGCGCGTGTCCTCGGCCTTCTCTTCGAGATCACCGCGATCTTCGACATGGAGACGCGCACCGAGCTGGTGATGCTGCAAAAGACCATGGTCGTGGTCGAAGGCGTCGCCCGCCGGCTCGACCCGCATCTCGACATGTGGTCGATCGCCGAACCCGTGGTGCGCGAGTGGATCGAGCGCAATCTCGGCCCGGTGGGGAAGATCGAGGATGTCGGCCGTGGGGTTGGAACCCTCGCCGGCGTCGTCAGCCGCCTCCCCTCCATCGCCGTCCACGCCGAACGCCTCCTCCTCCAGCTCGAGCGCGATACCGACAAGGGCATCGCCCTATCCCCCGGCTCGATCGAGCGCGCCGGCGAGGCTGCCGCGAACCGGGGCCGGATGATCGCCATCGCGCTCTGGGTCATCGCGATCGCGCTTGTGGCTGGGTTGTTCTGAGGGCGCGCGCGGCAATCTGTCGAAAAATGTCGCGCTATCACGATGAAAGCGGCCGGCGCACTGGTGCCCGCCGTCGCGCGCCATATCTTCCAGGGACCCGCAACGACCCCGAGACCGGCACCAGCATGACGTCACGCGACAAGGAAGCCAATCGATTCACCGCCCGCGCCGCCCGCTATGCACGCGTCGGAGCCAATGTGGGGGGCGTGGCGGCCCGCGTTGCCGGAACACGGCTGTTCGGCCTTCAGGGGCAGAACCCCAACAACGCCGCCGCCCTCGCCCAGGCACTCGGCGGGCTCAAGGGGCCGATCATGAAGGTCGCCCAGCTTCTCGCCACGATCCCCGAGGCGGTGCCCCCGGAATACGCCGCGGAGCTCCAGAAGCTGCAATCGGAAGCGCCTCCCATGGGGCCCGCCTTCGTCAAGCGGCGCATGCAGGCGGAACTCGGACCGGGCTGGCGGGAAAGCTTCGCCGAATTCGATCTCAAGCCCGCAGCCGCCGCGTCCCTTGGCCAGGTCCACCGCGCGACAGGGCTCGACGGCGAGCCGCTCGCCTGCAAGCTGCAATATCCCGACATGCAATCCGCCGTCGAGGCGGATCTCAAGCAGCTCGAATTCGTCTTCGCCCTCCACCGCCGCATGGACCCCGCCATCGACACACGCGAGATCGCGAAGGAGATCGGCGAGCGCGTGCGCGAGGAACTCGATTATGACCGCGAGGCCAGGCATGTGGCGCTCTATACGCATGCGCTGCGCGAAGTCGAAGAGGTGCGCGTCCCGCAGGTGCGCCACGCCCTCTCGACGGGGCGGCTCCTGTCGCTCGGCTGGATGGAGGGACGCAAGATCCTCGATTATGCGGAGCATCCGGTCGAGATCCGCAATCGCCTCGCTGTGGCGATGTTCAAGGCCTGGTGGCACCCCTTCAGCCACGCCGCCGTCATCCACGGGGACCCGCACCTGGGCAATTACACGGTGTTCGAGGAAGGCGGCGAGGCGCGGGGCATCAACCTGCTCGACTACGGCTGCATCCGGATCTTCCCGCCCAAATTCGTCGGCGGCGTGGTCGACCTTTACCGCGGGCTCCTCGAGGATGACCGCGCCCGCACCGTCCATGCCTATGAAACCTGGGGATTTCGCGGCCTTTCCAACGAGTTGATCGATATTCTGAACATCTGGGCGAGCTTCATCTACGGCCCCCTCCTCGATGATCGGGTGCGCACCATCGCCGACGGCGTCAAGCCAGGGCAATACGGGCGCCGGCAGGCTTTCGAGGTGCACAAGGCGCTTCGCGAAAAGGGGCCGGTGACGGTGCCGCGGGAATTCGTCTTCATGGACCGGGCCGCGATCGGCCTCGGAGCAGTCTACCTGCACTTGCGGGCGGAGCTGAATTATCACGAGTTGTTCGAGGCGGAGATCGCCCGCTTCGATCTCGATTCGCTCGCGGTCCGGCAGAACGAGGCGTTGAAAATCGCGGGGCTTGCGCCGATTCCATCTTGAACTGTGAAAAAATCGCGCAATCTTGCTGCATCGCGACATTCGGGCGCATGAAGCATTGCGAGCCGGGCGCGCATGGGCTAAACGCGAGTGAAGTGTCAGCAGGAAACAATAGGACATGGCAGTCATGGCGGAGACGGACCGTCAGCCGGCGAACGGCTACAGGCCCGAGATGGATGGGGTGACCCACGAGAAGACCTACAATGGCTTCGTCGAATTCACGACGATCGCCACGATCGTGGTCTTGTGCTGGGTGCTGGCGCTCGCGGTCGGCGGCGTGAAGGGGGCATGGGTCACAGCCATCATCGGTGTGATTCTGTCGGGCGTCGCCGGAACGATCGGCGCGCTCTCGCGCACGATCAGCTGGAAGGCGCCGGCCGCCGTTATGGTCCTGCTGCTCCTGGCGCTCATCGTCTATTGATCCCGCGTCGGCAACGCTGCGCCTGATCGCATATCCGCCGCGGGCGGCACATCGCCCGCGCGAATCAACTTCATGGGGGCAGGAATGCGCATCGCCGTACTGACCGAGACCGAGGCGGAAGAGAGCCGGGTCGCGGCCACGCCGGAGACGGTCAAGAAATTCAAGGCGCTCGGCGCTGATATCGTCGTGCAATCCGGGGCCGGCCTGACGTCCGGCGTCACGGACGCCGATTACGAAGCCGCCGGCGCGAGCATCGCATCCGGTCCGGCTGCAGCGGCGGCTGAAGCCGATATCGTCCTGCTCGTGCGCCGCCCCGACGCCTCGCTCCTCGAAGTGATCCCCTCGGGCGCGATCGTCGTCGCCGCCATGGACCCCTACGGGAACGAGGATGCGCTCGCGGCGATGGCGGGGAAGAACCTCACCGCCTTCGCCATGGAGCTGATGCCGCGCATCACGCGCGCCCAATCCATGGACATCCTGTCGAGCCAGGCCAATCTCGCCGGCTACCGCGCCGTGATCGACGCATCGTCCGAATACGGCCGCGCCATGCCGATGATGATGACCGCCGCGGGCACCATTCCCGCCGCCCGCGTCTTCGTGATGGGCGCCGGCGTCGCCGGCCTCCAGGCGATCGCGACGGCGCGGCGCCTCGGCGCGGTGGTGAGCGCCACCGATGTGCGCCCCGCCGCCAAGGAACAGGTCGCGAGCCTCGGGGGCAAGTTTATCGCCGTCGAGGACGAGGAGTTCAAGCAGGCCGAGACCGCCGGCGGCTATGCAAAGGAAATGTCGGCGGAATATCGCGCCAAGCAGGCAGAGCTCGTCGCGTCGCATATCGCGAAGCAGGACATCGTCATCACCACCGCCCTGATTCCGGGCCGCCCCGCGCCGAAGCTGGTGACGCGGGAGATGGTCGAATCGATGAAGCCGGGCTCCGTCGTTGTCGATCTCGCCGTCGAGCGCGGCGGCAATTGCGAATTGTCCGAGCCGGGCAAGGTCGTCGACCACCAGGGCGTGAAGATCGTCGGGCATCTCAACATGCCCGGTCGCCTCGCCGCCTCCGCCTCCTCGCTCTACGCCAAGAACCTCTATGCCTTCGTCGAGACGCTGATCGACAAGTCCGAGAAGAAGATCGCCGTCAACTGGGACGACGAGCTCGTCAAGGCGACGCTCCTCACCCGGGACGGCGCGGTCGTGCATCCCAACTTCCAGCCCGCCTCCTGACGCGGCGCCTTTCCACGGGGGATCCCCATGACGAACCTTACTCCCGAACAGGCGCTCGAGCGGGCGCAGGCGGCGGCGGATGTCGCGCGAGAGGCAGCGCAGGCGGCGCAGGTTTACGCCGATTCGATCTCCGTGACGGCTTCCGCGGCGACGGGCGGAGCGGTTGACCCGACGGTCTTCCGGCTCGCCATCTTCGTGCTGGCGATCTTCGTCGGCTACTACGTCGTCTGGGCCGTGACGCCAGCCCTGCACACGCCGCTGATGTCCGTGACCAACGCGATCTCATCGGTGATCGTCGTGGGCGCGCTCCTGGCGGTCGGGGTTCCCGCCGCCGGCGCGATGACCGACGCGGGCGTCTCCTGGGGCGCGCAGGTTCTGGGCTTCCTCGCCCTCGTGATGGCCTCCGTCAATATCTTCGGCGGCTTCCTCGTCACGCAGCGCATGCTGTCGATGTACAAGAAGAAGGGCTGAGACGATGGGCTCCAATATCGCGAACCTGCTCTACCTCGTCTCCGGCGTCCTCTTCATCCTGGCGCTGCGCGGCCTCTCGCATCCGACGACCTCGCGCCAGGGCAATCTCTACGGCATGGTCGGCATGGGCATCGCCGTGGCGACGACCCTCTTCTACGCCGGCCCAGGCCTGGGCGGCTGGTTCCTCGTGATACTCGGCATCGCCATCGGCGGCGGCATCGGCGCGACGATCGCGCGCCGGGTCCCGATGACGGCGATGCCGCAGCTCGTCGCCGCCTTCCACTCGCTGGTCGGCATGGCCGCGGTGCTCGTCGCGGCGGCGGCGCTCTACGCGCCGCAGGCCTTCGGCATCGGCCTGCGCGGCGGCATCGGCGGCGTCACGCTCTTCGAGATGGGACTCGGCTGCGCCATCGGCGCGATTACATTCACGGGCTCGGTCATCGCCTTCCTGAAGCTCGACGGGCGCATGTCCGGCAAGCCGATCATGCTGCCGTCGCGCCACGCGATCAATATCGGCCTCGCTGCCGCAATGGTCGTGCTGCTCGCGATCTTCATCGCCACGGAGAGCGCGCTGGCCTTCTGGCTGATCGTGATCGTCGCCTTCGCGCTGGGCGTGCTCCTGATCATCCCGATCGGCGGCGCGGACATGCCCGTCGTCGTCTCGATGCTCAACTCCTATTCGGGCTGGGCGGCCGCCGGCATCGGCTTCACCGTGGGGAATCTCGCCCTGATCATCACCGGCGCGCTGGTGGGCTCCTCGGGCGCGATCCTCTCCTACATCATGTGCAAGGGGATGAACCGCTCCTTCATCTCGGTCATCCTGGGCGGCTTCGGCGGCGAGACGGAGGGGGCGGCAGCGGGCGCCGCCGAGACGCGGCCCGTCAAGCAGGGCTCGGCGGACGACGCGGCCTTCATCATGAAGAACGCGGCGAAGGTCATTATTGTCCCCGGCTACGGCATGGCCGTCGCGCAGGCGCAGCACACGCTGCGCGAAATGGCCGACCTGCTGAAGGAAGAGGGCGTCGAGGTGAAATACGCGATCCACCCGGTCGCGGGCCGCATGCCGGGCCACATGAACGTGCTTCTGGCGGAGGCCAACGTGCCTTACGACGAGGTCTTCGAGCTCGAGGACATCAATGGCGAGTTCGCCCAGGCGGATGTGGCCTTCGTGATCGGCGCGAACGACGTCACGAACCCGGCGGCCAAGACGGACCCGCAATCGCCGATCTTCGGCATGCCGATCCTCGATGTCGACAAGGCCAAGACCGTCCTCTTCATCAAGCGCGGCATGGGCTCCGGCTATGCCGGCGTCGAGAACGAGCTGTTCTTCCGCGACAACACGATGATGTTGTTCGGCGACGCCAAGAAGATGGTCGACGAGATCGTCAAGTCGCTCTGACCCGCGGCCGCAAGGAACCTTGTGATGCGGGGGCGCGAAGCCTCCGTTTTCGCGGGCGCATTCGACAGGAGCCGGTTCGATGCGGTGGATCGCGCGCATCTTCCTCGTGGCGTTCGCGGCCTATCTCGGGATGGTCGCCCTCCTCTACGTGTCGCAGCGCTCCATTCTCTATCCCGCCTCCGCCCGCGTCACCGACGTCGCGGAAGCGGGTCTGGCGGGTTACGAAGACATCGTCATCGACACGGAAGATGGCGAGCGCCTGCGCGGCTTCTGGAAGCCGCCGGAGCCGGGCCGGGCGTTGATCATCTATTTCCACGGCAATGGCGGTTCTCTCTGGAACCGGCGCGACCGCGCCCGCCTGCTCGGCGAGGACGGTCGCGGCGTCCTCCTCCTGAGCTATCGCGGCTATTCCGGCTCGACAGGCTCGCCCACCGAGGAAGGACTGCACGAGGACGCGCGCACCGCCTACCGCTTCGCCACCCGCGAACATGATCCGAGCCGGATCGTCGTCTACGGCGAATCGCTGGGTAGCGGCGTCGCCGTGCGCCTCGCGGCCGAAAATCCCGTAGGGGCCCTGGTCCTCGACGCCCCCTATACCTCGACCGCGTCGGTCGCCGCGATGCGCTATCCCTTCGTCCCGGTGGGGCTCCTGATGCACGACCAGTATCGCTCGATCGACATCATCGGGCGCGTCACGGCCCCCATCCTGATCATGCACGGGGAGGCGGACCGGGTGATCCCGTTCTCGCAGGGCGAGGCCCTCTTCGCCGCCGCGCCGGACCCCAAGGGCTTCATCCGCTTCCCGGGGGCAGGACATTCCTCGCTGCTCGAGGAAGGCGGGATCGAGGCGGTCCGCGCCCTCCTGGCGGCAGTGGAGAACGGAAATCCGGTCGCCGCGCTGCCGGGGCAGCGCCCGTGAGCGCGCCTGCGATCCGCGAGACGCGCCCCCCGGACCGGCCCGGCATCCTTGCGCTGATCCACGCGCTCAACCTCTACGAGGCCGCCCTCTCCGCGGATCGGCGGACGGACGCCGCCGCCGAGGAATGCCTGGCGGCGATCGAGGACCGCATCGCGCGCGACGGCGGCGCTGTGCTCGTCGCCTGCGAGGGCGAGACGGTGCTCGGCGTCCTGTCGCTCACCTTCGCCACGGACGAACCCTTTGTCCGTCCGGAGCTTCGCCACTACGGGCTCGTCACGGACCTCGTCGTCGCCGGGACCCATCGGGGACGGGGGATCGGCGGGATGCTGCTGCGCGAGGCGGAGTCGCGCGCCCGCGATGCGGGATGCGCACGCCTGATGATCGGCGTTCTGGCGTCAAACGAGGAGGCGCGCGCCGCCTATGAGCGCTGCGGCTTCGCCCCTCACATGCTCCTGATGGGCAAGACTATCTGACGGCCCTCAGGCGCGGCGGAAGCGCCAGTCGGGGCGCATCTCGCGCACCATCACCATCTCGCCGATATTCTCCGGCGTGAGCAGCCCGACGAGATGGCCCGCCCGGTCGAGCACAAACAGCGCCGGAACCCGCTTCGCCACGAGA
Source organism: Saliniramus sp. (assembly GCA_041686895.1). GTDB lineage: Bacteria > Pseudomonadota > Alphaproteobacteria > Rhizobiales > Beijerinckiaceae > Saliniramus. The sequence goes on along the minus strand of JAWLCY010000001.1, from coordinate 131,426 downwards.
AGCTGCATGGCCTCGTCGAGAGGCCGCCAATCCGCGATGTCGGGGATGTCGCGGATCATGATCGAGTCGACCTGTTCGCGCGGCCCGCCCTCCCGCAGCGCGGGGATGAGGACGTCGCGGGTCACGAGCCCGTGCGGGAACCCCGATGCGTCGACCACGGGAAACTCCTTCTGCGACGTCCGCACGAGGCAATCGACGGCATCGTTAAGGGTCGCGCCCGGGCGGAGGGTTTCGATCACCGTCACCATCGCGTCGCTGACGCGGATCCCGTGCGCAACATCCTTGGCCAGCGTCTGCTCGACCTCGGCGGAAGCCGCGAGATAGACGAAGACGGCGATGATGATGAGGATCGGGTTCCAAAAAAGCCCGAGGATCGCGAAACCGAAGGCCGCCGCCTGCCCGATCCGTCCGGCGATGCGGGTCGCCCGCGGATGGGGCATGCGCATGGCGAGCAGCGCCCGCAGGACCCGCCCGCCATCCATGGGAAAGGCGGGGATCATGTTGAAGACGACGAGGATGACATTGACCGCCGCCACGCGGGCGAGAAGTCCGGCTCCCGGATTGTCGATGCCGAGCAGCGCTCCGTCGCCGAAACTTGCCCCGAGAATGAGGAAGAGGATCGCCGCGATGACGACGTTTACCGCCGGACCGGCAAGCGCCACGATGAGTTCCTGGCGCGGATCCTCGGGGATGCGCTCCAGATTGGCGATCCCGCCGATGGGACTGAGGATCACATCGGAGGTGCGAATGCCGTAGCGGCGGGCAGCGAGGATGTGGCCGAACTCGTGGGCGAGGACGCAGGCGAAGATCAGGACGATGAAGGTGACGATCGAGAGCGCGGCTTCCAAGCCACCGACCATGTACTGCGCTCCGCCGATCCAGACGAGGAACAGCAGGAAGGTAACGTGGATCTTGACGACCGTTCCGGCAATCGTGCCGACCGGGAAGGACCAGAACATCGAACACTCCGCAAACCGAACGGAAACGCTTGAAACCGCTACGCGATCCATTGACGTTACGCGATGAAGATGGGTCAAGCGATATCCGTTGCAATCCGCAGGATCAGTCACGATCTCAGCGTTCGGGATTTGGCATATCGCTCGCATTGCTCTATTGAAGCGCCCTCACCGCGATCTGCCTCGGGACATTGCAATGAACTGGATTTCAGACGTCGTTCGGCCGCGCATCAAGACGCTGTTCAAGCGCGAGACGCCGGAGAACCTCTGGATCAAGTGCCCGGACACGGGCCAGATGGTCTTCCACAAGGAGGTGGAGGGCAATTTCTGGGTCATTCCCGGCTCCAACCATCACCTGCGCGTCAATTCCGCCGACAGGCTCAGGATCACGTTCGACGGTGACTACGAGGAGATTTCGCTCCCCGAGGTCGCCACCGATCCACTGAAGTTCCGCGACGAGAAGCGCTATATCGACCGGCTCAAGGACGCCCGGACGAAGACCGGAATGCCGGACGCCGTCCGCGTCGCCGTCGGCAAGGTCGGCGGCACGATGATGACGGTCACGGTGCAGGATTTCAGCTTCATGGGCGGTTCGCTTGGCATGGCGGCCGGCGAGGCGATCGTGAAGGCGGCCGACACCGCCCGCGAACGCCGCACGCCCCTCGTTCTCTTCGTGGCCTCCGGCGGCGCGCGCATGCAGGAGGGCATCCTGTCGCTGATGCAGATGCCGCGCACCACGGTCGCCCTGCGCCGCCTCAAGGAGGCGCGCCTGCCCTATATCGTGGTCCTGACCAATCCCACCACGGGCGGCGTCACCGCCTCCTATGCGATGCTGGGGGACGTGCATATCGCCGAGCCCGGCGCGCTGATCGGCTTCGCCGGGCCGCGCGTGATCGAGCAGACGATCCGGGAGAAACTTCCCGAAGGCTTCCAGCGCTCGGAATATCTCAAGGACCACGGCATGGTCGACATGGTCGTCGCGCGCCCGGAACTGAAGGCGACGATCGTCAATCTCGCGAAGATCTTCATGAAGGAGCCCCTGCAGGAGCCTTTGGAAGAGCGCCGGACAGAGGATTCGGCCGGCGCTGCCGCCGCTGCGGAGCCGGAGGCGCCCGCCGGGAAGGCCGTCGTGGAGCCGGCGCAGAACCAGCCCGCCCCCGCCTGACCGAGCCGAGACCGCCATGGATTCCTCCGACGCGCTCATCGCGCGCTTTCTCGCCCTGCACCCGAAGACGATCGATCTGTCCCTCGGGCGCATCGAGCGCCTGCTCGCCGATCTTGGCCATCCCGAGAGACGCCTGCCCCCGGTGATCCACGTGGCGGGAACCAACGGGAAGGGCTCCACGATCGCCTTCATGCGCGCGATCCTCGAAGCGGCGGGCCTGGCTGTCCATGTCTATACCTCGCCGCATCTCGTGCGTTTCCACGAGCGCATCCGGATCGGCCGCCCCGGCGGCGGGCGCTATGTCGATGAGGAGAAGCTTGTCGCGGCCTTGCGGGCGTGCGAGGCGGTGAACCAGGGCCGGCCCATCACCGTGTTCGAGATCACCACCGCCGCCGCGATCCATCTCTTCGCCGAGGAACCCGCCGATGTCGTCCTCCTCGAAGTCGGCCTCGGCGGCCGGCTGGACGCGACGAACGTCATCGACGATCCGGCCGCGGCCGTCGTCACCTCGATCGGCCTTGATCACGCCGAATATCTGGGCGACACGCTCCAGCAGGTCGCCTTCGAGAAGGCGGGGATCTTCAAGAGGGGCGCCCCGGCCGTCATCGCGCGGCAGGATTACGTGCAGGCGGACGAGGTGCTGTGCAGACGTGCACAGGAGGTCGGCGCGGGCCCGATTCTCGTCGGCGGACAGGATTTCGCGACGCATGAGGAGAGCGGACGCCTCGTCTATCAGGACGAGGACTCGTTGATGGACCTCCCCCTGCCCCGCCTCGTGGGATCGCATCAGCTCATCAATGCGGGCACCGCCATCGCGGCGATCAAGGCCGCGGGCTTCACCCGCCTCCCCTTCGCCGCCTTCGAGAAGGGCCTCGTCCAGGCCGACTGGCCGGGACGCCTGCAGCGGCTGACGCGCGGGGTGCTTCCCGCCTTCGCGCCGGAGGGCGCGGAGATCTGGCTCGATGGCGGACACAATCCCGATGGGGGGCGCGTTCTCGCCGCCGCCATGGCCGATCTCGCGGAGAAGTCCGACGCGCCGCTCGTGCTGATCGCGGGGATGCTGGGCACGAAGGACGGCGAGGGATTCCTGCGCAATTTCGCCGGGCTCGCCCGCGAGCTGATCGCGGTTCCAGTTCCCGGACAGGTCGCTGGCCGCCCGCCGGAGGAAGTGGCCGCCATCGCCGCGCGGGCGGGCCTCATTGCCTCGACCGCCCCCGGCTTCGAGACGGCCATCGCCTCCCTCGACGATTCCGACTGGGAGACGCCCCCCCGCATCCTGATCTGCGGATCGCTCTATCTCGCGGGCGCGGTCCTCGCCATGAACGGCACGCCGCCGGGCTGAGGCGTCCTCACGCGCTCTTCACGAGCCTCACGACGAAGAGGAGGATCACCGCGCCCAGCGTGGCGTGGAGGAGCGCTGCGAAGAAGCCGCCGCCGGCCGCGAAGCCGAGACGCGGAAGCAGGAAGCCGGCGACGACAGCGCCCAGTATTCCGAGCACGACATTGCCGATCAGGCCGAAACCGGACCCGCGCACGAGCTTGCCCGCGATCCACCCGGCGAGCGCTCCGACGATCAGAAAGACCAGCAGACTGCCAATTCCCATGAGACCGCTCCCCCTTTGCCAGGGCCGACGATAGACGCGCCGCGCGCGATTCGATAGCGGAAGCTCACAGATAGGGCGAGGCCAGCCAGACGAAGCGGTTGCGCAGTCGCTGCCAGCGCGGGCGCGCGGCAAGCGTCGCGAGCGTTTCCGGCTTGGCTGCGGCGATTCGCTCGCCGATCCGGCGGTCGATCCAGGAGGCGAGGCCGGGGTCGTGGACTTCGACATCCAGCTCGAAATTCAGCCGCAGGCTCCTGGGGTCGAGATTCGAGGAGCCGACACAGCTCCAGACCCCGTCGACGCTGAACAACTTGGAATGGTCGAACGGCCCGGCGGCCCGCCAGACACGGCAGCCGTGGCGCAGCACCTGGTCGAGCTGCGCGGTCATGGCGTAGTCGACGAGGCGCAGGTTGTTCGCCTCCGGAATGACGATATCCACGGCGACGCCGCGCCGGGCCGCGATGCCGAAGGCTGCGACGAGTTGCTGGTCAGGCAGGAAATATGGCGTCGCCACCCGGATCCGTTCGCGCGCGACCGACATCGCGCCCATCAGCATGGCGTGGGTCGCCGCAAGGGCAGTGTCGGGGCCGGAGGGCACCGCGCGGGCGGGAACGCCATCGGGCAACGCGTCATGGTGAGGGTACCAGCGGGCGCCAAGAAGGATCTCGTTGGTGGTGAAGGCCCAATCCTCGGCAAAAACCGCCATGAGCTGCTCGACGATCGGCCCCTCGACGCGGAAATGCGTATCGCGCGCGGTATGCTCCCCCATGGCGCTCGTGAGGAAATGCTCGCGGATGTTCATGCCGCCGGTAAAGCCGACGCGCCCGTCCACGACGAGGATCTTCCTGTGGCTGCGCAGATTGGCGTATGGGAGCTTGAGGCCGATCACATCGCTCATGAACAGGGCGGCGCCGACCCCCTTCCTGGCGAGGACTTGCGCGATCGGCGGACTGGAATAGCGCGAGCCGACTCCGTCGATCAGCACCTTGACCGTCACGCCCCGCGCATGGGCCTCGCCCAGCGCCTGCGCGACCGCGAGCCCGGCCTCGTCGTGATCGAAGATGTAGGTGGCGAGCGCCACCGACTTTTCCGCCTGGCGGATCGCCTCGATCATGGCGGGATAGGCTTCGTCGCCACCCACGAGCGGCGTCATGCGGTTGCCGCGCTGCAGGCCGAAGGGCGAGACACTGTCGCCCAGCCGCACGAGCGCCGGATAGGCCACGACGTCCGGCCGGGTCGGATGGCTGCGGTCGCCCCGCACCCGGTTGCGGGAGCGGCGGCGGCGCTGCACGGCCACGCGCCGGACCCGGTTGATCCCGGCAATGAGATAGATGAACGCGCCAAAGAAGGGCGAGAGGAGCACGACCGCGACCCAGCCGGTCGCGGCGCGAACCTCGTCCTTGGTCGCCGCCGCATGGATCGCGGCAGCCAGGCCCGCGGCGATACTCACCACAAAGGCGAGATGGGGCCAATATTCTTCAAGAAATCCAGCCATCCCGCAACCCTGGGAAGTCAGGCTTAGCCATCTCCCCGCTTCTGATGGAGCTCACAATTTCATGCTGCCGGTCACAATGCAACGCCGACCTCCCGATGCTCGCGCCGGCAATAAAACTTTAAATTGCAAATAATTAGAAAGTGCAATACTGCCGACGTCTTCGTGTCGCTACCGACTTAACTCTTCGTTAACTATAGAATTGCATAAGTTGTTAACGACTTTGTTCTCTCTCGACCGAACCGAGAAAAGAGACCAGCCATGGTTCAAGCTGACGCGCCGGCTCTTCCGTCCCCTCCGCACGAGGAAACCGTCGGCGAGTCGCCGGTGAACCTCAGGCTCATCGCACAGCTCCTTCATCATGCCGCCGACGACCTGCGCGCCGCACAAGCGAGGGCGCTCCGGGAACAGGAGCGCGCAGAGGCGGCGGAAGCCGCCGGCGAGGATCTTCAGGCAAGGCTTGCCGCGGCGGAGAGCCTGGAGGAAGCGCGGTTTGCTCAGGAGCAGGAACGGGCAAGGCAAGCCGAGGAGCGGATTTCCCGCGCCGAAGAGCGGGCGTCGCAGGGGGAAGAGAAACTTCGGCAACTCCAGTCAATGCTGGAAGAAGCGGAACTGCGCGAGCAGCGGCTCGTCGAGCAGGCTGCACGAGCCTTCGAGGCGATGAAGGAACGCGTCGCCGCCAGCGAGGCGCGGATCACTGAGACCCAGGAACGGGCAAGGCGAGCCGAGGAGCTGATCACGCAGGAGCAGGAACGGACAAGACAAGCCGGGGAGCGGGTGTCCCGCGCCGAAGAGCGGGCGTCGCAGGGGGAAGAGAGACTTCGGCAACTCCAGTCAGCGGTGGAAGAAGCGGAACTGCGCGAGCAGCGGCTCGTCGAGCAGGCTGCACAAACCTCCGAGACGATGGAGGAGCGCGTCGCCGCCAGCGAGGCGCAGGTCAGCGAGGCGCAGGAACGGGCGAGGCAAGCCCAGGCGCGGATGTCTCGCGCCGAAGAGCGGGCGTCGCAGGGGGAAGAGAAACTTCGGCAACTCCAGTCGATGCTGGAAGAAGCGGAACTGCGCGAGCAGCGGCACGTCGAGCACGCTGCACGAGCCTCCGAGACGATGGAGGAACGCATCGCCGCCAGCGAGGCGCGTGTCAGCGAGGCGCAGGAACGGGCGAGGCAAGCCGAGGCGCGGATGTCTCGCGCCGAAGAGCGGGCGTCGCAGGGGGAAGAGAAACTTCGGCAACTCCAATCGATGCTGGAAGAAGCGGAACTGCGCGAGCAGCGGCTCGTCGAGCAGGCTGCACGAGCCTTCCAAACAATGGATGAGCGCATCGCCGCCAGCGAGGCGCGGGCCAGCGAGGCGCAGGCGCGTTCCGCAAAGTTCGAGCGCGCGGCGCAGGATGCCGTCCGGGCAATTCCACTCCGGATTGCCGAGATCCAGAGGGTGGCCGATCTGCGCATTCGCGAACTCGAGGACCGGCTGCGCGACGCAGAAGCGCGTATCGAGAATGTGCGGCACGCGCTTGCAGCGTCAACCGCCAGCGCGCTGGATACGGGCCTGTTCGGCAGCGTTGCTCCCCCGATGATGGTCGAGCAGGAGGATACGGACATCTTCGTTCGCCACTGAGGCGCCAACGGAGGCGCCGCAGTCCCGGTTGCCGAATCTTCGCATGGACAGCCGGGCGCGCGCCCTTAGACTGCCCTCCGATCGCTCGAGCAGGCGAACCGAGGAGCCGAACATGGACATCTTCCACCCCGACGCGCGCCCGACGCGCCGCGCTTCCGCCGACGCCTTCACCGGGACGGTCTGGCAGGACCCGATCGTCGACGCCCCCTCGCCGGCCCGCGTGAAGGCGGCGCGAGTCAGCTTCGAGCCTGGCGCGCGCACGCATTGGCATACCCACCCGCTGGGGCAGACGTTGCACGTCGTCTCGGGGATCGGGCGGGTGCAGAGTTGGGGCGGCCTCGTGCGCGAGATCAGGCCCGGCGACAGCGTCTGGATCCCGCCGGGCGAGAAACACTGGCACGGGGCGGCGCCGGCCACCGGCATGGTCCATATCGCCATTCACGAGCATGAAGGCGGTGAGCACGTGGTCTGGATGGAGCCGGTCACCGACGACGAATACGCCGTCGCGCCACGCGCCTGAGCGGCCCCTACCCGACGAGGTGACGCTGGATGTCCGGGACGGGATGACGCGTCAGGTCCTTGGCCACTTCGGCCACGATGATCTGCCGGCATTGCTGCGACATGTCCTGGCGCAGTTCGGCAAGCGTTTTCGGAGGCGCCACGATCACAAGAGCCTCGACGTTGCGCTCACGGCGCAGTTTTTCGAGCGTGTCCGCGACCTCGCGCGCAAATTTCTGCTCCGAGAGTTCATGCCAGTCGCTCTGCTCCATGCCGCTCCGGCGTCCGCCGCTGCCAAAGCCGCGCCCGGGACGATCGCTGCCCTGCTCCCGCGTCGGCGGGTTGTCGGGCGCGGTGAACACTTCCTCTACGCGAAGGTCGCAATCGAGCGGATTGCCATGGTTGCACAGGATGAGCACCTTGCGCCCGTCGCCGACGACGACGCGGCACTGGTGCGGGATCATGAGTTCCTCGGACATGCTGCCTCCCTTGAGCGCGCCGCATTATCCGCGGCGCGCGCTGCCCCGGCAATGACATGCCTCAAGGCCTCTCCCTGCGGCATGCTGGAGCGCATTGTCCGCGCCTAGTGGAGATTGTCATAGGGGGAGGGATAGATGACCCTTATGTCGCGGCGCGCTTCGCGTCTCCCGACCTCCGCCTCGACGGGACGAGGCTCCGCACCGCCGGCAACGTCGGGTGAGACCTCGTGCAGGAACGCGCTTTGTTCGACCGTGGCATCTTCCGAAGCCCAGCCACCGGCGAGAAGGCCCAACGCGAGAGCGAGTCCGGCGAGGAAGGCGGCGGCACCGCCGCCGGAGAAAGAATGAGCAGGCATCGTTGTCACCATTTGCTTTGGAAGGCTGAGGCCTTCCCGGAAAGCCTGTCGCGAACGGCTGGCGCCGTCTCCACTTTCGTCGGCTCTCTTCTGCAGCGACGACGCTTTCCCGCCGTCCGCGAAGACATGCGCGATCTTCTGTGGCGTTACATCTACGATAGACAATGCGATCATCACGGACAGGATGGATGCTCTACATCATCCTCAACATGAATAGTAATGATCACACATATCGCCTCCGAAACTTGTCAAACTAAACCACCAAACATGAATAAGGTTCCGACTTTCTCCAAAACGAAATCTTGGGATGCTTGACGCGAGCCGGCGCTGCCCTACGATCCCGGTCGGTTCCGCCGAACCGCCAGCCTCATCGCAGGGGACGCATGCAATGCATCAGCAGATCGCAATGGTGACCCTCGGCGTCCGCGACCTCGCGCGAGCCCGCAGGTTCTATGTCGAAGGATTTCGCTGGAAGCCCGTCTTTGAAACCGACGCCATCATCTTCTACCAGATGAACGGGCTCGTCTTTGGCACCTGGCTCGACACGGCGCTCGCCGACGACACGGGACGGGCGCCACCGTCCGGGCCGGGCGCCTTCGCGCTTGCGCATAACGTCCTCAAGCCGGAGGACGTGCAGCCGATGATGGACCGCCTGTGCCGCCTGGGCGGAAGCTTGCTCAAGCCCCCGACCGAGCCGCCTCACGGAGGGCTGCGCGGCTACGTCGCCGACCCGGACGGCCATGCCTGGGAGATCGCCTGGAATCCCGCCTGGCCCATCGACCCGCAGGGGCATGTCAGTTTTGGAAGCTAGGAGCCGAGGCGGACAGGATGCATCTGTTCAATGGGAGGTGAAGCGGGCGGACGCACGGCCTCCGAAGCGGCTTTCGGGCGTCTCGTGCGGCCAGTGAATTGCCGTTTCCTGTTCGGGCGCTTGTTCGCCGCCGCTCTCGAGCACCGCGATGCGTGCCTCGAGCGCCGGCAGGATCTGCTGGTCAGGAGCGACATCGCGCAGACGCCTGACCCTGCGACGCATCTTCTCCGGGTCGGTTCCGGTGCGAAGCTGTTGCTCTGCTGCGTGCAGCCGGAAGAGGTAGGAGAGTGTTGCCCGGGACATCTATTTGCTTCCGTTTCGTCATCCTCTGGAACGCTAGCAGCCGCATGCTCACATTCTGGCAATCAACATGTTAAAATTCTATACAACTTTTGCTGCTTCTCGGAATAAATAACAATTCAAGGGCGCGCGCGTCGCGAGGAGTATCGGACGAACGATATTTCTCCCGCGATCGCCACGGGGGAGGCAGGTCACTCCGATTGTAGAAACGGAGGCCGTTTCCAGATTTTCTTAATCGATTGCGTTTATAACGGGCGCTTCTTGACGGCCCGGCGCAAGAGCGGGCGTGCACGGGAACGAGACGAGGACCCCAACATGCCGGACGAAATTCAGCCCAAGCGCTTCGACAGAATCAGACGAATTCTAAAAAATCGGCCTGACAGCGAACACGAGATGACGCTGAACAGGCTCGTCTTCGCAACGGTCGTCCTTCTTTATTTGAAGATCGCCACCTTCTTTGGTTCGGACCAGGCGGGCGAAATTCTGTCAAACGTTTGGCCCGTATTTGTCCTCTATTACATTGTATCGTTCTACATCTTCTTCCACATCATCAAGAATCCGGGCATCTCGCCCACCCGGCGGGTGCTCGCCATCTTCCATGATCTCGGAATGATCTCGTATACTGCCGCCGCCTGCGGACTGGCCGGCGGCTTCATGTACCCGCTCTTTCTCTGGACGATCTTCGGAAACGGTTTCCGCTTCGGCGTGCGCTACCTGTACATCGCAACCGCGGTCTCGCTCGTCGGCTTCGCGGCCGTCGTCTGGCATCTCGACCTCCTGAACCTTCATCCGGGCGTTGCGGTATCGCTTGGGACCGGGCTCATCATCCTGCCGCTCTACGTTTCAGTCCTGATCCGCAAGTTGTCGACGGCAAAGCAGCAGGCCGAGGAGGCGAACCGCGCCAAGAGCCTCTTCCTCGCAAGCGTCACGCACGAACTGAGGACTCCGCTCAACGCGATCATCGGGCTCAGCGGGATCCTGCGGGCGCGCCCGCGGGAGCGGGAGGAAGCCGAGATCGTGCGGACCATCGAACGCTCCGGCAGGCTCCTGCTGTCGCAGATCAACTCGATCCTGAACCTGTCGCGGATCGAGGCGGGGCGCATGCCCAACGAGGTGACCGAGATCGACATCCACGCAATGACCTCGGATGTGCGCTCCGTCCTCCGCACCCAGGCAAAGGACAAGGGCCTGCGGCTCGGGACGCATATCAGCGCCCGCACCCCGCGCCGGATCCTGACGGGCCAGCGCATGGTGGAGGAACTACTCATCAATCTCACGGCCAACGCCGTGAAGTTCACCCGGGAAGGCTATGTCGTCATCGGCATCGACGCCGAACCTGTCGATGAAACGTCAGCATTGCTGAAGATCGAGGTCATCGATACCGGCGTCGGCATCGATCCGAAGAACCACGAAAAGATCTTCGAGAGCTTCACCCAGGCGGACGAGACCGTGATCAACGAGTTCGGAGGCTCCGGTCTCGGGCTGTCAATCTGCAAGCAACTCGTGGAGTTGAACGGCGGCCGGATCGGCGTCGAGAGCGCCAAGGGATCCGGAAGCCGGTTCTGGGTCGAACTCCCGGTATCGCTGCCGGAAGCAGCGAGCGGAGAGGAGGCCCGCGAAGCGGCAATCGTCGTTCTCACGTCTGACGCCGACCTGTGCGCGCGGATCACCGCGTGCCGCCCCGACGTCCTCTGCGCGACCGACGCGCGCTCCGCCTGGCTCGCGGCGGAGGGACTTCGCGGGCGGGACGGCGAATTTTTCGCGATGGTGGACGAGCGGGCGCCGGACGGAGCGGAACTCGTCCAGCGCCTGGCGGCGGACGAGCAGGCGCGATTCATCCTCGTCACCGCGGAGAAGGACGCGTCCCTGAGTTCCGACCTCAAGAGCATCTACCACTCCGCCCTGGCGCTCGCCTTCGAACCCTCGGATCTCGGGCGTGCGCTCGCCGCCGCCGCTCCGTCCTGCTCCCACGACGATGGAGAGGCCGCTGCTGCCGAACGGCCAAGCCTGGACGGGCTGTCGATCCTCGTCGCCGAGGACAACAAGACGAACCAGATGGTCATCACGAAGATCCTGGAATCAGCCGGGGGGCGGGTCGTGGCGGTCGGCGACGGCGAGCGCGCGCTCGAAGCGATCGAGAATGAGCAATTCGACGTCGTCCTCATGGATCTCAACATGCCGAACATGGACGGCATCGAGGCCGCCCAATCCTACGCCGTTGCTTCCAGCGGCCGGAAGCGCGTGCCGATCATCGCCCTGACGGCCGATGCAACGGAGGCGACGAAGGCGCGATGCCTCGCGGCCGGCATGTCGGCCTTCGCGACCAAGCCGATCGAAACGGCGGAACTTCTCTCCCTGATAGCCGAGGTGACCCAGTTCTCCAGCGAAGAGACGGGACAACTGCGCTCGGCGGCAGGGCGGACGGCCCAGGATCTCAACGAGAGCGAAATTCTCAAGGTCGACACGCTGTCGCAGCTCGAGCGGCTCGGCGGGCGTGACTTTGTTCAGGAGATCGTCACGCAATTCCTCAAGGACGTGGACGACCTCCTGCCCAGGCTTTCCGAATGCGTCGCCGGAGGCGACTGGCAGGGGCTGCAGGACAACCTTCACGCCTTCAGAAGCTGTGCCGCGAATGCCGGCGCCGAGCGCATCTTTTCCCTTTGCCTGATGTGGCGGGGGATCGACGCGCAGGGGCTGGAAAGCGACGGCGACGATCTGCTCGATGCACTCGGCCGTGAAGTCCAGGCCTTCAAGGAAGCCTATCGGTCCTACGAGGCCGACGGGGATGTCGGCGCTCGCGCCTCGGCCTGAGCGGCACTTCAGGACTGCAGCTTCGAACGCTCGATCCGCCGCGCCTGCGCCGCCCGAAGGTGGCCCATCCGGCGCATGTCGGAGGGCGAAATCTTCAGGATGTGATCGACCCACAGGTCGGTCACATCGTAAAGCTCCTGCAGTGGAACCGGATTGACGCGCTGGCGCATGGTGAACATCGCCTTGCGGACGCGGTGCCGTGACTCGCCCGCGTTGATATAATCCTGGACCGCCGCCTCGCCCTGCCCGTCATCCACGAGGATGTCCACGATCCCCATCTCGTGCATCTGCTCCGCGGTGTAGATGCCGCCGCCCATGATCATCTTCTCGGCCTGCGTCGGCGACAAGCGGCGCGACAGGATGCTGTAGGCGCCCATTCCAGGGAAGGCGTTGAACAGGATTTCCGGCAATCCCATCCGGGCGCTGCGTTCGGCAATCACGACATTGCAGCAGACCACTCCTTCGAGCCCGCCGCCGAGCGCGTCCCCCTGCACGAGCGCAACGGAGATCAGCGGCGTCTCGAAGCCGGTCAGCAGGCGATGGACGGACTCGACGCAGTCATGGGCGTAGCGGCGCAGGCCGGCCCTGTCGCCACGGAGCACGCATTCCTTCATGAAGGCGAAGTCGCCCCCCATGTTGTAGATGCCCGGGATGCTGGACCCCTGCACGTAGTGCAGAAGCGGCGGCGGATCCTCCGGATCGGCAACCTCGAACAGTGCCCGGATATCCGCATGCAGAAGGTTCATCTCCTGCAGCATGGAAGGGGTGAAGCTTGGGGGCCCGTCGGGCGACAGGCGGCACCATATCGCCCTTGCATCGCGATCAATGCGGACATTCAACTCGCGATAGTGACGGCCGGCGAGTTGCTCCAGCGCTGCCTCCACGCGTCCGATACCGCCTGCCGGCGCGGTCTGCGGGAAACCGGATGCCGCTCCAGTCGAGGACCCTTTGGAATGCTTAACAAAACTGGTTTCGATCGCCGGAAAAACTGAAACATTACTCAAGTCAGCCTCCTCACTCGGCATCTCCTCCCCGCGCTGCGCCGCGCACGGGGTGCCGAGGGAAAGTTAACAGAACGTAAATCCGGGTCCAGAACAACCCGTTATTAAGGTTAACGCTTTATGGAATGAATAAATGTTTCGCATATCGAATACCGGTATTGTTTCGCGAAATTGAATAGACCGACCAAATGTACGCTTAAATTTTGTGCTTTTGCCAGTAGAAGCAGCAAATCACTCGCCAAGGAGCCGCAGTTCGTCACGCCGCCCCTCACGATCAGCATGCACCGGGTTAAACGATCTCAGGTCGTGCCTTGATGGGTTGGCCCCGGTTGTCCCTGAAGTGCCGGGTCGCAGCCGGTGACGCGGGTCGGACAAGCCTGTTGTCTCCACCCCGCGGATGAGGATCGCAAGGGAACTTGTCGCGACACTTCGAACTTGCCATGGGCAACAGGTCCGCCATCGCAGGAGACGCCACGATGCTGCTGAAGGGATCTTGCCACTGCGGCGCCGTGCGTTTCGAAGTCGAATCGCGCCACCCCTACCCGTTCAATCTCTGTTATTGCTCGATCTGCCGCAAGACCGCCGGAACAGGCGGGTTCGCCATCAACCTGTCCGCCTCGACAAAGACCCTGGCGGTGGAGGGCGCCGACGCGATCCGCACCTACCATGCGAAGCTCCGCGACCCCGAGACCGGGGAGGAGACCCGCAGCGAGGCCCAGCGCAAGTTCTGCGGCGAATGCGGAACAGCGCTCTGGCTGTGGGATCCGAACTGGCCGGAACTCGTCCACCCGCACGCCGCAGCCATCGACAGCGCCCTGCCGATTCCGCCGGAGCGAACCCATCTGATGCTTGGGAGCAAGGCAAGCTGGGTCGAGCCCTGCCTCGGATCGTCCGACAAGACCTTTGACGCTTTTCCCGACGAGAGCATCGCGGATTGGCATCGCCGTCTCGGGCTCGAACGCTAGCGGTTCGCTTCAGTCTTGCATCGCTTCTTGCAGCGCTTCGACGATCTCCTCGAGAAGTCCGTGAAGATCCGAGCGATGGCCGGTCCGACCAGCCGGTTCGCTTGCATCCGACGTCATGACGACGACGAGGTCGAGCGAAGGGACGATATAGAGCATCTGGCCGCCATAGCCCCACGCGTAGCGCACATCGTGCTCTCCCGCCCGGCGCAGGAACCAGCCGTAGCCGTAGCCGTCGCCGGTGAAGCGCGATCGCGTCCGGGGACGCCAGGAACGAGCGATCCACTCCTCCGAAAGCACCCTCGTTCCATCCCGCGCCCTCCCCTCGTTGCGATAGAGTTCGCCGAAGGCGAGCAGGGATCGCGGCGTCATGGCCATCTGGTTGCCGCCGAGATAGATGCCTTGCGGATCCCGCTCCCATCCGGCGATGCGGAAATCGTCGAGTGGCGCGAGCCAGTCGCGGGCAAGCTGCAGCATCGAACGGCCCGACGCCCGCGTCAGGATCGCGGAGAGCAGATGCGTCGACCCGGTCGAGTAGAGCATCGCGCCGCCCGGTTCATCGACAAATGGCCGCGCGAGCGCCGCCCGCACCCAGTTGCGGCTCGACACCCAGCGCCCGTAATTCGCCCCCGATGTCCGCTCCAGCCCCGCCTGCATCGACAGCAGGTGCCCGATGGTAATCTCCCTGAGGCGCGGGTCAGGATCGGCAGGGAGATCGCCTTCGAGCAGCGGGGCGATCTTCTGGTCGACGCCGGAAAGAATCTCCTTGTCGATCGCGATGCCGACCAGCGCCGAAACAATCGTTTTTGACGCGGACTTGATGTTCGTCGGGGTGTCGATGGAATGTCCTCGATAGGCGCGCTCGGTAAGAATCTCGCCGCGCCGGGCGACGATGACCGTCTCGAGCGGGTCGAGAGCCGCTGCCTCGTCAAGGACCGCCGCAAGTCGCGCCTCCGGCTCCCCGGAAGCGCTCTCCGCCTCGAGGGCGACGGCGGGAGGCGCAAGCGCGGGAATGAGCAGCAGGCAAACGGCGAGAACTGACAGAAGGCGCTTGTTCATGCGCCGCTTGTCGCCCCTGCTTCAGACCGTTTCAAGGCAGCTTCGCCCCCGCGCCACGTGATCACGGGGATGTGAGGGCAATTGCTCCCGCAGGCAACTCATCGCATCTCGAACCGCACCGACGCAGCACTCACGGCCGGCGCTCCGCCTCGCACAGCCGCTCGAAGGCGGCGAGCTGTCCGGGCAGGAGTTCGCGGCTCGCGTCGCGGCGCACGAACACCTTGAACATCGCCTCGCCCGCCGCGTTGAAGAACTGCACGGAACAGGAGCGACGACCGTGGAAGACCCGGTCGACGAGATAGATCGCGGCGCAGTTCTCCGCGCGGATATGCCCGCCGATCGCGCTGTCCCCGTGGATGTTGTAGTAGCCGCGTCCAAAGCTCCCGATCGGCAGCGGACCTGTGCATTCGAGCACGATGTCAGCCGTGTGGACGATGAAGAGGATTTCTCCCCAGCCGGCGAGCGTCGTCCAGATGCGCTCGAACTCCGCGCCGGGGACGAAGACCCTCTCCGCCTCGGGAAGACCCTCGAGAACCATCTGCAGCGGGACGGCGAGATCGCGCGCCACCCCCTCCAGCACGCCTCCGGGCTGAGCGGCCAACCGCGCCCGGATCTCCTCCAGACGCGTATGAGACGGGATGTCGCGGATTGGAGCGTTCATGGGCCTACTCCGCAGCGACCCGCGCCGGCGCGGGGTTTTCCTGCGAGAGAACCGCCTCGAACCCCTCGAATTCCGGATGCCCGAGATACACGCCCTTGTTGTTGCCGGCATTCCGGTGGGACTCGCGAAACTGCTCCGACTTCGTCCAGGCGGTGAAATCGTCGCGGTGCCGCCACGTCGTATGCGACGAATAGAGGGTGTGATCCTCGCGATCGGGGCCGCGCAGAAGGTGGAAGGCCACGAAGCCCTGCATTTCGTCGAGACGCGTCCGGCGCGAGCGCCAGATTTCCTCGAAAGCTTCTTCCTGACCCTTGGCGACCTTGAAGCGATTCATGGCGATGAACATCGCGATTCTCCTGATGATTGAGCGTTACTTGCCGAAGCGGGTGCTGAAGCCGACCTTGGCGACGAAGCCGGGGCTGTTGTCGCCGTCGCGGAAGC
Organism: Saliniramus sp.; assembly: GCA_041686895.1. Lineage (GTDB taxonomy): Bacteria > Pseudomonadota > Alphaproteobacteria > Rhizobiales > Beijerinckiaceae > Saliniramus. The sequence goes on along the minus strand of JAWLCY010000001.1, from coordinate 115,219 downwards.
GGCGGTAGCGCACGTCGCCCACATTCTCGAGGGTGACGAAGGCGCGGGCATCCTCGTTGAACTCGTAGGATGCGTAGACATCGACCAGGGTGTAGGCCTCGCTGGCCAGGGACGCGGCGCTCGCGGGAAGCCGCGTCTGCGCGGCGGTGAAGGTCAGGCGGCTGCCGAGGGTGAGCTTTTCATCGAAGAAGCGAAGCCCGGCCCCGAGGGCGATCTTGCCGGGATAGACCGATTGCAACGGCTGCCCGAGCGACCGGTTGTCCCCGCGCACATAGGATCCCGAGAGGGAGGCGAACCAGCGCCGGGCATCGTAGCTCAGTTCGCCCTCGATCCCCGTGAGCCGCGCCTGCGACACGTTTCGGTAAGTGAAGGTCGCGTCGGCGCAGGCGAAGGGGACCGGCGATCCGCAAGGCGCGCCGGGATCGCGGTAGACGCTTTCAATGTAGTCAGCGACGTCGTTGCGGTAGACGGAGAACTTGCCCCGCAGACGGTCGCCTGCCACGAACAGGTCGTCGAAGCTGAGATTGACGCCCGCTTCCATCGTCTTGCCGACCTCGGGCCGCAGGTTCGGATTCGGGAGGAAGGTGAAGGCCGCCGGCGCCGGATGAAGCCCGGAAACAAGCGTTTCGGTAATCGACGGAGCACGGTACCCCTCGGCATAGGTCGAATAGAACTGGATGCCGTCGACGGGCCGGAAACCGAGCGAGATCTTCGGCGAGAACCGCTCGCCGCTGGACCTCGTCGCGCCGCCGGACAGAGAATATCGGTCATAACGCACCGCGCCGATCACGTCGAACATGCCGAACGTCGCATGACCCTGGACGAAGCCGCCACCCACGCTGCGCCGCCCCGAGGGCGTGCTCGACGAGCCGCTTCCGGAGGGGTCGAAGGTGTTCACCCGGTCCTCGAACAGGTCTGCGCCGTAGGTCAGCGCGACCTGCGCCGGCCCGACGTCGAAGCGCGTTGTGTTGTGCAGGTCGAAACCGGTGGTCCGGATCTTGAAATGCCGCCGCTCGCCGATCCGGGCGGGCACCCCCGCGACGAGCCGCTGCTGCGTCTCGGTCGAGGTGACATAGGCGGAGGCGCGCAGGTCGAGCCACGGATTGCCGGGCTGCGAGAAGCTGTACTTCGCGACGAGGTTGCTGGTCGTCACCTCGTTGTCCCGGCGCGGCTCGCGCGTGGTACCTTGCCCGTTGGCGAAATCAAAGCGCTGGTACTGGCCGCTCAGCGACAGTTCGTGGCCGTCCGCCGGAGTGAACTCGACCTTGCCGATCGCCGAGCGCACCTCCTGCCCGCTGTCGCGGATCGTCGCCCCGCCGCCGTCGCGGTAGGAGCCGAGCTGGCGGAAGGAGAGCCCCACGAGCGCGCCGAACGCCTCGGTCGGGCGCATTGCGCCGATGGCGCTGCCGGACCCGCCGCCCTGCCGGCCGAAGACGCCGCTGCCCCCTAGCTCCAGCGCGACGTTCTCTCCATCGCGAAGGATGTCATCCGGGCGCACCGTCTCGAACGAGACGACGCCGCCTATCGCGCCCGAGCCGTAGATATTGGCGACCGGCCCGCGCGTCACGTCGATGACCCGCACGAAAGCCGGGTCGAGGAAGAACGCCCCGTTGGCGTTGTGGCCGGAGCGCTGGAAGTTCTGGCGGGCGCCGTCCACCGTCACCGCGACGCGCCCGAAATCCTGCAGGCCGCGGATGCTCACGGCGGTGGCCGGATCGTTCGGATTCTCCTGGGTCGCGACACCCGGCGCGAGGCCCAGCGCCGTCCCGATGCGCTGCGGCTGGCGAAGCTGCAATTCGCTCCCGGGCAGGACGCTGACGCCCGCGAGGGCGTCGACCGCCCGCTCCTCCTGTTTCGTCGCCGTCACCGTGATCTCGTCGAGCAGGACCGCATCCTGCCCCAGCGCCACCCCTGAATGCATGATCGCCGCCAAGGACGAGCCGCACAACATCAATCCACGCAACGTACCACGCATCACAAGCCCCAAGCCTTCCTGCATTTCTCTGTTCTGGCTGGCTTGCGCGCGGCAATCCGTGGGGATGCGCGAATGCTGGCTGGCTTCTCCGCCACCGTCCGGAGACGACGACTTGACGCCTGTTAGTAAAAAGACCTAATCACGTCAACAACAATCTTGTTATAGCTACTTTGTAGCGGATCTAAAGAGGAATTTACATGCCGTTACTCGGAAGTACAGTTTTAATGCGCTCTAAAGTGGATGGCGGCGGCGCGACGTCTGCATCGCCTCCCGCGCCTCGCGCCATCGACATCCAGGAACTTCTCGGAGGGGCCCGCGAGCTGGTCATCGTCCACAAGGGCGAGAGCTACCGCCTGCGCATCACCGCCAAAGACCGCCTCATCCTGACGAAGTGAAGAATGCCATGAAGCTCGCGAAATTGATCCACCCCCTCGCCCTCGCCGCCGCCCTCGTCGCCGCATCTCCCGCTCTCGCCGGGGAGCGCATCGTCGCCGTCGGCGGTGCGGTCACGGAGATCATCTATGCGCTGGGGGCGCAGGAACGTCTCGTCGGCGTCGATTCAACGAGCCACCATCCACCGGAAGCCCTGGCGCGCCATCCGGATGTGGGATATGTCCGGGCTCTCTCGGCAGAGGGCGTCCTCTCGCTGGCGCCGGATCGGATCATCGCCGTCGAGGCCGCCGGGCCGCCCGATGCGCTGGCCTTGATTGCGCAGGCGGGCGTCGCGATCGAGACGATCCCGGAAGAACTCAGCCCCGAGGGCGTCCTGGCGCGGATCGCGCGCGTCGGCTCCCTGGTGGATCGTCCGGACGCGGCGCGGATTCTGGCCGACGAGGTCAGGCGCGGCATCGACGGGATCGAGGCGCGGCGCAGCGCGATCGAGACGCCCGTCCGGGTCCTCTTCGTGCTCTCCCTCCAGAACGGGCGCGCCATGGTCGGCGGAAGCGGCACCAGCGCCGATGCGGTCATCCGGCTTGCCGGGGCCGAGAACGCCGCGAAAGGCATTGAAGGCTTCAAGCCGATCACCGACGAAGCGATCATCGCCGCCGCCCCCGACGTCATCCTGACGATCAACCGCGGAAGTCATGCGCTCGCTCCCGACGACGTCTTCTCGCTGCCCGCCTTCTCCGCCACGCCGGCAGCGGCCGCCCGACGTCTCGTCGCGATGGACGGCCTTTATCTTCTCGGGTTCGGGCCCCGCATGCCGCAGGCGGTCCTGGACCTGATGGATGCGCTCTATCCCGCGAGTGCTTTCTCCGAGGCCAGAGGATGAGCGTCGCCCTGGAGAACTCGCGCATCTTCGTCGAGGCGCTGACCGCAAAACGCCGCAGGAGCGTTTTCGCGACGACGCTCCTCGTCCTCTGCGCCGCCGCCATCGCGATCCTGTCCCTCAAGGCCGGAGCGGTCGAGATCAGCGCCGGCCGCGTCGTCGCGATCCTTCTCGGCTCGCAGGCGGAGACAGGGCGTGACGCCCTCGTGGTCCTGAACGTCCGCCTTCCGCGCCTGCTTCTCGGCTTGCTCGTCGGCGCCGCACTCGCCGTGTCGGGAGCGATGATGCAGGGCCTGTTTCGCAATCCGCTGGCGGATCCAGGCATCGTCGGCGTCTCCGCCGGGGCCGGGCTGGCGGCCGCCGTCACGATCGTCCTGGGCGAGCGCTTCATCACGCCGGTCATCGGCGCGTCCCCCTTCCTGCTGCTGCCGGTCGGCGCATTTCTCGGCGGATTGGCGACGACGCTCGCCCTCTACGGGATCGCCACGCGGGAAGGCCGCACTTCCGTTGCGACAATGCTTCTGGCGGGTATCGCGCTGGGCGCGCTCGCAGGCGCGTTCACCGGCCTGCTCGCCTATGCCAGCGACGACCGGCAGCTCCGCGACCTGACCTTCTGGTCGCTTGGAAGCCTCGGCGGCGCGACCTGGGCGAAGCTCGCCGTTGTCGCGCCGATCATCCTGCCGATCCTGATCGCGACGCCCATGCTGGCGCGCGGCCTCAACGCGCTCGTCCTCGGCGAGGCGGAGGCCTACCATCTCGGGATCGGGGTGCAGCGCCTGAAGACGACGATCATCCTCCTCGTGGCGGCGGCGGTCGGGGCGAGCGTGGCGGTGGCGGGCGTCATCGGTTTCGTCGGGATCGTGGTGCCGCACCTCCTGCGCCTCGCCATCGGGCCCGATCATCGCCTGCTGCTGCCGCTCTGCGCGATCCTGGGCGGAGCCCTCCTCGCGGGAGCCGATATTCTCGCCCGCACGATCGTCGCCCCGGCGGAATTGCCGATCGGCATCGTGACGGCGGCGATCGGCGCGCCGTTCTTCCTCTGGCTGCTTCTGCATCGCAACAGGGGGATTGTTTCATGAGCCTTCTGCAGGCGCACAAGGCGTCGCTGGTCAGGGGCGGCCGCGCCCTCGTCGCCGAGGCCGATCTCGCGATCGCTCCCGGCGAGCTTGTCGTGATCGTGGGCCCCAACGGCGCGGGCAAGACGAGCCTCCTCAAGCTCCTCACGGGAGAAATCCCTGCGAGTTCAGGCCGCGTGACCCATGACGGGATCGACATCCGCGGCTGGCCGGCCTGGCGGCTCGCTGCGCGACGCGCCGTGATGGCGCAGGCGCAAGAGCTCGCCTTCCCCTTCAGCGTGATCGACGTGGTGCGGATCGGCATCGACGGGATCGGCCGCGCGATCGATCCGGAGAACGCCAACGCCCTGATCGCGCGATCGCTATCGCGCGCGGACGTGATGCATCTCGCGGATCGCGACTATCAGACGCTCTCGGGCGGCGAGCAGCAGCGCGTGCAATTCGCGCGCGTCCTGGCGCAGCTTGCGGCAGGCGCTCACGAACGAAGAGCGCAGATCCTGTTCCTGGACGAGCCGGTCGCGAGCCTCGATCTGTGCCACCAGTTCGCGGTGATGGACACTGCGGCGGAGCTGGCCCGGGAAGGAACCGCCGTCATCGCGATCCTCCACGATCTCAACCTCGCCGCAACCTATGCCGACCGGCTGATCGTGATGCGTGGCGGCGTGATCGTGGCGGAGGGACCGCCTGCCGCGATCCTCGACGAGGCGCTGCTCGAGACCGTGTTCGACGTCAGGATTTCGGTTGAGAAAGCCAATGGCGGCAGCCTGCCGTGCATCCTGCCGCAGAAGAGGCGGAGGCAGCCGGCCTGATCGACGTCAGGAGGAATCGAGAAAGGCGCGGATTGCCGCGCCTTTCCGGTTGTCATCGGCTGGCGGAGTTCGGGTTGTTCGCACCGTTTCCACCCGGCGTTCCCATGGCATTGTTGCTACCGGAGCCATGGCCGGGATTGGTGGAATCCCCGAGGCCCGAATGACTGCTGCCATTCCCGGGGCCACCATGGCCAGGACCACCATGACCGGGACCACCAGGGCCGGGGCCACCATGGCCGGGATTATCGGTGCCCTCGCCACCGGGCGTTCCGCCCGCATTGTTGTTAGCGGAGCCGTTGCCGGGATTGGTTCCATCTCCAAGGCCGGAGTTGCTGTTTCCAGGGCCGTGAGTGCTGCTCCCGCCATCGGAGCCGCCGGGATCGCCGGGACTGCCCGGACCACCAGTATCGCCGGGATCGCCGGGACCACCAGTATCGCCGGGACCACCGGGACCACCGGTATCACCGGGATCGGAAGGACCGCCCGGATCACCAGGATCTCCCGGTCCCCCGGAACCGCCCGGATCAGCGGGATTCCCGGGATCGCCGGGATTGCCGCCGCCGGGTCCAGCGGGACCTCCCGATGGACCGGGACCGGTCGGGCCAGCGGGACCCGAGGGTCCGCCCGGCCCGTCGGAGCCCCCGCCGGGAGATCCAAGGCTGCCCGGCGCGGGACCGGCGCCGATGCTTCCTGTCGTCAGGACATCGGGCGGCGTTCCATAACGGCAAAGACAACGTTCCTCGCCCACGCCTCGTTCGACGACGCGGCAGCTCGAGAACTTGCCGGTATAGAGATGATGAAGACACACTTCTGGTGTCTGTGGCTGAGCCGATACTGAGAAGCCTGACCCAATCAGGATGCCCAGCGCTGAAGCGACTGTCATTACTCGCATGACGCTATACTCTCTGGATGATTACTCGAAACGTCTTTCTGAAATTAAAACATTCCAGGATGTTAACCGGTTCCAAATTTAAATTAATTTTTAGGTAATGAAAAACAAGGCCAAGCTTACAATTCGTTAATGCTGCGATTTACGTCGCTTTGGGCCGTAGATGCTGCAGAAGAAGTTCCTGACGCCGCAAGCCCGTATCCGGTTACTTCAGGATGACTTCATGAGGGCGCGAGCGCGTCTGCGAAATGCAGCCCAGAAACGACAAAAGCCGCGGAGCGCCGCGGCTTTAAAAAATCTGGAAATTGGAGCGGGCGAAGGGATTCGAACCCTCGACCCCAACCTTGGCAAGGTTGTGCTCTACCCCTGAGCTACACCCGCTCGCTCCATCGCGGCGTCGCCGCCGTCGAGGCGCACCTTTTGGACCAAGGAAGCGGCCTTTGCAAGCGGATTTTTTCGGGCATGGCCAATTTTTTGGGCGTTGCTTTCATCCCTTGAGGAGCGGGCCCGCGCCGTTTAAAACCCCGCATATGACGATGACGCCGGAAGCTCTCCTCGCCCGCCTCGCCGATCTCGGCATCGCGACGAAAACCGTCGAGCACGTGGCCGTGTTCACCGTCGCGGAATCGGCCTTTATCAAGGAATCGATCCCGGGCGGGCATACCAAGAACCTCTTCCTGAAGGACAAGAAGGGCCGCATCTTCCTCGTCACGGCGCAGGCGAGCACGCCCATCGACCTCAAGCGCCTGCACGAGACCATCGGCGGATCCGGACGGCTCTCCTTCGGGTCGGGGGAGTTGCTCGGCGAGGTTCTCGGCGTCGAGCCGGGCTCGGTGACGCCGCTCGCCTTGGTGAACGATCACGAGGGTCGCGTGAGTTTCGTCCTCGACGAGACGCTCCTCGCCCACGACGTCATCAACGTGCATCCGCTGGTCAACACGATGACGACCTCGATCGCCGCCCGCGACCTCCTCGAATTCATCCGCGCCACGGGTCATGAGCCACGGGTGCTTGCGCTTCCGGCCCCGCCGGTCGACACTGGCGCAATGGCCGCAAGCGCCCCATCTTGAACGGAACGATCGCCGGGTGCCGGCGGCAAACTCGGGAGTCACATCGGCCATGTTCGGAAACGGACCACTCGGTCAGGACGCGCAGGCGCGTCCGGGCGGAAGCGCAGCGCAATCCCTCGTCAAGGACGTCACGACGGCGTCGTTCCGCGAGGACGTCATCGCCGAATCGATGAACCAGCCGGTTCTCGTCGATTTCTGGGCGCCCTGGTGCGGCCCCTGCCGCCAGTTGACCCCGATCATCGAGAAGGCCGTCGCCAAGGCCGCGGGCAAGGTGAAGCTCGCCAAGATGAATATCGACGAGCACCCTTCCATTGCCGGGCAGCTCGGAATCCAGTCGATTCCCGCCGTGATCGCCTTTTCGAAGGGCCAGCCGGTCGACGGATTCATGGGCGCGCTCCCGGAGAGCCAGGTCGACGCCTTCATCGCCAAGCTCGGCGGCCCGTCCGGCCCCTCCCCGGTCGAGCAGGCGATCTCGCAGGCCGCCGAACTCGCCGCGCAGGGAGACGCCCAGGGGGCCGCGCAGCTTTACGCGGCGGTTCTCCAGCAGGAGCCGGAAAACCTCGCCGCGATTGCGGGACTGGCGCGCCTTCATCTCGACCTCGGCGATCTCGAGGGGGCCAGACGCTTCCTTGGCGTGACGCCGGAGGGCAAGGAAAACGATCCGGGGATCGCCGCCGTGCGCGCTGCCCTCGACCTTGCCGAGCAGGCGGAGAAGCTTGGCGACACGGGTGAACTGGAGCAGCGCATCGCCGCCGACCCGAACGACCATCAGGCGCGTTTCGACCTCGCCATCGCCCTCAACGCCGCCAACCGGCGTGTCGAGGCGGCCGAGCACCTCGTCGAGATCGTGAAGCGGGACCGGGCCTGGAACGACGACGGCGCGCGCAAGCAGTTGCTCCAGTTTTTCGAGGCATGGGGTCCCAAGGACGAGGCGAGCGCGATCGGACGGCGCAGGCTCTCCTCCGTGCTGTTCTCGTAGTCGGATCCGGAAGGCGAAAGGGGGCGTCATGCCCATGCTGTCATGCCGATGAACGCCGTCTATCGCGGACCGGGCGACTGCCCGGAGCGGATACCCGTCTTTCCGCTCCCTGGGGCGTTGCTTCTGCCGCGCGGGCAGATGCCGCTCAATATCTTCGAGCCGCGCTATGTCGCCATGATCGACGATGCGATGCGCTCCGAGCGCATCATCGGCATGATCCAGCCCGACGCCGAGGCCGACGCGGCGAGCACGGTCCCCAAGCTCTTCTCCGTGGGCTGCGCCGGGCGCATCACCCAGCTCGCGGAGACGGGGGACGGGCGTTATCTCCTCACGCTGACCGGGGTCGCGCGCTTCCGCGTTCTCGAGGAACTCTCGACCACGACGCCCTATCGCCAGGTCCGGGCTGATTTCGGCGCCTTCGCCACCGACTTCATCGCGCGCTTCGGCGAGGACGAGGTTGATCGCGCGGGAGTGACGCGCGCGCTGCGCGAGTTCGTCAGGGCGATGGAGGTCGAGGTCGACTGGCAGGGCGTGGAACGGGCGCCGAACGAGGCGCTGGTCAATGCGCTCTGCATGATGACGCCCTTCGGCGTGCGCGAGAAACAGGCGCTGCTCGAAGCGCCTGACCTGCGCAGCCGCGCGGAGGCGCTGATCGCGCTTACCGAGATTGAGATCGTTCGCGGCCGGGGCAATGACGACGACCCCGAACCGACCTTGCAGTAACGTCGCGCCGAGAGAGACGACAGGACATGTCCACCGCCACCCCCGAAAAGCCGCAGCACCGGATCGACCCCAAGCTTCTCGAGATCCTCGTCTGCCCGCTGACCAAGGCGACCTTGGAATACGACGCAGAGCGCCAGGAACTGATTTCCCGCTCGGCCAAGCTCGCCTATCCGATCCGCGACGGCATCCCGATCATGCTGCCGGAAGAGGCGCGCCAGCTCACGGATTGAGCGCCCGGCCGCGTTCCGCGATGGCGTCCGCCAGGGCGACGACCCGCGACGCCATTTCCGCATGGAGCAGTTCCACCATGCGCCCGCCGAGGGAAATCGCGCCCTTGCCCTTGTTCTCCGGCAGTGCGAATGCGGCGATGATCTCGCGGGCATGCGCCACCTCCTCCGCATCCGGAGCGAAGATCGTGTTCGCCTGATCGATCTGGCTTGGATGGATCAGCGTCTTCCCGTCGAATCCGAGGTCCCGCCCCTGCGCGCATTCGGACGCGAAACCCTGCGTGTCGGAAATCTGGTTGTAGACGCCGTCGAGGATGTCGAGCCCGAAGGCGCGCGCGGCCAGCATCGCCGTCGTCAGCCATGGCAGCATCGTCACGCGATGGGGGACGAAGCGGGCGCGGGTCTCCTTCGCAAGGTCGTTCGTGCCGAGGACGAGGCAGTCGAGCCGGGTCGTGCGGTCATGGGCGCAGCGCGCGATGTCCTCGACGCGCAGGATCGCGAGCGGCGTCTCGATCATCGCCCAGATCCGGATTTCCGGCGCAGCGCTCGCCTGAGCGAGGCGCACGGCGACATCGAACAGGGTGTCCTGGGAAGAGACCTTGGGGATCAGGATCGCATCGGGCCGCGCGGCGACGGCAGCGGCGAAATCCTCCTCGAACCAGGGCGTGCCCTGGCCGTTGACGCGAATTACGACCTCGCGATGGCCATAGCCGCCGTCGCGGAGCGCCGCCCCAACCTGCTCGCGCGCGGTTCCCTTCATCTCCGGCGCGACCGCATCCTCGAGATCGAGGATCAGGACGTCGGCCGCCAGCGAGCGCGCCTTGTCGAGGGCGCGGACGTTCGAGCCGGGCATGTAGAGGGCGCTGCGGCGCGGGCGAATCGCGGTCATGAAGGCCTCCTGATCAAGACATTTTACGCCTTCTCGCACTTCCTTGACAGTTCGGCGATAGGATGAGCTGCGCGGTTTTACGGAGTGTCGATATGTGGGTATGCGGCGTGGACGGCTGCCCGCCGGGATGTCTTGCGGCGTTCGGGCATCTCGGAACGGGGGAGGTGCGCGTCCGCATCCTGCCCGATTTCGAGGCCATTCTCGCCGCGCGGGAAGAGGCGCGGATCATCGCGATCGACATGCCGATCGGCCTGCCCGACAGGATCGAGGGTCCGGGCCGCGCGGCTGAACAGGCGGTGCGGCCGCTTCTGGGCGCGCGGCAATCGAGCGTCTTCTCGATCCCCTCGCGCGACGCGGTCCACACGATGGATTACGGCGCGGCCTGCTCCGTCGCTTTGGCCACATCGACGCCGCCGCGCAAGATCTCGAAACAGGGCTTCATGCTGTTCGACAAGATCCGCGAGATCGACAGGATCCTCATCGCCCGCCCCGAACTGGCGACGCGCGTGTTCGAGGTTCACCCGGAAGTCGCCTTCTGGCGAATGAATGGCGAGAAGGCCCTCCAGGAACCGAAGAAGGTGAAGGGCCGCCCGTACGCTCCCGGAATCACGCTGCGCCGCCGCCTGCTCATCGCGGAGGGATTGCCGGCCGATGCGGTGAACGCTCCCCCGCCACGCGGGGCGGGCGTCGACGATCTCCTCGACGCGCTCGCGAGCCTCGCGGTCGCGAGACGCCTGCATCACGGCCTCGCCACGCCCTTCCCCTCCCCGCCCCCGCGCGATCGGCACGGCCTGCCCATCGCGATCTGGGCCTGAGCCTCAGCGCCCGGTTACCTCGACCCGGCCGAAGCCCGTGCGGCCGAAGCGTTCGGGGCGATACATGTTCTCGGCGAAGGCAGGCGGATGGATATAGGTCCCCGGCGCGACCGCCCGAACCGTATAGGCAAGGGTGATGAACGGCGACTGGCCGGGGCGGCGGTTGAAAGCGGCGACGAAACGATCGTCGCGATATTCGAGATTGGCGATCTCCTCCTCCCGCGTAAGCCAGGGAAGCGCCGCGAGCATTGTCCCGTCCACGAGATTGGGGTTGTCGATCTCGAAGCCCGCCGGCAGGCGGTCCACGACGAGAAGACGCGCGAAGGTCCCCTCCGGCTCCGTAACCCGCAGCACGACCACGAGGCGCTCGTTCTGCCCGACCCGCGAGGGATCCGCCTCGCTTCCGTCGAGACGGTAATAGCTGCGGGTGATCTCGTAGCCGCGCATTTCCGCGGGCTCCGGTCCGAGCGGGTTGCCGGTCACGGTTATCGCGACCTGAACCGGGGCCGCGCCCCGGTTGTCGATCGGGATGCCGCCGGAGGCGAGTTCCTCGCGCGCAAAGCTCGCATTGAACGCTCCCTCGACCCGGAGCCCCGCGATGTCCAGCCGGAAATCCTGCGCCTGTGCCTGCAGCGCCTGCGCGGCGAGCACCATCCAGGCCTGCTCCTGGGTGCTGGTGAAGGGCGTTGCGGCGCGCTCGCGCTCGATCGCGCCCGCGATCGGGGTCACCGCCGCCCGCGAGAGGCCGGCTTCGGCGACGAGGGTGAGCATTCCGGCCCCGTCTCGCAGGCGCGAACCGTAATCCGTGCGCCAGTCCTTCGCCGCCTCCTGGATGCGCAGGGCGTCGAGCGCCGAGGCAAACGCCCGTTCGGCGCGGGTGCGGTCCCCGAGCAGGGCGAGCCCCGCCGCGATCTGCGCACGCGCCAGCGGCGTCTCGAAGGCCTTGATGCGGGTATCGGCGAGATAGCGCAGGTCGCCCATGACGGGGCGACCGTTGCGGGCGAGCACATAGGCCGCATAGGCGAGTGCCGCCCCGCCCGCACCGTCGACCTCGGTCGTGTTGGCGACGTGGTTGCGCAGCCGGTCAAGGGCCTGATCGAAGGCCCGGCGGGGGACGTCGAAACCGCGCTCCCCTGCCCGGGTGAGGAAATCGACGATATAGGCGTCGAGCCAGAGATCGTCCTCCATCCCCACCGACCACAGGCCGAAGGCGCCAGACGAATTTTGCCGCGCAAGAACCTGGGCGATCGCATCGCGGATGCGCCCGTCGACATCCGTGTCCGGCGGAAGCGCGGCCCCTGCGGAAAGTTCGTTCACGTAGAGCAGTGGCATGGCGCGGGAGACGATCTGCTCCGAACAGCCATAGGGATAGCGGTCGAGCGCCTGGAGAAGCCCGGCGACGTCGAGCGCGGCGAGAGGCGAGACGGTGACAGAGACCGCGCCGGTTCCCGGCATGATGTCGGCGAGGAGATCCTCCGTCACCCGCAGGCTATCGCCGGCCGCCAGGGTCCGGACCTCGCGGCGCACCAGCGCGCCCGTTCCCGGCTGGACCGGCAGGATGTAGCTCCGGGAGAGGTCGAGACCGCCTCCCGTCAGCGTCACGGTGATCCGCCCCGTTCCCGGGAGATCGGCGGCGATCGGAATCTCCACCTCGCGCCGCGCGCCCGCCTCGAGCCGGAAGGCGTGGCGCATGGCGGAAGGCGAGATCCCCACCGGCCCCTCCGCCTCGACCTCGAGCACGTAGTCGCCCGCCGGGGCCTCGACATTGTCGAGCTGGAGATGCAGCCGCGAGCGGTCGCCCGCGTTGAGGAAGCGCGGAAGCGTGCCAGCGACGACGACGGGGTCACGCACGACGACATCCGCCGAGACCTGCCCCAGCCGCGTCCGCGACCAGGCGACGCCCATGACGCGGAGCGTTCCGTTGAAGGCGGGCATGTGGAAGTCCACCACCGCACGCCCCTCGTCGTCGACCCGCACGACGCCGGAATAGCGGGCCAGCGGCTCCTGGTCGGGGGGCGGCGCGTCGAGGCTTGGCGGCGCGAAATCCCCGCCCGAGCGGACGGCCCCACGCGTCCCCTGCATCCCGTCGATGAGAAAGCCGTAGAGGTCGCGGATTTCCGCCGACAACCGCTTCTGCCCGAGGAAGAAGGCGGTCGGATCGGGCGGCGAATAGCGCGTCAGGTTGAGGATCCCCACGTCGACCGCGGCAATCGTGACATACGCCTCCTCGCCCGGCGCGAGGCCGGTGAGGCTGACAGGCAGCGTCAGCGGCTCCCGAGGGCGCGCCCGCGCGGGGGCGTCCACCCGCATGTCCAGTTCGCGCGCCGCCCGGTCGATCGAGAACCAGGCGAGGCCGAGCGCCCGTCCCGGCTGGCGCCGCGCCGCCGCGTCGAGGGGCCGGTGAGCGAGGGCCACCACATACGCGCCCGATCCCCAGTCGGCCTCGACAGGGATGAGGACTTGCGTGCCGCCGGGAGCGATATCGACGACCTGCGACAGCCGCACCCTGTCGGACACCACGAAGATGGTCGCCCGCCCCGAGAAGCGCGGCTCGATATTGACCCTCATCGTGTCGCCGGAAGCATAGGCCTGGCGGTCGAGGGACATGTCGAGCAGGTCCGGCGCATCCGCCGTCTGATCCCCCGCCCAGCCGACGCTGAAGCTCACGCTCGCGGGCTGGAGATCCACGCGCGCTCCGGCCACGTCGAGGCGGTAGGAGCCCCATGCGACGGGCGCGGAGATTCGCGCGGGTTCTCCCGTGGTGAGGTCGATCGTCCCGCTCGCGACCCGGCGCGTCGAGGTCACCGGCTCGAAGCCCCAGCGCCCGTCCGACCGGAACCATTGATAACGCCGTTCGACCCGGTAGAGGCTCCAGCTCGCCCCGGGCACGTCGAGGCGCGTTCCGTCCGGCTCGGCCGCCACGATATCGAAGGTGGCGTTCGCCCCCTCCGCCAGCTTTCCGAACGCCTTGCGGATCCCGATCACCGGCCCGTCCGGGAGGATCGGCAGCACTACCGCGCGTTCAACCGCCCTGCCTCCCGTTTCCGCGACCCGCACCGCGACGCGCGCCTGCAGCGGGCGCGGCGCGGCGAGCGCGGGAATTTGCGCGGAGAATACCGCGCGGCCCTCGCGATCCGTGGTGAAGACGCCCTCGACCTCAGCCGTATAGCTCTCGACATACTCATCCTGAAGGCCGACTTCGTAATCCCCGAGGCCGGGAACACCGGTCTTCTCGGCCGGCGTCACCGCGACCTCTCCCGAGACGGCGAGACCTGCGGCGGGCGCCCCGTAGAGATAGCGCGCCTCGATGTCGATCTCGGCTATCGCGCCGGGAGGCAGGCGCTCCTCGCGGGGCGACAGCGTCAAGGCGATCCGTTCGGGGACGTAATCCTCGACGAGGAAGCTCGTCTCGCCGATCGCCGGGCCGTTGGGGTCCACATGGGCCGCGATTCGCCACGTGCCGCGCATTGCTCCGGCAAGGAGGGGAATGGCATAAGCGCGCCCGCCGAGCCCCTGGTCGGTAACCGTCGCGCGCCGGTCCTCGACCCCGTCGGGGCGGCGAACGACCAGCGTCAGCGGCAGGCCCGAAGCCGCGTCGCCGGCGTTGTCGCGCAGGAGCGCCGTCAGGTTCACGGTCTCGCCCGAGCGATAGACCCCGCGCTCGGGAAACAGATAAGCCTCGAGCGGGCCGGCGGCGGGCCGCCCGGTCACGCCCCGGTCGGAGAGGTCGAAGGCCGACTGGCCGAGATCGAGGAAGCCGTAATCGTCTCCCAGCCGCGCCGTCACGAGGGCGGGAGAGAGCCCGTCCAACCCGCGCGAGAGGCCGGGATCGAAGCGGACATATCCGTCCGCATCGGCCTTCGCCGTCGCCAGTATCTCGTTGTTGCGCGCGACGAGCGTGATCTCCGCTTCGGGAAGCGCCGCGGCGGAAGCGAGCGAGCGGACGAGGACATGCACCCCGTCAGGGCCGCTGAATGCGGTCAGGCCGAGATCGGAGACGACGAACCATTGGGTCGCGCGGTTTCCCCAGTCATCTTCCTCGGAAACCAGTCCCTTGACCCGCGCCGTCATGACATAGACGCCGGGTTCGAGCGGACCCAGCGCATCAAGGGCGGGGAAGGCGGTGACGACCTCCTGATTGAGCTCGGGAACGACGTCGAGTTCGCCGTTCCACACCTTCTGCCCCTGCTCCTTCGCGATCTCGTCGGCGCTCCAGCGGGCGATCTGGCTCAGGAAGTCCTGCCCGCGCAGCGTCCCGAGCAGGCCGCGATCGCCAATGCGGTAGATGTCGACGAGCAGCGTCTCCGCGTTGACCGAAACGAGCGGGATCCCCTCCTGCCCGAGACGCGGAAGCACGTAGTTGCGCCCGGTGAAGCGGACCTGCGGGGCGCGGTCGCGGACATAGACCTCGTAATCGGCGCTCGCCAGCAGGTCTTCGCCGATATTCGAGGGCAATCCCCGGCGCAAGACGATCGAATAGCGCTCGCCGAAGCGCACGCCATCCACGCAAAGCCGGCTCTCCTCCGCCGTCACGGCCGCGTTAGCCGCCCCCGCCACGGCGACGAAGGGAGTGAAATCGTATCGCGCGCGGAGCGGCTCGGAGAAATCGAAGCAGATGCGGGGCGAGGCCGAATCGGAATCGACCTCGTAGCCGAGGACACGGAAACCGAAGCGGGCGCGCAGCTCCTCGTATCGGGCGAGCGTTTCGGCATCCGTCACGCGATCGACACTCGCCTTGAGCGCGTCGATGGCGCCGCGCCAGAGTTCGCGATCGGCCTGCGCCTCCCCGAGGAGGGCGAGCGCCTGCGCCTCCGCTTCGAGGTCGGGCGCGGCGCGATAGGCCTGGTAGGCCGCGACGACTGCCCGCTCGCGGATCCGGAACCGTTCGCTCCAGTCCTGAGGGACCACCGCGCGCGCCGCCCGGGCGAGCGAGAGCCAAGCGCGGAAGTTCCCGGCCTCGCTGATCGCCGCCGCGGAGAGGGGCTCGAGCGCGGCCCGCGCGTCGCCGCGCGCCAGCGCCGCCTCCCCCGCCTCCAGAAGTTCATCTGCGGAGGCCGCCGGACGCCCGGCTTCCGTGGCCATCTGCTCGAGGACATTGGCGCTGTTTCGCGCGAGGGCTGGATCGTGGAAGGGCGCGGGCTGAGCGAAAGCCGGGGCGGAGGCGATCAACATCGCGATCGCACAAAGAACGGATGACCACCTTGAAATCATGGCGCATTCCTCGAAAAAAGCCGCATTACGCCGTGACGAAAACGAGGTCACGCTAGCACCTGTCGTCGCCGCCGCATAGCGCATCGAGATCGATGCGTCCGGCGCCTTCGAGAGATGCTTGCCGGAAACGGCCAAACTTGCGACGATGCTCTCCCGCTCTGACGGCAAAACTTCGCCGCCGAGCGCAATAATTACCAGAAGTTGCACGAAGGGGCGACATCTGCGACATTATCCGGGAGAGGTGACGCCATGGCTCTTTTTCAGCAAATTGACCAGCCCGTAGGACGTTTCGACCAGCAGCCCATCACGCCGGGCGCCGATGCGGCATGGCCGGCCCTCCTCCAGGACGCCCCTGTCGCCCCTGCCTCGACCGACACCCCGGACGTGGCCCATGTCCGCAACGAACGCACTGAGCTCGACAATCTCGTCTTCAACCTGCGCAGCCAGATCACGCGCATGCTCGCCGATTACAGGAACATGGAGCACGAAGCGGGGGAAGTGGAAGCGGGGCATCAAGAAAAGATCGCGATGCTCATGACGATGATCTCCAGCCTCGGCGCATCGCTGGATCTCTCGCGGGCAGCGTCCTCGCCTGACTACCGCCGGGCCCTCGCGCAAATGCACTCCCTCGAAGGGCGACTGGGCGATTCCCTGCGCATCGACGCTTCGCACCGCCTGACAGCGGAAAGCGCGAAGGCGCATTTGCAGGGCGAAATGGCAGCCGCCCACGCAACGCTTGCGCAGATCCTCCAGCAGCTCACGGCGCTCCATCTGCGCATGGGATCGATCGGCGCCCTCGTCTAGCCGGGGTTTTCGCCCGGCGCGTTCCATGCGACACACTCCGCTCAACCGAACGGGGAGCAGCATGATGGCGCAGACCGCGAAGCGAATTGCACAGGGCCGAGGGGCCGAGAAGGCTGACCTCGTCGTCAAGAACGTGCGCCTGTACGATCTCGTCACCGGCGCGCTGGTGGAGACGGATATCGCGATCTGCGGCGATACGATCGTCGGCACCTATGGCTCCTATGAGGGCGAGCGCGTCATCGAGGGACGCGGGCGCATCGCCGTACCCGGCTTCATCGACACGCACCTGCACGTCGAGTCCTCCCTCGTCACCCCCCTCGAATTCGATCGTTGCGTGTTGCCCCACGGCGTGACCACGGCGATCTGCGATCCGCACGAAATGGCGAACGTCCTGGGAACGGAAGCCTTCGACTACTTCCTGCGCAGCGCCGAGCGCACGATCATGGACCTGCGGGTTCAGCTGTCGAGCTGCGTCCCCGCCACCGATCTCGAAACCGCCGGCGCTGCCATCGGCGCGGAGGATCTCGCCCGCTACAAGGACCACCCCAAGGTCATCGGCCTCGCCGAGTTCATGAATTTCCCCGGCGTCATCCATGGCGATCCGGGCTGCATCGCCAAGATCGACGCCTTCGCGGGGCGCCATATCGACGGGCATGCGCCGCTTCTGCGCGGCCTCGACCTCAACGGCTATATCGCCGCCGGCATCCGCACCGACCATGAGACGACCACGAGCGAGGAGGCGCTGGAGAAGATCCGCAAGGGGATGACGATCCTGATCCGCGAGGGCTCCGTCTCCAAGGACCTGCACGCGCTCGCGCCGCTGCTCACGATCGAGACGTCCCCCTTCCTCGCCTTCTGCACCGATGACCGCAACCCCCTCGACATCGCGGAGGAAGGCCATCTCGACTACATCATCCGCACGGCCATTGCGCTGGGCTGCCCGCCTCTCGCGGTCTACCGTGCCGCGTCCCTGAGCGCCGCCGCAGCCTTCGGGCTGCGCGACCGGGGGATCCTCGCCCCGGGGAAGCGCGCGGACATCGTGCTCCTCGACGATCTCGAGGCCTGCGCGGTCTCCGACGTGATCAGCGCCGGGCGTCTCGTCGGCGAAGCCCTCTTCGCCACGCGCGAGCCCGTCGCGCCGACCGGCCTCGACAGCATGAAGGCGCGCCCCGTGACGGCGGCGGATTTCGCCGTGCCCGCGAACCGCGAGGAAATGCCGGCAATCGGGGTCATCCCCGGCAAGATCATCACCGAGCACCTCACCCGCCGTCTGCCGACGCGGGACGGGAGCGTGCTCGTCGACACGGCGCAGGATGTGGTGAAGGTCGCCGTCGTCGAGCGCCATGGCCGGAACGGAAATATCGGGCGCGGCTTCGTCAAGGGCTTCGGCATGACGCGCGGCGCGATCGCTTCCTCGGTGGGCCATGACAGCCACAACATCACGATCGTGGGCGCGGACGATGCCGACATGGCGCTCGCCGCCAACCGCCTCGCCGAGATCGGCGGCGGCTTCGTCGTCACGGAAGGCGGACAGGTGCGGGCGGAAATCGCGCTGCCGATCGCAGGCCTGATGAGCAACCTCTCCTACGAGGACGTGCGCGACGCCCTGCTTCCCCTGCGAGAGGCGGCCAAGGCACTGGGGGTGACGCTGGCGGAGCCCTTCCTCCAGGTCGCCTTCCTGCCGCTCCCCGTGATCCCGCATCTCAAGATCTCGGATTGCGGGCTCGTCGATGTCGACCGCTTCGCGCTGATCGCGCTCTGAACGGGAACGGGCCGGATCGCCTGTAGCGCCCCGGCCCGCGTGTTGAAGGAAACAAGCGCGAGGCTTATTCCTGCGAGGAGCCTTCTTCCTCTTCGAGGGCGGCGCCGACCTCGAGGCCGAGTTCGTCGAGATCGAAGACCTCGCGGGCCGTCACGTCCTCGCCGCGCGCCTGGCGCTCTGCCTCTTCAGGGCTGCGGGCCACATTGATTGAGACCGTCACCTGGACCTCGGGATGCAGCAGGATCGCAATTTCATGCACGCCGAGCGTCTTGATCGGCTGATTGAGCTCGATCTGCGTGCGCGCGACGCTGAAGCCGCCCTCGCTGACGATCTCCGCGATGTCGCGCGAGGCGACCGAGCCGTAGAGGACGCCGGATTCGCCAGCCTGGCGGATGATGCTGAAGCGCTGGCCGTCGAGCTTCTCGGCGACCGCCTGCGCCTCGCTGCGGCGCTCGAGGTTGCGGGCCTCGAGCTGCGCGCGCTGCGCCTCGAAATGCTCGCGATTCCCCTTGGTGGCGCGCAGCGCCTTGCCCTTCGGCAGGAGGTAGTTGCGGGCGAATCCGTCGCGGACCCTCACGACTTCGCCCATTTGGCCGAGCTTGGGAACGCGCTCGAGCAGGATGACTTGCATGTGACTTCTCCTATTGAGTTCTGTTGGGGGGTAGAGGCCCTCGCGGGCCGTTCCTGGCGGCACGCATCCGCTGGCGAATGCCGAACGCCGTATCGGCGATGCCGAAGAAGATCAGCCCGAGCAGCACGAGGCCCTGGCTGAGAAGAATGAGGACGTAGGTGAGGATCAGGATGAGCATCCGGCCGGAGCGTCCCAACGTCATCTCGTGGATCGCCGCCAGCCCCTGGATGCCGAAGGCCATCACGAGACCGCCGGTGAGGGCGAGGCCGATCACGCCGATGAATCCGTCCAGAAGAGCCGCCGCCAGCGCCGCGCCGGCAAGCACGAGCATCGCGCCGCGCGGCATCAGGGTTGCGGGGATGAACGGCCAGGGCCGCGCAAGCCGTCCCGACGCCGACACGATCTTCGCGCTCATCCATACATAAAGCGTGAGGATGATGGTGAAGCCCTGCGCGGCGAAGACCGGGGTTGCGGCGGCTAGCCGTTCCACGACGTCCTGCGCGGGAATGTCGCCGAAGGGGGGTATGTCCGCCCCTTCAGGAGTCCCCGTCTGCAGCCGCAGCACCGCCTCCGCCGCCTCGCGCGAAGCCGCCTCGTAGGAGGCAAAATTGAAATCCGGAAGGATTGCCGCGGCGAGATAGGTGAGCGCGGCGGTGCCGGCGATCCAGGCGAGCAGGTTTCCGAGCGGATACCACTCGATGGATCCGTCCTCGCGCGGACGGCCCAGAAGCGCGAGATAGGCAAGCCACCAGGCGGGAAGCGCCGTCGCCAGCGCAAAGCTGAGACCGGCCAGCGGGGCGGCGAGGACGGCGATCGCCAGGCCGCCGGTCAGCGCCGCCACTAGGCCGGCGCGATGGTCCCAGCCGAGAGCGGCCACGAGGACGGGGACGGGGGCGAGCAGGAACAGCATCAGGGCCAGTCCGGTGCCCTGGGTGACCACCGCGACCAGCAAGGCGGAAGCAAGTCCCGCGCCGATGCCTATCGGAATGAAGTTCATGATGCTCGCTGTCCCGTCGCCTGCGCGAGGTTAGAGGCGGATTGCGATCCGCCCCAACTTGGCCCCGCGTCATTGCGGAGAGCCCGGCTGCGCGAGCCGCCGTGGCGGCCCGCGAATGTCACGATCGACGCACCGACGCGGCGGCGCGGTCCCTTACTTGATCACGAAGGGCAGCAGGCCGAGAAGGCGCGCGCGCTTGATGGCCTTGGCCAGTTCGCGCTGCTTCTTGGCCGAAACGGCCGTGATCCGCGACGGGACGATCTTGCCGCGCTCCGAGATGTAGCGCGAGAGGAGCTTCACGTCCTTGTAGTCGATCACCGGGGCGTTCGCGCCGGAGAACGGACAGGTCTTGCGGCGGCGGAAGAACGGACGGCGCGTGCCGAGATTGCCGAGCGACATCGATTAACCCTCCTGGCCCGAATTGTCGTCATCCGAGCGGCGGCGCTCGGGACGGTCGGAACGATCGCGACGATCGCCCCGGTCACCGCGATCCCCGCGATCGCCACGATCATCGCGGTCACGCTTCTGGACCATGGCGGAGGGCTCGGGATCGAGCGCGTCGACCTTGATGGTCATGAAGCGCAGGATGTCCTCGTTGAGGCTCATCTGACGCTCCATCTCGGAGACGGCCGCGGGCGGCGCGTCGAGATTGAACAGCGTGAAATGCGCCTTGCGGTTCTTCTTGATGCGGTAGGCGAGCGTCTTCAGGCCCCAGCCCTCGACCTTCTCCACCTTCCCGCCATTCTGTTCGATGATACCCTTGAGATTCTCGACGAGGGTATCGACCTGCTGCGGCGTCACATCCTGCCGCGCAAGGAAAACGTGCTCATAAAGAGGCATGTCCGGCCTTTCTGCGTTTCGACACACGCGTCGCCCGGCGCCAAGCCCTTCGAGCCTGCCAAGGCCCGAGCGGTTGATCGAAGGCGGAGACACGGGACGTCGGCTCGCAAAGAGCCTGCATGCACGCATGCCGTCCGTTCAGCCCCCAGCCGGAGCGAACACGAAACCGGGCTGCTATAGCAATCGGCCGCGGAAGGCAAGCGCGAATGAGACTTTTTCACGCGCCCTGCCCCGTCAAACGCGGCGATGACGCGGTAGTCGGACGCTTCCATTTGGGCTAAACGGGGGCGAAACACACAGGGACATCGCGAGATGCCAAACGCAAAGCTCCGCCTCGGCGTCAATATCGACCACGTCGCCACGATCCGCAATGCGCGCGGTGGTCCCCATCCCGATCCCGTGCGCGCGGCCCATCTGGCGATCGAGGCCGGCGCGGACGGGATCACGGCGCATCTTCGCGAGGATCGCCGCCACATCCGCGACGAGGACATGGAGCGGCTTCGCGCGGAAATCTCCGTTCCGCTCAACTTCGAGATGGCCGTCACGTACGAGATGGTCGCGATCGCCGCCCGCCTGCGCCCCCACGCCGCCTGCCTCGTGCCGGAGAAGCGCGAGGAGCGCACGACCGAGGGGGGGCTCGACCTGACGGCGCGCCCGCAGGCGCTTGGCGACGCCATCGCCCGGCTGAAGGAGGCGGGCTGCCGCGTCTCGCTCTTCGTCGAGCCGGAGATCGCGGCGATGGACCGGGCGCGCGCGCTCGGCGCGCCCGTCGTCGAACTCCATACCGGGACCTATGCCGAAGCCTGGCTCGCGGGAGACGAGGCGCGCGTCGCGGCCGAACTCGAGCGTCTGCGCAAAGCGGCCGCGCACGGGGCGGCGAACGGCCTCGAAATTCACGCAGGCCACGGCCTGACCACGGGCAATGTCGGCCCCGTCGCCGCGATTGGAGAGGTGATCGAGCTGAATATCGGACACTATCTCGTGGGCGAAGCCGTTTTCGGCGGACTGGCGCGGGCGATCTCCGACATGCGCCGCGCCATGGACGAAGCCCGCTCGGGCGTGGCCCCGCGATGATCGTCGGAATCGGATCCGATCTCTGCGACATCCGCCGCATCGAGCGCTCCATCGCGCGTTTCGGCGAGCGCTTCACGCATCGCATCTACACGCAGGGAGAACGCGCGCGCAGCGAGCGGCGCGCCGCGACGGCACCGTCCTACGCGCGACGCTTCGCCGCGAAGGAGGCCTGCGCCAAGGCGCTCGGGACCGGAATGAGCGGCGGCGTCTTCTGGCGTGACATGGAGGTCGTCAACCTGCCGTCGGGCCGCCCCACCATGCGCCTCACCGGGGGCGCGGCGCGGCGGCTCGCGGCGCTCATGCCGGAGGGCCACGAGCCCGTCGTCCATGTCAGCCTGACCGACGACCCGCCTCTCGCCCAGGCCTTCGTCATCATCGAGGCGCGCCCGGTTTCCGGCGGCGCGTGACCGCCGAACGGCAGCGGGTAGATTGCGGGTTGCGCCGGGTTGGGCTAGACCCGCTGCCGAAACAGGCGCGCAAGGACGCGCGCTTCCCGCTGAAATGGGTCCAGTCACGTGAACGACACTTCGAAAATGAAGACCCGGAAGGACGAGAACGGCATCTGGGAGACCATCAAGGTCATCGTCCAGGCGCTGCTCATCGCGGTCGTCATCCGCACCGTCCTCTTCCAGCCGTTCAATATTCCCTCGGGCTCGCTGATTCCGACGCTCCTCGTCGGCGACTATCTCTTCGTCTCGAAATATTCCTACGGCTATTCGCGCTATTCGCTCCCCTTCGGCCCGCCGGTCTTCTCCGGCCGCATCCTCTCCTCCGAGCCGCAGCGCGGCGACATCGCCGTGTTCAAGCTGCCGCGCGACAACGAGACGGACTATATCAAGCGCGTCATCGGCCTCCCCGGCGACCGGATCCAGATGCTTGACGGGCGCCTGCACATCAATGGCGAGGCCGTGGCGCGCGAAGCCGCCGGAACCTATCGCTCGGATGATCCCTTCGGCCGCTCCATGGAGGCGCCCCGCTATCTGGAGACGCTCCCCAACGGCGTCTCCTACCACATCATCGAGCGCGACGGCGATCGCGGCTTCTGGGACAACACGGAACTCTATGTCGTTCCGGAAAACCAGTATTTCATGATGGGCGACAACCGCGACAATTCCACCGATTCGCGCGACCTCTCGAGCGTCGGCTTTGTCCCGTACGAGAACTTCGTCGGGCGCGCGGAGATCATCTTCTTCTCGATCGAGGAAGGCGCATCCGCATGGCGCATCTGGGACTGGCCGATGACCGTGCGCTGGGAGCGGCTCCTGGATCCGATCCGCTGACATGACGAAGCGCGGGCAGAAGCCGGACCTCGCTGAACTCGAAGACCGGATCGGCCATCGATTCCGGGACCGGACGCTGCTGCTCCAGGCGCTTACCCATACCAGCGTGCCCGCGCCCCCCTCCGGGTCCGGCGGCAACTACCAGCGGCTCGAATTCCTCGGGGACCGCGTGCTCGGACTGATGATCGCGAACGATCTCTACGCGCGCTTCCCCAACAGCAAGGAAGGCGAGTTGTCGCGGCGGCTCGCCGAGCTCGTGCGCAAGGAGACCTGCGCGGAAGTCGCCGAGAAATGGGGCGTCAGCGGCCATATCGTCTTCGGCAACGGGATTCCGAAGACGGCCAACCGCGCCAATCGCAGCATACTCGGCGATGTCTGCGAATCGATCATCGGAGCTGTTTTCCTCGACGGGGGCCACGATGCGGCCCGAAGCGTCGTCGAGACTGGATTCGCGGAAGCGCTTGCCGGCGCGGCGACGGCGCGGCGCGACGCGAAGACAGCGCTCCAGGAATGGATCCAGAGCAGGGGCGGCCAGCCGCCCTCCTACACCCTCGTGGACCGCACCGGCCCGGAGCACGCTCCGCGCTTTCGCATCGAGGTGGCGGGCGACGGACTCGAGCCGACCGAGGGAACGGGAACGAGCAAGCGCGCCGCCGAACAGGACGCCGCCGAGAACGCCATGCGCAAGCTCGGCCTGAGGGAGGAAGAAAGCGGTGAGTAACACGACGCAGGCCGGGTTCGTCGCGCTGATCGGCGCTCCGAACGCAGGCAAATCGACGCTGCTCAACCAGCTTGTCGGCTCCAAGGTCTCGATCGTCTCGCGCAAGGTGCAGACGACGCGCGCCCTCGTGCGCGGCATCGTGATCGAGGGCACGGCGCAGATCGTCTTCGTCGACACGCCGGGCATCTTCAAGCCGAAGCGCCGCCTCGACCGGGCGATGGTAACCTCCGCCTGGGGCGGCGCGGGGGACGCGGACGCGGTCTGCCTGCTGATCGACGCCCGCAAGGGGATCGACGAGGAAGCCGACGCGATCCTCGCGAAGATGCCCGAGATCAGGCGGCCGAAGATCCTGATCCTCAACAAGATCGACCTCATCGACCGCACGCGGCTCCTCGCCCTCGCGGCGCAGCTCAACGAGCGCGTCCCCTTCGATCACACCTTCATGATCTCCGCCCTGAGGGGCGACGGCGTCGACGACCTGAAGGGGGTTCTCGCCGGGATGATGCCCGCGGGTCCCTGGCTCTACCCCGAGGACCAGATTTCGGAGGCGCCCCTGCGGGTCCTCGCCGCCGAGATCACGCGCGAGAAGATCTACGACCGGCTCCACCAGGAGCTGCCCTACGAGGCGCATGTGACGACGGATTCCTGGCAGCAGCGGGAGGACGGGTCGGTGCGCATCGAGCAGACGATCTTCGTCGCGCGTGAAAGCCAGCGCAAGATCGTCCTGGGCAAGAGCGGCCAGACCATCAAGGCGATCGGACAGGCGGCGCGCAAGGAAATCGCCGAGTTCGCCGAATGCCCAGTCCACCTCTTCCTCTTCGTGAAGGTGCGCGAGAACTGGGCCGACGATCCCGAGCGCTTCCGCGAGATGGGTCTCGAATTCCCTAGGGGCGGCTAGGGGGGCATCTGCGACGCGAGCAGCGCCCGCACGAGCGGCCCGGGCCGCGTGTCGCGCATCAGCTCGCCCATCACCGCGACCCCCGCCGCCCCCGCGTTCCGGCAGAGCGCCGCTCGCTCAGGTGTGATTCCGGCGAGCGCGACGACCGGAAGCCCGTGGCGGACGGCCTCCGTAATCGCTTCGAGGCCGAGGGCGGGGCCGTATCCCGGCTTGCTCGCGCTGGCGAAGATCGGGCTTAGCGTCGCGTAGTCGGCTCCCGCGTCGCGCGCCGCCCGCACCTCGTCGGGACGATGCGCGGAAACGCCGATCAGCGCGGCGGTACCGAGCAGAGCCCGCGCCGCGCCGACCTCCTCCGCCCGCGAGAGATGGAGGCCCCCCGCCCCCGTTTCCTCCGCAAGCGCCGCATCGCCGCCGATGCTCAGGGTTCCGCCGACCGGGCGCAGGATGTCGAGGATGGCGAGGGCCAGCATCGCCCTCTCCTCCCGTGGAAGATCCTTGTCGCGCAGCCAGATCCAGCGCCCGCCAGCGGCGACGATTGCGCGCAGCGTCTCGATCAGCGGCGCGCGCGCCTGAAGCCGGTTCGTCACGACAATGAGCCGGGCGGGCAGCGGGTTCACGAGCCCACGAGGCCCATCTGCGGGCTGGACGGCTCGGCGCGGCCGCGCTTGGGGATGCGCCCGGCGAGCCGGGCCATGCGTCCCGCCTCGACCGCGTGGCGCATGGCGGCCGCCATCCGCACCGGGTCCTGCGCCTTGGCGACCGCCGTGTTGAGAAGCACGCCGGACGCCCCGAGCTCCATGGCGATCACCGCGTCGGAGGCGGTTCCGATCCCGGCGTCGACGATCACCGGCACCCCGGCGCGGCGGCAGATGAGCTCGAGATTGGCCGGATTCGCAACGCCCATTCCGGAGCCGATCAGCGACCCCATGGGCATCACCGCCGCCGCCCCGAGATCCTCGAGCCGTCGGCAGACGACCGGATCGTCGGTGCAATACGGCAGGACGATGAAGCCGTCATCGACGAGCTCGGCGGTGGCCCGCAGAAGTTCCGGGATATCGGGATAGAGCGTCTCGCGATCCCCGATGACCTCGACCTTGATCCAGTTCACCCCGAGCGCCTCGCGGGCGAGCTGCGCCGTCAGAACCGCGTCCCGGGCGGTTTCGCAGCCCGCCGTGTTGGGCAGGAAGCCATAGCCCTTGAGCAGGCTCACCGTGTCCGAGGCGTGCTCGCCCTTGAGCGAGATGCGCCGGATCGAGGCGGTGACGATGTCGCAGCCGGAAGCCCGGACGGCGTCGAGAAGGACGCTCTGGCTCGGATAGCCGGCGGTGCCGAGGAGCAGGCGCGACGAGAGGACCTCGCCCGCGATGGTGAACGGCGTGTCATCCAGCATGTCAGCCTCCCTGCATGGCGCGCACGATCTCGATGCGGTCGCCCTCTTCCACAATGGTCTCCCGCCAAGCGCTGCGCCGCACGACGCGGCCGTTATGGGCAATGGCGACGCCCTCCGGCCCGGGCAGTTCATGCTCGCGAATCTGCGCCTCGACGAGCTCGGCGAGATTGGAGACGGTCATCTCGCGTTCGTCACCGTTGACGACCAGTTTCATGCAGGTTCCTTTCGGTTGGGGGATGCAAATCGCTCGAGCCCGAAGCCGCGCGCCCAGCCGGGAATTTCACCTTGGAGGACGAGCCCGCAGATCGCTTCCGCCGTCGCGGGCGCGAGCAAGATGCCGTTGCGGTGGTGGCCGGTGGCCAGGACGAAGCCCTTCGGACCCGCGCTCCCGATGATCGGCGCGTCGTCATCGGAGGTGGGGCGAAAGCCGCTCCAGATCGCCTCGACCTGCATCTCCTCGATGGCCGGCAACACGCGCCGCGCGCCCTCGAGCAGGGCATAGACGCCGCCCGCCGTGACGGCGTCGTCAAACCCCGCCTCCTCCACGGTGGCCCCGACGACGAGCCGGCCATCGGCCTTGGGCGCGAGATGGACCTCCCCCGTCCAGACGACATGCCCGATTCCGGGTCCCTGATCGGAGCGCAGCGCCAGCGCCTGCCCCTTCAGGGGGCGCACGGGCACGTTCATGCCCTCGGGCAGGAACCCCGCCGACGCCGTCCAGGCTCCCGTCGCGGCGATCACCACCGGAGCGCGGCACACGGCCTCCCCCGATCGAATGCCAACGACACGTCCGTCTTCGTGAACGAGGCTCACCTCCTCGCAATGCTCCAGGAGATGCACGTCTCGATGCAGATCGTTACGAAGCAGCGCCCGGAGAAGCGCCGCCGTAACGCGGCGCGGATCGACCTGATGATCCTGCGCGCAGAGAATTCCCGCGCTCACATTCGGCCGCAGCCCCGGCTCCAGCTCGCGGGCGGCATAGCCATTGAGCCATTGCGTCGCAAGGCCGGCCGCTCGCTGCAGATCGTGGCGAAAGCGCAGTCGCTCCACCTCCTCGCGGCCAAGCGCGACGACGAGGGTCCCCTCGCCGCGATAGTCGATCGACAAGCCGCTATCGGCCTCGAGTTCGTCCCGGAAATCCGGCCAGAGGCGCTGGCTCTCGAGGCAGAGCCGCAAGAGCGTCTCGCCGCCCGGCTCGAGTTCGGCTGCGGCGGCGAGCATTCCCGTGGCGGCAAAGGTCGTGCCCTCGCCCGCGCCGTCCCGCTCGAAGAGCGCTACCGCGAGGCCTGCGCGGGCGAGCCGCCAGGCGATCGACAGCCCGATGATGCCGGCGCCGATGATGGCGACATCGGCGGAGCGCGGAATGGCGGGTGCGGCCGGCCGCGTCATGGGCGGCGGGCCGGAAAGAAGATGGGGCATGTCGCCTCCGCGTTTCGGCGGAGGGATCGGAAGCCTGTCTGGCGGGCGGTCCAATTCCTACGCCGGTGCGAGCCGGATCAGGTTCAAAGGATTTCCGCGCCCCGGATCGCTCCGGCCAGCGGTTTCTCAGCCCCTTCGGCGGGGATCTCCCTGGATCCGCGGAAGATGGGGGATCGCCTGCGCCGGGTCAAGGGCCGCTCAATCCAACCACCGCTGGACGATCCGCTCCGAGGCGTGGATGCAGACAATTTCGAGGCGCCCGCTCCCGACATTCCTGAAGCCGTGCGGCGTCTCGGCTCCCACAACGACGATATCGCCGGCACTGGCGCGCATCTTATCGTCGCCAACGGTGAATTCGGCCTCACCCTCGCGGATGATCCAGGTTTCGGAATAGGGATGAACATGCATGGCCGGCCCCTGCCCCGGATCGTTGTCGACGAGGAAGAAGGAGACGCCGGAGCCGTGGGCTTCCCCCTCGAAGCGCAGCGTGCGGCTCTGGCCGGGTCGCGGCTCGGTCCGGCGGATGACGCTATAACGGCTGTTCTCCACGGTGCACCTCCCCATTATCTTGATGTCGAGATATCTCGGCCAGATTTATCTTTGCGTCAAGACAAATTGTTTTATGTTCAGCGGAGGAGGCGCGGAATGTCTGAAGAAGCCAGGGACCACATCGACCGACTGCGCGAGCAATGGACGCGCGAGCTGCCGGATCTCGATACGGAACCCATGGCCATTTTGGGACGCATCTACCGGATATCGAACCTCGTGCGCCCGGGCATCGAAGCGACCTTCGCCGAATTCGGGCTCAGCCGGGGCGAATTCGACGTCATCAGCACCCTCCTGCGCTCCGGACCGCCCTATACGCTGACGCCGACGGAACTCTATACGTCGCTGATGATCTCCTCCGGGGGCCTGACCCACCGCCTTGACAGGCTTGCAAAGGCGGGCCTCGTGGCGCGCGGGAATTCGCCGCACGATGGGCGTATTCTGTTGGTGACGCTGACCGAGGAGGGGCGGCGTCGCGCCGAGGCGGCCTTTCGGCTCGACATGGCGCGGGAGGCGCGCCAGATGGCGGGAATGGACCTTGCACGGCGGGAGGCCTTGTCCCGCCTCCTGCGCGAGTTGATGCTCGTCGTCGAACAGGCGAGCGAGAGCCCGGAGGACGAGGCGACCTGATGGAATGGACAGACGACGCGATCGTGCTCGGCCTGCGCAGGCACGGGGAGACAAGCGTTCTCCTCGAACTGCTCACGCGCGAGCATGGCCGTCATCTTGGCTTCGTCCCCGGCGGCCGCTCGCGCAGGAGCCTCCCCCTCCTGCAGCCAGGGAACGCGGTCCGTGCGGTCTGGCGGGCTCGGCTCGACGAGCATCTGGGAAATTTCACCCTGGAGGCGACAGAGCTGCGTTCGGCGCGGTTCATGGATTCCCCGCTCGCGCTCTACGGACTTTCTGCCATGACCGCACTGCTGCGATTCCTTCCGGAACGCGACCCGCATCCGCGCTTGTTCGAGATCGTCGAGGCGCTGGCGGACCATCTCGACGACCCGGTGGCCGCATCCGCCCTTTTCGTCGGATTCGAATTGACCATGCTCGCCGAACTGGGATTCGGCCTCGACCTCTCGGCCTGCGCCGCGACAGGCTCGCGGGAGGAGCTGATCTATGTCTCGCCGAAGACGGGACGGGCCGTGAGCGCCGCCGCGGGGGCTCCCTATCGCGACAAATTGCTGCCGCTGCCTGCGTTTCTTGTGTATGACTCCCCGGCGAACCGTGTTGCGCCGCAAGAGCTTGCTGAAGCCTTCGCCCTGACGGGGTATTTTCTCGAGCGCTGGATATTCGAGCCGCAGGGCCTTAAGCCACCGCAGGAGCGCGCCCGGTTCGTCGCGCTCGCGACGCGGGCCGAAGAGCTGTGACGCCGCGCGGTAGCGCGGGCAGGGAGATCGTCGATGGGAAAACCCGTCAATCCGCCGTCAGGCGGTGAAATCGAAAGCGTCAATCTGAAGGCCGCGCTGGAAGAGCGCTACCTCGCCTATGCGCTCTCGACGATCATGCACCGCGCCCTTCCGGACGCCCGCGACGGTCTCAAGCCGGTCCACCGCCGCATCCTCTACGGGATGCGCCTGCTGCGCCTCGATCCCGGCTCCGCCTTCAAGAAATCGGCGAAGGTGGTGGGCGACGTCATGGGCTCCTTCCATCCCCATGGCGACCAGGCGATCTATGACGCCCTCGTGCGCCTCGCCCAGGATTTCGCCTCGCGCTACCCGCTCGTCGACGGCCAGGGGAATTTCGGCAATATCGACGGGGACGGGGCCGCCGCCTACCGCTACACGGAGGCGCGGCTGACGGAGGTTGCGCGCCTCCTGCTCGACGGAATCGACGAGGACGCCGTCGACTTCCGCGCCAATTACGACGGCTCGACGGAGGAGCCCGTCGTTCTCCCCGCCGCCTTTCCCAACCTCCTTGCAAACGGGTCGCAGGGGATCGCGGTCGGCATGGCGACGTCGATCCCGCCGCACAACGCGGCCGAACTCTGCGACGCCGCCCTCTACCTCATCCAGCACCCGCAGACGACGTCGGACCAGCTGCTGACCTTCGTCCCCGGACCGGACTTTCCGACCGGAGGCATCATCGTCGAGCGCCCGGAGGCGATCGCGGAGGCCTATCGCACCGGACGCGGCGGGTTCCGGGTCCGGGCGCGCTGGCACAAGGAGGACGGCGGTCGCGGGACCTGGGTCGCGGTCGTGACCGAAATCCCCTATTCCGTCCAGAAGGCGCGCCTGATCGAGAAGATCGCGGAGCTGATGCAGGAGCGCAAGCTCCCCCTCGTCGCCGACATCCGCGACGAATCGGCGGAGGACGTGCGCATCGTCATCGAGCCGCGCACGCGCGCCGTCGACCCGACGCTGATGATGGAATCGCTGTTCAGGCTTACAGAGCTGGAGAACCGCATTCCGCTGAACATGAACGTCCTGGTCGGCGGGACGGTGCCGCGCGTCATCGGGCTTGCGGAGGCGCTGCGCGAATGGCTCGACCATCGCCGCGAGGTCCTGGTGCGCCGGTCCCGGCACCGCCTCGGGAAGATCGAGCACCGGCTCGAGATCCTCGGCGGCCTGCTCATCGTCTATCTCGACCTCGACCGCGTGATCGCGATCATCCGGGAGGAAGACGAGCCGAAGCAGGAACTGATGCGCGTCTTCGCGCTGACCGAGCTCCAGGCGAACGCCATCCTCGACACCCGCCTGCGCTCGCTGCGCAAGCTCGAGGAGATGGAGCTGAAGCGCGAATTCGAGGCGCTGACGGAGGAGAAGGGCCAGGTCGAGGCCCTGATCGCCTCCGAGGACAAGCAGTGGAAGGTCGTGGCGCACCAGATCCGCGAGGTCCGCAAGACCTTCGGCGCCGAGACCGCCCTCGGCAAGCGGCGCACGACCTTCGACGAGGCTCCCGACACTTCGGGCATCGACTTCGCCGAGGCCATGGTGGAGCGCGAGCCGATCACCGTGATCGTCTCGCAAAAAGGCTGGATCCGGGCGCTGAAGGGCCACCTGAACGATCTCGGCCACGTGCAGTTCAAGGGCGACGACGCCCTCGCCCTGTCCTTCCACGCCGAGACGACCTCGAAGATCCTGGTGCTCGCGTCGAACGGCAAGATCTTCACGCTCGATGCATCGAAACTCCCGGGCGGGCGCGGCTTCGGCGATCCGATCCGGATCATGGTCGACATGGACGAGGGGAGCGACATCGTCACCGCCTTCGTCTACAAGCCGGCAGCGAAGATCCTGCTCGTCGGCGCCGACGGGCGCGGCTTCACGGCCGTCACCGATTCGCTCGTGGCCAATACGCGCAAGGGCAAGCTCGCGCTCAATGTCGATGCGGGCGGCCGTGCGTCGCTCTGCATCCCCGCCGAGGGAGACCACGTCGCGATCATCGGCGAGAACCGCAAGCTCCTCGTCTTCCCCCTCGACCAGGTCCCGGAAATGAGCCGGGGCAAGGGCGTCCGGCTGCAGCGCTACAAGGATGGCGGGGTGGCCGACGCGAAGACGTTCAACCTCGCCGAAGGCCTTACGTGGCTCGACACATCGGGACGCACCTGGACCGTGAACCGGGACGATCTCGCCGGATGGCTCGGCAATCGCGCGGAGGCAGGACGGCTGCCGCCGAAGGGCTTCCCGAAGAACAACAGGTTCGGCTGAAGTCTCAGGCGGGCTGCTGCGCGTGCTCGCGCAGGAAATCCTCGACCTCGCCGCGGGTCGGCGCGCCGTCGCGGCCGCCAAAATGACGGCATTTCAGCGCGGCGGCGGCGGCGGCGAAGCGCGCGGCCTCGTCCGGATCGGCGCCTTCGGCGATGCGCACCGTGAAGGCCCCATGCCAGACGTCGCCCGCGCCCAGCGTATCGACCGGCTGGATCGGAAAGGCGGGCAGATGGTGGACCGCACCGTCGCGCCAGTAGAACAGACCCTCCCCGCCATTCGTCACGGCGAGCCATGCCCCGACATCCGGTGAAAAGGACTCGAGGGCGCGTCTTGCATCCGAATGGCCGGTAATGTCGCGCAGGCCCTGCATCGAGAAGGCGATATGGGTCGCGAGCGAGAGCAGTTCGGGAACGCGCTCGGGTTCGCGGTCGGCGTCCAGCACGGCGGGAATGCCGGCCTCGCGGGCAAGGCGGAACAGGTGCGCGCTCCCCTCCTGCCAGCGGGTATCGCCCAGAACCGCGCCGACCCCCTCCGGCAGGCGCTCGGGAAGCCAGTCCGTATCGCGCGGGAGAAGCGGATCGGCATAGGAGACGATCATGCGCTCCCCGCCGCGATCGACGATGATGGCCGAAACCGGAGACGCGCGGCCCGGAACCTGCCGGAGGTTCGTGCAGTCGATTCCCTCGCGCCGCAACGCCGCGACGATGCCATCGCCGATCGCGTCGTCGCCGAGGCTCGCGAAGAGCGCGACGTCCGCGCCGAGTCGGGCGATGGCGACGGCCGCGTTGGCGGCCGTGCCCCCGGTGGTCACCGTGAAGTTGCGGGCGCGATATTTCTCCGCGCGCGTCGGCATCTCCTCGACCTGATACACATAGTCGAGGGTCGCGATGCCGGCGCAGAGAATTCTGGACTTCATGCGTCAGACCTTCACCAGCTTCCCGTGTTCTGCATGGAAGCCCACGGCTCCTGCGCAGGCAGGGGCTCGCCCCGCTGGAGCAACTCGATGGAAATGCCGTCGGGGGAGCGAATGAACGCCATGTAGCCATCCCGGGGCGGACGGTTGATCGTGATGCCCTGGTCCATCAGGCGCTGGCAGGTCGCGTAGATATCATCGACCCGATAGGCAAGATGGCCGAAATTCCGCCCGCCCTGATATTCGTGTTCGTCCCAGTTATAGGTCAGTTCGAGCAGCGGCGCACGTGTCTCACGGGCGCGATCCACATCCTCGTCCGCCGCGAGGAATACCAGGGTGAATCGTCCCTTCTCGTTCTCCACCCGGCGCGTCTCGATCAGACCGAACTTGTTGCAGTAGAAGTCGAGCGCCTGCTCGAGGTTCCCGACACGAACCATCGTGTGCAGATATTCCATTGTGTGGTCCTCCCTATTCTCATTCTTCATTTCGATATGAAGATCGTTATGCAGCTCAAGTCAAACTCGCGGGGCTGCGCTGCCGCGGCGCGTTGCGGTGCGTCGCCCTGTCGGTCTAGAAAGCCTTGGCGCCGGAAACAAGAGAACAGGCCTGCGAAAATGCGTACAGAGACGCCGCGGACGATCCGCCTTCGGGACTACCGCCCGAGCGATTTCCTCATCGAGCGCGTCGCGCTGGATATCGTGCTCGACAAGACCGCGACGCGCGTGCGCGCCCGCCTGTCGATTCGGCGCAACGAAGCCGGACTGCCTGACGCCCCCCTCATTCTCGACGGGGACGAACTGCGCCTGGTGAGCCTGTCCATCGACGGCGCGCCCCTTGCCGCCGGGCAATACAGCGCCGACGAAGAGAGCCTGACGATACCGAATCCGCCCGGCGCCCCCTTCACGCTCGAGATCGAGACGATCGTCGATCCGACGGCGAACACGAAGCTGATGGGCCTTTATCGCTCGAACGGGGTCTATTGCACGCAATGCGAGGCGGAGGGCTTTCGCCGCATCACCTATTTTCTCGACCGCCCCGACATCCTGTCCGTCTATACGACCCGGATCGAGGCGGACCGTGCGGAGGCGCCGGTCCTGCTCGGCAACGGCAACCCGGTGGAGAGCGGCGACGCGGGCGACGGGCGGCATTTCGCCGTCTGGCACGATCCGTTCCCCAAGCCCTCCTATCTCTTCGCAATCGTCGGGGGGCGGCTCGGCTGCGTGCGCGACAGCTTCACCACGATGAGCGGGCGCGCGGTCGAACTCGGGATCTATGTCGAGCCCGGGAAGGAGAGCCGGGCCGGCTATGCGCTCGACGCTCTCAAGCGCTCCATGCGCTGGGACGAAACCGCCTTCGGCTGTGAATATGATCTCGACGTGTTCAACATCGTCGCCGTGTCGGACTTCAACATGGGCGCGATGGAGAACAAGGGCCTCAACATCTTCAACGACAAATACGTGCTCGCCTCCCCGGAGACGGCGACCGACGCGGACTACGCGCATATCGAGGCCATCATCGCGCATGAGTATTTCCACAACTGGACCGGCAACCGCATCACCTGCCGCGACTGGTTCCAGCTCTGCCTGAAGGAAGGGCTGACGGTCTTCCGGGACCAGGAATTCTCGTCCGACGAGCGCTCGCGGGCGGTGCACCGCATCACGGAGGTGCGCACCCTGCGGGCGCGCCAGTTCACCGAGGATTCGGGCCCCCTCGCCCATCCCGTCAGGCCCGACGAATACCGCGAGATCAACAACTTCTACACCGCGACAGTCTACGAGAAGGGCGCGGAGATCATCCGCATGCTCAGGACGCTCCTCGGTCCCGAGCATTTCCGGCGCGGCATGGACATCTATTTCCGGCGCCATGACGGAACGGCCGCGACGATCGAGGATTTCCTCGCCTGTTTCGAAGAGGCGTCCGGCCGCGATCTCGGGCGCTTCGCGCTCTGGTATGCGCAGGCAGGCACGCCGCGCGT
Organism: Saliniramus sp.; assembly: GCA_041686895.1. Taxonomy (GTDB): domain Bacteria; phylum Pseudomonadota; class Alphaproteobacteria; order Rhizobiales; family Beijerinckiaceae; genus Saliniramus. The sequence goes on along the minus strand of JAWLCY010000001.1, from coordinate 80,395 downwards.
CGCGGTGAGCGGGCATTACGATGCCGGGGCGCGGAGCTACCGTCTCGATTTCGCGCAATCCATCCCCGCGACGCCCGGCCAGCCGACGAAGGAGCCCGCGGTGATCCCGATCGCGCTCGGCCTCGTCGCGCAGGACGGCAGCGCCCTCGCGGCGGAATGTCCGCAGGTCGACGGCAACGGCGTCTTCGTGCTGGAGGAAGCCTCCGCGAGCATCACCTTCACCAACGTGACGAGCCGTCCCGTCCCCTCGGTCTTTCGCGGCCTGTCCGCGCCTGTGCGGGTCACCCTCGACCTCGCAGACGAGGACCTCCTCACGCTCCTGCGCCACGATTCCGACCCGTTCAACCGGTGGCAGGCCGCCCAGACGGTCGCGACGCGGCTCCTGACGCGCTCCGCGAGCGCCCCCGCGTCGGCCAAACCGGATCCCGTCCCCTTCGCGGAGGCGCTCCTCGCCTTCATCGCAACAGAAGGCATGGCGGATCCCGCTTTCGCCGCCCTTGTCGCCGCCCTGCCGGGCGAGGCGGAGATCGCCCAGGAGATCGGTTCGGAGGTGGATCCGGACGCGATTCACGGCGCCCGCGAGGCCCTCCGGCGGGAAATCGGGGCGACGCTCATGCCCGTCCTCGACGACCTCCGCCAGGCGCTGCGCTCGTCGCAGCCCTACAGCCCCGACGCCGCCTCGGCGGGGCGGCGGGCGCTGCGAAACGCCTCGCTCGATCTCATCGCCGCGGCCCGCGGGCCTCAGGCCGCCTCTCTCATCCAGGAGGAATACGAACAGGCCGACAACATGACCGACCGCCTCGCCGCCCTCGGCGTCGCGACGCATGTCTCGGCAAGCGCCCTTCAGGACGAGTTGTTCGCGGACTTCCGCAAGCGCTATGCGAACGAGCCGCTGGTGCTCGACAAGTGGTTCGCGCTGCAGGCAAGCATGGCCTCACGGGATGTCCTGACCCGGATCGAGGCCCTGATGGCCGATCCCGCCTTCTCCATGAACAACCCGAACCGCGTCCGCTCCCTGATCGGCGCGTTCGCCCTCTCCAACCCGACCCAGTTCCACCGGGCCGACGGCGCCGGGTACGAATTTGTCGCGGACCAGGTTCTCGCCCTCGACGCGCGAAATCCCCAGGTCGCCGCCCGGATCCTGACGGCCTTCAACACATGGCGGTCGATGGAAGGGTCGCGTCGCGCGCACGCCGAAGCGGCCTTGCGGCGGATCGCCGGCGCAAGTGATTTGTCTCCCGACGTGTCCGATATCGTCCAGCGCACGCTGGGATGAGCAGATTGTGCGACGCACATAATTTTGCCGCGTCGCAACAAGACGGGGCGAGAGCTTCCCGGCGCGTGGATCGCGCACGCCGTGAATACGGCAAAGCTGCGCTTTTTCAACGACTTGATTCGGCGCGTGGCGAAATTGGCAACGGCCGCCGAACCCGGCGCGAATCACCTGTTTCTCGATAGTTAAAATTTGCTGAATGCAAGTCTGGACAAAATAATTCTACAGGATTCTATTGATGGTGATTCGGGTAGATGCGGCACGTCTCCCCGACGAGGCGAACAGGAATCCGGAGGAGTCTGCGCATGTCAGGTGCGGACACCGCGTGCGCTGCTGCGCGCGCTGGAACCATCATGGGAGTCACACGGGCGGCGGGCCACCCCGCGCTCGGGAAGCTTGAAAAGGCTGACCCATGGTTGAGGCTGGCGGTGCCCCTCCTCCTCCTCGTCTTTCTCTCGACACTCGGCGCGACCGCCCTCTTCCAGCTCCGCGAGGACCGCGGCGAGACGCTCTCCCAGGCGATCAGGGACATCGAGATCCTCGCCATGCTGGCGGCGGCGGAGATCTCCCGCGCCCCGGCCGACGCGGCGCAGGCCCAATCCAGGCTGACCGCCTTCGCCGACCAGCTCCCGCCGGCCACCCTCTCCCGGGGGCGCATGATCTTCATCACCGATCCCGAGGGCCTGATCCTGGGCGCGCGTCCCGACGGGACCGCAGCTCCGTCCCGGCTCGATGAGCTGCTGGGCGAGGCGCAGGCGCTGACGGTCTTCGCCGACCGCGCCGGCGTGATGAGCCTCGTCCTGCCGACGGGCGAGGAGGCGGTCGCGACCGTCCGCGCCCTGCCTGCCCCCCTCGGCCATGTCGCCATCGTGCAGACCAAGAGGAACATCCTCTCCGTCTGGAACGCGCGCACCGACGGTCAGCTCACGCTGCTGATCGCGACCGTTGTCGTCCTCATCGGGCTCGGCGCCGCGTATTTCCTCCAGGCGACCCGCGCGCGGGCCGCCGACCATATCTGCGAGAAGGTCAGCCGCCGCATCGACTCGGCCCTGAGCCGCGGCCGCTGCGGCCTCTGGGACTGGGACATCGCCCGCGGCCGCATCTACTGGTCGGACTCGATGTACGATCTCCTCGGCTACCAGCGCGCCGACGAGTTCATGTCCTTCGGCGAAGTCAACGCCATGATCCACCCGGAGGACAGCGACTTCTACGCGCTGGCCGACGAACTCGCCGCGACCCGCTCGACCATTGTCGACCACGCCTTCCGCATCCGCGACGTGAACGGGAACTGGGTCTGGCTGCGGGCGCGCGCCGAGCTGGTCCAGGACAAGGACGACGACACGAGCCACCTGATCGGCATTGCCGTCGACATTACCGAGCAGCGCCGCCTCGCCGAGGAGACCGCCGCCGCGGACATCCGCCTGCGCGACGCGGTGGATGCGATCTCGGAAGCCTTCGTCCTCTGGGACGCCGATAACCGCCTCGTCCTGTGCAATTCGAAGTTCCGGCAGCTCCACGAACTCAGCCACGATGCGGCCATGCCCGGCTGCAGCTACGCCCAGGTGATGAAGCAGGGCCGCCAGCCCTCGGTCCAGCAGGAGCTCCCCCGTCCCGCCGACGCCGATTCGGGCGCCCGCAGCTTCGAGGCGGAGCTGGCCGATGGCCGCTGGCTCCAGATCAACGAGCGGCGCACCCGCGACGGCGGATATGTCTCCGTCGGCACCGACATTACCGCCCTGAAGCAGCAGGAAGAGCGCCTGCTCGATTCCGAGCGCCGCCTGAAGGCGACGATCAGCGACCTGCGCGTCTCCCGCCAGAAGCTCGAGGCGCAGACGCAGCAGCTTGCCGATCTCGCCGAGCGCTATCTCGAGCAGAAGGCGGAAGCCGAGGGCGCGAGCCGCGCCAAGTCGGAATTCCTCGCCAATATGAGCCACGAGCTGCGCACCCCGCTGAACGCCATCATCGGCTTCGCCGAAGTGATGCAGACGGGCGTGTTCGGCGAGCTGGGCAATCCGAAATACGGCGAGTATTGCCACGATATCCGCTCCTCCGGCGAATATCTGCTCTCCGTCATCAATGACATCCTGGACATGTCGCGGATCGAGGCGGGCCGGATCAAGCTCGACCGGCAGGACTTCGCCCTCGGAGACGTGGTGGATCGCGCCACGCGAATGATCAGCGAGCAGGCCCGCAACAAATCGCTCGAGCTGCTCGTCGACAGCCAGGCCGATACGCGCCTCTTCGCCGACGAACGCGCCATCCAGCAGATCCTCGTCAACCTGCTTCAGAACGCGGTAAAGTTCACTGCCGAGGAGGGGCGCGTTGCGCTTCGGACGCGGGTCGTACGCGGCGCCGTCAACATCTATGTCGAGGATAACGGCATCGGCATCCCCCGCGAGGCCATGCAGAAGATCGGCAAGCCGTTCGAGCAGGTCGAAAGCGAATACTCGAAGACGTATCAGGGTTCCGGCCTCGGCCTCGCCATCGCGAAGTCCCTCGCCGAACTGCATGGCGGAAGCCTCCGCATCCGCTCCCAGGTCGGCGTGGGCACCGTCGTCCTCGTCCATCTCCCGCTGCGCCAGCAGCAGGCCCTGTCCCACGCGGCCTGAAGACCGTCAGGCGTCAGCCGCCTCCCCGCGCCCGACGCAGAGGAGCGCGAAGGCGTAGACGAGGGCTATCTCCTCGAGTTGCCGGAAGCGCCCCGACGCCCCGCCATGGCCGGCATCCATGTTCGTATGGAGGCAGACCGGCCCGCCGCCCGTCATCGTGGCGCGCAGCTTCGCCACCCATTTTGCCGGCTCCCAGTAGGTGACGCGCGGGTCCGTCAGGCCCGCGAGGGCGAGGATCGGCGGGTAATGCTGCCCGGCCACATTGTCATAGGGGGAGTAGCTGCGGATCGTATCAAAATCCGCGCGGCTTGCGCCCGGATTGCCCCATTCGGGCCATTCGGGCGGGGTCAGCGGCAACTCGCCGTCGAGCATGGTGTTGAGCACGTCGACAAAGGGCACGTCCGCCAGGATGCCGGCGAACATGCCGGGATCCATGTTCGCCACCGCGCCCATCAGCATCCCGCCGGCGCTGCCCCCGTGGGCGACGATCGCGCCGCGCCGGGTAAAGCCCCCCGCGACCAGCGCCTCCCCGCAGGCGAGAAAATCGGTGAAGGTGTTGGTCTTCTTCTCGCGCTTGCCCTCCACATACCAGCGCCAGCCTTTCTCCGTTCCGCCCCGCACATGGGCGATGGCGTAGACGAAACCGCGATCGACGAGGGAGAGGATGTTCGTCCGGAAGCTCGCAGGCATCGCGGCGCCGTAGGAGCCGTAGCCATAGAGCAGGCAGGGCGCGGGGAAGTCCGCGCGGGCATCCGCCCGATGCAGGATCGAGACCGGGATCCGTTCGCCGTCGGCGGCCGTGGCGAAGATGCGCCGGGTCACGTATCGCGACGGGTCATGGCCGCTCGGCACCTCCTGGCGCTTGCGCAGGACGCGCTCGCGCGTCCCCATGTCGTAGTCCCAGGTCTCGTTGGGCGTGGTCAGCGAGGAATAGCCGAAGCGCACGCGATCCGTGTCGTATTCGTAGCCGGGGCTGAGGAAGAGCGAATATGCCTCCTCGTCGAAGGCGATGCTGTGCTCCGCGCCGCTCGCCCATTCGCGCACCACGATTCGCGGTCGCGCATCCTCGCGCTCGAGGCGGACGAGATGGCGGGCGAAGGGCGTGGCGGAGAGGATCATCACGCCGGCGCGGTGCGGCACGAGATCGCGCCAGTTCTCGCGGCCCGGTGCGTCGAGGGGAGCCTCGACGATCTTGAAGTCCTCGGCGTCGTCGGCATTCGTCAGGATGACCAGCGCGTCGCCGTGATGCTCGACCTCGTAGCGCAGCTTCGTTTCGCGCGCGGCGACGAGACGCGGCGCGCTTTCCGCCTCGTCGAGGTCGACGAGATGTACCTCCGATGTCTCGTGATCGGAAATGCCGATCAGCGCGAAGCGGCCGGACTGGCTGCGGTCCAGGGAGACGAACCACCCTGGTTCGGGCTCCTCGTAGATGATCGCGTCCGCGCTTTCGTCCGTTCCCAGCCGGTGGCGCTTGACGCGCACCGGGCGATGGTTGTCGTCGAGCTCGACGTAGAGAAAGGAGCTGCCGTCGCCGCTCCAGACGATGCCGCCGGCGGCGCGTGTCACGCGATCCGGCCCGTCTTCGCCCGTGGCAAGGTCGCGCACCCGGATCGTGTAGCTCTCCGAGCCCTCGACATCGCAGCTCCAGGCGAGCAGCCGATGGTCGCGGGAATGCTCCACGGCGCCGAACGAAAAGTAGTCATGCCCCTCGGCGAGCGCATCGCCGCCGAGGAGGATGGCGGCCTCGCCCCCTTCCCTCGGAGCGCGGCAGAAGGAGGGGTGCTCCCCGCCTTCCCGGAAGCGGCGAAAATAGGCGAAGGGGCCATCGGGCGCGGGCACCGACGAATCATCCTCCTTGATGCGCGCGCGCATCTCCGCGACGAGCATCCGGCGCAGCAGCGCCACTGGCGCAAGGAGCGCCTCGGCGTAGGCGTTTTCCGCCTCGAGATGGTCGCGGATCTCGACTGGAAGTCGATCGGGATCGTCGAGCACCTCGCGCCAGTTGTCGGCGCGCAGCCAGGCGTAATCGTCGACGAGGCTCACGCCATGAACCTCCGTGCGGCGCGGCCTTCGCGCGGCGACGGGGGCAGGAACGCCTTCAGGGAAGCTCAAGTCACTGCTCGTCGGGAATGAAATCGAGGGCAACGCCGTTCATGCAGTAGCGCAGGCCCGTGGGCGGGGGCCCGTCGTCGAAGACGTGCCCGAGATGGGCGTCACAGGTGCTGCACAGCACCTCCGTGCGGCGCATCGAGAAGGAGCGGTCCTCAGCCGTTTCCACCGCCTCCTTCGAAACGGGCGCGTAATAGCTCGGCCAGCCGGTGCCCGAATCAAACTTCGTCTCCGAGCGGAAAAGCGGCGCGGCGCAGCAGATGCAGCGATAAAGACCGGCGCGTTTCTCGTCCACCCAGGGCCCCGAAAATGCACGTTCGGTGCCGTGCCGGCGGGTGACCTTGTACTGCTCGGGCGTGAGTTGCTCACGCCACTCCGCGTCGCTCTTGTGGACCTTCCGGCGTTGCGCTGCGTCTGACATTCATTCTCTCCTGCCTGTCCGCCAGAATTGGCGTCTTTTGTCTCGGAAGCAAGGGCCGCAGGCCAGAGATGCGGCCAATTCAGGAAATGTCAGCCCCCCCCCCGGGAGCGCGGGGAAGATTGTCCGGCGACTGAAGGCGGCGGATGATCTCGGCTCTTCATAGTTTCTGTTATGAATAATCAAAGATTGTGTCTTGCAACCGGAAAGGTGTTGCCGTAATTGATGGTCGTAGCCTTACGCAAGCTGCCGATTCATGCGGCGTTAGCAGGCGGCGGCGGTGTGTTCCAATAAGATGCAACAAGTTCTGGCGGGGCCATGAGGTCGAGAAGCGTAGACGAGGGGATGGTCGAGGAATTGAAAAAACGGACAAGGACGCGATAAGCACATGAACGACGAAAGCCCTGCGGAATACATTGAGCTCGCAGCCGAAATTGTATCCGCCTACGTGAGCAACAACTCCCTTCCCCCAGGTGAGCTCCCGGCCCTTATCGCCGATATCCATGCCTCCCTTGTGAGCATCACCCAGACGCCCAGCGTCGAGGTGCAGGAGCCCCAGAAGCCGGCGGTGTCGATCAAGCGCTCGGTGACGCCCGACTACATCATCTGCCTGGAAGACGGGAAGAAGTTCAAGTCGCTGAAGCGCCATCTGCGGACGCAGTACAACATGACCCCGGAAGAATACCGGGAAAAATGGGGCCTTGCAGCGGACTATCCCATGGTCGCCCCGAATTACGCCAAGGCGCGTTCGGAACTCGCCAAGGAAATGGGGCTCGGCCAGCAGCGGCGCAAGCGCCGCCCGATGGTGGCGCGCGGCTGACCTTCGGGCTCCGACAATCCATGCGTTGAGAATACGGGCGCTCGTTGCTATCTCTATTCTTTGGAAATAGAGGAGCGCCCGTTGTTCTTGACGCGTCTTATTCGTCGCCCTGCCGCCGATCCCGTTCTCGAGGGTGAAGCGCCGCGGCAGTCGGGGGCGATTCCCTACACGATCGTCGACGGGCAGGTGGTTTTCCTGCTCGTGACCTCGCGCCGTACGGGGCGCTGGATCTTTCCCAAGGGCGCGCCGATCGAGGGCCTCAACCCGCGTGAGGTCGCACAGCGCGAGGCTCTCGAGGAGGCCGGGGTCGAGGGTGATATCGACCAGGAGCCGATCGGCTCCTACCGGACGGTCAAGGTGAAGGGCGTCCGACGGGTGGGGATCGAGGTCGACATGTACCCGCTCGCCGTCCATACGCAACTGGAGGAATGGGCCGAGAAGGGGCAGCGTCACCGCCACTGGGCGCTGCTGGTCGAGGCGAAGCGCCTGCTCTCCGACCCGCTCCTCGCCGAACTTGCCTCGCGCTTGCAGGCGCGCGTGACGGCCGGAGGCGAAGCCGCCGCACCTGATCAGCCTGCGAGGGCGTTCGTCACCAGATAAAGCAGGGCGGAAAGCAGTCCCGCCGCGGGCACGGTGATCACCCATGCGGCGGCGATGCCGAAGACATGCTGGCGCCGCACGAGCCGCCGGCGTTCTCGCTTCTGGAAATTGAGCAGCGCCTCGTCCGGGGTCTTGTTCAGCTTCGATGTCTCGAGAAAGAGCGACCGCGGTTGGACCGCCGGGTTCGGCACCCCCTTGTTCATCAGCAACTCACGCAGGAAGCCGACGCCGAAGATCGCGCCGACGGCGATATGCGTCGACGAAACAGGCAGGCCGAGCGTCGATGCGATCAGCACGGTGATGGCGGCGGCGAGCGCCACGCAGAAGGCGCGGATGGCGTCCATCTTCGTGATCTTCTCGCCGACGGTGCGGATGAGCCGCGGGCCAAACAGGCCGAGGCCGACGGCGATGCCGACGGCGCCGATCACCAGCACCCAGAGAGGCAGGGCAACGCGGTCCGCAGCCGCAGACCCGGTCTCGGCTGCCGATACGATGGCCGCGAGCGGCCCCACCGCATTCGCCACGTCGTTCGCCCCGTGGGCGAAGGAGAGAAGCGCCGCGGCGAAGACGAGCGGGATCGTGAAGAGGCTCGCAATGTGCTTGCGGCGGTTTTCGAGCAGCATCGATTTCCGCAGCACCCATGGCCTGGCGAAGGCCCATCCGAGCAGCGCGAAGGTCGCGCCGAGTAGCAGGACGACGCTGCCCGAGGGGCGCCAGATGCGGCTCAGCCCCTTGCTGGCGAGATACATGGCGAAGACGCCCGCCATCAGGCCGACCATCACCGGCACCCAGCGGCGTGCCGCCGTGATGCGATCCTCCCGGAACAGGATCGACCACTTCACGAAACCGAGCAGCGCCGCCGCGATCAGGCCGCCCAGAGCGGGGGAAATCACCCAGCTCGCGACGATCGCCCCGATCATCGGCCAGGCGACGGCGCCCGCTCCGAAGGCGGCGATGCCGGCGCCGACCACGCCGCCCACGACCGAATGCGTCGTCGAGACCGGCGCTCCGAGGATCGTGGCGAGATGAATCCACATGGCGGCGGCGAGCGAGGCGGACATCATCACGAAGATGAATTGCAGCGTTCCGACCGCTTCGCCTGGCTGCAGGAGGCTGCGCGAGACCGTGTTCACCACATCCCCGCCCGCGAGAATCGCGCCCGAGGCCTCGCAGATGGCCGCGATGACGAGAGCTCCCGTCAGCGTCAGCGCGCGGCTGCCGACCGCCGGCCCCATATTGTTCGCGACGTCGTTCGCACCGACATTGAGCGCCATGTAGGCGGCGATGACGGCGGCCCCGATCACGAACCAGCTCAGCGGTCCGTCGGTAATGGAGACAGCCGCGATGATGATCGCGCCGACGAAGAATAGGAGCGTCAATCCGGGAGTGGCGATCGATCGCGAAACGGCCTGCGTCGCAGTCTCGAGGCTGACGACCTTGCCGAGGTCCTTGTCGAGTGTACTCTTCGCCACGTCCCAACCCTGAATCTTTGCCGACAAACCAACGATGGGGCGATAGCACCATCGGAGGGAAAAAGCATGTGGGAAGGGGCTGGTTTCAGACTTTTTCGCCGGAGCGCCGGAAAGAAAGCCGCCAGGGGCAGGGACGGCAGGCCGCCTCAACGCGTCGAGGCGCGCGCCTTCAACTCGGCCCGCGTCCGCGGCCGCCCCCTGATTCTGAGGTCGTCGAGATCGGCGCGGTCGCGGACGGCGTTGCGCAGGAGCTGATCCTGCCCGGGCAGATATTGCGGCGGACAATGGGATTGCGGAACCCCGTACCAGGCGGCGGCCCTCATCGTGAAGAACGGATCGACCAGATGCGGACGCCCGAGCGCCACGAGATCCGCACGGCCCGCGGCGAGGATCGTGTTGACCTGATCGGCGGTGGTGATGTTGCCGACGCACATGGTCGCGACGCGCGCTTCGTTGCGGATCTGGTCGGCGAACGGCGTCTGGAACATGCGCCCGAAGATCGGCCGCGAATGGGCGACCGTCTGCCCGGTCGAGACATCGACGAGATCGACGCCCGCCTCCGCGAAGGCGCGCGCCACCTCGACCGCCTCCTCGTCCGACAGCCCGCCCTCGGCCCAGTCCGTCGCCGAGATGCGCACCGACATCGGCTTGTGCGCCGGCCAGGCCTCGCGCATGGCCGTGAAGACCTCGAGGGGAAAGCGCAGGCGGTTCGCGAGGGGGCCGCCATACTCGTCGTCGCGCAGGTTCGTGAGGGGCGAGAGGAAGCTCGCCAGCAGATAGCCGTGGGCGCAATGGAGCTCGAGCATGTCGAAGCCGCAAGCCTCGCCGCGCCGCGCCGCCGCGACGAAATCGGCCTTCACGCGATCCATCCCGGCGCGGTCGATCTGCTGCGGCACGCGGCTCTCCGGATAGTATGGAAGAGCCGAGGCCGAGACGATATCCCAGCCGCCCTCCGGGAGCGGACGGTCCATCCCCTCCCACATCAGCTTCGTCGCGCCCTTGCGTCCGGCATGGCCGAGTTGGAGCGCGATCTTCGCCTTCGAATGGCTATGCGTGAACGCGACGATGCGCCTCCACATGGCTTCCTGCTCGTCGTTCCAGAGCCCCGCGCAGCCGGGCGTGATGCGCGCGTCGGGGGCCACGCAGACCATTTCGGTGAAGAGCAGTCCCGCGCCGCCTGTGGCCCGGGAGCCATAATGCACGAGGTGGAAATCGTTCGGCATCCCGTCCATGGCGGAATACATGCACATCGGGCTCACGACCGCGCGGTTTTCCAGCGTCATCTCGCGCAGGCAATAGGGCTGGAACATCGGCGCGACGGGCTTCGCCACGTCGACATCGAAACCTTCCTCGCGCACCCGTTCCGCGAAATACCGGTCGATCGCGTCGACGAAGGCCGGGGCGCGCAGGCGCAGATTGTCGTAGGTGATTGCCTTCGATCGGGTCATCACGCCGAAGGCGAACTGGATCGGATCGAAATCCCAGAAGCGCTTGACGTGCTCGAACCAGACGAGGGAGACGTCGGCAGCGTGCTGCGTCTTCTCCGTCTCCTCCCGGCGCGTCTCCTCGAAGAGCGCGAGCGCTCCGGGAACGTCTTCCTTGCGGCGGAAGCATTCGAAGAGGTGGATCGCATCCTCCATGGCGAGTTTCGTGCCCGAACCAATGGAGAAATGCGCCGTCGCCTTGGCGTCGCCGAGAAGGACCATGTTGCCCTTCGTGTAGCGCCGGTTGCGGATCATCGGAAAGTTCCGCCACAGGGAGCGGTTGGTGATGATCGGATGGCCGTCGAGGAAATCCGCGAAGATCTCCTGCATGAGCCCTGCGGAATCGTCCTCGCTCATCTCCGCCAGGCCCGCCCGCGCGAAAGTATCGGCGTCCGTCTCGAACACCCAGGTCGAGCGGTCCGCCTCGTACTGGTAGGCATGGGCGATGAACGGCCCCCAGCGCGTGTCCCGGAAGATGAAGGTGAAGGCGTCGAGCGGCCTTGTGGAGCCCATCCACGCGAATTTGTTGGGGCGAAGGTCGATCTCGGTGCCGAAATGCTCCACGTGCTTCTGGCGAAAGCGGCTGTTAATTCCGTCCGAGGCGACGATGAGATCGGCATCCGCGAAGCGCGTCTCGTCTTCGATCTCGACGTCGAAGACAAGCTCCACCCCGAGTTCGCGCGCGCGATCCTGCAGGATCATGAGCAGCGTGCGGCGCGAGCAGCCGCAGAAGCCGTTCCCGCCGATGCGGTGAACGCTTCCCTTGAAATGAATCGCAATGTCGTCCCAATAGGCGAATTTACGGGTGATGCGCGCATAGCTCGGCGCATCGTATTTCTCGAAATTGTCGAGGGTCGCATCGGAGAACACGACGCCGAAGCCGAATGTATCGTCGGGTCGATTGCGTTCGTAGACGGTGATGTCATGGGTTGCGTCGAGCTTCTTCATCAGGATCGCGAAATAGAGGCCGGCGGGACCTCCTCCGATGACGGCGATCTTCATCCCTGCGCTCCCGATATCGCGGCGTGGCGCGACTGGCCTGCCTGCTTCCTGCGGCGAGATGATTTAAGCTTAAAATATTTTTCCGCGCAAGGCGACCTGGCGGCCGGGGGATTTGGCAGCAGGACGCAAAGACCGGAATCTGGCGGAAGGCACGCGCGGAGGACGGCAGGGCTCGTCCTCCGGCGCCCTCCGCTCAGCGGTAACAAACCTCGCGGCCGTAATCGGGATGATACCGGCAGCGCTCGACCGGGTCTGCGTTCGCGCTGCCGGAGACGCCGACTGCCGCGCCCCTGGCCACCGTCCCGGTCGGTCCGCTGGGACCGGCGAGAGGACTGCATGCCGCAAGGATCGCGGCGGCGGCGACGATGGCCAGAATACTTTTCATGACGTGAAACTCCCCGGGCAGAAAGCAATCAGCATGCAGGCGCCGTGATCGCTGCGAACATGGAAATAGCGTGAAAGCTAAACGCGAGGCCGCCGGGCAACGTTCCGCGATTCTTAACAAGAGCGGAGGGTTCCCGGCCGCCTGTTGCTGACGAACCGTTGGCTTCTCCATGCAAATTTTCCATCAATTTTCCGAACCGGTCCCGAAGACGCATTTTTATGGGGAACTCTCGGACGCGTAAGCGGTTGAAGTTGCGATAAGATCAACTGCCGAGGAGGCACCCATGGCGACTACCAGGTCGACATCGAAACGCGGTTTCGCTTCGATGAGTCCGGAGAAACAACGCGAAATCGCAAGCAAGGGCGGGCAAAGCGTCCCGGCTTCGAAGCGTTCGTTTTCCCAGAATCGAGAGCTGGCATCCCAGGCCGGCCGCAAGGGCGGACAATCGTCCACGACGGCGCGCCCAGCGGACGGAGGCTGACCGCCTCTCGAGCCGACAGCAGCGTCAAATGCCCCGCAGCCTCAGGCGTGCGGGGCATCTTCATTTCTGGAGGCGAAAAATTCTGCGGATCCCTGGAACCGAATGGGTTCGAGGACGTTTTCAATGCAACCGGCTCAATCTGCCCCCACGGGCCGGCACCTTCTCGGCGCAATCGGCAACGATTGCGCCGTTTCTCTTTGGATCTGCAAAGCGGCCCGCGAGTGTCCTCCCGACATGAAAAAGGGAGGCCGCAGCCTCCCCTTCCTTCTTGTGTCCGTCACGGTTCAATTCGGCTGAGGAGGAGCCATGCCGCCCGGCGCGGGAGCCGTCCCTGGTGTCGCGGCCGGAACTTCCGCTGCGGGCGGTGGCTCGAGGCGGGCGAATTCCGGAGCGTTCTCGAGATCCTCGCGGGTCATGTCGACCCGTATCTCTTCGATCTCGCGGGCGAACGCGTCCCCGCCGCCAGTCGCCGCGGTGGCCTCGACCTCCGGGATGATGGTCAGGGCGTCCATCGGCATCCCGACGAGCTTCTCCCCGATTCCGAGGAAGCCGCCCACGCCCACGATGACGCCCACCAGCCGGTTCTCGCTGTCCATGACGAGATCCTTGATCGACCCGATCGCGCTGTCATCCGCGCCCATGACGCTCTTGCCCATCAGGTCGTTGACGAGCTGATGATCCGCGTTCTGGCTGACGATGAACCCGTTCTCGAGTTCGAGATCTCCGCCCGACGTCGCCTGGACCGTGACGTCCGTCTGCGTCGGCGAAGCCGGGTCCGTGGCGGTGGCGGCGGCCGGAGCCCCGGCGCCCGGCTGGGCGGGAGCTTCCGCTGCCGGCATCTGCGTGGCGGGAGTATCTGCACCCGGCTGGCGAGGCTGCATCGTGTCGCCGGAAGCCGGGGGAGCCGCCCCGGCGGGCGTGTCGGTGGTCTGAGCCAAGGCGGGAGTTGCGACGAGCGCTGAAGCCAGCATGCAAGCGGCGATGTGCTTCTTCAACATGTCAAGTCTCCATTCCATGGATGTCCACGACATCCTTCGACTCGGAAACGCGCAGCTTGAACTATTCGTTCCTGGCGCGAGACTTAACTTCAATTACGAATCATTCAATTATTTATACAAAATGCAAAAACATTGGCTACTTCGTGTCGAATGTGCGGCTTGTTTACGATCCTTCTCGGCGAATACTGACGTCTGCCTCGGCGAGACACACCCTCGGCAGCGATGCTGCCTTGCGATCCGCGAGCACGCTAAGCCCGCTCTCGCAGGCGAAGACCTGCTCTTCCGATTCTTCGTCCTCAATGGCCTGCTCTTCCGAAGCGGGAGGCCCCGGTGGCGCCACAGCCCCCGGCTCCGCGTGGAGGCGCAGGGACGGAAGGCTGACACCCTTGGCTGCAATCGTTGTTCCGGCTGCCTCGTCGATCATCAGGACGATCCGCCCCTCTCCGTCGCGCAAAATGACCGAGACCGCTCCGCCGCCGATCAGTTCGACCTCGCGGACCATTGACCGAAGGTCGCCGCGCCCTGCGCCGTCGAGGCTTCCCAGCGGATCGGCCTTCAGCGTGGCGGGCCGGGCAGGCTGGTGAACCGCGTCGCTCCCCACCACAAGGCTCGTGGCCGCGAAGGCTGCGAAATATGTCCCGACCAGGGCGACCACGACCCGAACCATGAGAGCCTCCATCGTCGCCGGCGGCGATCCATTCATTTGCTGAACGTGAAAAGCAACGTTCCGGACGACGCCCGGTTCCCGCAGCGCCGCGCCTGCATCCGCCGGCGCGTTCGGCTCGCTCGTTTGCATCAAATTCGATCGATAATTTTGATTCTACGCTGACCGTGTTTCTCAAGCGGGGATTCAACTCCCCTCCGCATGATCCTCGCCAGGGACGGAAGCGGGGTGACGAATTCCATGCTGGCGAGCATCTGGCATAGCGGAGCGGGAGCGATTTTCGCGGTCCTTGCGGCGTTCGCCGTCGTCGGGGTGGCTGCAGCGCTTCTGCTCCTGCGCGACCATATGCGCCTCGAAAAGCACGCGCGCGGTCTCGAAGCGGATGTCGAGGCGCTGCAGGACCGTGTCTGGCAGATTTCGGAGAGCGAGGAACTTTATCGCGGCCTCGTCGAGGCGCAGCTCGACGTCATCGTCCAGCGGGACGCGGGCGGAAGGATCACCTTCGCGAATGAAGGCTTCGCCGCCCTTGTCGGCCGTCCGCGGCGCACGCTTCTGGGCGCGCGCACCTGCCCTAGGGTCGTGGAGATGGGGAAGGTTCGGCCCCAGGCGGACGGCGCCAAGCATATCGACGAAGCCCTCGACACGCCCGAGGGCGTGCGCTGGTTTGCATGGATCGAAACACCGATTCACGCCCGCAGCGGCGCGATCGAGATCCTGCGCGCCGGTCGCGAGATCACCGAGCGCGTCGTCACCGAGCGCGCGCTCGCCGACGAGCGGGCGCGGGCGGAAGCGGCGAGTGAGGCGAAATCCCGTTTCCTCGCGACCGTCAGCCACGAGTTCCGCACGCCGCTCAACGGCATCCTCGGGATGGCCGACCTTCTGCTCGACACCCCCCTCGACCTCGAGCAGAACACCTATATCCGGGCGATCAAGACCTCGGGCGGCGCGCTTCTCTCGCTGATCGACGAGATCCTCGACTTCTCCAAGATCGAGGCGGGCAAGCTCGACATCGCGAGCGAGCCCTTCGACATCCGCGCGCTGGTCGAAGGGGTGGTCGAGCTTCTCGCTCCGCGCGCGCAGGGCAAGGGGATCGAGATCGCCTCCCATGTCGCCGTGGACATTCCCGCGCGCGTGATGGGCGATGCCGACCGGCTGCGCCAGGTCCTCGTCAATCTCACGGGCAACGCCGTCAAGTTCACCGAGGATGGCGGCGTCGGCATTGAGGTCGCCAGATCGGGCAATGGGATTACCATCCGCGTCGCCGATACCGGCCCCGGGATCAGCGCCGACCGGATCCCGCAATTGTTCGAGGAATTCGAGCAGGGGGACGGCTCGCCCGCGCGCAAGCATGGCGGCACCGGGCTCGGGCTGGCGATCTCACGGCGGATCATCGCGCGCATGAACGGCACGATCGACGTCAAGAGCGCGCCGGGCGAAGGCGCCAGCTTCACGATCAACCTTCCCCTTCCCGCGGCGGAACGCCAGACCGACGGGATGTTCCTGCGCACTCCGGATCTGTCCGGCAAACGCTTCATCGTGCTCGCGCGCTCGCCTTTCGAAGGGCCCTTCATCCTGCGCAAGCTCGAAGAGGCGGGCGCGAGCGCCATCCTCACGCAAGGCGAAGTCGACGCGCTCGCCAAGATCGCGACCGCCGCCGACGGAGGCGCGCCCTTCGACGCCTTGATCGTGGATTGCGCTCTGGGCGACGACATTGCCCGCGAAACCGCCGCCGCCGCCAAGGAGGCGGGGATCGCGCGCCGGATCGTGCTCCTCTCTCCCTTCGAGCGCCGCGACCTCGGTTCGCCGAGCGCGGCGGGTTTCGACGCCTATCTGGTCAAGCCGCTGCGCAGCCGCTCCCTCTACGAGCGCCTAGCGAGCGTCGAGCCCGCGGAGGGGGATGCCGCAGCGCCCCGCAGCGCCACTCCGAGGCCGCGCCCCTCGCCGGGCGCGAAGGCGAAGCGGGTGCTCCTCGCGGAGGACAACGAGATCAACGCGCTTCTCGCGCTCAAGGCGCTGGAGCGGTTCGGGGCAGTGGTCGACTGGGCGAAGGACGGCCACGAGGCCTTCTCGCTCGCCGAGGCTTCGTTCTCGGGGCTGCGGCCGGATTACGACATCATCCTGATGGATATCCGCATGCCGGGCCTCGACGGGCTCGAGGCGACGCGCCGCATCCGCGCCCTCGAGAAGACGCTGGGCCGCCCGCAGCCGCGCCGCATCGTGGCCCTGACGGCAAATGCCCTCAAGGAGGACGAAACCGCCGCCTGCGAAGCCGGCCTCGACGGGTTCCTCGCCAAGCCCTTCGACATCAAGGACCTGACGAATCTGCTCGTCGACGGAAAGAAGGCGCTCGCGGCGGCGTCGTGACCCCACCGCGTTCAGGCCGGCGCAACGCGGCCGGCCTCGCCAAGACGTTCGCGCAACCGCTCGCGCCCCCGCGACAGCCGTGACCGAAACGTCCCGACCGGAATCCCCGCCGTGCGGGCCGCGTCGTCATATGACATCTCCCCGGCAGCCGCGAGCTGGATGGCGATGCGCTGCTCGCCGGGAAGCGCGCCGACCGCAGCGGCGATCGCGTCGCAGAGAAGCCCCTGCTCCTGCTTCGCCGGATCGGCGATGACCGGCGCGTCATCGAGCGCGAGCTCCATGCGGAGCTTGTTTCGATGGCTGGTCCTGTTGATGAAGACGTTGAACAATATCCGCCCCAGCCATCCGCGAACGGTTCCTCGTCCGCTCCACAAATGGCGTTTGCGAAGCGCGCGTTCGAGGGCGTCCTGAAGAAGATCCTCGGCGGCGTCTGGGTCCGCTTCGAGCCTGCGCGCAAATCGCCTCAAACGGGGAATCTCCTGGACGATCAGGCAATTGACGTCCTCCAAATGACAACTCCTTCATTCGCGGGTTGATCACCTGGGCGAGCAAACCTGCTCGGGATGCCGGAATCGTGGCGAAAGAATTCTTTTTTGCCAACGGCGGAACTGAAATGCCGCGCAGCCTGTCTGAGAGGAGGGGCAAGAACGCCCCGGACCGTGAAATAAGGATAATTGCATGACTAGCAAACAGCTCCCGGCCGCCCTCCTCGCCCTCGGGCTCGCATTCGGCGCCTCCATGTCGCTGATGCCGGCCATGGCGCAGCAGGCCCCGGCTCAGGCGCCCGCCGAGGCCCCCGCGGCGACGGTCGATGTCGGCGAGGACAAGCTCCGTTCCTTTGCCGTGGCCACCCTGGAGATCCAGAAGATCACGCGGCAGTATCAGCCGCGCATCCAGCAGGCCGGATCGCCGGAAGAGCAGCAGGATCTGGCGCGCCAGGCAAACGAGGAGATGGTGATGGTGGTCGAACAGGCCGAGGGCATCACCGTCGAGGAGTACAATGCCATCGCCGAATCGGCGAGGGGGAATCCGGAGATGGTTCAGCAGATCAATTCCCTGATCGCCGAGGCGTCCGAAAACCCGGCGCGCTGACCCGTCCCCCCTCAAGTCGGCGCGGCCCGTGATGATCCGGGCCCGCCACCCCTGTCCGTGGCCACCGGTTTCACAAATGCGGTAGCATGCAGCCGGCGCAACGGCTACGCTCCTCACCATGCTCGCAGCGATCCCCGTTCGCCTCTCCGTCATCGTTCTCGTCGCGGTCAATCTTCTGCCGCTCGCGGGAGTGTTGTTCTACGGCTGGACGGTGTTCGAGGTCGTCCTGCTGTTCTGGGCGGAGAACGTGGTCATCGGCCTCATGAACGTTGCGCGGATGGGTACGCTCCTCACCCTCCGCAGACGCCTCGAAATGATCTCGTTGATCCCCTTCTTCTGCGTCCACTACGGCATCTTCACCTTCGTGCACGGCGGATTCATCTTCGGCGTCTTCGGCCCCGATGCCGGCCTGTCGGAGGAAATCGGATTCTTCGCCGCGGTGGCGGGCCTCGGCCTGCCGCTCGTTGCGCTCGCGGCGAGCCATTTGCTGTCCTTCGTGTTCAACTTCCTGCTGCTGCGCGAATACATGGTCGCGAAAGCCGACGAGTTGATGACCGCGCCTTACGGCCGCGTCGTCGTGCTGCACGTCACCATCATCCTCGGCGCCTTTGCCGTGGAGGCGCTCGGCGAGCCGCTGGCGGCCCTGGCGCTGCTCGTGGTGCTGAAGATCCTGATCGACGTCGCGGCGCATCAGCGCGAACACAACAAGCTTCAGCGACGCCTGGCGCAGGAGGAGAGCGGAGACGCCGACGCGACGCCCCGGCCGCGGCGCTTCCCGCGGCAACCCGCATCCTGACGATAGCGAGCACGGTTCCTGAGGATGGGTGGGGCGCGGCCTGATGACTGCGGCCAGGCTTGGAGGGTCGACCTCGCGCAGAGGACGCCGCGCCCCGACTCGAAGCCCGCCTCCGCACCGCGCGGAATGCAGGCAAACTCTAAAGCCGCGTCGCCTGGACCACGCCCAAAGCCATCGCGACCGCCGCCTGGGTGGGATCGACGACGGGAATGCCCAGTTCGCCCTCGAGGGCGCTGCGGTGGCGCGCCATTCCGGCGCACCCCATGACAATCGCCTCCGCGCCGTCGCGGTCGCGCAACTCGCAGCCGACTGCGATCATGCGGGCGAGCGCCCCCTCCCCCGATGCCGTTTCCGCGACGGACATGTCGAGCGCGCGCTCGCCGGCGAGGCGCTCCATCAGCCCCATCTGGCGCAGATACCGGAGGTGGCGACGGATCGAACCCGCCTTGATGGCGATGACGCCGAACCGGTCGGCGCGCGCAAGCGCGGTCAGGACGCCGCACTCGGCGATACCGAAGACCGGCTTGAAGGTCGCCTCGCGGCAGACATGCAGGCCGGGATCGGAATAGCAGGCGATGACATAGGCGTCGGCCTCCTCCTCGCCGACGAGGCGCGCGAGCGGCAGCGTCACGCTCTCGACATCGGCCTGGCTCTCGATACCGTAGGGACCTTCCGCAAGCGTGCGGCAGACGATCTCGGGACCATCGGAGAAGCTGAACGGCGCGAGGGCGGAGGCAAGGCCGTCCGTGACAGCCTCATTGGAATTGGGATTGACGACCAGGATGCGTGCGCGACGGCTCATCAGCGTTCCCTCTTCCCCCCATTGAAACGCGCCGTCGAAGATTGTCCAGTTGGACAAAAGCACAGGAACCATTGCAGCATGTCCGACACAGCCTATGACCTCGTCATCCGCAACGGCCTGATCGCCACCTCCGCAGCGAGTTTCGAGGCGGATCTCGCCATTTCCGGGGAGAGCATTGCGGCGATTGGGCGCGGCCTCGCGCGCGGCCGCCGCGAGATCGACGCGAGGGGCAGGATCGTCCTCCCCGGCGGGATCGATTCCCATGCCCATGTCGAGCAACTCTCCGCCGGCGGCCTGATGAACGCCGATACCTGGGAGAGCGCGACGATCGCGGCGGCGCATGGCGGCACCACGAGCGTCCTCGCCTTCGCCGCCCAGCATGTGGGGATGGATCTGGCGCAGGTCGTGTCCGATTACGAGGGACTGGCCAGGAAAGGCGCGGTCATCGACTACTCATTCCATCTGATCGTCGCCGATCCGACGGAGAAGGTCCTTGGCGAGCAGCTTCCGGCGCTGATCCGGGCCGGACACCGCTCCATCAAGGCCTTCATGACCTATGACCGGATCCGCCTGCACGACGAGCAGATGCTCGACCTCATGGCGGTGGCGCGGGAGAACGGCGCGCTCGTCTGCGTCCATGCCGAGAACCACGGCATGATCGCCTGGATGGCGAAGCGGCTCGTCGAGCGCGGCTATACCGCCCCGAAATACCACGCGATCAGCCATCCCCGCACCAGCGAGCCGGAAGCCTTCGAGCGGCTCATCCGCATGTCCGCCCTCCTCGATCAGCCGGTGATGATCTTCCACGTCTCGACGAAGGAAGGCGCGGCCGTCGTCCGCAAGGCGCGCGGTGATGGCGTGAAGATCTTCGCGGAGACGTGCCCGCAATATCTCTTCTTCACGAAGGAGGATCTCGACAAGCCGGGCCTCGAGGGCGCCAAGTGGATGTTCTCCCCGCCCGCCCGCGAGAAGGAGGACCAGGAGGCGCTCTGGCGGGCGCTCGAACTTGGCGACCTTCAGACGATCTCCTCCGACCATGCCCCCTACGCCTTCGACGAGACGGGCAAGCTCAGTGCGGGCAAGGACGCGAATTTCAAGCAGATCGCGAACGGCGTTCCAGGCCTCGAGGCGCGCCTTCCCCTCCTGTTCGACGCGATGATTTCGAAGGGTCGCATGAGCCTGCCGCAATTCGTCGAGCTCACGGCGACGGCCCCCGCGCGGATCTACAACCTCCCCGGAAAGGGCGACATCGCCATCGGACTCGACGCGGATATCGCGATCTGGGACCCGCAGAAACGCGTGACCTTCGCGGACGAAAACGTCCATGACCGCACGCGCTTCACGCCCTATGCCGGGCGAAGCGTCGAGGGCTGGCCCGTCACCGTGATCCGCCGGGGCGAGACCATCGTCGAAGACGGCGCGCTCAGGGCGACGCCCGGATCGGGGCGCTTCCTCGCCCGCGCACACGGCCCCTCGACGACCGGAACGGGGCGGCTGCCGATGGAGCTCGACCCCGCGAGGAATTTCGGGGCGAAGCTCTTCTAGGAGGCTGACCCGCCCAGGGGAAGACGCCAGTCGATCGGCGCCTCGCCACGACCCGCGAGCCATTCATTCGCCTTGCGAAAATGCCCGCAGCCGCGGAAATCGCGGTTGCGGTTGAGCGGCGAGGGATGCCCGCATTCGAGGACGAGGTGCCTGTCGCGATCGATCAGCGCGGCGCGCGCGCGGGCCGGCGCGCCCCAGAGGAGGAACGCGACGGCCTGACGCTCCCGCGACACCGCCGCCACGGCTTCGTCGGTGAGGCGGTCCCAGCCGAGCTTCAGGTGCGCGCCGGAGCGTCCGGCCTCCGTGGTCAGCGCCGTGTTGAGCAAGAGCGCGCCCTGCCGCGCCCAGGAGGTCAGATCGCCCGTCATTGGCGGTTCCCCCCCCATATCGGCCGCCATCTCGGCGAGGATCGTGCGCAGTGACATCGGCAGACGCCGGCCGCCGATATAGGAGAAGGCGAGGCCGTGGGCGTCGCCGGGCGTCGGATAGGGGTCCTGCCCGAGAATCACGACCTTCACCCGTTCCAGCGGCGTCTCGCGAAGGGCCGCGAAGACGTTCGGAAGCGTCGGCACGATGTGCGCCCCCTCATTGCGCAGGGCGTCGATCCGCCGCGCCAGACGCTCCGCGGTCCCGTCCTGGAAAAACGGCAGGGAACACCATCCGGCCGCCTCAGGCGCGCTTCGGAACTCGGCCAGCGCCTGCCGCATCGTCTCGACCATCGATCCCTCCCGTGGTTCCTCCCATGAATCGCGACGCAGGATCCGCGAATCCACAGCTTCCCTCTTTCGCCAGCGAACGATATCGTCGTCGAGAAAGCCGAGCATCCGCATTCGCGGGAATGGCCCGAGCAGTAAAGGCAGGATATGACGCTGATTGCGAGGCCGTCCGACCCCGCAGAAGACGCCGGCAGCCGGCCCGAAACGGGAAACCGTCTCCTCGACCTGCTTCGCCCGATCGCGCACGTCTATATCGACACGCATCGGATTATCAAGCCCCTTGTTCCGGGCGATGTTCTCTACGAGCCGAATCAGCCCTTTACGCATGCGGTCTTTCCCCATGAGGGGGTTGTCTCGCTGATGGCCGAGATGTCCGACGGCCGCAGCGTCGAAAAAACCTCGATCGGCAATGAAGGCTTTGTCGGCTTCGCGCTCCTGCTGGGCGGCGGGATGTCGCTTAGCCGTTCGGTGGTGTCGGTCGGCGGCTCGGCCTCCTGGATCGCCCTCCCCCATCTCGACCACGCCCTCGCGGAGTTCCCGTGCCTTCACGACGTCATGATGCGCTACGGCATGTCCCTCGTCGCACAGCTCATGGAATCGGTCGCCTGCAACAGCCTGCATCTGGCCGACCAGCGAATCGCGCGCTGGCTGCTTCATGCCCATGACCGCGTTGCCGGGGGCGCCTTCACCCTGACGCAGGAAAGCCTGTCGAAGGTGCTGGGCCTGCGCCGCGCCACGGTCAGCGCCTCCTGCACCGCCCTGCAGCGCGACGGGATCATCTCCTACAGCCGGGGCCGGATCGCGATTGAAGATCGTGCCGGCCTCGAATCCCGCGCCTGCGAGTGCCACGCCCGGATCGCACGCGCCTATGACTGGCAGCGCGCGGGACGCTGGACGAAGGAAATGCAGCCCCGGCGCGCTCTCCCCATTGACCGGCAAACGCCGAACCCCTAATGAAATTCCCGCCGGAGACGTGGCCGAGTGGCTGAAGGCGGCGGTTTGCTAAACCGTTATACGGCTTAACACCGTATCGGGGGTTCGAATCCCCCCGTCTCCGCCAGTTGCCGTTGTTTTACAAAGCTTTTCAGAGCCTCACGCGACCCGGTACCACGCTGGGTCCCACACCTGACCGTCTGCTTCATGTTCAGCAGTCGCTCCGACGGCGGCTCCCGGTACCGCACAAGTATGAGGAGCCTTCGAGGAAACAGGTCCCCTCCCCCCATCGGACCAGCGCCCCCGTCCCACCCCGGGGGTCCTCGTTGGGGCCCCGAAAAAATATAGACGTCAAAAAACGTCGTGCTATCAAAGCCGATTAGGAGGCTGAATATCCCCAGCTTTAGGAGGGATTGATAGCTCTTTTTATCGCGCGCGACAGACGGTATTGAACATGTTCTTCTCGTGGCGTTTCGGGAGGAGGGAACATGAAATCTGCCAGCCTTGAGGAAGGTGCACGTTAATGGCTGAAATTGCGAACGACCCAGCCATTAGGCGGCTTATTAACGAAGTCGTTGAACTGGGCTATGAAGCTGTATCTGAAGGTGATCGTATTGCAGTCTCGGCGGCTGGCCGAACCTTTTTCGTAAGTAGCGAGCAACAACTTCGTACTGCCGTGCAGGCGATGCGCGAGAGGACCGCGAAGAGATTAGACCCCAATGTGACGACGGTTGAGGTGTCAACAGCGCTTCTCGGTGAAGAAACGCCCAGCCCACCGTCGCAAGCACCGGGTGCGGGCGGGAGCACACCGGGCGAACATGATGAGCGGGACACGCATTCGCTGGCGCAAGAGGAAGCTGAACACGGTGAACCGATCCCGGGCACGGACGTATGGGACGATCGTTCCGTCGACAAGCTTATGCGGGATATTCTTGAGCTAGGCTATACGGCGAAACGTGAGGCTACCCGTATCGCAGTCGCGACGCCAGGCCGTACCTTATTCGCCCGCGACGCGAGAGAACTAGGTGTAGTCTTGGAGACGCTGCGGCAGGCGGTGCGCGACCGGCACCTTGATGAAGCGGAAAATCCCGACCCGCAAGTCAGTGTAGAGGCGGGTTCAGCCACTGGCGACTTCAACGAACTGGACGTATACGAGCAAGCGCTGGCAGAGACTGAACAAGGAACGCAGATCCGTGGCCTATGGGCAAAATGTATAGCCGAAACCGACGGAGACGAGAAAAGGGCGGTCGCGGCCTACATCCGTGCGCGGGTTGCCATGCTAACGGCCGAGAACCAGCCTGATGTCGTCACGCCCAGCACCTCGGAGCAAGCATCATATTCAAGAACAACGGTTTTAGAGGGCAATCCACTTCAAGACGGGCCAAAGAAAAAAGAAATATGCAAAAATTTCGATGAAATTATTATCAAACTCAAGGAACAAGACGTGCATCTTGGAAGAAATGGAACAGATTGGATCGAGGAGGTCGGGACCGGATGGATAAGAATAGGAAACGACCAGGATCTTATTCGATTTGCGCAGCGGTATGTTAATGTCTCAGATAAACTGAAGTCTGAGGCGCAGCAGTCAACAAGCATAACGACTGCGCCAGACCGGAGTGTTCATGCACCAGAAATTAGGAATAGCGATGCCACGCCCTGGGGCGTTATTGCCCTTGGCATTGGGTTTGGAGTAGCCATACTTTCGAACAGCGGCATTTTATTCATTGCAATGATTTATGCGGCATTCAGCTACTTTGGGCTGAAGCTTATATTTACAAAAAGGAAAACTCTGTCTTCTAGACTGATTTGGAGCAGCGTTGGGCTCATTCTTTTGCTCGTGATCGCAGTTGTCTTCCGTGAGGCATCTAGCGAGATAGCCTTGGCAATCAGAAGCGGCATATCTCAGCCGAACCGATTTTGAACTCGAACCGAGCGGGATTATCGCGAGGGCCGAGTTCGTGTTCAGATACATCTGCCTCTCGTCCCCCAAACGCGCCGACCTCGCGCAGAGGCTCGCGCATGCGTTCGAGGATCGAACCCAGCCTGGGCGGGGAAGCCGAGGGGCGCCCGGCGGAGCCCGTCTGTCGAAATATCCATCCCCGCGCAGGCGGGGAGCCTAGGTCTCGGAGGAATAGCAGAACGTCATCACGGGTCCATCCCCGCGTGGGCGGTGGAGCCTCCCGAGCAATCGGGTGCACATAAGCAAGGGCGAGTCCATCCCCGCGTGGGCGGAGAAGCCCACGCCAGATACCAGACGACCCCATGAACGCCGAGCTCATCCCCGCGTGGGCGGGGGAGCCGAGACCCAGCAGGAGCCCCTCGAGACACGAACGCAGCGACGCGCTCACGGGGTCGATCCCCGCGTGGGCGGGGGAGCCGTGCCTCCGGTGCCTCCAGAGGGGGCAGCGACGGGTCCATCCCCGCGTGGGTGGGGGAGCCGTGGCACGCGAACTCGGCTTTGACCGCATCCTGGGTCCATCCCCGCGTGGGCGGGGGAGCCTTCGCCGCCGTCGTCGATACCTCCCGTTCCGCGGGTCCATCCCCGCGTGGGCGGGGGAGCCTACATCCGGCATCAACCCTACCAGATCCAGCCGGGTCCATCCCCGCGTGGGCGGGGGAGCCACCGCCGACGCCACCCATGCGGGCGCGCACTGGGGTCCATCCCCGCGTGGGCGGGGGAGCCCATTTGGTGAAGCCCCCGGCAACCGCTTCCGGGGGTCCATCCCCGCGTGGGCGGGGGAGCCCTCAAGCGCCTCGCCCTCAACATTGTGACGCAAGGTCCATCCCCGCGTGGGCGGGGGAGCCCCGCTCGAGGGGATGAGCGAGACCGTCATGCAGGGTCCATCCCCGCGTGGGCGGGGGAGCCTCGACGTGTTCGGCGGCTTCCCAGGTTTCCATGGGTCCATCCCCGCGTGGGCGGGGGAGCCCAGGCTATCCGCGCCTTCGCCAGCCGGGCGGGCGGTCCATCCCCGCGTGGGCGGGGGAGCCGAGCCCGTGCGCAAGATGCGCCTGCTCTTCGAGGGTCCATCCCCGCGTGGGCGGGGGAGCCATGTCGAGGATGACACCGTCCGTGTGGATGACCGGTCCATCCCCGCGTGGGCGGGGGAGCCCGGTGGTCAGTGGAGGGAGACCACGAGAATAGGGGTCCATCCCCGCGTGGGCGGGGGAGCCCCGGTGAAGGAGACCGTGGCGGTTTCCACATCGGGTCCATCCCCGCGTGGGCGGGGGAGCCACGAAATAGCCGCCGGCGGGAAGGTCTTGTCGGGGTCCATCCCCGCGTGGGCGGGGGAGCCCCGCGCACCAAGTCGGGACGCATCAAGTACGGGGTCCATCCCCGCGTGGGCGGGGGAGCCCTGCTTGTTCGACATCCCATGTTGGTGAGACTGGGTCCATCCCCGCGTGGGCGGGGGAGCCCCAGTCTTCCGGGGTCAGGTGCTGGCCGTACCAGGTCCATCCCCGCGTGGGCGGGGGAGCCGCCGCCGACAAGCGGGCGCTCAATGCCGACTGGGGTCCATCCCCGCGTGGGCGGGGGAGCCGCCCTCACGCAGCCCGTCTCGGTCATGAAGCGGGGTCCATCCCCGCGTGGGCGGGGGAGCCCATGGTGGGACGATGACTTCCGCTTCGAGGAGCGGTCCATCCCCGCGTGGGCGGGGGAGCCATTACGCCGAAGGGCACCATCAAATCGGCGGGGGGTCCATCCCCGCGTGGGCGGGGGAGCCGAATATTCACCCGGCGGGGACAGCCGCATCATGGGTCCATCCCCGCGTGGGCGGGGGAGCCGCGGGAGGCGAGAAGCTTCATCAGCCCCTCGCGGGTCCATCCCCGCGTGGGCGGGGGAGCCCCGCGCGGCTTCGGCTGCCGCCCGCTTCTCGCGGGTCCATCCCCGCGTGGGCGGGGGAGCCTCGATAGAGGGCACGATGCGGAACGACGGGGCGGGTCCATCCCCGCGTGGGCGGGGGAGCCGCCGCCGATCAGGAAGACGTCGCGCCCGCGCCAGGTCCATCCCCGCGTGGGCGGGGGAGCCAGGGAGATGCGCTCGCCGTCGAGCGGGATCACGGGTCCATCCCCGCGTGGGCGGGGGAGCCAGCTTTCGGGTGCCCGACGAGATCGTGCCTTTGGGTCCATCCCCGCGTGGGCGGGGGAGCCGTGGAGTCATTGTGGGCAGAGCCATTGTAGACAGGTCCATCCCCGCGTGGGCGGGGGAGCCTTGGCCAGCATCAGGCGGGGCATCTTGCCCCAGGGTCCATCCCCGCGTGGGCGGGGGAGCCCACTTCCACGCCGGCTACGACTGGCAGACGCGCGGTCCATCCCCGCGTGGGCGGGGGAGCCCCGAGGCCGTCATACAGGCCGAGGGGTTTGCCGGGTCCATCCCCGCGTGGGCGGGGGAGCCCGTCGCGCCCGCGCCAGTCGACCATTGCAGGCAGGTCCATCCCCGCGTGGGCGGGGGAGCCGACGTGACCGAAGCGGGCGTGGCCGACTGGTGGGGTCCATCCCCGCGTGGGCGGGGGAGCCTCTGCCGCTCAAGCTACTGCGGTCCTTCACGAAGTCAAAGAACGGTGCCTGCACGCAAAGGCTTTTTTCGGCTTTCGCGCGGCGGATTTTCACCAGACGGAAACTAGGACGCCGTCGAGGTCGGCGAGGCGGCGGGGTGGTGTGCCCAAGGTGAGAAGGCCGAGGCCGCCGGGGGCCCTGTCGTCGCGCCAGATCATCACGAGCGAGCCGGCGCCGGTGGCGTCGTGCCAATCGGCGATCACGCTCCAGACGCGCTCGCGCACCGAACGCGACATTTCCCCGGCCGTGTAGACGCCGGGGGCAGGCTCCGGCATCACGGATGCCAAAAAGCCGCGCGTACGCTCTGGCACGTCACGGGTCACCACCACCGTCATCGGCATCCTCCCCCTCCCTCTCCTGACACGCCCCCGCCCGCCCGCGGGCGCGGTCCGTTCCGAGTTCGTCCTCATCGGCGAGCACGATCTTGATGCGGTCGATCAAGAGCGGGATGACATCGTCTCGGCGCAGGCGCTCGCCCGTCAGGCGCCGCGTCAGGCGCTCGACATTCTCCGCCGGGCGCTTGGCGGCGATCGAAGCCGCCTTAAAGGCGCAAGGGATCGTGACGGCGTCGCGCATCAGGTCCGCCACGTCCAACACGAAGCTTTGGCCGCTGTCCTCGTGGATGAAGCCGAGCTGCGGGATCGTCGCCGTGGCGGCCACCGCGATCGCCGCCGCCGCCTCGAGAGCGCTTGCAGCGTGGTTGAGCGCCTGATTGGGCAGATCCGCCGCGGTCGGGTTCCGCCGGTCATAGCGACGTCCCCGCCAGGTGATGCCCGCCCGCTCGGCCGCGATGCGATAGGTCTCTCTCATGCGCGCGCCCTCAATGCCGCGCAGCACGGCGATGTCGCGGTGCGGCAGCACCTCGCCCAGGCGCAGGGCATACATGCGTCGTGCCACCCGGGGGCGGCCCCGGCGCGTGTCGGCCCACAGTCTCGCCTGAGCCCGCGCCAGATGCGAGAAATCCGGCAGGAGCGGCGGGGCGGTGTAGAAGCGCACGCCGTCCTCGCCGATCGCCGCGAGGCCGACGCCGTGGCGGGCGAGCAGACGGAGCGCGTCGTGGCTGATGCTGGAGCCCGGCCCGAGCAGTACGATGGAGACCGCCTGATGCGGCAAGCCGTAGCGTCCCGGCGGGCAGGCGCCCCCACCGGCACATTCGAAGGTGAGGCAGCCGCTCTCGACCGTCAACCGACCGCGGTCGAGCATGAGGAGCCCGTGCCGGTCGGCATGCGGCAGCCGCGCCGTCTCCAGGCCGAGGCGCCCGAGCAGCACCTCAAGCCTCCGGCGGGCGTAGCAGCAGCATGCCGAAGCCGAACGCGCGGTGGCGGCCCACGCCGCGGGCCAGCAGGCCGGCGAAGGCGGCTTCGTCGGTGACGCGCAAGGTCCCTGCAAACGAGACCGAATGGCCCTCCACCGTCCTGAGATCGCGCGCCCTGTCGCGCCGCACCAGGCGGTGCCGACGCAGTTCGAGTACGCGGGCGCTCTCCATGCGCGCTGCGGCGCCAAGGCGATCGGCTAGCCAGGCGGCGTAGACGGCGGCGCGGTCCGGCGGTTCGCCCGGCGGGGCGGCATCGCGCGCGGCGATGTAGACGTCGATCTCGGCGCTGCGATCGCGGTCACCTGCGCGGTCGCGCCGCAAGGTCGGGCGCAGGCGCACCTCGAAGCCGAGGCGCCGGCCCGTCGCGAAGCTCGGCATGGGCTTTTCCTCGGCCGCTGAGAGCCGAAGGGCCGCCACGACGAGCGGGTCGGCGAAATCGCCGGCGTGGAGCCGCAGATCCGAGAGCGGTGTCACCCCATAGGCCAGGAGTTGCGGCGCCCGGCCGGGTCGGGCGACGACGCGAAACGGCTTGGGCGCCGCCTCGCCGAAGGCGGCCGCGAGCAGAGCGTGCCAGCCATAGCCGTCGTCCGCCTCCGATACCCCGCGCACGGCGAGGCGCTCGGCGGCCATCCAGGTTCCGGCCCGCTGCGGGTCCGGGTCGAAGCGAAGGAGACGAAGGCTCATCCGGCGCCCCCCTGCGACAGGCGCCCGCGCCGGAAGACGCGCAGGCCGCCGTGCACCCCTGAAATCCAGTTGCGCCTGTCGCAGACCGTCAGGCGCTCGAACCGCGCGGGCGCGGTGTCCCCCGGCAGAACCACGATTGGATCGGCTTCGGCGTCATCGAGAGGTGCCGCCCCGGCGAGGGCGGCGGCGAGGGTCGGCGCCTCCACGAAGCCGCCGTTGATCGGCCCCGCCGGCGGGCAGGCTTTTCGCCCCAGAAAGAGCGGCCGAGCCGGCGCATCGAGCGCGACGGCGAGATCCTCCAGGGTCGGCGTTTCGTCGGCAGGTTCGAGGTGGAGGGCCACGAGCACGGCCTGATCGGCCAAGTGTGCGCGGTAGCGGATGTGCGGGCCGAGATAAGTGCCCGCCCCGCCCGCTCGGCCCTCGGGGACGCCTCGGGTCGTCCAGCCACGATCGTCACCGGAGAGCTTCGCAGTCTGGAAATCGGTCAGGCGCCGCCCAGGCCTGTCGAGCCGGACCGCGAAGCGCAGACGATCTTGCAGGGCCTGGTGCGCCTCGCGCTGTGCGCGGGTCAGCCCGAGGGCGTTGGCGAGGAGCCCCGTCAGGAGCGACGCGCCCGGCCAATCGCGCACCACGCCGCGGGCGTCGACGGCTTCCGCGCCGTAGGCCGAAAGCGGCCCCTCTAGGAGGAGGAGGAGGTGGCGCATCAGGCGGCCTCGGCCACGAGGTCGTGAGCGAAGCGGGCGAGCGTGTCCAGCGCCATCGGCTCGCCGGCCCCCGGCAGCTCGGGACCGGGCTCCAGCACGAGAGCCCGCCGGGTTTCGCCCGCGCCGTAGGAGCGATCCAGTCTGCCCAGTTGTGCGGCGAGTGCCGCGACCGCCAGCTCCACCGTCGCCGGGCGCACGGCCTTACGGAATGCGCCGGCGAGGCTGCGCGGCTGACGGCTGCCCGCCTCGATCAGCACGAGGTCGGCATAGGCGTAAGGGGCAGTCGAGCCGCGCTTGGCGCCGGGCGAAACCGTGGCAACGAGATGCACCAGATGCTCGGCGACGCGGCCGGCCAGCGCCGGATCGCCCCCTAGATTGGCGCGCAGCAGCGGCAGGTCCACCACAACGTACGCGTAATACAGCCCCGCCGTCACCTCCGTGTCGAAGATGCCGCCGGCACCCGAGCCCTCTGAGAGGTCGTCCACCACAGTGAAGTAATCCGTCTCCGCCTGCTCAGCATGGACGGTGAACGCATGCGCCACGTGGATCGCTGCATCCGTGTTCGCATCCGGATCGGACGTCACCATGCGCCCGAACAGAGCGCCTTCGAGACCCGCCTGGAGCGTGCCGCGGGCGGCCATGAGGGCGGAGAGATTGGCCTTCTCCTCCTTCTTGAACAGGGCCTCGATGCGCGCGGCGGCGGCCTTCGGATCGGGTTCTGCGGCCGCGTCCCTGGCCTTGGCCACGAGATAGGCGATTTCCGGCTCGCCCAGGAGCAGCGCCTGACGCTTGGACACATCGGTGCCGCCGTTCTTGCCGTACAGAGCAACGGCGAGGGCCTCGATCGCCGCGCGGCGCGTCTCTTCGCTGCCGATGAGATGGCGTTCAAGCTCCGGTAGGATGCGCTTTTCCGGGACCTCGCGCGAGCGCACCGCCATGTCCGGTCCGATGCGCGAGAGGCTCCATTCGTCCTCCACTGTACGCCAGTGGCGCTTGAGGCATTGCGAGGAGATGCGCGTGCGTGTGGCGTCGCCGTAGGGCAGGCGTTTTGCCAGCCCGCTGTCGTCGCGGTTCAGGAGCGCGGCGGGAAAGGAGCAAAGCGTGTGGATCTGGAGAAAGCGCATGGGATTAACTCTCGGTGAAGGCTGGAACAGCGGTGGGCGCGCGGGAGCGCCCGTCGAGCGCTCCCCAGAAGTCGCGGGCGACGGCGAGGCGCAGGTGCTCGGCGGCTGGCCCATCGCCGGCGAGGATCAGGCGGCAGAGCTGCTCGTAAGAAAAGGCACCGCTGCGCACCAGCACGCGGGCGGTGCGCAAGGCGAGGTCGCGGAAGGTCTCGCCCCGCGCGGCGAGTAGGCGCTGCACGCGCGCCTCCGACACCCCGGCGTCGACAAGGTTCGATCCAAGACGCCGCCCCGGGACGAGGGTGTCCGGGCGTAAGGCCAAGATGGCCGCGACGAGGGCATAGGCGCGCATCGTCTCCGGCGAAGGGCTCTCATGCGGGGTGTGCCGGGCGATCAGGCGGAAGAACGCAGGGGCCATGGGGTTATCGAGGTCGAGCCGGCGCAGGCTCGCCAGATCGCCCGTCGCCTCGGCCTTGGCGAGGCCGCGCACCGCGCCGGCCAGCGCGTTGAGGATGTCCTCGTCCCGCTCAGGCGGCTGCTTCATGTTCGTGCTCCTTGGGAAAGTAGCCGGCGAAGTCCCTGAAGAACTTGGTGTCCAGGGCGTTGCGCGCCCGTGCCGCGGCTCGGTAGGCGCGGGTGTCTGAGCGTGGAGAGCCCCGCTCGGCCTCCAGCAGGACGTCCTGCGCCAGATGCAGTAGATCGAGAAGCCAGGCCCGGCGTACCGCATGGTGCGCGCCCGTCTCACGCGCCTCCACCTCCTGCCACAGGCGTTCGAAGAAGCTGGCGTCGACGCGCTGCTCGAAGGTACGCAGATGCGGATCGCCGCGGCGCTGCAAGGCGGGATCGCCCGGATCGATCGCCTCCGCCCCGTTCTGGATGAACTTCACGAGCCCCAGGCGCAGGGCGCCGCGCACCCTGTCGGCGTCGGTGATCCGCTCCTTGGCGATCTGCGCGAGTTCCTGCGCCTGCCCCCGGCGCAGCATCAGCACCGCGGCGCGCGGGACCGGAACCCTACGCTCCTCAAAGCCTTCCGTCTTGCCCTGGCCGCGGGCGAGCGCGCGGCAGACGAGCACGAAGCTGTCCCCCGCCTCGTTAGCCCCAATCTCCTGCAGTGGGGCCGGCTTAAACCGGGAGGGGTCGAGAATGTCGGCGAGGCGCTTGTAGGAGAACAGCCGCGCATCCACCGTGAGCGCCTTCGCGGCGCCCTCGCCACAACCGATTGGCGTCCAGGGGTCGCCGGTGACGCCCGCCTCCTCCTTGGCGGAAGCGATGCGCGCGCTCTTCGAACCTGTGCCGACCGCTCGGATAGCGCCGTCGTGCACCAGCCGCACGCGCCGGCAGATCTCCACGTAGTAGGGGTCGAGTTCGCTGGGGGATAGCGGATCGTCACCGCTCCACGGGCGCAGCCACACGAGGGCGAGGCCGTCGTCGCGGTAGTGCGGATAATCGGCGAGGATGCGTCCGCGCAGGGCGATCAGTCGCTCCACGTCGCGCCGAACATGCGCTCCGACGCCGCCAACCGGAGCGATGCCAACCGCGGGGCGGTTGGAGAAGCCCCCGTTCATGCGGCTGATCCCGTAATTGCCGGCACCGAGAAACCCCTCCATCGTCTGGAGGCTCAACAGGGCGAATATCCAGTCGTCGGGCTGCGCCCGTTCGAGGCGCGCCGCCTTCACGTCGTGGTTCTTGGACGTCACCAGCATGTCGAGACTGTCGGGCGTCGGCATCTCCCGCCTGAGGGCGGCAACGCCCTCCGGCGCCGGCGCCTGCAGGAAAGCGGGCTTGCCCGGCGGCGTCACCAGGGACCAGGGCGCATCGTCCGGATGATCCGGGGTCAGAGCGCACAGCAGCGCCGTCCAATCCTCCTCGTCGGCGGGGACCGAGGCCAGCCCCGCCCGCAGGCAGGCGAGCGCCCCGACCTGGCAGAGGAAGGCATGCAAAGCGTGGCGCTGATGCGCCTGAAGTGCCGGCACGTCCGCGACCCTATCCAACATCAACGCCGCATAAAGCCCCGGCAGCGAGACCGTCCGCGCTTCCCCGGCCAAATCGACAACACGGATAAGGGGTTCGTCAATGAGATTGAACACCTGCGCCCCCGCAACAAACACGAAAGTAACTGTACCAGCCGGAGTTGGCCGGCTCGTAAGCTCAAGCAACCAGAATTTACAGGTGGTTGCGATTTGACAATGTCAACTTTATCTCGATCCACTGCTGTTTTGTAATCCATACGCCCCGTACCGCAGACGCTCGTCGCGGATCCGCAGGGTGAAGCCGTCTTCCGTCGGCAAAATCTCCCGGGCGGGCTCTCCTGCGGCGATAGCGGTGACGACGGCGTCCCACCAGCCGGGGACGACTAGGCGCGGAATGGGGCGGCCGAAGGGGCCCAGTGGCGGAGCATCCAGGACGATCTCCGCGTCCCGTAGCCCCAAGCGAGATCCGATCCGCTCGTCGAGCACCTGGAAGCGGGAGAAGGCCTCGTGCCAGTCGATCTTGACGGTGGTCGCCGTGCCGTTTCGGGCGCGTTCTCGGCCCTTGTGCTCCTGCCAAGCCGCGCGCCACCTTGGATCGCCCGCGGCGCGGTTCGTCGCGAGCGCCTCCAGCACGTCGTCGTGCGTTCCCGCCTCCACCAGTTCTCGGTTCATGGCCGGGATCCGCCACACTGCCCCCGCCCCGATCAGCCCGCGCACTGCTTCCAATGCGACGAGGTCGTCGTAGACCTTGCCGCCGAACCCGTGCGCGCCGGGCCGGGCGAGCCAGGGGTCCAGGCTCGCTGGTGCGAGCACCACCGCCTGAGCCTGTGAGAAGCCCACCGGACGCGTTCGCTCGTGGCGGTGCAGGCGCCCGAGGCGCTGCAGCAGCACGTCGATGGGCGCGAGATCCGTGATGATCAGATCGGCATCGATATCCAAGCTTTGTTCGAGGGTCTGCGTCCCTATCAGCACCAGGCCACCGGCGGCGCGTTCGCGCCCCACGGCGCTCTCCACGGCGCGATCGAGCAGCATCCGGTCGACGCGTGCGAAGCGGCCATGATGGAGGCTCGCGCGCCCGTTCACGCGAAAGAGCAGGTTCTCCTCAGCCCCCAGTTCGAGCAGCGCGCGCAGGCTCGAGACGGCGTCCCCGACAGTGTTGCGCACCACGAGCACCTTCGCCCCCGCCCGCGCCGCGGCCAAGGCCCGTTCGGCCACGGCGAGCGGCTCGCCCACGCGCGGATCCGGCTCGATCTCCACGACCTTGGTGCGTCCCCGCCCGGCGGCTGCAAGCGTCTCCACGCGCCCGCTCTTCAAGCGCGACACCGCCGGATAGGGCAGCGCGGCAGCGGCCTCGGGCGTGGGCGGTCTGGCACGCGCGTTCAGCCGCAGCAGCCGCTCGCGCGCCCCCGAGCCCAGAGTTGCCGAGAGCAGCAAGGCCTCGCCGCCCGCCCCGTCGTGCAGTCGCAGGAGTTGGCCGAGCAGGTTCTCCATGTAGAAATCCGAGGCATGTACCTCGTCCACCACGAGCAGCGAGCGCATGAGGCAAAAGGCGCGCAGATGCGCGTGGCGCACGAGGATGGTGCCGAGCA
Source organism: Saliniramus sp. (assembly GCA_041686895.1). Classification (GTDB taxonomy): domain Bacteria; phylum Pseudomonadota; class Alphaproteobacteria; order Rhizobiales; family Beijerinckiaceae; genus Saliniramus. The sequence goes on along the minus strand of JAWLCY010000001.1, from coordinate 45,898 downwards.
GGGCTTGGTCGATTGTGCCGACCGCTATGGTGCCCGCCAGGAAGCGCTTGGGCCGCTCCGCCGCCCAGCGGGCGCGGCGGACAGCGGCGTCCGGCTGGTCGTCCCACTGCACCTCAAAGCCGGGCAGAAGGCGCGCCTGCGCCCCGTCCGCCGCCGCATAGCCCGGCACGGCCTGCACGACCACGGGGCGCGGCTCGCGAGGGAACATTCGCTGCACGGCGGCGCACACGCGTTCGTAGAGCGCCGTGGCCGCCACGCGGGTCGGCAGGGCGAAGTACAGCCCCTCGACGCGTCCCTGCGCGAACAAACGGGCAAATCGGTAGAGCGCGGCCTCGGTTTTGCCAGAGCCGGTTTCGGCCTCGAGCACCACGATGCGCCCCTCGGCCTCTCCCGCCAGGCGCTGGATCTCGCTGGGCGGATGCGGGCTCACCGCCGTGAACTCGGACGGCGCTTCGCCTCGCAGCAGGCCGGCATCGTAGCCAATCTCGGCCACCAGCTTATTCGCGATCTCGCGCGACCCGACGATACGGGCGCGCCCGTCCGCGCGCTCGAACGGGAAGGCCGCCTCATCGGAGCCGAGCCAGTCGGCAAGCATCAACAGCCCGGCGTAGGCGTGCCAGAAGACGCCGGGCTCGGGCAGGCTCAGCCCACCTGGCGCATAGGCGCGCGGATAGGCCTCGCGCGCCGCCAACGCGAGGGCGCGCAGCGCATGCGCCGGATCGTAGGCGCCGTCCGCCCGCCAATGCCGTTCGTATCTCGTGGCGTCCTCGAGCTTCGCCGGATAGCCGTGATGAGCAAAAGCCGCGCGCAGGGCTTCGCCGATTGCGCTGGGGGAGCCCCATTTCGCAACGTCCGGCAGGCCGAGCGCCGTCACGAGATCGTCGCGATCAAACAGTGCGGAGAGTTCGTCGAGATGCCCCACCGGCGGCGCGCCCTTGCGCCACTTACGCTGGAAGCCCGCGTTGGCCTTGCCGCAATCGTGCAGAAAGGCGATGACGCAAAGCCGGTCTATCCAGACCGGCGGCAACGCCTCGTCGGCGCGCCCGGCGAGCCGCGCCAGACGCCGAGCCGTGAGAGGATGGCGCAGCAGAACCTCGGCGCAGGCGGCAACGTCCGCCCCGTGATCGGCCAGCGCCAGACATCCGAGCGGTTCCCCCTCAGACGAGAGCCGCAGCTTGCCCCAAGCATGGCCCACTCCCGAAATCATGTGCGCTCTTTAGAAACGGCGTGCGTTTCGTAGCTCTCGATTTTCACACATCCTCCAAATCCTGTTGACGGTTGACTGCTCCTTACACCTCAACCTGTACTTCCCGAAAGCCCGGCGGTGGGGGGGTTCCGAAAGAGCTACTCTCTTTGAGGAGCGCGAGCGTATCCGCGTACCCGATCACGATAACTGCCGCGGTTCAAGCCGCGCGAGCGAACGTTCGACCAGCCGAGCTTGCGCATGACACGTGAGAGGCGGTGCGCCTTTCCGGCGCGCTGCTTCATCGGGATTTCTAGGTGGTCGAAGACCTCGTGGGTCGAGATGCGCTCGATGCCGTCGCGGGCGACGCGGCCCTTGAGCTTACGCAGGAGGGGCTCCCAAGGATCTTCAACGACTACTTGACTTTCCGCGCTCAGTTTCTCGAGCAGGCGCTCTCGGAAAGATGTCGGTCGGCGGTGCAGGTCCATCAAAGCCCGTCCCAGTGCTTAAGAAGAAAAGCCTATTCTTGTTAGGCGACTGGTCGGCCCGGCGACCAGTAGCAGCCGTGTCCCAAGCCCGGCAGCAAACGCGCCGGGAACCGCTTCTGCAGGTTGGGATCCGACTTGATGAAGTCCGGCGCATGCGGCGAAGCCATCACGCCCGCAGCAAAACGGGCGAAGCTGGGATGATTGTCGTAGTCATGCTCGAAATGCTCCAGCGACCGGGCATAGAGGGCTTGGAGGTTGCCCAGCGGCGTACTCATCATGGCCTCACGGTCCGCCTTCGTTAGCGGCAGAGAGGGCACGTCAACGGGTTTGTTGCGATTGAACTTTTCACGCGCGATCAGCGCCCGCACCGCCTTGGCCTTCTGCTTCGCCTTACTGTCGAGCCCAGGAACCCATCCTCCTCCATCGACTGGGTTTGTTCGGTAAGCGGTTCCGATCCCGCGGACATCTGCTTCGGCTTGCGCGAAGAGCGCGTCAACATACTGCTTGATCTGGTTCACTAACGTGTCTCCTTGGAAGTTGTTCGATCGTGTCGGCGTTCGAAGTCCCATGCCCCGCATTTCCCCCCATGCCCCGCATTTCCCCCCATACCCCCCTAGCGACTGCGGGGTCGCCGGAGGCTGCCCCGCGCCGTCAGCACGCGCGGTTCCCGCGGTCGAACCGCGGGCAGACTGTGGGAACCGCGGGGTTACGAGGTGTCTTGACGAAGGAGGCCCTCACCTGCCGCCGTCAGCACTAAACCTTTCCGCGTGTCCGTCCTTCCCCTACCCCGCTCCAGGACCACGTCACATACGTCGACGAGCCCGCTCGCCTGCAGGTGAGAGAGGATCGCCTGTGCGTCGGCCTCGCTGTATTTGCCGACTTGAAGCGGCTCGACCGCCGCAGCAATGACGGGAACGGCCCACCTGTCGCGCGCCTGCTTCTTGTCGGACAGCGGTGGAGTTGCGTCTTGTATCGCGCGAAGCGCCCCGTTGATCAGGTCGGCGCTGATCCGCGAAGCGCTGGAACCCGGCCGAAAACGCTCAACAACTTGAACCCGGTCTCCAGCGGGATAATCCACCGTCCCATTTCCGAGCGAGACCCCGATCAGTTGGAACCAGCGATCATCGGCACTCGCCTTCGCGAGGTTTGCTTTGACGCTCGTCAACCGGAAAAACGAACCAGCGTCTGAAGGCATAACCCCGATCTTTCCTGCATCAGAGGCGGCCAGCGTTTCGATCGACAGGACGACACGCGCCGAGTTGACGATCGCGCTTGCGCCCATGGCGGCTTCCTGAGACCCTAGATCTCGGCCTTTTGCGCTATGGTGCGCGATGACGATCGCCATGTTGAACTCTACCGCAAGCCGCGTCAGGCCTGACATGAGAGCGGTCGCCGCGCTGTTGTCGTTCAATGTGTGAGCGGACAGGTTTGCCAGTGGATCGAGGATTAAGAGATCGGGCTTTAGCTCGTGGAGAAGCGCACGAAGCTTCTCCCACTCGACTGGATCGATTACGTGGTTGGAGCGATCCGACTTCAGAAGCGTGACCCGCGCCAAGTCAACGCCCGCAACGCGCAGGCCTTTGCATTCGGCATCGGTGAGCTGGAAGTGCTTTTGCGCGGCCCGTAGCCGCCGGGAGACTTCCTCCGTGCCATCTTCAGTGTTGAGGTAAAGTACCGACTGCGGGCCGCCATGAACCTTCTCGCCGAGGATTTCGCGATTAGTGGCGCAAGCAAGGCCCATGGCAATGAGGAAGGACGATTTTCCCCGCCCCCCTGGTGAGACGACCAAGCTGCAGTACCTGCGTATTGCATCAACGTTATACATCCACTCCCTGGGCGGAGGGGATGCTGGCAGATCCGCGACGCCGAGCGTCCGTAAACGAGCGTGAGGCTCCGCGCCCGAAGCTTCCTCGATTTTCAAGGGGTAGCGAGCGCGGCCAAGGTGGAGTGGAGACAGCCCCGCCTGGAGGTGGGCGCAGGCCGCGCACGAGGTGCAGCCAGCGTTCTGGATCGACGCGCATTTGGGCCAACCCAGATCCTTTGCCGCGCGCTCCTTGAGCTTGCGTTCGTAGAGGGCGTCCGTGTCGCCCTGCAGGTAGCCCGTATGCCCCTGTGACATCCGGTGGGCCATCGCCCGCCCGTCCTCGACGAAGGTCGCGATCAGGGTCGTGAGGTTCCACAAGGGCTGGGCGAAGCCGGCACCGCCGGTCTCAAGCGCCTCGCGAATAAAGGCGCACTCCGCGGCCACCGCGACGAAGTCCACTGGAGGAGCCTCCACGGTGAGCCCGGCGGAGAGATCGTCGTTTATTCCAGGTTCTGACATACGCGGCATCAGCGGGATCACCTGCGCCCCGAAATAGGGCGTCAGCACCTGCCGGATCTGATCGACTGGATAGGTGTAGTCCAGGACCGTCTTCACGCCCAGCACGACCGGGTTCGGCGGGTTGCTCTTGTGGTTGAGCGTGCCGGGGATGCGCAGCACGCGCGCCCCGTCCACGGTGACCGAGCTGTCGCAGTGCAGCCCGTGCCGGCGCGCGGCTTCCGCGAGGGCTTGGGCGAGCGGCTGCCACTCGTGCAGCGTGAGCGCCTCCGACATGCTCCAGTAGACGTGCAGCCCCCCCGAGCCCGACGCGACCACCATGGTCGGCTTCGGCATGCCCGAGGCCTTGAGGAAGCCCGCCAGTCCTATGATAGCAGCCTGTGTGGTGGGGTAGGCGTCCGGCTTGACGTCGATGTCGAGGTAGAGCGAACGCAGCTGCACCGCGTTCTCCTGCGACCGGATCGCCTTGAACCACGAGCCGTTGCCCGTCTTGAACGCGACCTCCTGCGCCTCGCGCTGGGTCGACATGCAGACGTAGATGTCCTTGGTGTCGGGTGACTTCTGGGCGAACTCGATCGCCTTGATCGCCTGATCGATGGTCTTGACCGCACGACCGCCCCATGCGGGACGGTCGAAGCCCTGTCGTTGGAAAGTCCAGTGGATGTTCACGTAAGCGTCGGCATCGCCGAGAGGCGCCCAGGGGAGGACGCGATGCAGGAACGCCCGCGCGTGGTCGGGTGCTGGCTCCGCTCCCGCTCCTTGCGGCAGGATCCGGGCGAAACCCGAGGAACGCTGATCCGACATCATGCTTTCCTCTTTTCTTGCCGGTCGGTCCCGAGGCTATTCCGCGGCGGGAGCGCCGAGGCGAAAGCCTCGAGCTCTGCTACGGGGATGAGTGTTCTCTTCCCGAGGCGAACTGCGTTTAGCTGCTCATTCTTCAGAAGATTGAAGAGAGTAGTGCGCCCTATTCCGAGGCGACGCGCCGCGTCGTCCGTAGTAAGAAGTATCTCGCTCATTCAAGTGGCACCGTATACGTTCATCATCACTCAAACGTACTGCGCCAGCCACGCCCTGATCTACAAATCCGAGGTTATGACAGATCTTTTTATTCGATTAAGCAATCGACCTTACTCGAAGGGTTTTAGACTCGTTTGGGCGTGGCCTGGGTGGATTTCGGCCGATTTCGATCGCAATCGCCCTTACAATCTCTGCGCGTCGGCCGGCGATTTTTTTTGGTAGTCCGCCCATTCCTGCATTAGCGAGCGGCGCTTTTCGAGGGCATCGCCGCGGCGATAGGCCCGCTCCACGTCGTCTCCGACGAGATGCGCCAGGGCAGCCTCCGCAACTTCACGCGGAAAGCTGGTGCGTTCACCTGCCCAGTCCCGGAAGCTCGACCGGAAGCCGTGCACGGTCGCGTCGTCTCGTCCCATCCGGCGAAGCAGCATGTCCATCGCCATGTTGGAAAGCCCACGGCCGGGGCGGCTCCCCGGAAACAGCGGCTCCCCCGGCTTGTTTGTTCGACGGAGAGCGGCAACCTCCCTGAGGATCTCGACCGCCCGACCCGGGAGTGGCACCCGGTGCTGGCGCGCGCCCTTCATGCGCGCCGCCGGGATCGTCCAGAGTGCCTTGTCGAGCTCGATCTCTCCCCAGGTCGCGCCTAGCACCTCTCCTGACCGTGCAGCCGTAAGGATCGTAAATTCCAGCGCCCGAGCGCCGACGCTGTCGCGCAGGCGCAGCGCTTGAACGAATGCAGGCACCTGATCATACGGCATAGCGGGATGATGGCCTCGGGTGAGCTTCTGTCGCTTGGGGAGCACGTTCGACAGGTGGCCGCGCCAGAGGGCTGGGTTCTCGCCGCTGCGGTGCCCTAGCGTCTTCGCGTAATCGAGCACGCGCTCGATCCGACCTCGCAGTCGGGACGCCGTTTCGTTCTTCGTGCTCCAGATCGGCTTGATCACGGCCAGGACGGCGTTGGTATCGACTTCGTCGACCGGCAGCGGGCGCAGCGGCTTGGCATATACCCGAAGCGTCATCTCCCATTGCGCGCGATGCTTGTCGTTTCGCCACTCGTTGCCTAACGAGGCAAGTAGAGCGTCGGCCATCTCGCCGAAGGTGGGGATCGCCGCCGGCGGCGACGCAGCAGCCGCGTCGGCGCGCCGGTGTTCGAGAGGGTCGATGCCCTTCTGGATGAGCCCTCGCGCCTCTGAGGCTGCCGCTCGCGCCTGCGCGAGGGGCAGCCCGCCTCTACCGGCAGAGCCGAGCCCCATGTCGCGGCGCTTGCCGTTCAGCATGTAGCGCAGGACCCACTTCCGGCTGCCGCCGTCCGGCCCGACGACGAGATAAAGCCCACCTCCGTCGGCGTGCCGACCGGGCTTCGCGATTGTATCCACCTGCCGGGTCGTGAGCTTGTTGATTGCCTGAGCCATGTCGCCCTCTAGTCCCACATCTAGTCCCACACATATGGAGTGGCTCAAGCTGAACTGCAATGTACGCGGCCGGACGGTCGATGCATAAATCTCCTACTGCGGAACGTGTTCGACCATAGCACCCGATCTCAAGGGGACCGTGATGAACTCATGTTAGGCGGTCCCCGTCTCCGCCAATACGAAGAAGTCAGCTACGAATCTTCGGCCTTCTTTTTGGCTTCACCCTCTCCGTCCGGAGCAGGCTACGAGTGGCGTTTCTGCGTGCTGCCGAGGATCAGTCGACTCGCTCTGCCAGCAATCTCATCAATCCGTTCATATTTCCGCTTTTCTCCGATTACCCTCCGTCTGGCCCCAGCGCTTGCCCAGGCGCAGCGCAGCCTTCGGCGCCGACGGGAGACAGCCCGCAATGGGAAGGATAGACCCCGGCTCGCGACGGCTTCGCGGCGGACCTGAGGCGATCGCTAACGGTTCAACTGCCGTGTCTCGAGCGTCTCGCGCACCGAAGAGAGGCGCTCGTCGATCGACTCGAGATCCGCGGGCAGGTCGATCTCGTGCTTCGCAGAATACTCGATCGCGTCCACGTGCCTGGCGAGTGCGGCGAACTGCTCCGGAAGCCGGGCGTGTTCAGCGATGCGCCGCAACGCCTCCAGGAGATTAATCACGACCACGGGCTTGTCCGCCCCGTTTTGGCGGATCTGATCCAGCGCAGCCTTCAGAAGGCTTGCATGAGACGGCTGCGGAGATACGACGCGCGCCATCCCGGCCCGATCTAAGAACACGCCGCCAGGGAGAGAACGGTACATCAGGCGGGCGAGCGACGATGACAGCCGGTTGATCACCGCAATCGCCGTATAAGGATCGTTGGTGCTCGGCGAAAGGCTGCGGACTGCGATCTCCACGAGGTGGCATCGCGAATTCCGGATCCTGCGCCGGCGTTCGCCGCCCGCCGATGGAGATGGCCCGCTGCACCCTCGCCACAACGTCGCGATCCGCCCGATGCGACGGATAGATGGCAATTCCAGTCGACCCTTCCACGACGTAGTCCCCCGGGCTGAAGTATAGTCCCAAGACGAGATCGCGCTCATTGGCCAAGGCGACCAGCTTCTCGAACTGGACGGCTTGAACGTAGCCGGCTCGCGGAGGGCCGACGGAACGTGCGCGTTGGCTGAATTCCTTGGGCAGCCAAAGCCTCGGATCGCCCTGAGAAGCCTCCTTGATGGGCGGCAGCTTTTTGATCAGCGCGTCGAGTTCGCCGCCGACCTGCTCGATCACCGTCTCCGACACGATCGACTGGGCGAGAGAGTGGATGAACGGGACCAGCAGCACGATGCTGACCAGCGTCAGGATCATGGCGACGCTGACGATGAGGTACGCCGTGGTCGGCGGATCGTCGCGCGCTCCGATCGTCGGCAGCACCAGCAGGACGTAGATGATCGTCATCATGAAGGCGCCAAGGACGATCTGCGTCCGGCTGCTCCCCATGAAGTTTCGCACGAGGCGCGGTCCGAACTGGCGTGCGGCGAGCGTCAGGACAACCATCGTGATCGAGAAGACGAGGCTCGTCATCGTGATCATCGCGGTCAGCAGGGTCGAGAGGACTGCCCTCGCCTCCTCGCGGCTGCTGACATAGAGCCACCACGGCGGGTCGTTGACGAAGCTCTGCGGCAGGCTGCGGTCGACCCGAAGGGTCAACGCGGAAAGCAGCGCTGCAGCCGCCATCATCAGCGAGGGGAGAAACCACAAGCTCGTCCGCAGATCATCAATGATCAATCGGACTCGCCCTTGCCTGTCGAGCCTTGCCGCCATTCCGCCACTCGCGATCGGGTCAATTGACGCAGGCTCCCGGGTCCGGCCGGCGCAAGCGACACCATGCAAATCCTCCGGTCCTGCGCGATGCAAGTGCGGCAGGCGTGCATTTGTTCCTCAGATCATTGGCCGATCCTGAACAGCAAGTCGCCGATCGGCTTTGTCAGGGGAATCCTGCTGCAGGGCCGCGTGCGTGGCCGTACCTTCCGCAGATGAAGAAGGTGAGGCACCTCAAGACAATCCCTTGGGAGCCCGCCTCACGGGGATGCTCTGCATCCGGTTCCCGCTCCCGCTGCGAAGCACCGGGGGCGCAGCGAGACGGATCGGCATCCGTCTGACAGCACCTTCCCTTGCGTTTCGCTCCGGGTGAACGCGCCATGACAGTGCACTCGGCATGATTATGGCTAGAACGCAACGGCCCCAGAGATGCGAGGTGAGTTATGTCGCAGAATGACGAAATTTTTCACCGATTCAAATCTTCTGATTTGATTAGAGTGATGCATAAGACTTTAAATGAAACGTCAGTGTTTCGGTACGAGAAGACGCGTGCTGACGGCGTCAACTTGGATGAGAGCAAATCGGAGCTTCCATCCTTCAGGACGGCAGCGCTCGGATTCACTGCGTCGGTCATCCTCCTCTACGCCTTCGTGTTCTTCTTGAGTACGATTGCCTGATCGTGACTGTCGCCGGGCCTCTTCCATCAGGCGCCGCAGGTCACGATCTGGCGTCTTCCCTGTCGCGGTACGATGCATCGGTCCGCCGGGCGGTGAGCGAGAGCAGCGCGGCAGCCAGTTCGGGCCTGCGATAAGGTTTTCTCAGGAGTGCGAAACCCTCCTTCTCCGCCTGCTCCGCCACCGGGCTGTATCCGGTTGAGAGCAGAACGGGCAGATCGGGCCGGCGTTCACGAACTGCACGGGCTAGATCAAGGCCGTTCATGCTACCCGGCATCATGATATCGGACCAGAGGAGGTCGAAGCCTTCCCCCGCCTCGAGCTGTTGCAGTGCCTCGTCCGCGCTCGAAACGGCGACGACGGAGTGGCCGGACTCGTTCAGCAGCGACGATGCCGTCCGCACGACTTCCGGATTGTCCTCCACCAGAAGGACCCGCAAGGCGCGAAAATTGGAATTGGGGTCGAGCGCTTCCGCGACGGGCAGCGGCTCCGCCCTTTTCTGCGTCCTGGGAAGATAGATCGTGAAACTCGTTCCGCTTCCTGGCTTGCTGCGGACATGGACCGTACCTCCCGACTGCTTGGCGAAGCCATAGACTTGCGCGAGGCCGAGCCCCGTCCCCTTGCCGTTTCCCTTCGTGGTGAAGAAGGGCTCGAAAACGCGCTCGAGCAGGGCGGGCTCGATACCCACGCCGGTATCGGAAATCGCGATTCCGACGGCAGCCGTCGATGCGTCGTCGGGCAGGGTCGTGTTTTCGGTCCTGATGCGGAGCGTGCCGCCATCCACCATGGCATCGCGTGCGTTGACGGCCAGATTGATCATCGCCACCTTGAACTGGTCGGTGTCGATCTCGACCGGATGGAGGTCGCTGCCGAGGTCCAGTTCGATCTTGATGTTGCCCCGAAGCGATTGCGAGAGAAGATCGTCCATTCCCGCAATCAGCACGTTCATATCCGCTACCTCGGTGCGGAGCGCGGTGCGGCGGCCGAAGGCGAGAAGCTGCTCGTTGATGCGCTTTCCCTGCTCACCTGCGAGAATGGCGTTCTCGATGTACCGCAGACGGCGCTCGTCCCGGGAGCGCCGAAGAAGGTCGAGATTTCCGAGCACAACCGTCAAGATGTTGTTGAAATCGTGGGCAATTCCCCCTGTCAGCTTGCCTAGGGCATCCAGCTTCTCGGAATGCCGAAGCTTGTCCTCCAGCGCCTTGCGATGAAGAAGCTCGTCGTTCAGGCGCTTTGCCGCGACCTGCTCGCGTTGCGTCCTGACGAGCCCGAATCCGCCGACCAGCAATAGCCCCAGAACCGCAGGCCCGCCCACCAGCAGGTATTGAGCCATGCGGTCTCTCCACTGAACCAGCACGCTCTCGACACCCAGGGCAAACAGGACGTAAATCGGATAGCCCTCGAGCTTCTTGTAGGAGACGATGCGCTGAATGCCGTCGTTGGGCGACACACCTGTCCACTGCCCCTCGTCAGTCGAGACGATCGCGCGGAAGAAGTTCGGGCTGGCGTGCGGTTGCTCTACGCTTGGCAGAGCGACGGCATCGCGCACGAGAAACAGCCCGTCCTCTCGAACCAGTCCCGCGGAATGGTCGAAAGAAGGAGCGATCTCCCTGTAGAAACTGGCGAAATAGTTCGGATATGCCGTAATGACGATGGCTCCCCTCAAGGAACCATCCCGGGCGCGGAGGGGGCGGGTGACCGTGAACGCGGTCCTGCCGCGCAAGCGCGTCCTGATGGTCTCGCCAATGAAGGGACCGATGCCTCCGCTACGGGCAAACCTCAAATAGTCTCGATCCGACAGGTCAATGCCGGCATGGGGAAACTCGATTGAATTCGCCCTTGATCTTCCATCCGCATCGACAAGCCAGATGGAACCAATCTGCTCTCGCCTTTTCGCGATCCCGGCAAGCAGGGCGTGAATTTCGGCAGAGCCCTGAACATCGTCCCACTGGAGGCCGTCGACTTCCGTCTCGACCCGGTCGGTGACGAGTTCAAAGGTGTCAAACACGTTGCTCGCGTGCTCGTGCAGCGCCAGCATCGTTCGCTGCGACGTGTCGGCGGCCGCTTCCAGGGCCCTGAAGCGGCTCTCCCAGGCCACGACAGCGAATAGCACGAGCGGGACAAGGGCAGAAGCGACGATGACTGCCCACAGGACATGGACCGGCCTCGCCCGGAGCCGTCCCGGTGCAGCGCTTTCTATCCCGGCCAGGGCTTCTGGTTGCATTTCCTGCGGCATTGAGCGCGATCCGGCGTCCTTCCCGCTGCTGATTACAACCCGTAGCCTGACCGGCAGCAGCGGTCATCAATAGGGGGCGAGCCGGGGCGCCCGCGTCCAGTACCACATCAACCGACAAGTCAAACCATTGTTTCCACGGCCCAAATTCATATTGGCATCTTGCCCCGCATGGCACGGGGGCAAGAACTGGGGCCGGTCCGTGGCTCCCCTCCCTGGCGCGCGCGAGGAACGGGAAAGACGGTAGCGCTCGCAAGTCCGCGGTTGTCGCGCAGGAGCGCATGCGCGTTGACGCGCCTCGCGCGAAGCGGATATCACCAGCTTGCGCAGAACGATGGAGCATCCGTGTCAGCCGCGACTTCCGATCAGCCGAGCAGACTGGTGCTCACGCGCGCGCTTCCGGATGCCGCGATGAACCGGCTGCGGGCCCGTCATGACGCCTGGGTCAATCCCCACGACCGCACCCTGACCCCGGACGAACTTCGCCAGGCTGTCTGCGGGCATGAACCCGACGCCGTTCTCGCCATGGCGATGGATCGGCTCGACGCCCCGGCGCTCATGGCTTTTCCGCCGAGCGTGAAGGTGCTTGCGACCCTCTCCGTCGGGCACGAGCACATCGATCTCGAGGCGGCGCGCAGGCGCGGTCTCGTCGTTCTCCACACCCCCGATATTCTCAGTGACGCAGTGGCGGAAATGGCGATCCTGCTGTTGCTCGCAGCCGCCCGCCGCGCCCATGAGGGCGCGCAACTGCTTTACGAAGGACGCTGGGGCGGCTGGTCGCCCACACAGCTCCTGGGCAGGGACGTGACAGGGGGACGCCTCGGCATATTCGGAATGGGCCGCATCGGCCGCACCATCGCGCGCCGCGCGTCGCGCGGGTTCGACATGAAGGTCCACTACCACAACAGGAGCCGTCTGCCCGTGGAGCAAGAGGAGGGCGCGACCTACGTCGGCGATCGCGACGCCTTCCTGTCGGCAAGCGATTTTCTCGTCATCGCCGCCCCTTCCAGCGAAGCAACGAGAGGATTTCTCGGCGCCGCCACGATCGCAAAGCTGCCGCCGGGCGCAATCGTCGTCAACATCGCGCGGGGCGATCTCGTCGACGACGAGGCCCTCGTCGCTGCCCTGCGCAGCGGCAGGATCGCCTCCGCCGGCCTTGATGTGTTTAACAACGAGCCGCGCATCTTCGAGGCCTACAAGACGCTCCCGAACGTCTTTCTCCAGCCTCACCAGGGCAGTTCCACCATGGGGACCCGGGTGAGGATGGCTGAACTCCTGCTCGAAGGCATCGACGCCGCCCTCGCGGGACGGCCTGTCCAGAACCGCCTCGCGTAGCGCTTCGGCGCGCGCGGCGTCAGCCGAAGCGAATGTCGAGCGTCACCTCGATCGCGCCGAGCGCCTTCGAGACCGGGCAGCCGTTCTTCGCCTTTTCCGCGAGCTCGCGAAACGTCGCCTCGTCCACGCCGGGCGCCGAGCCGCTCACGGTGAGGGCGCTCCCGGTGATGCCGGTTCCGGGGACGAGCGTGACCTCCGCCTGCGCCTCCAGCCGGTCGGGCGGCGTTCCGTTCGCCGCCAGGAAACTGGAAAACTGCATGGCGAAGCACCCCGCATGGGCGGCCGCGATCAGCTCTTCGGGATTGGTTCCGGAGCGTCCGGTTTCGTCGACGAAGCGCCCCTTGTGCGTATAGGGCTGGCCCGCGAAAGCGCCGCTCTGGGTGTCGAGCGTACCCTTCCCTTCCTTCAGTGAACCGTTCCAGATTGCCGTTGCAGTCCGCTTCATGGCGTTCTCCTCGTCCAGCTTGTTTCCGCGCGGGTGCGCTACTGGTGAAGCAGGATTGCATCCGGAGAGTTCCACCGCAACGTCAGGAACGCGCGGCGCCGCGTCCAGGGCGCGGGAGCGGAACCAACCCCCACGGGGGGGCGTTGCGGGGGTTCGGAGCGGCTCGCCGCCGGCACGACGAGGCGGACACGAAAAGAGTGGAGAGAGGAAGCGCCATGCAGGCACGCCACAAGAATGCCCTCGCAGGGGCGGCGCTCGTGCTGCCCGCGATTCTCGTTCCGGTCGCCGGAATATCGCAGGAAAACGCAATCGTCCGGATGACGGAGGAGGCGCGTTACGAACCCGCCAGCGTGACGATCCGCGTCGGCGACACGATCACCTGGCTCAACGACAGCCGTGGCGTCGGGCATACGGTTACGGCGGATCCGGACCGGGCGGCGGAGCCCGGGCAGGTCGCGCTCCCGCCGGGCGCCGAGGGCTTCGCGTCGGGCCTGCTCCCGCCGGGCACCACTTTCGAGCACCGGTTCGAGGTCCCGGGACGATACGTCTATTTCTGCGAGACGCATACAAACCGCGACATGACCGGCGAGGTGATCGTCGAGTAGCACGGACAGGAGGACGCCATGAACGTCCAGACGCCGACCGGGAAGGGTCTCGCCAACAACAGCGTCAATTCCTCGCGTCGCTCCGGGCCGGAGGCTGCCGGTTCAGGCGAAAGGGCCACCGAGCGGGTCACGTCGCCGGATCAGCAGGTTCCGCTCCGCAAGCCCCCGCAGGAGCCCCGGCGCGGCGGCTGAGCCGGATTGCAGCACATCCGTGGCGGAAGGAGGATCGCATGGCTGATCGGGACCTTTCGGCGATGATCGCGGAAGCTGCCGAGCCGCTGCCCGCATCCGAGGATCCGGCCTTCGGCCGCCTCTTCGACCGATATGGCGATCGCCGCGTCGTCCTCCTCGGGGAGGCGAGCCATGGCACTGCGGAGTTCTACGAGGCGCGGGCGGCGATCACGCGCCGGCTGGTCGAGGAGCACAACTTTGCCATCGTCGCCGTCGAGGCGGACTGGCCGGACGCCGCCGCGATCGACCGCTTCGTGCGGGATCGCCGTCAGCCCGCGACCCACGAGCCGTCGAGCGAGGAGTTTCCGTTCCAGCGTTTCCCGACCTGGATGTGGAGGAACCGCGAGGTGGCGCGCTTCGTCGACTGGATGCGCGAGCACAACCTGGCCATCCCCGGTCTTGAGGACCGCGCCGGCTTCTACGGGCTCGACATCTACAACATGAGCGCCTCCATTGGCGCGGTGCTGGACTATCTTGATGCGGTCGACCCGCAGGCTGCCGCGCTCGCCCGCGAACGATATGGCTGCCTGACGCCCTGGCGCGACGATCCCGCCGTCTACGGGCGGGCCGTCCTGACGGAGGGATACGCGAAATGCGAGCCGATGGTGGTCGAGCAGTGCCGCGATCTCCTGAAACACCGGCTCGACTACGCTGCACGGGACGGGACGAATTTTCTCGACGCGGCGCAGAACGCCAGGCTCGTGGAATCCGCCGAGCGCTACTACCGCATCATGTATTACGGCGGGCCGGATGCCTGGAACCTGCGGGACACGCACATGTTCCGGACGCTGGAACATCTGCTCGAGGCCCGGGGGCCCGGCGCCAAGGCGGTGGTGTGGGCGCATAATTCGCATATCGGGGACGCGCGCTTCACGGAGATGGGGACGCACCTCGACGAGCTGAATCTGGGCCAGCTTTGCCGGCAGCGCTTCGGAAACGAAGCGGCTCTGATCGGATTTGGCACCCATGCCGGAGAGGTCGCCGCCGCCAGCGACTGGAACGGCGACATGGAGGTCATGCAGGTGCGCCCGTCGGAGCCCGGAAGCTATGAGCGCCTTTGTCATGACTCAGGCGCGCCCCGCTTCCTCCTCGACCTGGCCGAGGAATGCCCCCCGGCGCTCCGCAGGGCCCTGCTCGAGCCACGGCTCGAGCGCTTCATCGGCGTGATCTACAGGCCGGATACGGAACGCGCGAGCCACTACATGCGCGCTGTTCTCCCGAAGCAGTTCGACGCCTTCGTCTGGTTCGACGAGACCTCGGCGGTCACGCCGCTCGGGCCCGACCACCCGGCGCCCGGCGCGCCCGAAACCTATCCGTTCGGGCTGTAGCCGGACGTCGGCGCGGTCACTCCTTGCGCCGGCTCTCGAGGCTGCTGTCCTCGCTCGAGGTCATCGATTTCGGCGCCGACTGGCTGCTGGTGTTCGAGACATTCTCCTCTGGAGCCGTCTTCCGGCTCATGGGCGTCTCCTGGAGCTGGTCGGACTGGACCCGGCGGCTGTCGAGACCGCGCTCGTCGTTGTGGCGGGACTTGTCCCTGTTGCTGAGCACCATGTTCTCCTCGACGCGTCCGTCAGCGACGCTTTCGCTGGTCATGGCGCCTTCGCCCGTACCCTTGGAGGTTCCCGCAGGACCCATATGCTTCTTGCTGGCGTTCGCCATCGCGCGTCTCCTTCTGCCAATCTTGCGTTCACGACGTATGCTGGCCGCCCGGCTCGGCGATCCCGCTGAGCGCGATCCCGGTCTGCTCGGCATCGGCCTTGATCGCCGCATCTGCGAGGCTGACCACCCCGATGAGCTTCTTGTCGCGGTCGAGGACCGGAAGGCGGCGCACCTGGATGTTGCCCATGTTCTGGATGACGTGGTCGATATCCTCGTCCTCGAAGCAGTACTTCACGTCTTTCGTCATGATATTGGCGATCCGCGCATCCGCCCCCTCGCCGCGGGCAAGCGCCCGGACCACGATGTCGCGATCCGTCACCGTGCCGACGAGGCGGTCGCCGTCGCGGACGGGAAGAAAACCCAGATCTTCCACCGCCATCACCTTGGCGACGTCGCCAACGGTGTCGTCCGCCTTCGCGGTGCTTGCATTGCGCGTCATGATGTCCCGGACTCTCATGGATCACCTCCTCGTTCCGTCGCGCAAGCCAACGGCATCGGGCAGGCGCGGTTCCCGCGTAAAATCCACGCAGGAGCGCAGGCGCGGAGCGAGCCCCGCGACGCCCGGATCGGAGATTGCAGAAAACCCGGAGCGCTTCAGCACGCGCCGCGGTCTATTCTTGCTGCAACCGAAGCGGCGCGACGCAGCCGCACCAGCAGGATCGACCATGGACCCCATCGACAGGTTTCCGCGCGCCACGCCGCCTTCGCGCGAATGGGAGGAGCAGCCTGATGACGGGTTCATCGGGCATGTGGGACCGCTCTGGCAGCACCGGGAGCGCGGCCTCGGCCGCTACGCCATCCTCCCCGACGAGCGCCACCGCAACTGGCGCGGCGTTGTCCAGGGCGGGATGCTGATGACGCTCGCCGACCGCGCGATGGGCTCCGCCGCGCGAGAGGACGATCCGTCGGTGAAACAGGCGACGGCGCAGCTCGACGTCCATTTCCTGGCGCCGGCGCGCCTCGGGGTCTTGCTCGAGGCCTCCTGCAAGGTCGTCCACCGCACGCGCTCGCTCATCTTCATGCACGGCGTGCTGACGCAGGATGACAATGTCGTCGCGACAGCCTCGGGTGTCTGGAAGGCGTTTCGTCCGCGCCCGGAATCTCCGGCCACGGAAGGCGACGCGCCCGCCACGCTCCCCGGCGGCATGCGGGACTGGACGGAATTGCCCGATGACGGCTTTCTCGCCCATGCGGGGCCGATGCTTCGGCACGGGGACGGAGGGCACCGCTACGCCTTTCTCGCCGATGCGCGCCACCGCAACCGGCGTGGCGTCGTCCAGGGCGGCATGCTGATGACGCTGGCTGATCGCGGAATGGGCGAGGCCGCCCGCGACGACGCGCCCGACATTGCCCCGGCAACAGTCCAGCTCAACATGAGCTTCGTCGCGCCGTCGCGCATCGGCGGCATCGTCGAGGCGGATTGCTCGATCGTGAGCCGGACGCGCTCCCTCGTCTTCGTGCAATCCGTCCTCAGCCAGGCGGGAACGGTGGTGGCGACCGCCTCGGGGATCTGGCGGCCGAAACCTCGCGTGGCGGAAGGCTGAGCGCTCCTGACGCCTCAGGCGACGAACCGCGCCTCCAGCGGCTCGCGCTCGAGGATCATGTCGGACGCCTTCTCGGCGATCATGTAGGTCGAGGCGCAGGTATTGGCCGAGGGCATGGTCGGCATGATGGAAGCATCGACGACGCGGAGGTTTTCCAGCCCGTGAACGCGGAGATGGTCGTCGACGACCGCCCCGTCCTCGGCGCGCGGGCCCATCCGGCAGGCGCCCATCAGGTGATAGGCGGTGCTGCCGTTCTCGCGCGCGAAATCGAGGAGGTCCGCGTCCTCAATCACGCCTTCGCCCGGCGATTCCTCGCTCAGGAAATAGGGCTCGAGTTCCGGCGAGGAGAGAAGGCGGCGCACCAGCTTGATCCCGGCGATCGCCACCTGCCGGTCCTCGGCATGGGCGAGGTAATTGGGCTGGATGATCGGGTTCTCGAAGGGATCGGCGGAGCGCGCCCGGACATAGCCCGTGCTTTCCGGTCGAAGCTGATAGAAGCCGAGCGTCATGCCGGGGAACTTGTCCAGAACCCCGGTCACGCTCTTCATGTAGCTGCCCGGCGTGAAATTGAGCTGGATGTCCGGGGCGAGCGACAGGTCGCGCGCATTGGCGAATCCGTAGGCGACGGAGGGACTGACCGCGAGGATGCTCGGCCGGCCGATCGTCCATTTCGCGATCTCGCGCCAGAGCCTGGGGCCGCGCGCCACGTCGTTGATCGTCTCGACCCCCCTCACCCGCGCCACGAGGCGCACCATGTAATGGTCGCGCAGATTGGAGCCGACGCCGGCCAGTTCATGGAAGACCGGAATGCCGATCTCGCCCAGGACCCCGGCCGGGCCGATGCCGGACAATTGCAGGAGCTTGGGCGTGTTCGCGCCGCCGCTCGACAGGATCACCTCGCGCCGCGCGCGCACCTCCCGCGCCGGCTGCCCCGGCCCGTGCACATAGCTGATCCCCACGGCGCGCTTGCCCTCGAAGAGGATCCGCGTCGCCTGGGCATTGGTGCGGATCTCGAGGTTCCCCTTGCGGGCCGCGGGACGCAGGAAGGCGCGCGCGGCGCTGATGCGCCAGCCGTTGCGGATCCAGCGCTGGAAATAGCCGACCCCGGTCTGCGTCTCGCCGTTGTAATCCGGATTGCGCGGCAGCCCCATCGCCACCGCTGCGTCGATGAAGGCGTCGCAGAGCGGGTGGCGCCAGTCGCAATCCGTGATCGGCAGGGAGCCCTCCGCCCCGCGATAGCGCTCGTCCGAGGTCCCGATGCGCTTCTCGGTGCGCTTGAAATAGGGCAGCACGTCCGCGTAGCCCCAGCCCCGGTTGCCGAGCTGCGCCCAGGTGTCGAAATCGCCCGGCTGGCCGCGATTGTAGTTGAAGCCGTTGATCGCGGTCGAGCCGCCGAGGGTCTTGCCCTGCTGCACCGTGATCTGGCGTCCGGCCGTCCCCTCGCTTGGCTCGGTCTTGAACTGCCAGGCATATTTCGGATTGGTGACGGCCTTGATGAAGCCGCCGGGAATGTGGAGATAGATGTTGTGGTCGCTCGGTCCCGCCTCGAGCACGCAGATTGTGAACCGCCCGTCGGCGGCGAGCCGGTTGGCGAGAACGCAGCCGGCGGCGCCCGCGCCGACGATCACATAGTCGAAAACGTCCGCGCCCTGCCGCTGCGTGGCCATCAATGCATCTCCCCTTATGCGAACTGGTTCTCGCGCGCCCGCACGAGGGCCGACACGGTGGCGTTGATGGGCGTCGGCACGCCGAGTTCGGCTCCGACGCGCGGGACCGCCCCGTTGATGACGTCGATCTCCGAGCGCCGCCTCGCCATGTGGTCGAGCAGCATCGAGGGGCGCGCGCCGGGAATCTTTTCCCCGAAGGCGCGGACATAGGCGACCGGATCGTCGATATCGACATTCACGCCCTTCGCCCGCGCGACTGCGTAGGCTTCCGAGGCGCACCCTGCCGCGACGGGCCAGGCATTGGGATCGGCGATGACTTCGCCGATGGTCAGTCCGGTGAGGGTGCAGGTGCCGCTGAAGGCGACGTTGCAGATGAATTTCTCCCAGACGAGCTGGTGGATGTCCTCGAACAGGAGCACCCGGAAGCCGCCCTTGCGCCACACCTCGGCGACCTCCTCGAGCCGCGTGGACATGCCGCCGTGATACTCGCCGAGCCGCACGAATTCCCAGCCATTGTGGTGCGCATGCCCCGGCGCCTTCATCGAGGCTCCGAATCCGCCGACGACGCCGATCATGGTCCGCTCCTCGCCGATGATCGCGGCGACCCGCTCGGCGGAGCCGAGGCCGTTCTGGATGGTGAGGACGATGCCGCCCGGTGCGAGGATGTCGCGCGCCGCCAATGCCGCCGGCTCCACACCGCTCGCCTTCGTGGCGATGATCACGAGATCGGCCGGCCCGGCCTCGCGCGCATCGGTCGTCGCCTTCAGCCGCGCGACCCGCTCGCCGCTCGCGCCGGAGACGCGCAGCCCGTCGCGATTGATCGCCTCGACATGCTCCGCCCAGCTGTCGACGGCCCAAATGTCGAGCCCGGCATCCGCCAGGAGCCCGGCATAGACCGACCCCATCGCGCCGGTCCCGATGATGACGATGCGCATGACCGGATTTCCTCCCTGCGGCCCTCGTCCCGCATCGTCGAACGTGATCGCTGCGGCGTGACCTTGCGTCAATGATGGGTCATGGGGAGAGGGATGTCATGCCGTGCGGCCGTGAGGAAATTCCAAGATGGACCGGCTCAATCCCGGTTTACGGAGTCCGGATCGCCAAGGCGCAGCCGATCCGCCTCATCCTCTCCGTCCCGCGTCAGGTTCACGTTGATCTCGGCCCGGACTCCCGAAGGCGCGTAATCGACAGAAAGCCCTCCCTTCATCTGCGAGACGACAACCCGCTCGAGCAGGCGCGATCCGAATCCGTAGCGGGTGGGCTGCCCCACCGCGGGACCGCCCGTTTCCACCCATGACAGCCTGACCGACGAGGAACCCTCCTCCTCGCCGCAAGCCGCCGCTTCCCAGGTCAGCGCGACGCGCCCTTCCGGGACGGAGAGGGCGCCGTATTTGATGGCGTTCGTGGCGAGTTCATGCGCGACGAGTCCGAGCGCGAGGGCGTCGTTGGGGCGCAGATGAATGTCGGGTCCGTGCAGAGTGATGCGCTTCTGGTCGTCCCCGCAGAATGATGCGAGCGAATCGTGCAGCAGGTCCCGCAGCATCACGCCCCGCCACGCATTCTCCGTGAGCAGGCTGTGACTGCGCGCGAGCGCGTCGAGCCGCGCGGCGAAACTGTCGCGGAACGCTTCCATTGTCTCCGCAGACCGCATGGTTGCGCCCGCGATCGCCTGCACCGTTGCCAGCGTGTTCTTGATGCGGTGATGGAGCTCGCGGATGAGCAGCTTCTGCTGCTCCTCGGCCTTCTTGCGAGGCCCGATGTCGCGGTAAATTGCCGAGACGCCGATCAGGCGTCCTTCCGCGTCGATGATCTGGCTTCCGGCAATCCAGACATCGACGATGCTGCCGTCCTTCCGCCGACGGCGTCCTTCGATCTCGACCTGCCCGCGCTCCATGACCAGATCGAATATGCCCGCCTCGGTCCTCTTGACGGCGTTCGACGATGGGATGTGGAGAAGGCTGACGGGCATCCCGATAACCTCCTCCTCCGTATAGCCGAAAAGCATCTCGGCTGCCTTGTTCCAGGTGCGAATCGAGCGGCTGTCGGCAGCGAAGGAGATGACTGCGTCAGTGGTCGAGGAGACGATCGCGGCAAGGCGCGCGTTCTGCTCCTCGCCTCGCTTGCGCTCTGTAATGTCCACCGCGGAGGGGACGAGGCCGATGATCGCGCCCTTCTCGTCGCGCAGGGGCGCGATCTGGAAGTCAATCGTCATCATCTGCCCGCCGGCGACGCGGATGTCGATGTCGAACCGCACGGGCCTGCCCTCCCGCGCCGAGCGCACGGCCTCCTTCACGCGCTGCTGGACCTCGCCGGAATAGCTCCACCAGTAGCAATCCCAGAACGGTTTGCCGATGACGTCGTCGCGCGTCAGCCCCGCCGCCTGAAGAGGAGCCTCGTTGAGTTCGATGAGGCGGGCGTCCAGATCGAGAACGCCGACGAAGGAGAACAGGCTGTCGATGATCCGCCGGAGCCGCGCCTCCGACTCGCGCAGCCTGCCCGTACGTTCGGCCAGTTCCGCTGAGGCGTCGGCAATTGCATTGCCGAGGAAATTTGCCTCCACGACCGCTGTCGAAGGGGGCTCGACAACCAGCCCCCGGCCAAGATCCTTCGCGGCCGCCGCGACCTGCTGCGTGGCGCGGCGAAGAATGGAGGCAATCAGCAAGGTCGCCGCCGTCGAAACCGCGATCAGGACGAAACCGAGCGCACCGAAGGCAGCAAGCGTCTGGCGAAGCGGCGCTTCGAGCACCGCCAGCGGTACCTCCAGGCCGACCAGCCAGCCCGAGAGCGGCGAGCGCTGATAGACGACCAGCACCTCCTTTCCGGCGCTGTCGCGATCGAGATACATCCCGTCGGCAGCCTGCATCAGAGCCAGGCGCTCCGCATCGACGGGGCGGCCGGCGACCGTCGAATGTGCGTGCGAGTGGGCTACGACGCGCCCCTCGCCGTCGAGGACGAAGGCGTTCCATTCGGAAAACGGCTTTTCTCCCTGTATCAGGGCGAGCACGCGTTCGGACGGCAGGGAGAGATTGATGAGCGCCACGACCTCGTTGCCGCGGATCACCGGCGCGATGATGGTGATGAGCGGGGTGCCGGCGATGGCGCCGATGATAACCCCCGAGACCATAACCCTGCGAGTCCTGATCACCTCTTCGTCAAAGGCCGGAACCACTGCCCGCGGCAGATCCGCCTCCCGTTCGACACGGGTGTTGACCATCTGCTGCCCGTCCACGTCCCGCACGACGATGTTGATGCCGATGCGCCTGGCGATCTCGCGGGCGCGCCTGTCGAAGACGTCGTAGTCGCCTTCGGTCAGCGCACGATTCGTCGCCAGCGTCGCAACGATTGCTGTGAGGCCCGTCAAGTCGTTCTCGATGGCGGTTCGGACGGTCTGGGTGACCTCCCGGGCGCGCTCCTCGAGCCGCGAACGCTCGGCATCAATGTAATACCAGCCGATAAGCGCCGCGAAGACGAGGATTGGCAGCACCAAAGAGATGCACAGGGCGGCAAGGTAATGCGCCTCACGCGCCTGGAGCTGCGGCATGTCCCAGATCGCGCGTCCCGCCGAGCGCGCTACGCGTGCGGGCATTGATCCCATAACGACCCACCGTCTTCTTCATCGCGGTCCGCACTGGCGAAAGCGAAGCTTCAGAAGGTGAATGATAGGGCCGCGTGGCCGCTCGCGCCAACCGAAATCAGCGCGCGGTCGGAGTTGATGAAGCAGCTCGCAGGCTCAGAGGATGGCAAGCCCGATTGACGCAACGCCGAAGGCAATGGCGGCAAATCCGGCGAGAGCCGCGACGCCTGATGCTGCCAGGAATGTATCGGTCACGATCTTCATGGCTCTGCCCTCCAAAAAGTTTCGGCGCATCTGGCGTTTGCCTTCGGAAGCGCGGGTGATCAGGCCGGCTCCTGGAATGCGCCGAATTCCGGTTTCTCCCGATGATCGGGGCGGATGGTTAACCGAGTGTTAAAATACTAATATCTTGATTCGAGCCTCGCCGCGCGCCAGAGTCGCTACAAAGTTGTTGGTAACCCACGATCGCAGAATAATCTGGCTGCCGGCACCAGCGGGAGGAAGACATGCGGATCGCGATCGTAGGAGCCGGCGGGGTCGGCGCCGCCTATGGGGCGCTGCTGGCTCAATCCGGGCAGGATGTCGCGTTGCTGGCGCGGGGAGCGCATCTCGACGCTATCCGCTCGCGCGGGCTGATCGTCGAGCGGAACGGCGAAAGCCGCTCCCTCCGCCTTCAGGCGAGCGCGGATGCAGGCGAACTCGGCATCGCGGATGTCGTGATCTTCGCGGTCAAGCTCTGGAGCACGGAGGAGGCGGGCGCGGCCGCGCGGCCGCTCGTCGGACCCGACACGCTCGTCGTCTCCCTCCAGAACGGTGTCGATTCCCTCGACCGCCTCTCCCCGATCCTCGGCCGCGACCGTGTCGTCGGCGGCGTGGCCCAGATTTCGGCCGTGATCGCGGAGCCGGGACGCGTCGTCCACCGCAGCCCCTTCGCCCGGATCATCGTCGGCGAGCCTGAAGGCGGGTCCAGCGCGCGCGTCGGGGCCTTCGTGGAGGCTTGCACGACCGCCGGCATCGAGGCGCGCCAAAGCGAAGCCATTTCCGTGGAACTATGGTCCAAGTTCGTGTTCATCGCATCGCTCAGCGCCGCCTGCGGGCTGTTTCGCGCGAATGTGGGGCCGATCCGCGCCGATTCCGAGACCCGCGCTTTCCTCATCCGGCTGATCGAGGAAGCCGTTGCGGTCGGGCGCGCCGAGGGAATCGCCTTTCCCGAGGATCAGGCTGCGCGGACGGTCGGGTTCGTCGAAATGCTGCCCCCCGGGATGCGCGCCTCGCTGCTCGATGACCTGGAACGCGGACAGCGACTCGAGTTGCCATGGCTCACGGGTCGCGTCATCGCCGGCGGCAGCGCCCACGGCGTTCCGACGCCCGCAAGCGAAAGCGTCGCGCTGGCGCTGAAACTGCACATCGCGGGAGGCTGAGCCCGCATCGGCTATGAGGTGAGCAGCGCCAGCGTCCGCCCGTCGTCCCGTCCCTCGCAGAAGACGTCGAGGGCGCGCTGGAACAGGCGGCGATCCTCCGCTCTCGTCGACGCCTCCCGAAACAGAGTCATGCAGGAGCGGAACTTCAGGTCGTCGGGAGAGCCCAGCATGGCACGGAGGTCGGATCCTTCATGGGCCAGCAGGCGCAGCGTCGCCTCCCGGAGCCGCGGGCCGAGGACGGGATGGGCGAGATAGGCGCGCGCCTCCTCCAGATCCGCAATGCCGTAATAGCGTGCGGTCGCGCTCGCACCGAGGCCGCGCAGCTGCGGGAAGACGAACCAGATCCAGTGCGTCTCCTTGCGGCCGGCTTCGAGCTCCGCGAGGACCTCTTCGTAAACCGGTTGCTGCGCCTCCACGAAGCGCGCGAGGCCGTCCTCGTCCGCCTCCTTCATCGCGCGCTTCCACGCGCGTCGCGCCGCAATCGCCGGATGGCGAGATCAAGCGCGGAGAGGAAGCTCGAGCGATCGCGTGGCGAGAAAGGCCTCGGCCCGCCCGTGACTTCACCCGATTCCCGCAGGTCCTGCATGAGGTTGCGCGTTGCCAGGGCCATGCCGATCGCCGCGTCTGTGAAAACCTTGCCATTGGGGGCTATGGCGACCGCTCCCGCCTTGACGCAGCGGCTCGCCAGCGGAATGTCCGCCGTGACGACGATCACCCCCGGACCCGCCCGCTCCGCGATCCAGTCATCGGCCGCGTCGAGCCCGTCGCCGACGACGACGCGCTCGAAGAGCGGGCTGCGCGGCATCGCCATGTAAGAGTTCGCCACAAGCACGACCGGAAGCCGATGGCGCTCGGCCACCCGGTAGATTTCGGCCTTCACAGGACACGCGTCGGCGTCGATATAGATCGTGAGGGGCTTGGCGTCCGCGCTCATCCACCGCTTATCCGACCGGATCGTGAATCGGTCAAGGGCGGGTGCGCGCCGTGAGGAACGCTAGGCCCTCGCGACCCGCTCCCGGGGCGGGGACGGACGAGCGATCGTCCTGTCACGCCCTGTCCGCTTCGCCTCGTAGAGGGCTTCATCCGCCCGACGCAACGCCGCCTCGGGCTCCTCGTCCAGCTCGAATTCGCTGACGCCGAAGCTGGCGGTGACGCGGATGAAGGTTCCTTCGAAATCCAGAGCCTCCGCACGGATCCGCGTACGGAGGCGTTCGGCGAGGCCGATGGCGCCGTCGATCGGCGTCCCCGGAAGAAGGAGCACGAACTCCTCGCCGCCGATCCGGCCCGCCCGGTCGGTGTCGACCCGTGTCTCCTCGCGAAACAGGGCGGCGAGCGCCATCAGGACCCAATCGCCTGCGGCGTGGCCGAAAGTGTCGTTGACCGCCTTGAAATGATCGAGATCGACCGCGACGACGGAGACCGGAATCCCGAAGCGGCGCAGATGACCGCGATGCGCGCGCATGGCCTCCTCGAAGCCGCGCCGGTTGAGCAATCCGGTCAACGGGTCCATGACGGAAAGTCGGCGCATCTCGTCACGCGTCGCCTCCGCCTCGCGCCGCGCCTCCTCGGCGGCGACGAGCGCCTGCCTGAGATCGCTCACATCGGCCCCGGTGATCATGAATCCGCCGGCAATGGGTGACGCCGTCACCCGGACGCAGGCGCCTGCGCCCTCGGGCCCGAGATGGGTCTCGAACACGTCGCTGCGCCCCGTCTCCATGACCCGCAGGTAGCGTTCCCATGCGTCATCACCGGCGAAGCACGGGAGCGTTTCCCGGATCAGCCCGTCGACGAGCGCCTCGATGGGCAGGCCCGTCGCCTCGGCGGCACGGCGATTGGCGGTGATGATCCTGGCGTCGACGACGCGCCCCTGCCCGTCGCGAATGGCTCCCGTCGCGATAATGATATCCGCCGAGGCATCAAGAACAGCGTCCAGAAGGTCGGCGCGCAATTCGCGCGGCTTGACATAGACGACGAGCCTGTCGCTCCCATCCCAGTCGCGGCAGGGCAGTACGAGACGCTCCCAGAGATGCACATGCGCCGCATAGGAGGCGCGGTGCACCGTGAAGAGCGCAGCCCGGTTGATCAGGACCCAGTTGAAGACCTCGCGCAGGAACTCCCCGAGTTCAACCGGGAAATCCGCCGTCAGCTTTCCCGTCATGTCGACGCCGCTGGCGATCACGATGTTGTAGCCGCACTGGAGATAGATAAAGTCATCCTCGCCGTACGGCCGCACCACCGCGGCGTCGCCGGTCACCTGCGCCGGAATACGCTTCATGAACTCCGCAAGGGGAGCCCGTCCATCCACTTCACGCAAACTCGCATGAAGCTCAAGCAGTCGCGCGAACTCGGGCCGTGACGCGCGGCTGGCGATATCGCTGGCGAAAACCTCTCGATGCATCCGGCGGACGGCCCATCAGGACTTGCATTCACGAGGATGTTACCACCGGAAAGCTGTCGAACCTCTTAATGCTGCCGGCTGGCTGCACCCGGAAGGCCTCACGCCGCGTGGCGGCAGGCATTGGCGCCGAAATGATCGATGTAGCGGGGATTGATCGCCGCGACCGGAAGGACCACGAGCACATCGGTCGTCCCGAATTGTCGATCCACGACAGCCCCGTCGCCGAAGGTCGCGCCGAGGCGCAGATAGCCCTTGATCAACGGCGGAAGCGCCTGCAGCGCCGTCCTCGGGTCGATCTCGCCCTGCGCCATCCGGTCCATCGGAACGTGAAGATGGTCAAGGGCGCGGGCGCGCCATTCCGGCGGCGCGGACGCAAAGTGGTGCAGGAAGCTTAGCGGAAGGGCGAGCTTGTCCGGGTCGGTTCCCTCGAGGCTTGCGCATCCGAGCATCACGTCGATGCGGTGGCGCAGGACGTAGCTCCAGATCCCGTGCCAGAGCAATTCGACAGTCCGCTTGTTGCGGTAGGGCTTGAGCACGCAGGAGCGGCCTAGCTCCAGGACCCGCATTCCCGGATGCGCGGCGAGGACGGGACCGATGGCGTATTCCGATGCGGTGTAGAAGCCGAAATTGCGGGCAGCCACTTCCTGACGCAGGAGGCGGTATGTTCCCACGACCGCAGGACCGGAGCCGAGCTCCGCATCGCGTTCACCGTGATCGAGGACGAGAAGATGGTCGCAGATCGCATCGAAGGCGTCATTGTCGCGCCGCGCGATCAGGGCCTCATCATCGGGAACCGCCGACATCTCCTCGTAGAAGACCTGGTAGCGAAGCCTCTGCACGCGCTCCACATCCTCCGCCCGCGTCGCGAGACGGACCTCGAGCGCCCCGATGCGGCCGAGCAGGGGATCGCCCCCCGCACCGTATTGGGCGTCGCGATCCGCCCCGAGATCGATCCGCAGGTTTTCCGGAAGAAAGCCGACGGGCGCGGGACCCGCGTGATGCGAGCCGTCCACGCGATTCGAGACTGAAATTGCGGACAATTGCGTCGTCATGCGCTTGTCGAGCCGTGCGAACCCCGCGCCCTGCGACGCGCATCCGCCTGACTCCCCCCGATGATTTGGCGGCAAATCATTTTCGAGACGAATCGCCGCCTCCACCGCTCGTTGCGGCTTTAAGCATAGCTTTTGCACGGAATTGTGACAATCGGCCGCGCTTGCGCAGACATCCCTTGATACCCGACCGCCGGCGCGGCGCTGGCGAGCTGCGAAACACGGCGAGGGACGAACCCCGGTCTATTTCGGATCGCGGCGATCGGGATCAAAATGCTTGTGCAGCCCCTCCCAGCAATCCGTGTAGTTCTCCTGAAGCTCGGGCAGCTCCGCCGCGTAGCGCGTCACGCGCTGCGGGAAGCGCGTCTCGAACATGAAGGCCATGGTGCCGGTCAGCTTCACCGGCTTCAGCTCCCCGTTCGAGGCATGCTCGAAGGCCTGGACGTCCGGTCCGTGGGGGAGCATGCAATTGTGCAGGCTGAATCCCCCGGGGGTGAAGCCCTCGGGCTTGGCGTCGTACACCCCGTAGATCAGCCCCATGAACTCGGACATGATGTTGCGGTGGTACCATGGCGGACGGAAGGTGTTCTCCGCCACCATCCAGCGCTCCGGGAAGATGACGAAATCGATATTCGCCGTCCCCGGCGTCTCGGAAGGCGCCGTCATGACGGTGAAGATCGAGGGGTCGGGGTGGTCGAAGCTGATGGCTCCGACGGGAGAAAAGTGACGCAGATCATACTTGTAGGGTGCATAATTGCCATGCCACGCGACCACGTCGAGAGGCGACTGCCCGATCTCGGTCGCATAGAGCTCCCCGCCCCACTTCACGAAGAGCGTCGACGGCTCCTCGCGATCCTCATATGCGGCGACGGGGGTGAGGAAGTCGCGCGGGTTGGCGAGGCAGTTCGCGCCGATCGGACCGCGATCGGGCAATGTGAAGGCGCCGCCATAGTTCTCGCAGACATAGGCGCGCGCCGGCCCGTCGATCAGCTCCGTGCGGAAGATCACGCCGCGCGGGATGATGCAGATCTCCCCCGGCTCGATCTCGATAATCCCGAACTCGGTGCGGAAGCGCAGGCGGTTCTCCTGCGCGACGATCAGGAGTTCGCCGTCGGCGTTGAAGAAATATTCGTTGCTCATCGAACGGGTCACGAAGAGCAGATGCGCCGCCATGCCGACCTGCGTATCGACGTCCCCTGCCGTCGTCACGGTGCAGAGCCCCTCGACGAAGCTGACCTTGTGGTCCGGGATCGGCACCGGATTCCAGCGCAGCTGGCCGATCGGAAGGTCGCTCTCCTCGCGGCTGGGGGCGCTCCTGAGATAGCCCTTGTCGATCCTGCGGTAGCGGCCCGAGTGCTTTACGGTCGGCCGTATGCGATAGAGCCAGGATCGCTGGTTCGTCGCCTGGGGAGCCGTGAAGGGCGAGCCTGAAAGCTGCTCCGCATAGAGCCCGTAATTGCACTTCTGCGGCGAATTGCGGCCGATCGGGAGCGCGCCGGGCAGCGATTCCGTCTCGAAGCTGTTGCCGAAACCGGACATGTAGCGGGGGGACATGCGAAATCTCCACAGGGGCGCGCTTCCGTCGAAGGCGCCGCAAAACTGGTTGCCAGTGCGACTAACTCTGTGGCAAGTTGGTTGCACTGTCAACGAATGTCCAGTCGAGATGACACCAGTCACGAGCCTCAAGGCGATCGATCGGAGCGAGATGCACCTCACGCTCGAGGAGTTCCTCCCCTATCGCCTCAACCTGCTCGCCGCGACGGTCTCCGGCGCGCTCGCGCGCATCTATGCGGACCGCTTCCAGCTCACGATTCCGCAATGGCGGATCATCGCGACGCTCGGCCAATACGGCGTGCGCACGGGCCGCGACATCGCCCTCCACGGCATGATGCACAAGTCGACGGTCTCGCGTTCGGTCGCGGCCCTCGAGGCGCGCGGGCTGCTCCTGCGCGAAGCGAATCCCGAGGACATGCGCGAGGAGCACCTGCGGCTGACGGACGAGGGGCGTGCGATCTATGACGCGGTCGTGCCCGAGGCGCTCGCTTTTGAGGAGCGGCTGGCGGGCGCCCTCGATCCGCAGGAGCGCGCGACCCTCTCCGCCCTGCTCTCGCGGCTCGAGGCGGAGGCGCGTCGGCTGGCTCCCGCGCTGGAGGTGGAAGCATGAAGCTCTACACCTATTTCCGCTCCTCGGCGGCCTACCGGGTCCGCATCGCGCTGGCGCTCAAGGGCATCGCTTGGGAGAACGCTTTCGTGCATCTGGTGAAGGGCGAGCATCTCTCGCCGGACTACCGCTCGGTCAATGTCCAGGGCCGCGTGCCCTCGCTGGACGATGACGGCGAGATCATCCTGCAATCGCCCGCCATCCTGGAATATCTCGAGGAGACGCATCCCGAGCCTCCGCTCCTGCCCGGGAACGCCTCGTCGCGCGCGCGCATCCGCGCGGTCTGCGCCATCATCGGCTGCGACATTCATCCGCTGAACAACCTCTCCACCCTGAAATATCTCAAGAACGAACTGGGCGTTGGCGAGGATGCGCGCAACGCCTGGTACGCGCACTGGATTCATGAAGGTTTCGCGGCGATCGAACAGATGATCGAAGCCTCTCCCTATTGCTTCGGCCCCACGCCCACCATGGCGGACGCCTATCTCATTCCCCAGATCTACAACGCGGCTCGCTTCAGCGTGTCTCTCGAGGCCTTCCCGAAGATCCGGGCCGTCGCCGAGACCTGCGCCGCGCATCCGGCCTTTCAGGCGGCCGCCCCCGAGAACCAGCCGGACGCCGCCTGAACCGGCGCATCCAATTTTTTGAGGAGGATATTATGGGTCCTTTCCCCCACGACGCACCGCCCCCGCAGATCAGCGACGAAAACCCTATGGGCACTGACGGGTTCGAATTCGTCGAGTTCTGTCATCCGGATCCGAACGAGCTCGACCGCCTGTTCAAGGTGATGGGGTTCTCGCCGGTGGCGCGGCACCGGTCGAAGAACGTCACCCTCTACCGGCAGGGCGACATCAACTTCATCCTGAACGCGGAGCCGGAAAGCTTCGCGGCGAAGTTCGCCGCGCAGCACGGCCCGTCCGCGCCGGCCATGGCCTTCCGCGTGGTCGACGCGAAGCACGCCTATGAGCGCGCCCTGTCGCTCGGGGCGAAACCCGCGCAGACCCAGGTCGGGCCGATGGAACTCAACATCCCCGCGATCGAGGGGATCGGCGGTCTCCAGATCTATCTCGTGGACCGCTACGGCGCGAAGGGCTCGATCTACGACGTCGACTTCGAGTGGCTCGGCGAGCGCGACGCGCATCCCCCCGGTGTCGGTCTCCACTACATCGACCACCTGACGCACAACGTGAATCGCGGCCGCATGAACGAGTGGGCCGAATTCTACGAGCGGCTCTTCAACTTCCGCCAGATCCGCTACTTCGACATCGAGGGCAAGGTCACCGGCCTGCATTCCCGCGCCATGACGAGCCCCGACAACAAGATCCGCATCCCGATCAACGAGGATGCCGGCGAGGCCGGGCAGATCGAGGAATACCTCAAGGAATACAAGGGCGAGGGCATCCAGCACGTGGCGCTGGGTTCCACCGACCTCTACGAATCGATCGAGCGGCTGATCGCGAGCGGACTCGAGTTCATGCCCGCTCCCAACGACATCTATTACGGCCGCATCGACAAGCGCCTGCCGAGCCACAAGGAGCCGCTCGAGCGCCTTCAGAAGAACGGCATTCTCATCGACGGCGAGGGCGTCGTCGAGGGCGGCTACACCAAGTGCCTGCTCCAGCGCTTCTCGAAGACCGTGATAGGCCCGATCTTCTTCGAGTTCATCCAGCGCAAGGGCGATGACGGCTTCGGCGAGGGCAATTTCAAGGCGCTCTTCGAATCGATCGAGGAAGACCAGATCCGGCGGGGCGTCATCAAGGCCCCTGCGGAGTAGGAGGGCGACAACCGCCACCAACGCCCCGCCCCCGCCCCACCCCTCTCGTGTCATCCCCGGCGGCGCGAAGCGCCGGGAAGGGGATCCAGGCGCTGCGGGTCATGGAGCCTCGGGGGCGAGCGCGCCGTTTCCCTGCATGGCCGTCGCGGCAGGATCCCCTTCCCTTCCGCCGCTGACGCGGCTCCAGCCGGGGATGACACGGAGGGGGGAGCGGGGCGTGGGCGGGGACGCGTGGGGGAGTTCGGCCCGCGAGGCCAGCCCCAGCGCCACTCCCGGACACACCCTCCCGGACACACCCATCCCAGCCCCACCCATCTCGTGTCATCCCCGGCGGCGCGAAGCGCCGGGAAGGGGATCCAGGCGAGCGGCCAATGGAGCCTCAGGGGCGAGCGCACCCCTCCCTGCATCGCCGTCGCGGCAGGATCCCCTTCCCTTCCGCCGCTGACGCGGCTCCAGCCGGGGATGACACGGAGGGGGGGAGCGGGGCGCAGGCCGGCGACGCGGCTCCAGCCGGGGATGGCGCGGAAGGGGGGAGCGGGGTGTGGGCGGGGGCGTTACGGCTCGTAGACGGCGTAGGGCTCGCGCATGGTGACGAGTTCCTCGGCTGCAGTCGGGTGGACGGCGATGGTGCGGTCGAAATCGGCCTTGGTGGCGCCCATCATGAACGCGATCCCGGCGAGCTGGATCATCTCCCCCGCTCCGTCACCCATGATGTGGAGCCCGACGACCTTGTCGCTCTCGCCGTCGACGATGAGCTTCATGAAGACGCGATCCTCGCGCCCGGACAGGGTCGCGCGCATGCCGCGGAACGAGGTCTGGTAGACGAGGACACGGCCGCCACGCAGCCGCGCCACCGCTTCGCTGCACCCGACCGTGCCGATCTCGGGCGTCGAGAAGACCGCCGTCGGGATCAGGTCGTGGTCTACGAAGACATCCTTGCCGCCGAATTCCGTGTCGGCGAAGGCGTGGCCCTCGCGGATCGCGACCGGGGTGAGGTTGGCACGGTTGGTGACGTCACCAACGGCATAGACGGAGGGAATCGCGGTGCGCGAATAGGCGTCGACGATCACGGCGCCGTTCTCGTCGAGGGCGACGCCGGCTTTTTCGAGACCGAGATCATCCGTGTTGGGCCGCCGCCCGGTCGCCACGAGGATCTGGTCATAGGCCGCCGAGCCGCCATTGGAGAAATGCGCGAGAATTCCGTCCTCGCGCTTCTCGAGCCGCTCGAGCGTGGTCGAAAGCCGGACCTCGATGCCGCGCTGCTCGTAAGCGACGCCCAGCCGCTCGCGGATGTCCTCGTCGAAGCCGCGCAAGAGCCGGTCGCCGCGATGAAGCAAGGCGGTGCGCGAGCCGAGCCCCGCGAAGATTCCGGCGAACTCGACGGCGATGTACCCGCCTCCGACGACCAGAACGCGCCGCGGCTGCTCCTTCAGGTCGAACACCTCGTTCGAGGTGATCCCCAGTTGGCCGCCCGGGATTGCGGGCTGCATCGCGGGCCGCGCGCCGACAGCGACGAGTATCTTGCGCGCGCGGACCGTTTCGCCAGTCGCGACAAGACGCACCGTATGCGCGTCCTCGACGACAGCCCGGCTGTCGACGATCCGCACCCCCGCCCTGTCGAGATTGGCGCGATAGATCCGCTCGAGCCGGTCGATCTCCTTGTCCTTGTTCGCGATCAGCGTCGACCAGTCGAATTCGCGCTCGCCGAGGCGCCAGCCAAAACCGCCCGCATCCTCGAAATCATCGGCGAAGCGCGAGGCCAGGACCATCAGCTTCTTGGGAACACAGCCCCGAATCACGCAGGTGCCACCGACGCGGAATTCCTCCGCGATCATCACCTTCGCACCGTAGCCGGCAGCGATCCGGGCCGCGCGCACGCCCCCGGAACCGGCTCCGATGACAAAGAGGTCGACGTCGAAATCGCTCATCTCTGGCTCCAGAATGCGCGCGTCGGGAAACCCCGCCGGTCAGGGCATCGGCACGCCGCGCTGCTGCATCTCGACGCGCACCCGGACCTGAAGGTACTCGGCGACTTCCTCCGCCCAGACATCCATCGTGCCCAGGATATCCTCGACCACGAGCGGCTGGACCTCCACGTAGCGGCGGCCCTCCGGGGTCTCGAAGAAGGCGGCGATCGCCGTCAGCTCCTCCTCCGTCATGCGCTGCGCCATGAGCCTGCCGGCGCGCGTCACCATGGCGCGGCGCTGGAGATCCATCTCCGGCTCCAGTGTCTTGAACACTTCCTCCAGTTCCCTGGCGGCCGTGGGATTGGTCACCATCTGCCGGCGCATCATCTCCTGGAGATTCGGAATGATGATGTCGAACGAGCGCGACATCCCCGATGAAATGACGACCTTGCGGC
Source organism: Saliniramus sp. (assembly GCA_041686895.1). Taxonomy (GTDB): domain Bacteria; phylum Pseudomonadota; class Alphaproteobacteria; order Rhizobiales; family Beijerinckiaceae; genus Saliniramus. Next base: position 12,546 of record JAWLCY010000001.1, on the reverse strand, counting down.
CGGCCTCCAGGTGGCTGTCCGTGATCTCGCTCTGTGCGAAAGCAAAGGAGGCCTGCATCGCGAGGGCGAGGAAGCAGGCGGCGGTGAAGGAGAGAAGACGCTTCATTGGCGGAAAGCTCCAGAACATGATGACCTTGAGGAAGAGCGGGTCAGACCACGCCGATCTCCACGAGACCCTTGTCGGTCGCGAGAATTGCCCCGGTGGCGAGGCCGATGAAAAGCCCGTGCTCGACGACGCCGGGCACGGCTGCCAGAGACGTCGCGAGCGCCTCGGGCGCATTGATTCGGTTGAGGGCGGCATCGAGGATGTAATGCCCCCCGTCGGTGAGGAAGGGCTCGCCATTTGCGGCTGATCTGAGGCGAAGTTCACCCTTCGCGCCAGCGACTTCGATGGCGCGCGCCACGGCGACGCGGGTCGCGCCGAGGCCGAACGGCACCACCTCGATCGGAAGCGGGAACCGGCCGATATGCGAGACGCGCTTCGAGCCGTCGGCGATGACGATCATTCGCGAGGACGCCGCCGCCACGATCTTCTCGCGCAGGAGCGCACCGCCGCCGCCCTTGATGAGATGCAGGTCATCGTCAAGCTCGTCCGCGCCGTCGACGGTGAGATCGAGTTCGGGCGTCTCGTCGAGGGTGGTCAGCGGCACGCCCTCCGCCTCGGCCTGCGCGCGGGTCGCCTCGGAGGTGGGAACGCCGGTCACTTTCAGCCCACCGCGCACGCGCTCCGCGAGAAGCGACACGAAGAGCTTCGCCGTGGAGCCCGTTCCAAGCCCCAGGCGCATCCCGTCCTCGACAAGTTCGACCGCACGGGCGGCCGCCGCTCTCTTCAGATCTTCAGCGCTCACGGCCTGATCCCCATCGCTGCGATACGACGCTGTCCGTATCGACCGAAACGGATCGGGTTTCAAGCGGTGGAGGGAAGAAAGCGCAGCAGCCTATTCCCGCGTCGAACCCGTCGTCTCGGGAACGGACGCGCTTTCGGCGGTCTCCGTCGCGGGGGAGACCATCTCCGGCGGGGTGCAGACCACCTTCTCCTCGAAGACGTAGCACACGCTCATTTCGCCGGTTCGGCGGTTGACGCGGAAGACGCCGCCCTCGCGCTCATGCATCGAGGCGACGAGGCCGTAGTCGCCCGGATCCTGCGGTCCCGCGCCCTCGCCTGCCCCGAAACAGAGGGTGACGCCGACAGTTCCCTCCTTCAGACCGTACTGGCAGGAGTTGACCTCGCCGGTGACGCGGTCGATCCGATAAAGGCGGTTGAGATCCGTCTGCGGGGCGGGCACGAAATCGTAGGCGGAGGCGAGAACGGGACCAGAGGTGGCGACGGCAAGGGCCGTCATGGCCATGCGTGACATCCTGCGCTTCATGTTTTTCACCTGTCGCATGCTTTCGATCTCGCCGATTCGGCTATGGCCTCGGCGGACAGCATTCGCCGTCATGGTTAGCGAATGGTTAACCGGAGGCTTGCATTTTGCCGGTGGCGCGCGCTCGCGATCCGGCCTATGCATCCCCGGAAAGCAGGACCGACCGCATGAATCCGATCATCGTCTTCGATCTCGACGGCACCCTTGCCGATACCGCCCCCGACCTCATGGCGACCCTCAACCTGCTCCTCGACAGGCAGGGGCTGCCGACGCTTCCCGTCGAGCGGGCGGCGTCGATGATCGGCGCGGGCGCGCGGGCCCTGATCGGCCGGGGCTTCGAGGCTGCGGGGCGGGAGCTGACGCCTGAGCGCCACGAGGAGCTTTTCAGGGAATTCATCGCGCATTATGGCGAGAATCTCTGCGTGGAGACGCGCCTCTTTCCCGGCGTGGTGGAGGCGCTCGACGATCTGGCGGATGACGGCTTCAGCTTCGCCGTCTGCACCAACAAGATGCACGGCCATTCGGTGCGGCTTCTCGAGGCGCTGGGCGTGGCCCCGCGCTTCAAGGCGATCTGCGGGCGCGACAGCTTTCCCTGGTACAAGCCCGATCCGCGCCACCTGACGCTGACGATCGAGCAGGCCGGCGGCGATCCGGCGCGCGCCGTCATGGTGGGGGATTCCCTCACCGACATCGCCACCGCCCGCGCCGCCGAGATCCCGGTGATCGCCGTCCCCTTCGGCTATACCGACCGGCACGTCTCGGAACTCGGCCCGGACCGGATCATCGCCCATTTCGCCGAACTTCGCGAAGCCGTGCGCGACCTGCTGGCGTCTCAACCCTCCTAATCCCGGCGCGGGGCTCGTTTTTCGTCAATCGTCAACCTATATCCGACATCCTCGACTCTTGAAGAAGAGCGCGACGCCAGTTCGGAAGCCGATCGACTTGACAGAGAAAACCGCCCATTTCACCGCCCCCGACGCGCGCGGCTTTGCGCATGTCGAGACCTGGATCTTCGATCTCGACAATACGCTCTATTCGCACGAGGCGCGGATCTGGCCGCAGGTCGACGAGAGGATCACCGCCTATATCGCCGACATGTTCGGAATCGACGGCCTTTCCGCCCGGGCGCTTCAGAAATACTTCTATCACCAGCACGGGACCACCCTGAAGGCGCTGATGGACGTCTATGCGGTCGATCCGTACGATTTCCTCGATTTCGCGCACGACATCGATCATTCGGGGATCGAGCTGAACCCGTCCCTTGGAACGGCCATCGAGGCCCTGCCCGGCCGCCGGCTCATTCTCACCAACGGCTCGCGCAAGCACGCGGAGAACGTCGCAAGGAAGATCGGCATCCTCGACCATTTCGAGGACGTCTTCGACATCGTCGCCGCCGATTTCATCCCCAAGCCGGACCGGCGCGCCTACGAGATCTTTCTTGAGAAGCACGCGGTCGATCCCGCCAGGGCCGCAATGTTCGAGGACATCGCCAAGAACCTCGTCGTGCCGCACGATACGGGAATGACGACGGCCCTCATCATTCCAAGGACCATCGATCCGTTCCGCGAGCCCTTCGAGCAGGAGGCCGTCAAGGCCCCTCATATCGACTACATCACGAACGATCTCGCGGACTTCCTCACCCGCATTGTCGCGCCCCGGAAGGCCGCCTGACGATCAGGACGCCGCTGCCCGGGAATCGACAACCCGCGTCGTGGCGCTTTCGCCGGAGGCAAGCTCGACGAGGCACTTGAAGAGCAGGTTTCGCGCAACGAGGCCGCGATAGGCGGATGTCGCGCGGTGGTCGCTCAGCGGCTGGAAATCGCAGGCGAGCGCATCGAGCGCCGGCTCCCATGTCCCTTCGTCGTCTAGATCGCCCCCCGCAAGCGCCGCCTCCGCAAGGGGGGCCCGCCGCGGCGTCGCCGCCATCCCGCCATAGGCGATGCGCGCGGCCGCGACGCGGCGCCCCTCGAGCCTCAGCGCGAAGGCTCCCATGACGGCGGAAATATCCTCATCGAAGCGTTTCGTCACCTTGAAGCAGCGAAAGACCGAGTCATCGGGAAGGCGGGGGATGCGCAACGCCTCGACGAACTCGCCGGGCTCCCTGTCCTGCTTGCGGTAGGCGAGGAAGAAATCCTCCAGCGCGATTTCGCGCCGCGCGCCCTTGCGGCGCAGGCCGAGACGCGCGCCGAGCGCGATCAGGGCGGGGGCGAGGTCGCCGATGGGCGAGCCGTTGGCGATGTTCCCCCCGACCGTCCCCGAGGCGCGCACCTGCATCGACCCGAATCGGCGCATCAGTTCGCCGAGATCCGGATCGATGGCGGCAAGCGCCGGATGGACGCGCGCATGCGAGACCATCGCGCCGATCGTGAGGCCGTCGTCATTCTCCTCGAGCCGGCGCAATTCCGGCACGCGCCCCAGCCAGATGAACTTCTCGATCGCCATCAGGGACTTCGTGATCCAGAGCCCGACATCGGTCGCTCCGGCGAGGATGGTCGCGTCCGGATGGGCGGCGCAGAGATGCTCGAGTTCTGCGAGCGTGCGCGGCGCGGCAAAGAAGCGCTCCGGGCTCCCGACAAGGACCCCCTCCCCGTCCTCAAGCAAGGCCAGGGCCGCCGCGCGCTCCTCGCGCTCCACGGCGAAACCGGTCGGGGCCTCGACGGCGCAGGCGGCGAGCGCGGCGTCGATGATGGGGCGGTATCCGGTGCAGCGGCAGAGATTTCCCGCGAGCGCATCTTCGATCGCCGGACGACTTACGGGACGCTCGCCCTCCTCGTGCAGGACGAAGAGGCTCATGACGATCCCCGGCGTGCAGAAGCCGCATTGCGAGCCGTGATGGGCGACCATCGCCTCCTGGACCGGGTGCAGGCAGCCGCCGCGCGCCAGGTCCTCGACGGTGACGAGATCGGCCCCGTCGATCTGGCCGAGCAGGAGGATGCAGGCATTGACCGGCTCGTAGACGAGCCTGCCGTCACGGATTCGGCCGAGCGCGACGGTGCAGGCGCCGCAATCCCCCTCGGCGCAACCCTCCTTGGTGCCCGACGCCCGCTCCTCGTTGCGGAGGTAATCGAGCAGCGTCATGCGCGGATGGAAGCGGTCGAGTTCAACCACCCGCCCGTTACGGCGAAACCTGATCGCCTGCCTCATAGTGAGCGACACCTTCTGCGAACCCGTCGCCCGCAGCATGGCAAAGCCGGCGGCGGATGCCAATCGCGGCGGCGGAGGGGGAATGCCTGTCGTCGATCAGAACGGACGCGGCGGGGGAAGCGGAACTTCGCCCTCGGGCACGCCGAGTTCGGCGGGACGCACATAGGCCTCGCCCTGTTCCGCCATCTCCGCATCCGCCTCGCCGCGCGAGACGGCGCGGCAATCGACGAGCCAGAGGTCGTAGACCGGGTGCTCGATGGCGTTGAGGCCGGGGCTCGAGGCGAAGATCCAGCCGGAGAAGACGGGGGTGACCGAATCGTCGAGCGCGACCTCCTCCACTTCAATGAAGGCCGTCGTGTTCGGGCTCTCCGTCGGCGGGCGGGTATAGCAGACGCGAGCGGTGAGAAGGAGCGAGCCGAACTGGACCGTCTCGTCGATCTCGGCCTCGAAGGTGATGATGCGCGCCGTGATCTTGTCGAGACCAGAGAAGACGGCGATCGGATTGGCGATCTGGTCGGCGCGCGCGGGCGCGGCGGCGAGCGTCCCGCCGAGCAGCGCGAGGAGACCGATCCTGGCGAAGGATGACGTCATGCCGCCCCGTCCCGATCCGGACGCGATGAATCGTGCGCAGCGCAAGCCGCTCAATCTCCCGGAGTCCAGGCCGCGTAGTCGCCGGTTGCGGGCGGGCGCTTGGCCGCCGTCAGGGCCGAGCCCTGGGGTCGGTACGCCATCGCCGTCCCGGTGAGGTTTTCCAGGCCCGGCTTCTCCCAGTCGCGCGGCCGATAAGCCTCCTCGGAGGGGGCGACCGGGTAGGTGTGGGCGAGCCATCCGCGCCAGCCGGGGGGGACGCGCGAGAGTTCCACGAGGCCGTTATAGATGACCCAGCGGCGCTCGAGGCCGAGCGCCGGATCGATCCTGCCGGCCTTCGACCGGTAATAGCGGTTCCCGAACTCGTCGGCGCCGACGTACTCGCCGTTGCGCCAGGTGTGGAGGCGCGTGCCGAGCGTCTGGCCGTTCCACCAGGTGAAGAATTCGGTCAGGAATTGCTTGAACGTCATCGCGGATCTCGCCCTTCATCGATCGCGCCCTTATGGCGTCCCGCCGTCGGGAAGTCCAGTGCCGTGGCGTCCGAAGGCTCCGGCGGAACGCCGATTCGACGCAGCGCGAATCGCCTCCTCCCGCGAACGGCGCCCGCCGACGCAATCTGCCGGGGCTTTCAGGATGCGCTGCGATCCCCCATGGGCGGCCCGCTCCTGTCAATGCGCCGGCTCATGATATCCACATTTCCGGCCTCCAGCGAGCGTTCCTCGTGACGGTCCGCAGAACGCCCCGCGCGGAATCCCGTCGGTTCCTGAAAGGCTTAAGAGGCGGTTTCCAATCTTTCCACAATCTTCACAGCCCCCACAATATGTAGGGCCATGCGAATTGTCCCCACACTACTCCTTGACGACCGGCGCGATGCGGGCATAGCTTCGTGACGTGCTGTTCGGGACGTCGGCGGGGCAGAAGGCGCCGCTCATGGGTTCTCCAGAAGAGTTGTCCGAAAATCAATTCGCCGTGCCCGAACGGGGGTGCGCGAAGCCTTTCGGCTGACCATATCCGGAGAGTCCCGGCCAGCCGGTTTTTGACCATGAGGGGCGGCGTTCAAGATCGCCCCGGGGCGTCGAAGAGAGAATTGGGCTGACAGGGGCCGCGTATCGCGGCCGGCGGGAGACCGCCATAAATTGGGGACGAGAAGATGCGGATCGAGCGGCGCTACACCACGCAGGGCAAATCGCCCTATTCCACCATCGACTTCCGGTTCGCCTCGAGCGAGATCAGGAACCCGGACGGGTCGATCGTGTTCAAGCTCGACCAGATCGAGGTCCCCACGACCTGGAGCCAGGTCGCATCGGACGTTCTGGCGCAGAAATATTTCCGCAAGGCGGGCGTTCCGGCGGCGCTGAAGAAGGTCGAGGAGAACGACGTCCCCTCCTTCCTCTGGCGCTCCGTCCCGGACGAAGCCGCCCTCGCGAAGCTCCCCGAAGCAGAGCGCCACGGCCCCGAGACCTCCTCGCGCCAGGTCTTCGACCGGCTCGCCGGCTGCTGGACCTACTGGGGCTGGAAGGGCGGCTATTTCACCTCGGAGGAGGACGCGCAGGCCTTCTTCGACGAATTGCGCTTCATGCTCGCCTCGCAGATGGTCGCGCCGAACTCGCCGCAATGGTTCAACACCGGCCTGCACTGGGCCTACGGCATCGACGGCCCGAGCCAGGGGCATTATTACGTCGACCACAGGACCGGCAAGCTCGTGAAGTCGAAGACGGCCTACGAGCATCCCCAGCCGCATGCCTGCTTCATCCAGTCCGTCGGCGACGATCTCGTCAACGAGGGCGGGATCATGGACCTGTGGGTGCGCGAGGCGCGCCTGTTCAAGTACGGCTCGGGCACAGGCTCGAATTTCTCGCGCCTGCGCGGCGAGGGCGAGCGTCTTTCCGGCGGCGGCAAGTCCTCTGGCCTGATGTCCTTCCTCAAGATCGGCGACCGGGCGGCGGGCGCGATCAAGTCCGGCGGCACCACGCGCCGCGCGGCCAAGATGGTCGTCGTCGATGTCGATCACCCGGATATCGAGACCTATATCGACTGGAAGGTGCGGGAAGAACAGAAGGTCGCTGCCCTCGTCACCGGCTCCAAGCTCTGCAACCGCCACCTCAAGGCGGTGATGAAGGCCTGCGTGAATTGCGAGGCAAGGGACGACATCTCCGGTGACGCCTGCTTCGATCCGGAGCGCAACCCGGCCCTCAAGCGCGAGATCAAGCTCGCCCGCCGCGCCCTCGTGCCCGACAACTACATCAAGCGCGTGATCCAGTTCGCGAAGCAGGGCTACAAGGACATCGCCTTCGACATCTACGACACGGACTGGGATTCGGAAGCCTATCTCACCGTCTCGGGCCAGAACTCGAACAACTCGGTCTCGATCAAGGACGATTTCCTGCGCGCGGTCGAGAATGACGGCGACTGGGATCTCGTCTACCGCTCCGGCGGGGTGAAGAAGACGCTCAAGGCCCGCGACCTGTGGGAGAAGATCGGCCATGCGGCCTGGGCCTCGGCGGATCCCGGCCTGCACTACAACACCACGATGAACGACTGGCATACCTGCCCGGCATCAGGGCCGATCCGGGGCTCGAATCCGTGCTCGGAATACATGTTCCTCGACGACACGGCCTGCAACCTCGCCTCGGCGAACCTGCTGCAGTTCTACGACCGGCAGGCCAAGGCCTTCGACTGGGCGGGCTACGAGCATCTCTGCCGGCTCTGGACGATCGTCCTCGAGGTCTCGGTGCTGATGGCGCAGTTCCCCTCGAAGGAGATCGCGGAGCGTTCCTACCGCTACCGCACCCTCGGCCTCGGCTACGCCAATATCGGCGGCCTCTTGATGACGATGGGCCTGCCCTACGATTCGGACGAGGGCCGCGCCCTCGGCGGCGCGCTCACCGCGATCATGACGGGGGTGGCCTACGCCACCTCCGCCGAGATGGCGGGCGAGCTCGGCCCCTTCCCCGGCTATGCGCCGAACGCGAAGCACATGCTGCGCGTCATCCGCAACCATCGCCGCGCGGCGCATGGGGAGGCGGACGGCTATGAGGGCCTCAACACCAACCCGGTGCCCCTCGACCACGCCTCCTGCCCCGAGCCGATCCTCGTCGAACGGGCCCGGCTCGCCTGGGACAACGCCCTCGCGCTCGGCGAGAAGCATGGCTACCGCAACGCCCAGGCCACCGTCATCGCCCCGACTGGGACGATCGGCCTCGTCATGGATTGCGACACGACCGGCATCGAGCCCGATTTCGCGCTCGTGAAGTTCAAGAAGCTCGCCGGCGGCGGCTACTTCAAGATCATCAACCGCGCCGTTCCCGACGCCCTGCGCGCCCTCGGCTACAAGGAGCACGAGATCGCGGAGATCGAGGTCTATGCGCTGGGCCACGGCTCGATGGCGCAGGCGCCGGCGATCAACCCGCAGACGCTTCGCGCCAGGGGCTTCACCGACGACAAGATCGCCGCGATCGAGGGCGGGCTGAAATCGGCCTTCGACATCAAGTTCGTCTTCAACAAGTGGACCCTCGGCGAGGACTTCCTGACGGGAACGCTCAAGGTCCCGGCGGAGAAGCTCAACGATCCCTCCTTCGACCTGCTGACGCATCTCGGCTTCTCGCGAAAGGATGTCGAGGACGCCAACATCCATATCTGCGGGGCGATGACGCTCGAGGGCGCGCCCTTCCTGCAGGAAGAGCACTATCCGGTCTTCGATTGCGCCAACCCCTGCGGACGTGTGGGCAAGCGCTATCTCTCCGTCGAGAGCCATATCCGCATGATGGCGGCGGCGCAGCCCTTCATCTCGGGGGCGATCTCCAAGACCATCAACATGCCCAACGACGCCACCGTCGACGACTGCAAGAGCGCCTACATGCTCTCCTGGCGCCTGGCGCTCAAGGCCAACGCCCTCTATCGCGACGGCTCGAAGCTGTCGCAGCCGCTCAACGCCGCCCTCATCGAGGATGACGAGGAGGAGGATGCGGCGGATGCGGTCGACCAGCTCCTTTCCGCCACCGCTCCGGCGCGGGTGGCGCAGGTCGCGGAGAAGATCGTCGAGCGGGTCGTGGAGCGCGTCGAGCGGGTGCGCGAGCGCGAGAAGATGCCCGACCGCCGCAAGGGCTATACGCAGAAGGCGGTCGTGGGCGGGCACAAGCTCTATCTCCGCACCGGCGAATACGAGGACGGACGCCTCGGCGAGATCTTCCTCGACATGCACAAGGAGGGCGCGGCCTTCCGGGCGATGATGAACAACTTCGCCATCGCGATCTCGCTCGGCCTGCAATACGGCGTGCCGCTTGAGGAATACGTGGAGGCCTTCACCTTCACGCGCTTCGAGCCCGCGGGCTTCGTCCAGGGCAACCAGTCGATCAAGAACGCGACCTCGATCCTCGACTACGTGTTCCGGGAACTGGCCATCTCCTATCTCGGCCGCTACGACCTCGCCCATATCGACCCGAGCGATATCGGCCATGACGTGATCGGCAAGGGCGACGACCAGTCGAAGCTTTCCGCCCCGGCGGCGAGCTACGTCTCCAAGGGCTTCACCCGCGGCAAGACGGACAAGCTGATGCTCGTCTCCGGCGGCGCGGCTCCGGCGGGCGGCAATGTGGTGACGGCGCTTGCCGGCGCGGGCAAGGTCGCCACCAAGGGCGCCACCGCCCTCAAGCAGGAGCCGGCGGCGTTCGAGGACGAGGACGAGGACGAGGACGACGTGGACCTCTCAGCCCTGGGATTCGCCAAGCCCAGGACCGACACCTCGGCCGGCATGACCGTCGCCGACAAGCGCGCCGAAGCCCGCATGAAAGGCTACGAAGGCGAAGCCTGCCCGGAATGCGCCAACTTCACGCTGGTGCGCAACGGGACGTGCCTGAAATGCGATACGTGTGGGGCGACGACGGGGTGTAGTTGAGGGGGGGGCGACGACATGCTCGGCGCCTCCACTTCTGTGCCGACAGGCGGACGATTTACATTGTACGGCTTCAGCGGGCGGTGAACGGAAAGAGGCCGTTCGTGACGTACCGTTGGTGGGAGGACATGCAAGGGGAAGGTTAATCCGCCCCCCTTGCTTTTCGCAGTGGCATTTGCGCCGCCCTGCGCGAGCGGCGACGGCGGCCGGAAACAATCAGCGTCACGCCGCGTTCGCGATGCCGGGCAACGCCGCATTTTTTGGCTTTTCAGTGCCCATGTTCTAGTGATATCACAATCAAAGATAGCTGCATTGGTTTCTGCTAGTTGGGGTCGAAATTGCTGTCTTCTTTGAAGCGACGGGCCGTGAAGAACGCGCTCGAACTGAAGTTGCGTCGCTGCAAGGGGGATGGCCTTCAGGCCTTCCTAGCTGCGCTAATGGCCAAGGTCCATGGAAACAACTTTATCCCGGCCGGAACGGACTACTCGCGCGGCGACCTCAAGTGCGATGGACTCCTGCAGGACCCGTTGACAATCTTCGCTTGCTACGGCCCCGTAAACGCTGGTGCGCACTCCACCGACGGCAGTATGAAGAAGGCCGTCGAGAAGGTAGGAATGGACTTTGAGGGAGCGTGCGCCCATTGGCCCAGGATGAAAGAGTGGTACTTCGTTACTAACTACATGGAGACTCCGGCGCAGATAATTCAGAAGGTGCTCGACCTTCAGCACGAGAATCCGGACCGAAAGGTGCGCATATTCGGGCGCGCCCAATTTGAGAACCACATCTTCGGTTTGAACGATGACGATATTCAAGAGCTGCTCGGTCCGGATGCCACGGAAGAGGACTTCCGGACGGTTCAGCCACAGGAGATCCTCGCCGTCGTAAAGGCAGTCATGGCTCGGGGGGCATTTCGCAAACAAGACGACGCACAGCCGGTCGTCGTCCCCTTCGAAAAACTTGAGTTCAACGGCCTTGACAAGGTCTATCGCGACCGCATTTCGAAGGGCTTTGAGAACACGTACAGCGTAGAGCACCTGATCAACGAGAACGCAAACCCACTTTTTGGCGGAGATCTGGCTTCGATCTTCAAGGCTAAGTACGTCGAACTAGACTGCCAAGGCTTGGCGCCAGGCGAGATTATGGACGAGCTTTACGATTTCACCTTGGCAGGTGAGCGCGCGACCACCCCTCGCGAGGTGGCTGTTTGGAGCGTACTCGCCTACTTCTTCGAAAAGTGCACCATCTTTAAGGACAGGCCGCTTAGGGAGGCAGCATGATCCTGCCCGGCAAGCACCTTCGGCCCGACCGGGCGCTTCTGGGCGTCGGTGGAGACATCTTGTCTGTTTTGACCGCACCTGCTCAGGTTTCCGATGTCTGGGACAGCGTCTGCAGATTGAGGGCTCGCCGCGAGAATTCTTCCCCTCTCACCTTCGACTGGTTCGTGCTTGCCTTATCCCTGCTGTACGCAATGAGCGCGGTCGAGCTCGTGGACGGGCTTGTGGCGAGGGCGCGGAAATGATCAACTCGATTCGGTCCACCATTCCCACCTTCAAGAACCTGATGTTCAGCGCCGGCCTGAACATTCTCCTCGCCGATGTCACAGCGTCTTCGACGCGGAAACAGACCCGCAACTCGGCAGGGAAGACCAGCTTGGTGGAGATCCTGCATTTTCTGCTGGGTAGCGAGGCCGACAAAAATTCTCTCTTCAAGAAGCCGGAGATTGTTGCGCATGCCTTCACGGGGGTGTTCATCCTTGACGGTCGATCCGTTGCCGTCACGCGCAATTGCGACGAGGATCGTAGAGTTCTGATCGCTGACGTAACTGATATCCCGGAGTGGTCGGGTCACGTCGGTGAGGAAACCTGCCGAGGAACCGAGCTGTCGCTCGATGCATGGAAGGGTCGGCTCGGTAAGGCGTGGTTCGATATCCCAGCAGACTCGACCAGTTCTCGGTTCGCAACCCCTCATTCCCCAACCTTTCGGTCGCTCATCGGCTACTTCGCCCGCCGTAGGAAGTCCGGCGGTTTTAGCTCGGTGGAACGGCAGAACGATAATCAGCAGCCGTGGGACTGGCAGGTGAACGTTTCACACCTGCTGGGACTCGAGTGGGAGGTCTCGCGCAAATTCCAGGAACTGCGGACCCGCAAGAAGGCCACGGCAACGCTCAAGAAGGCAATCAAGGAGGGAGAGTTTGGTGAACTGTTTGGGACCACCAAGGACATACGCCCGGAACTCGCTAGGACCGAGGAGCGGATCGAGAAGTTAAAGACTCAGGTCGAAAACTTCACGGTCCACGAGCGCTACCGCGAATTAGCGGAGCGCGCTGCACAACTTAAGGAAGCCATTTCGGAATCAGCCCTCGAACTTGCGGCACTAGACGAGACCATCAGACACTTAGAGAACGCAGCGCGCGCGGAGGAGGCGCCGGCCTATGCTTCCGTAGCAAGCCTCTATGAGGCTGCTCTGACCCCTTTTCTTCATCCAGCCGGAAGCAGAGCCGCGGCGTGAGTTTGGCGGTTTCCCGCCGTGGGAGCAACGGGCGTTCGGCGGAGCTTG